>JAVETC010000036.1:0-29494 GCA_034006225.1 Desulfuromonas sp. | reverse complement strand
AGCAGAAACAGGGTGTCTCGATCAACTTGGCGGAACTTATCGCTCATGAATTTTCACCTTCGCAGGAATTTTAAATGCCCGGAGAGTTTAACATTTTACGTTCGGAAAGTCCGACAAACTGCTAGGTAGCCTAAATGGAACCCACAATCTTTCACCAATTGATCACTCCAGTGCTCGCTTTTGCGCTGAGCTTCCTCTTTGCCCTCGGCGGAGTTGGATCGGCGGTGGCACTCGTCCCCGCACTATCTTGGCTCGGGCTACCGTTAATGATCGCTAAACCGACCGGCTTATTGGTCAATACCCTGAGTATGACTGGGGCAAGCGTCAGCAATATCCGCGCTAAACGCCTCGATTTTCGTCTAGGTATACCGATCATCATCAGCTCATTTCTGCTCGCTCCGCTTGGTGCCTGGTCGACCCAGCTCCTGCCGCAGAGAGTGCTACTAGCTGCATTTACTCTGTTTCTAGTTTTTTCTGGAATAATGCTGATCTTCTTTCGTGCCGCAAAATATACCCATCAGTATCGCGATGATCGCCCGCTAGTAGCGCCAATACTTATTGGTGCCGGTGCTGGCTATCTCTCAGGCCTGCTCGGGGTCGGCGGTGGCGGCGTGATCTCCCCTTTACTGATTACCCTCGGCTTCAACCCCAAAAAAGTTGCCGTGATTACCGCTTTTGTGGTGCCATTTTCTTCCCTGAGCGGGCTAGTTACCTATCTAGCGATGGGGCACGCGAACATGCTGCTGATGATACCCGCAGCGCTTGCTGCCTATATTGGCGGCAGCTTGGGCACCAAGGTGATGCAAGCTCGTCTCAAACCGAGCACAGTGAAAAAATTTCTCGGTATTTTACTACTGTTGTTGGCGCTAAAAATGGGCTTGCAGTTATTGAACTAGGCTATGGGACAGATTAACCACAACTTGCTGCACATAATCGTCTATCGAAGCAAGCTAAAATCATGTGGGTTTCCATCCATCACTAAAAAAGGTATTATCAATAGACCCAATCCCTCTTCGCGCGCCTACAAAACTGAGGATGCTATGAGCCTACCACCAGATAACTATCATCAATTGCAGACAATTTTAGATAGCGTTGCTGACGGCGTTTTCACCGTCGACAATGATATGCTCATAACTTCGTTTAATCGCGCCGCCGAAGAGATAACCGGATTCAACCGAGATGAAGCGATGGGGCAACCCTGCTGCGAAATTTTTCGTACCAATGTCTGCTTCGATAAATGTCCGGTGCGTGAGGCACTAGCCAGCAACAGCAAAATTACCCACCGCGAAGTCGACCTGCTCGATCGCAATAATCGCGAAATACCCATATCGGTAAACGCTTCGGTGCTGCGCAACAGCCAAGGCGATACGATTGGTGGAGTGGAAACGTTTCGCGACCTCTCCCAGCTTCATGCATTAAATCAGGAGGTGGAACACCGCTTTAGCTTTCACAATATGATCAGCCGTAACCCACGCATGCAACAGCTATTTGATATTTTACCGGATGTTGCCAGCAGTGATGTTACTGTATTGATTCAGGGCGATAGCGGCACAGGCAAAGAGCTGTTTGCCCAAGCACTACATAATTTAAGTTACCGCAAGGATAAGCCGTTGGTGGTAATAAACTGTGGTGCTCTGCCGGAACAGTTACTGGAAGCTGAGATTTTTGGGGTACGCAAGGGTGCCTACACAGGCGCGGTGGCCGACCGCGCGGGACGACTCAGCGCCGCTGAGGGTGGCACGCTCTTTCTTGATGAGATTGGCGATCTGCCACTGGCACTGCAGGTTAAACTACTGCGCGTGCTGGAGAACAACGAGTATCAAGCCTTAGGCAGCGATGACACCCGCCATGCCAATGTGCGCTTTATTGCCGCAACCCATCGAGATTTAAGCATGCAGGTGGCACAGAACAACTTTCGTCAGGATCTCTTCTATCGCCTCAATGTCATCACTATTAAAATTCCAGCCCTTAGCGAACGCAGCGAGGATATACCGCTGCTTTTAGAGATCGGCCTAAAAAAATTCTGCGCCAAGTATGGCAAAAAAATCCGTAATTTTAGCCCTCAAGCTATGGAATATCTCATGCAACATCCTTATCAAGGTAACGTGCGTGAACTGCTCAACATGGTCGAAAGAGCTGTAATACTGTGCCGTGAGCAGCAGATTGAACTGGAGCAGTTGCCCATCAAAACAGCTAACATCAGCAGTCAAGAGCGCAAACAACCCCTGAGTCGCACTGAGCTCATCCGCTTACTGGAGCGCTATCGCGGGAATAAAAAGCTTGTGGCAAATTACCTGCGCATTGATCGAACAACCCTGTGGCGCTGGATTAAAAAACACCACATAGATTAACAAGCGTTGCACAGGTTGCATTCCATTGCAGCGCAACACCTTAAAATATCCCCTTTAACTTCAGCTAGATACAAGTCTTTAATCATTATCGCCACTTCTCAATGTTGCACATGCAACATACTTTAATTGTCCAAAAATGGCAGCAAATCCGCTAAACCGCTGATCTAGCGTCCTTTTCCTCACGCCATTGGAGTTGGCACTCATCTTGTAATGTAACTTCACCATCATGAGTAACAATCAAGCCGATATAATTATTGCAATTCCATGTTATACCGACCGGGTATTGCCACGCTTTGATCAAGCTCATAAATTTCTGCTAGCCAATGTTGACCTACACAATAAGCAGGTAAATAGCCAGACCGTGCTAACTAGCCCGGTCGATGTCCATGGTTTGGCGCGATGGCTGGCAGAGCAAGAGGTGAGCGGGGTTATCTGCTCCGGTATTCATCAGCAACAACAGATTGAGTTACAAAAATTAGGTATCTGGCTAACTTGGGGAGTTGCCGGAAATCTCCAGACGGTATTGCAGCACTGGTTACAAGATCAACAGGTAATGTTAAGAACGAGCTAAATATAAAATTTGTTTCACGTCATGTAATGAAATTCATTGCATTGTAATCAGCCGAGGGCTTTTAGGTGGGCTATCTCGGCTTCAGTTCAACTGCACATAAGTATGTTATTGAATTTATGGGCAGGGTCGATTAAATTTTATTTTATTTCATGTTGTGACCCTGCCCCACTTTTTCTTGTTAAACTCCCACCACTTTCCGGATAAAATCCTTGCTTGTCAGCAAACTATTCCTCGGTTCCAGTCAAATAATCCCAGTCAAGCTGTCGTTAAATTGTGGCCAATTCGCCTTAATTCGGTTAAATTGAAACGAATTGCACATTCACTCTGTTACCACAATCGCAGCTCCGCCATACGAGGTTTATTATGTTTATTGATCTACTGCGCAGCAGACGCAGCATTCGTCAGTTCACTGAGCAAAAACTTTCCCCACAGCAGATAGATCTACTCAAAGAGGTGGTTGTTCGCGCCCCTACTTCGCAGGGGAAAAACCCATGGCAATTTATCTTTGTTACCAATCCTGAGATCATTCAGCAACTTTCTCAGGCCAAAACCAAAGGCGCAGCTTTTCTGGCGAATTGCCCATTGGCGGTTGTAGTCTGCGCTGACACCAGCTGCTCAGATGTTTGGCAAGAGGATTGTGCCATCGCCTCCATCTGCTTGCAATTAGCCTGCACCGATCTCGGCCTAGGCAGCTGCTGGGCACAAATACGCCTGCGTTCTCGCCCAGATGGTTCTAGCGCCAGTAACTTTCTCTCCTCATTGCTTGAGTTACCAGCCAATCTAGAGGTAGATAATATAATAGGTATTGGTTATAGCGCTGAAAACAAGGCGGGACATCCGAACACAGAGCTACCCTGGTCGCACATAAGAGAAATTGCATAGCGCAATCTCAGCCTGACCTCTTATTCACAAAGTTTGTATGGCCAATTTAGATATAATATCTGCATTAACGACAATCTTTATCGGCGCCATGCTCGGCGGTCGAATCGCGGCACTGCTCCATGTGCCGCGGGTAACGGGCTACCTGCTTACCGGACTAATTCTTGGGCCCTCAACCGCACATCTCTTAGACCTTCCAGCACCAATTTCGACTGCGGCGCTGGAGCAGTTGCGCCCCCTCGCCAGCTTGGCACTCGCCCTGATTATGATGAATGTCGGCGGCCAATTTCAGCTCGACGCCCTCAGACGCTGGCACTGGCGCATCTTTGCCCTATCGGCCATTGAATCGTCACTTACATTTATTCTAGTCTCCTGTGGTTGTGCGCTCACTAATCAGTGGTGGATTCACAGCACCATCGCCCCTTTCACCCTGACGCAAACTTCATTGCTGATCGGCCTGTTCTTCGGAGTTATCGCCATGGCAACAGCGCCAGCGGCAACCCTGATGGTTATTCGCGAGTATGAAGCCGAAGGACCAACGACAACTACTCTGCTCTCCTTAGTCGGACTAAACAACCTGTTGTCGGTAATTGCTTTTTTATGTGCGGTGCATTGGGTATTTGCTCCCAACGAGGGTAGCCTTACCCTGCTGTGGCACCTAATCGGCCCGCTGGCGGTAGGCTCCATCGCTGGCTTAATAATTGCGATCTGGAGTCAGCGCTTAGAACTGCCTAGCGAATTTAAGTGTATGATAATAGGTACACTATTCGCTGTCACAGCAATCAGCCAGATAACTGGAATCAACGCGTTACTCTGTCACCTTATCTTCGGCATTGTTCTAGCAAACAGCTCGTCACGCTGGCACAATATTTACGCCGCTATCAAGCAGATTGACTATCCGCTGTATGTCGCTTTTTTTGTATTGGCAGGGGCTAGCCTGCACCTCCAGACCTTGCTGCATATCGGCACTCTCGGCATCACCTATGTTATCTTACGCATCGCCGGTAAATGGTGGGGTGGGCGCTGGGGCGCTAAGGTGGCGCAATTTGGCCCACGCGAGCAGAAAAACCTCGGCATGACCCTTATGGCGCAAGCGGGGGTAGCTATTGGATTGGCAGCCACGCTGGCTCACCAGTGGCCGCAGGGTGGCAAAATGATCGAGACCGTCATACTGGGCGCAGTAGTTATGTTTGAACTCTTTGGCCCCTTGGCCGTACGCCAGGGTTTGGTAGACTCTGGCGAAGTACCTATCCTATCCCTACTACGCAAACGCGCTCCCCAAGGAACAATTGAGGGCCTGCACAATGTGGTGCAGCATTTTCGCCTATCTTTAGGTCTGCCTGCGGGACACGATGTCAAGAGTCCCGGTGACATTTTGGTGCGCCATATCATGCGCCAAAATGTGGAGACCATCTACAACGATACCCACTATAATGAGCTGTTGCGCTTTATCGCCCACAGCCGTTATGATCGCTTTCCCGTAATAGACCGCAACGATAATTTTGTCGGCGTTATCGACTACACCGAAATTCGCAATCTGTTATTTGAGCCCACACTAGCCAAACTGATCGTCGCTAGCGACCTAGTCGTAACCAATAGTCAGGCGCTTAATCCCAATCAGTCACTGCGCGAAGCATTGGAGACTATCCGTCATCAGCGCCATGTCAGCTACTTTCCCGTGGTCGATCCCGACCAGCCAACTAAGTTAGTCGGGGTGGTGCGCCAGAATGATCTATTGGCCACTTTCCGCTCTTTCGATCAGGAATTAGACTAAAACTATCTGTTGTTTCTAACTGCAAGTTAAGGTTGTATATCAAAATGTTATCTACAATTGACAGCTATTGGCCCTATCTTTTGCCGCCACTGCTTGGAGCGGTGATCGGCTATGTTACCAACTATATCGCCATCCGAATGTTATTTCGCCCCCTGCGCCCATGGTATATTTTCCGCCTGCGCATACCGCTAACACCAGGTATTATCCCCTCGCAACGCCATAAACTGGCCAGCAAAATGGGCGAGATGGTTGGCTCACATCTGCTCACCAGTCAAGATATAGCTCAGGCTCTGGATAAACCAGAATTTCGCACTAAGCTACAGCAGGCCTTAGCGAGCAAACTGGATAACTTTATCAGTCGCGACCTCGGGCCACTGATTACACTGCTGCCCGAGCGTTTTCATAAACGCTTTTTCGAATCGGTTGACATGCTGCGCTGGAAACTGACGCGCGCGCTGGGAAAATATATTTCCACCCCAGAATTTGAACAGCGGCTACAGAACTTTTGTCTTGAGCAGATAACTCAGTTGCTCAGCAAAGATGTTAAACACTACTTGAGCGCCCAACGCTATAGCCACAGCCGTCAACATATTGCTCAACGTCTACAGGAGTGGCTAAATTCCAAAAATTTAGCCACCAGTGTCAGTACCTTTATCGACAGCAAAAGCGAAGAGATTATCAGCTCGGGGAAATCACTCCAGCAGCTCATACCGACGACTGTTGTCGACACCATATTGGAGCAGTTAGAACAGGAGCTACCGGGACTCATCCAGCAGTTGGCCGCCAGTTTGGACAATCCGCACGTGCGCGAGCAATTGGAGCTAAAAGCACGCCAAACCATTGCCGACTTGATAGATTCAATCGAGGGCTTATCCGCTATCATTGGTGCTCTGTTCGATATGGAGAAGATCTATGCGCGCCTGCCACAGTTTATCGACACCGCCAGCGCTGAACTCGCTACCTGGCTGGAATCAGAGCAGGTGCAAAGCAACCTGAGCACCGCGCTGCGCCAGAAAGTAACCGCCTGGCTCGAGCAACCACTATCCACCTACCTAGCGCAGATGCCACATAGAAAGATCGTCGCCATCAAGCGCTTTATGCGCACTACGGCACTCAACTTTATCCGCAGCGATGATTGTCGCCAACTGTTACTAGGGTGGCTGGATAAGGGAGTTGACAGCATCAAGGATCGCCCGCTGCAGGAACTGCTGCAGCAGGTTGGCAGTGAAGATAGCGCGGCGAAGATTTCTCAACAACTCGCTAGCACTCTCATCGAATTGGCTCAAACTCCAGCACTACAGCACAGGATTGAGATTGAACTGGAGCGGCAAATTGATTACTGGCTCACGCAGCGCCCGCTAGGAGAGCTATCGTCGCGCCTACCAAGCGATGCGCGCGAGGAGTTGTACAACGGCCTCTTCGACCAGTTACTGCTGCTGCTCAACAAAGAGGTGCCACCATTAGTTGACAGCTTAGATATTTGCCGCGTAGTTGAAGACAAGGTAAACTCTCTCGATATTCTCAAAGTTGAGGAGCTCTTGATGGGAATAATGAAAGAGCAGTTCAAATATATAAATATCTTTGGCGCGCTGCTGGGTATGCTTATCGGCATGCTCAATTTACTCCTGCTGCGCCTGTAACGCCCCAGCTAACTTTTGCATGCGCATAACTAGAACAAAATGTCTATTTCTCCACCACCGCTGCCCATTATTTAGGCATGGGCAGCACGGCACAACGCAGTTTATCCCTCCACAACAGGGCAAATCTAGCTATATTGTACAGATTCCCAACTAACTACCTCCCGTGGCATAACTATTGCTGTCCCTCTCTCCCTGATGTAGCAAAAGCTCTGTGAACAGCGTTGTTCACTGATTTTATTTTACTTCAAGGAGGAAGATATGGAGCACCTATACAACTCGTGGGTCGGCCGCAGTCTGCTAATTCTCTGCTGCTGGCTACTTCCAGCAACAACCTATGCCGCAGGAAGTGATGTTGATACCGGCACTACTGCATGGATGATGATGTCTGTGGCCTTGGTGCTCCTGATGATCCCAGGGCTAGCCATGTTTTACGGTGGCTTGGTGCGCACCAAAAACGTCCTATCCACCATGATGCACAGCTATGTTGCCTTAGCCATAATAGGCGTACTATGGGTTGCCGTTGGTTATTCGCTAACCTTTGGCAAAAGCATCTTCGGCGGCATTATCGGCTGGAATCCGGACTATTTCTTCCTCAAAGGGATTGACGAAACCATCGTCGGCGGCATTCCTGAATACATCACGGCTATGTTTCAGGGTAAATTTGCCATCATAACCCCTGCTCTTATCAGCGGTGCTATCGCTGAACGCGTCTACTTTCGCGGTTATTGCCTCTTCATCACCCTGTGGTTTCTCTTTATCTACTGCCCACTCTGTCACTGGGTTTGGGCACCTGACGGCTGGCTGTTCAACTACGGAGCAGCTGGTGTCATCGACCTCGCCGGAGGCTTAGTCATTCATGTCTCCGCCGGATCAAGTGCTCTGGTTGCGGCAATCTATATTGGCGCACGTAAGGGTTTCCCCACCAAACCAATGCATCCCAATAATCTCGTTATGACCATGATGGGCGCAGGTCTGCTATGGGTCGGTTGGTTCGGCTTTAACGCCGGCTCTACTCTACAGAGCGGGCTGGATACTGCGCGAGCGCTGACCATGACGCAAGTTTCTGCAGCCAGCGGTGCGCTGACATGGTTACTAATTGAGGCGCTGGCTTTCCGCAAAGCAACCGCCCTCGGCTTCGCTTCCGGCATCCTTGCTGGGCTAGTAGTTATAACACCAGCGGCAGCGGTGGTGCAGCCGATTGGCGCACTATGCCTCGGTGCGGCCTCTTCGCTCCTATGTTTTTATGCGCTGAAAATGAAGATGAAATTCGGATACGATGATAGCCTCGACTGTTTCGGCATTCACGGAATCGGCAGTGGTTTAGGTGTGCTACTGCTATGCTTCTTTATCCGCGACAGCTGGATGACTAATGCGGCTGAAGCTGCTGGCGGCAGCTGGAGCGTCTTCGATCAGTTAGGCGTGCAACTAGTAGGCATGGGGGCAACCGTCGCCTTAGCGGTTAGCGTCACCTATCTTATATGTGTATTGGTGGAGAAAAGCGTCGGCTTTCGCATTGATGAACAGAGCGAGCTTGAGGGGTTGGATCAGGCGCTACACGGAGAGAAAGGCTACGGTCTTACCAGCTCTGCGCTGAATCAATAGTAATAAAAAAAACCAGCGTGGCGGATAAACAAAATTACCGCCGCGCTGGGCTAACTGACAGCTTTAGCTATTCAATTCCGCTAAAGAAATTA
Organism: Desulfuromonas sp.; assembly: GCA_034006225.1. Lineage (GTDB taxonomy): Bacteria > Desulfobacterota > Desulfuromonadia > Desulfuromonadales > Desulfuromonadaceae > Desulfuromonas. The sequence continues at coordinate 20,585 of JAVETC010000036.1, read as the reverse complement.
AACTGCGAAGTTTGTGCCAAGGTAGCTCGCCCGCGTGCCGCCTCTAGTACCCGCTGGCCCTCTTGACTAAAAGCACTTAGATGAGAGATATCTACCAAGTAGCCTGCGCAGCCCATATCTTGCAACTGTCCCATCTGGTCGCACAGAGAGAAATCGGTCTGCGACTGCAGCACCGTCACCCCGCCCCTATTGGTGACGCGGTATTCATCACCGCGATCTGACACCAGCGGCGCATCGCTCTTGACACTGGGAATACGAATGCGCGAGGTGATCAGCGCTACGGAAGTATACACCACCGCGCGCACGGGATACTCACCAGCACGCGCCAACACCTGGGTCATATTTCCCCGCTCATCCTCAATATAGAGTTCGCTACTGCAGGCTCCGAGCTCTTGCCAACTACGCAACGCTTGAGTATTCATACAGAACAGGCGGTAGCCAGTTTCGAGGCATAGATTACTATGCTTGTTAAATAGGGCAAAGTGACTGATATTATTGAGCCGGAAATGGATAAATCCCGCCTCTACCAGATAGTGTATCGCCTGTTGTATGCTGCGCCACTCATGGTCAAAAATGACAAAGGGAACATCCCAGACTACCCCATGCTGCTGACGTGGGTTAGCGTGCCAGCGTCGGTGCAGAACTGCTGCGCTCAATGGCACCAGCACTCTATCGACATCAGCCTGATCTAAAACGCGCATTTCACGCAAATCGCGCACGCCAACGGTAAGCTCTGAGCTGCGTCGACTGTGCGCCACTACGGGCGCCAATGCAGCTTTAGCGCGATTTATCTGCTCGGTGCGCTGCTGCTTATCCTGTCGTTGTACGGCAACACTCAACCGCTCATATAGCTCACGGCGTATCGCCTTTAACTGTTTCGGCGGCACTACCACATTGGGCAGATCATTTGCCTGCAAGTGCTGCAATTCAAACGGCTCCTGTGCCGTGTGCTTAAACACCTGCTCCAGCGTCTGCTGGGACAACGGACTATTTTGGGCGGCATATACCTCAACTGGATAGCTGCTCTGCAACTCGATTGTGCCCACCTGGGCCCGAATATGCAGCTGGTCATCGTGCAAGCTGACATCCAACGCCAACCCTTGGCTGCGCGGTTTTACTTGTGTTAATTTGCGCCGGCAAGCAGCATCGCTCAAGGAGAAGGCCTGCTGGGAAGAGACCTTAAATACCGCATCTCCTGTCTTAAACTTTTCGCCAAAGGGGTTGCTTACACAGACCGGCCCCGCCGCCATCTTCTTGACCGCTCTAGCCCCTGACCACAGCTGCTTTAGAGTAAAAGCGGTGCCAACTTTATCGCTGCCAGGCTGAATGCGAATACGATCCCCAACATGCAGGCTGTCACGACTATTAAAGCTTAGCTTATTACCACTAACCCTTGTGACCTCCCCTAGATAGCGCCCAGTAGAGCCGCGCAACGCTGGAGTAGCCATATCAGCTGGCTGCGCTCCCGCCAAAAAACCCTTGGTCGGAGTGCGACCATAGGACTGTTTCAGTAGCGCACGCGCCATCTTTAACACCTCGGGACGCTGCTGCGGTTTAGCATCCATCATCTGCCGATAGGCGCTAACAACATTCGAGACATACTCCGCGCTCTTCATGCGCCCTTCAATTTTGAAACTACTGATCCCAGCCTCGAGTAACTCGGGGAGCAGTTCAATCGCGGACAGATCATTAGGAGAAAAATAGTAGCCATTTTTGCCCCGATAGCTATAGCGCCGCCGACAGGGTTGGGTACAGCGTCCACGATTACCGCTCTTGCCGCCGAGGTAGGAGGAGAAATAACACTGCCCGGAAAAACAGAAACACAGCGCACCGTGGATAAAGTGCTCCAGCTCAATTTGGGTTTGACTGCGAATGTGGCTGATCTCCGCCAGTGTAAGTTCCCGCGCCAGCACTGCGCGTTCAAAACCCATCTTCTCGAGCTGTTTAACGCCAGCACTGTTGTGTACAGTCATCTGCGTTGATGAGTGCAGAGCCAACTGGGGGAAATATTCCCGCGCTAGGCGCCAGACTCCAAGATCCTGCAAAATAAGCGCATCAACGCCAGCCTGTTCAACGGCCGCAATACTGTCGATCAGCTCAGGCAGCTCCGCCTCTTTAACTAGAGTGTTCATGGTGACAAAGAGTTTGCGCTGGCGCTGATGAGCATAGGCGGTCATATCACTAAGATCGCTGAGGGAAAAATTCTTCGCTTTGGCGCGCGCCGAAAAGGACTGTAACCCGCAATACACGGCATCGGCCCCAGCCTCCATTGCCGCAAAAAAGGCTTCCAGACTCCCCGCCGGAGCGAGCAATTCGGCACTATTAACACGCTGTGCTTGTTTTTTTTGATTCACTACCATCTAGCTCCTAAAACGTGACACCTTTAACTACGACCTGCCAACCTGATCTCACTCAACATCTGCGCTTGCATAAAGTAACAAAATACCATCGGTCTCAACACAACCAGCATTTTTACGCTGCCATCAATGCTGAATTTGACACAACTCGGTCAATACCCCACCGCTACTCTTAGGGTGTAAAAAAGCGATCTGGGTATGGTGTGCTCCACTACGCGGCACCTCGTCAATAAGACGAATACCCATCTGCTGCAATTCAGCAATCTCTGCTTTAACATCGCTAACTTCGTAGGCAATGTGGTGCACGCCTGCGCCATTTTTCTCTATAAATTTTGCCACTGGCGAATCAGGACTGGTAGGCTCGAGCAACTCTATACGGCTCTGCCCCACCGCAAAGAAAGCAACTTTAACCTTCTGCTCTGCGACAATCTCTACACCTTCGGCAAGCATGCCATAAACATCGCGATACAAAGGGGTGGACTCGTCAATGCTTTTAACCGCAATACCTATATGATTTATTTTTTTAACCATGGAACACCTCCTGTAAGTTTTATTGCCGCGCCGGATTAGTTACACCTATGTTAACCTTTTTAGCACACCGTGGCGGGCAACAGGGTAAAACAATTTTTTACTTTAACTAAATTCTTCCCCGCAACTTTAATTTATCCCAGTCGTTTTCTCCTATATCACCAAATCACTAACATGCCGTAATTTAAAGTATTTACCTTCAAATCCAGCAGCTGTCCACCTAGTCAACATTTGAACAACATAACAAGAATTTGCTCTAACATACTGTTTTAACGAATATTTATCATAAATTTAACTTGCAATAAAAATATAACTTGCTAGTATTGACATTAAGCAAACAATAATTAAGTGAGCTCACACAACATTGGTACACATGAGAAAGGTATTAATTATGAACTGTCCAGCCTGTAAGCACACGCGTACCAAAGTCCAGAATCTCAGAGGCGACGGCTTTACGGTAGAAATTGTAGAGTGTAAAACCTGCGGTACAACCTGGTCGGTAAATCACGGTGTTACCGAGATTATTAAAGATACACAAAAATCTACTTTTCTGCAGTGCGACAACGAAAATGTCGAGGGCTATGATTATGATTTCGTTGCCTAATAAACCTGATACATATTGCGTAAAACAAGAAGACCCCGCCTTATAGACGGGGTCTTCTTATTTATAGCAGTAGAGCTTTACAACTCTCTTAGATTATTACCGCACTAAGGAATTCAGATGTTGTCGCCTGCTTCTCACGCTCAATCTCAGCAGGATCGGTTTCAACGAACTTCTCATCGGGGGTAACTTTAAATAGGGCCTGCCCTTTAGAAACGATAGTCCCATCTCCACCTTCAATGAGAATCTCATCTATAGTTCCAGAGAATGGTGCTGGCACCTTGTTGAACATCTTCATAACTTCCAAGATAAACAGCGGCTGACCTTTTTCAAAATGCATCCCTTTAGTAATAAAAGGGGGTAAGCCGGGAGCTTCCTGAGCGTAGTACATTCCGCCACCGGGGGTAACAATCTCGTCAGCTTTAGTTGCCGGTGGCGGCACTAGAACTTTTTTCATCGCTGCCTGCAGTTCTGGATCATGCAGATATTCAGGAATAGTTACCTCCAGATCATCCTCCACACACAGGTCATAGAAACCAGTTTTCTCCGCAATCATAAACAGCAGCCCGAGTAACTCATTGCCGAGCTCAAAGCCAAAGTGTGCAGATTGAATCTGCGCCCACTTTTCAGCATCGTAACCCAACTGTGGCTCTGGCCGACGCACGATCTTATCCAGTTCGACAAATTGTTTCTTGTGCAGCCCCATCTTAGTGCGCAACTCTTTATAGAACTTAAGCGATCCTTCCAAGAGCTCATAATCGTGCGACCAAATGACTTCGGCGGCAGGTGCTTTCGGATCCCAATCCATATTTAGATAGATATAGGTCTCATACAGAACTCCGAGAGGATTGCGCAACCACACCACTTTGCCGTTCTCGATTTTATGGTTCTTTTTGTTCCAGCTCAACCAACCGGAGAGCAGGTGTGGATCACTGAGCAGACGCAGCATAGGCCGCGTCAACAGGGTTCCCTTGCGATCCATAGCCTCAGACACCCCTTGAGCAACTTCAGGATCAGCACCAAACTTCTCTTTGAAATGTTTCTTCAATTTTAAATATGCGTAAACAACATCTACCTTATTCGCCTGCTCCTTCAGTTTGCCCACTAGGGTCAAATAGGGAACTACGAAGCGCGTTGTTGGTTTGGCCATAACATTATTAGCCTTAAACCAGTTTACTAGACCATAGTGAAACTCAAGATTGGTGGCCAGATCGACACCACGTAGATTGGTGCAGCGCAGCACAGTAGCCAGGCGGCGGTAGCTCTGCACACGATCGACACCATTAGTCAACAACAGAGCAATATTGGAGTCATAAGCACCAGCAACACTGTAGTTCATAAAATGACCAGTGTCAGGGTTGGCCACACAAATCCCCTGATCATCACGAATTTCGCCATCTATGGGCGCCGACCAGTTGTGAATAACACCACCAGCCGATGGAGACAGAGAAGAGTCCGTAGCGTTAAGGCGCGCTTCTGCGGCGGCACCAAAACGGGGCTGACGCTCGGGGCGCGGCAGACGCTCTTTGTGCTCAGCTAATAGCGCCATGGCCTCTACCAGCGACTCGACAATAAAGAAGTCCTCAGCATCATCTGGATTGGTAAATTTAAGGTTGTACACCAGCTCGGTAACGCGGTGCTCTACCTGAATACGGGTATTTACCTCCATGAAGTAGTGGCGATCACCATCGACAATACACTCGAAGGTAGAAGCTGAGTCCAAACCTACCGCCTCACCAAAGCGCTCCGACTCCGCCTCCATCCGCTTGAGAACTTGCAGGTCGGATTCCAGTGCTTTTACTTGCGCTGGCTTGTTGGCCTGCTTAGCTTTGTCGATCTCCAGAGCCAGAGCCTCCTGGGTTACCGAAATTTCCAGCAGTTTTTGCTCGTGCATTTGCAAGGAGCAGTCACGTCCACCCAGAGCAATACACCAACTACCATTACCCAGCAGCTGAATCTCGTTGTGACGTGTCTGCTCAATGTTGAGCTCGATCAGAATATTCTTGTTATCGCCGACACCATTGGTCTTAACTTCGTTGAGAATTTCCAGCACCAGCCCAGGAGCATCAGCTGCCGCAGTAGCAATCTGCTGTGGAGTTGGATTTTTACTCACCAGCAGAGATGCGCCCAGAATCCGTTGTCCTTTACCACCACCACCGCCAATGGCTTTCAGACGGATACGGGCACCAGGATAATTTGCAAACATTGCCGCGCACTCTGCCTGCACCTGTTCACACAGCTCATTAACACTGATAAGGTCGATACCTTTGGCGTAGGAGGCAAACAAGATTTGATCGGCCAACTCTTCCAGAGTCAGCGACTCATCAGCCAATACAGTGGCATCGCAGGAGAGATTTTCCGCTTTAACCACGGCGAGCAAGGCTTCTCGGCTAGGATGCTTCTTAACCAGAGTTCGCGCGGTAACATTGTCAATACCCGGGGTAACCGAGACATCAACCTGCAGCGCAGTACGCTTCGCCTCATCCTTTTTACCTGCCGCGCGCTGCGTTCCCGCGCAGGGGCCGATAAACTTAAGGCCAGCGTCCTCAATAGCCGCGACAAATTCGTCATCCTCAGCCATAAAACCGTACCCGGCGAAGATTGAATCGTAACCATTATCTTTAGCGATCCCGATAATCTGCCCAATACGATCAATCCGCTCCTCTTTTGAGGCTCCAGAGTAGTCGGGCACTCGATGAACGCGGCGATTATCGGTCAATATCCGTAGCTCTGGGGACAGAGCGTTAGGGTAGACAATCGAGTCTTTCTCCGAGAGTAGAATACCGTAGTGGGTAATACCCATCTCGCGATAGACATCCATTGCCTCTTTGCGAATAGGACCGCGACAGACGATAAGGGGCTTGAGATCTTCACAAGAAAAAGAGCGCACCCAAGCCGACTTGGACTGGCTCAAGCGTCGATCGCGATGAATCAGGGGGTTATTGCTGTAGTTATCTATATTCTGTGCCATGGGCTTTATCTCCACTTCCATGGGGTTAATTTCATATCGCACACATCACGCAGCTAGTTGCACCTGGCGATTAATGGAACTCGCGCTGCACCGCCTGCATAGGACAGGGATTGTAGTGGCGCAGGAAGAAGTTCATATTTGTCCCCAGCACCTTACGCAGATCTGTCGGCATAACTATGGATGATATTGATCCCAGAGAGAGACCCTCTTTCGGGTTCATCAGCTCTTTTTCATAGCGCGTATTCAGAGCCGCTTCCTGAGACATCAACCAGGCTGTCGCCTCCTGCTTCGCATCTTTAAGCGCAGCATCACCATCCATACCTGCAGCAATGCGATCCGCTTGCCCCTGCTTGATCTTTCCAGCGATAGAACCACGCAAATCGCGCAACTCTTTCTTGTAGACAAACTCTTTACCCGCCGGCCCCATAACCGCCAAACGAGTAGTTGGCAGAGCCAGCACCAGATCAGCACCAGTAGGATAGTTATTATATGAGGCGTAAGCGCCACCATAGGCATTGCGCAAAATCAACAGAATCCGCGGGGTACGCACGTCGACGATCGAGTCAAGCATGGAGCGCCCAGCCTGAACAATACCGCGTGACTCCTGCTCACGTCCGGGCAAAAAGCCGGTGGTATCTTCTATGAAAATAATGGGAATATTGTAGATATTACAGAAACGGACAAAGCGGGCAATCTTGTTGGCAGAGTCGCAGTCAATCTGCCCAGAGGCAACAGCACTATTATTGGCGCAAAAACCAACCACATTACCGTGTAAGCGCCCAAAGGCGGTGACCACCTCACGCGCCCGCTTAGGCTGCAGCTCAAAATAATCGCCGTGATCACATACCTGTTGAATAATTATCGAAACATCCACCGGTGTATTGAAACCAGTAGGTGAATTAAACGCTTTTTTGAACAGTGTGTTGATCTCCCAAGTTTTACGCTCCAGCGGATCACTGGTCTCCAAAAACGGCGGAGCCACACTGTTATTGTCGGGCAGATAGCTCAGCAATCTTAAGGCAGTGCGCAGTGCCGAGGTCTCATCGCCTACGGTCAAATCTGCGACACCAGTCGCCCCGTGGACACTCGGGCCACCGAGCTCATCCGGGGTAACATCCTCGCCCAGTACCGACTTAACCACGCCGGGGCCGGTAAGACCAAAGAAGGTATCCTGCGGCTGAATAACAAAACTACCCTGACGCGGCAGATAGCTGCCACCACCAGCATTGAAGCCAAACATGCACATGATACTTGGCACCACACCACTGATATTGCGCAAGGCGGTAAAGGCCTCGGCATAGCCATCCAGACCACCAACCCCTGCGGGAACAAAGGCACCAGCAGAGTCGTTCATGCCGATAACAGGAATCCCTTTTTCACCAGCCATGGTAAACAGCTTAGCCAACTTGTTGCCGTTAGTGGCGTCAATAGAGCCAGCACGCACTGTAAAATCGTGTCCATATACCGCAACGTCACGCCCTTTGATATTGAGAATACCCGTTACCAGCGAGGCGCCATCGAGATTTTTACCCCAGTTTTGAAACAGAATATTCGGCTCTTCATGAGTAAGAACCTTAATCCGTTCCCAAACGGTCATGCGGTTTTTGAAGTGCTGCTTCTCAACCTGAGCAACGGCAACGGACTTGATAGGTCGCTCTATCAGGTCATGCCCCTCCTTCATTACCTCTTCATAGCCACCAGTTACTCCAGCGATTTCACCAGGAATGGTAAATTCTACGTTCTTTTTCGGCGCCAGAGGGTTGCTCAATGAAGGTTTACATACGTTGTTTGACATCTTCGTCATCCCCTTATTGATTAAAATGAATTCCGGCCAGCAGTTCCCGTCCACTGCTGGCCGGCCAAACTGAATCCAACTAAGTTAAAAGAGTAAAACATTTTTCACTTCAGTTTATCTATCTGGTCACAATCGCTAGCACCTGCACCTCGCCACCATCGCGGGACAGTAAACGATGCCGCATCGAAGAGTCAAAGTATATGGCATCACCAGCGTCGAGATCGATTCTCTCATCATTGAGCAACATTTCAGCCTGTCCGGAGAGAATCAGCAAAAATTCCTCTCCGTCGTGGTTGTACATAGTCTCATTATCACTGCGCTCTGAGACCGTCACCATAAAGGGCTCCATTTTTTTATTCAGATTGTGCACCGACAAAGCTTCGTACGTGTAACCGTGTCCTTTGCCATCTTTAGAGATCACCCGACTGACCACACGACGGTCACCTACACGCACCACCTCATAGCGCCGCTCATCTTCCTGCTCTTCAAAAAAATGGCTAATTTTTACGTCGAAAAAACGCGCTAATTTGGAGAGGGTTGCAATGGGGGGGGAAACATTATTGTTTTCGATTTGGGAAATGAGTGCCGGTGAAAAACCTGTCTCCGTAGCAACTGCTTGCAGAGTCAACTTTCTTGCCTTGCGTAATTCCTTTATTTTTGCGCCAATATTGTATTCCACCAAGCCAAACTCCTAAAAATAGAAAACGGTTCTATTACAATGCCTGATATAATTCAATTGATTAAAATTGTCAATGCAATTGTTTTATTGCTGATAAAAAGCTTTAATCAGATTAAATCTCTACCCGAGCAGAACAAAATGCATAAATCAATAATTTCAGCATGTTACAGAAGCCATCCTACGCGCTAAACCGCATAAAATACCATATAACACACGGAGATTTACCATATCACTACAATTAATCCAAGTCACTACCTAGAATTACTCAAACCGCATAATATTTAGTTAAATTAAGTATATTTAAACTTTTTACCGCTAAAAACAGCCGCTCAAGCAGACGCAAAAGTGGCAGAAACCAGCGCTTTATCCGCCTTGACAACAAGTTATAAGCACTGATATATTTCATCACGCTAAAACTTTTTAGCAAATTTAAAAAAGCATTCTATTAATCGCCAAGGGCAGCTTTAGTTTGATTTACGAGGCCGCCAAAATAGGTTTCAAGGCTTTAACTGTCTCCACTAACACTCCACTCGCACCACACAGGTGAAAACAATGGCAGCTCTACAGCAAGGTCTGGTTCAGATTTACACCGGCAACGGTAAGGGCAAAACTACTGCAGCGTTGGGTCTCGCCTTTCGCGCCTCTGGACGCGGGTTGCGTGTACATATAATGCACTTCATGAAACATGACCCCGACTATGGAGAGATGCACAGCGCCAAACGTATGGGTAACAGCTGGGGCGTTGAACAGGTTGGACGCAGCGGTTTCGTCTCCCTGAAAAATCCCGATCCCATAGATATCAACCTGGCACAGACTGCGCTCGAGCGAGCACACAAGCTGGCCCATAGCGGCGATTACGATCTGCTTATTCTCGACGAACTGATTAATGCGCTATACTTTAATTTGGTTGATATTGCGGCAATACTGCAGCTAATAGATGCCAAAGCACCCCATACTGAGCTGGTTATGACTGGACGCAATGCACCCCAACAGCTTATTGATGTTGCCGATCTGGTTACCGAGATGGTGGATATAAAACATTACTACGATGCCGGCCAAGAGGCACGCATTGGTATAGAATCTTAAACAGCTATTTTCGTACACCTAATTGCTATGTATTTAATTGAAAGGATCACCCATGTCGCACAAGGGAACAATGGCCGAATGGGAAGCTAAGGCCAAAAAGGAGAAAAAAGTCGATGACCTGTCCGACTTTAAATGGGATACACCAGAAGGGATCTGCGTTAAACCGCTATACACTGCCGCCGATATGGAGGGGCTGGAACATCTAGACACCTTCCCTGGGCTGCCACCCTTTCTGCGTGGCCCTGTCGCCACCATGTATGCTGGCCGACCATGGACTGTGCGCCAATATGCAGGTTTTTCCACCGCCGAAGAGTCCAATGCTTTTTACAAACGCAATTTAGCCGCTGGGCAACAGGGTTTATCGGTAGCTTTCGACCTCGCCACCCACCGCGGCTATGACTCAGATCATCCGCGCGTTGTCGGCGATGTTGGTAAAGCCGGAGTTGCCATCGACTCCATTGAAGACATGAAAATCCTCTTTAGCGATATCCCCCTCGACAAAGTATCGGTATCCATGACCATGAACGGCGCGGTGCTGCCAATTTTGGCCATGTATATTGCTGCAGCGCAAGAGGCTGGAGTTAGTCAAGAGAAGTTAGCCGGAACTATTCAAAACGACATCCTCAAAGAGTTCATGGTGCGCAACACCTATATCTATCCACCAGAACCATCTATGCGCATCATCTCGGATATCATCGAATACACCAGCAAGTTTATGCCCAAGTTTAACTCGATATCCATCTCCGGCTACCATATTCAGGAGGCGGGTGCTAACAATGCCCTCGAGCTGGCTTTCACTCTGGCTGACGGTTTGGAGTATGTAAAAGCGGCTATCGCCAAAGGTCTGGATATCGACGCCTTCGCCCCACGGCTATCATTCTTCTTCGCCATCGGCATGAACTTCTTTATGGAGGCCTCTAAACTGCGTGCCGCACGCTACCTGTGGGCGGAGCTGATGGATCAATTCAATCCGCAGAATGTAAAATCTAAGGCTCTGCGCACCCACTGCCAGACTTCTGGCTGGAGCTTGACTGAACAAGATCCGTACAACAATGTCATTCGCACCACCATTGAAGCTCTGGCAGCAGTGCTCGGTGGCACCCAGTCACTGCACACCAACGCGCTGGATGAAGCTATCTCCCTGCCCACTGAGCAGTCGGCGCGCATCGCCCGCAACACTCAGCTGGTAATTCAGGAAGAGACCGGCATCACCAACGTGGTCGACCCTCTCGCCGGTTCCTACTATGTAGAGTCGATGACCGCCGAACTGATCAAAGAGGCGCGAGTTATTCTGCAAGAGATCGACGATCTCGGTGGCATGACCAAAGCCATCGAGTCTGGCATGCCTAAGCTGCGCATAGAAGAGTCGGCGGCGAAAAAACAGGCCGCCATAGACAGCGGGCGCGACGTGATCGTCGGTGTTAACAAATATAAACTCGCTAAAGAAGATCCCATCGACGTTCTCGACATCGATAACACAGCGGTGCGTGAATCACAGATCAAGCGTCTGCAAAAGATGCGTGCCGAACGTGATGAAACAGCTTGTCAGGCAGCACTTGACGCCATCACCAAAGCCAGCGAGAATAACTCTGACAATCTGCTCGGACTCTGTGTCAAGGCTGCCAGTCTGCGCGCCTCTGTTGGTGAGATATCTGACGCCATGGAAAAGGTCTTTGGCCGCCACAAAGCTGAGATTAAACTCGTTTCAGGAGCATACGCATCGGTGTGTGAACAAGATCAAGAATTTGCTGCAGTCAAAAAACTTATTGCCGACTTCGCTGAAACCGAAGGTCGCCGCCCACGCATTTTGATTGCCAAGATGGGTCAAGACGGTCACGACCGGGGTGCCAAAGTAGTTGCCAGCGCCTATGCCGATGTCGGATACGATGTCGATGTTGGCCCGCTGTTCCAAACCCCAGAAGAGGCCGCTAAAATGGCCGTGGAGAACGATGTCCACGTTGTCGGTGTCTCTAGCCTCGCTGCGGGTCACAAAACACTAGTTCCCCAGTTGATTGCCGAGCTGAAAAAACTTGGTGCCGATGATATCGCCGTTATCTGCGGCGGCGTTATTCCGCACCAAGATTATGCCGAGCTCTATGCTGTCGGCACTGCGCGCATCTTCGGCCCGGGAACCTCAATTACCACCTCCGCCCGCGAAACTCTTGCGGCCATTATCGAAAAGAAGTAGCTACTTAACTAGTTGGGCGGACGGCGCTCCGCCCAACTAGCACTACCACCTCTTCACCCCTCAACAAGGCTCCTGCATGAATATTGAACAACTGGCAACCGGCATTTGCAACGGCCAACTACGCGCTCTGGCTAAAGGGATAACGCTGATTGAGAGCCGCAAACCAGAACATATTCAGCAATCCGCGACACTACTCGACAAGCTCCTGCCCCACAGCGGCAACAGCCTGCGCATTGGTATCTCCGGCGTGCCAGGAGCAGGCAAAAGCACCTTCATAGAAGCCTTTGGCATCCACTTAACTAAGCAGGGACATAAAGTCGCCGTGCTGGCTGTCGACCCATCGTCACAAATTTCTGGCGGCAGCATCCTCGGTGATAAAACCCGCATGGAAGATCTGGCGCGCGATCCCAACGCCTTTATCCGCCCCTCCCCCGCCGGTAGTTCTCTGGGTGGGGTGGCGCGCAAAACACGCGAGACCATGTTGCTGTGCGAAGCTGCCGGTTACGACGTGATCATCATTGAAACCGTCGGCGTCGGCCAATCGGAAATTACCGTCGCCTCCATGGTCGATTTTTTTCTGCTACTGCAATTAGCCGGTGCCGGTGATGAGCTGCAGGGAATCAAAAAAGGGGTGATGGAGATCGCCGACGCCATAGTTATCAATAAAGCCGACGGCGATAACGTCAGCCGCGCCAATCTGGCTAAGCAACAGTATGCCAACGCCCTGCACATCCTGCGTCCGCGCAGCGCCAATTGGATTGTGCCGGTGCACACCTGTAGCGCCCTGCACAATGAGGGGATAGAGAACATCTGGGCAATGTTACAAGAGTACCGCGCCACCATGAACCAACATCACGAGTTCGACGCCAAAAGACGCCAGCAAGCCAAGGAGTGGATGTGGGCATTGTTGCGCCAAGATCTACAAGATATGTTTATCCACGATAAAAACGTCCAGCCCCTCCTGCCCCAAGTCGAACAGGCCGTACTCGACGGCACCACCACCCCCAGCGCCGCCTCACGCCGCCTGCTGGAGCGCTTTCGCCGCCATTAAAACATTTACCTAAATCGGGGAGAAAGACTTGAAAAAAATCAAGGTGGCATGCGCCATTATTGTCAACAATGGTTTGGTGCTAGCCGCGCAAAGAAGCGAGAAGATGAGCCTGCCGCTAAAGTGGGAATTTCCTGGTGGCAAACTTGAACCGCAGGAAAATGCTGCCGATTGTCTGGTGCGTGAGATAAAAGAGGAGCTAGACGTCAATATTGAGATATTGTCTTCACTTGCAGCAGCCAATTGGCAATATCCCGACTTCTTTATCACCCTTTATCCTTTCGTCTGCACTCTCCTACCGGGGAAACTTTCACTTATTGAGCATAAGAGAATACTCTGGCTTAAACCACAGAATCTATTGACATTAGACTGGGCCGAGGCCGATATCACCATTATTCAAAACTACCTTGAATCATTATCTGATGGTGATCATAGCCAGTAATCTGACTCTATGAATCCATCCCGGTAAAGGTCATCATCGATCTTATCAACCGCAGTAATATCTTTATGTAGCATCAGCGACGAATAAACTCTTCCCCTGCGCCACGCATGGGACTATGGTGACTCATGAGTTTTTTTCGCACCATCACCCTGTAACACAGGAGCATGACAATGGGCAAAGGCATGGACACCAAGAAATCTGATAAGAAAGCACCTGCTAAGACCATGAAAGAGAAGAAAGAGGCGAAAAACCTGAAGAAGGCGGCAAAAAAATAGATAAAGGAGAGTGCAACTTGCGCTGGAAGAACAGAACTATTCTGACAATTTTGCTTATTCTGGCACTGGTTACCCTTGGCGGTTGCGAACGCGCGCAACTGGAAAAAGTGTCCGCCGATGGAACCATTCTGGCTTTCGGCGATAGCCTGACTCTTGGGGTTGGCGCTACCGCCGCCACTAGCTACCCAAGCATTCTGGCGCAGTTATGCGACCGCCCAGTGGTTAATGGCGGAGTTTCTGGCGAGACAACGACGCTGGGGGCAAAGCGTCTGCCGCAGCTGCTGGATAAGATCCAGCCAGAGTTGCTGCTGTTACTCGAAGGTGGCAATGACATTTTACGCAATACTGATCCCGCACAGATAAAACACAACTTAGCTACTATGATCGAATATGCTCAAAGTATGGGCATACAGGTAGTGCTTATTGCAGTACCGGAGAAAAACCTCTTTTCCAGCCAGGCGTTGTTCTATAGCGAATTGGCAGATAACTACCATTTAGTGTTAATTGATGACCTGATAGCTGACTTGCTGCGCACCCCAACCTACAAATCCGATGCCATCCATTTTAATGCTCAGGGCTACCGCGTGCTGGCAGAGCAAATTTACAGCGTTCTTAAAGAGCATGGAGCGTTGCCATAACTGCCACCCCATCCAGCCATGCTAGACTAAACTCCAAACCAGCTGTGCGCCAACGCCTGTATTGACTTTCGTCCGCTTAATCGCTTATCTTGTTGCCGCATCTACTTGCTTTTTATAGAGGATATACGTGCCACCTTTAACTTTTGCACAACCATGCGGTCTACGCGTGTGGGACGAAGAGATCCAGAACCCAGCATTTGATCTGCATCAGGGGTTTTGTTATTCCCGCTTGGATGGCTGTCAGGACGCCTTTCGCTTTGCCGCTCTTATAGATACCAACCAGTTTGCCAGCATGTTTAAAGCCTGCGCTACCATGCTCGCTGAGGAATCCTTCTTTGTTCTGGAATATTATCCGGAGAAAATTCAGGTTTCTGAGGACGATGCGCTGCCAGAACCGACGGTCTTCTACTCGCCATATATTCCTACGCAAGAGATTCTCGATACCATCGCCCCCTACATGGAGCGCTTGATCCACGATGGTTTTGTCGGCTTTGGTTTAGCCAATAGCCGCCAAGGGGTGGAGCTGTTTTACTCGGAGGAGAAGGCTTTTACCTGCTTTACCGCTAACCATATTCGCACTATGGATATTTTTACGCAGCACGGATTGAGCTATACGCAGGAACTTATCTTTCCCGCCGATTTTGCCCACGATCACCTATCGCTGGTTAGCATTGATGCTGACAAGCTGCCTGGTACATTACGCAAACTGGCAAAACAGGATCTTGATTACATCAACTACTGTAGTGAATTGATTGAGTTATTTGATATGCAATCCACCTCAGATGGCGAAGATTTTTTTCTCTCCGGTAAAGAACAGGATCTTATCTCGGCGATATTGGAGCAGGAGGAGGATCTTGACTGGTCAAGCGAAGATGAATTTGTCCACCTGATGATGGACTGGAAAGAGTTTGTCAAGGAGTGCAGTCAGGGTTTTGATGGCGACTTGGATGACTACCTGAACGGCATACAACTGCGAGATATTATCGCTCTCGTTATTGACAATATTGATGCAGACATTAGCAAAAAGTTGGCAGACTTCATTGATGCTACCGATGCGATGTTTCGCCGCCAGTTAGTCACCACTGAACGCCATATCCCCAGCGGAGAACTGAGCAAAAACCAGCTGCATCAACAGAAGAACTTCTGGCGCTGGGGAGTTATCCGCCAACAGAGTGCAGAGCTGCGCCGCGACCTGATTCGCCTAGGCTGGTTCTCTAAAAATTGAGCTTTAATTATGACGTCACTGCCCACCCAATCGACCAACACTGTGCCAACTACCCTGCTTCTGACCGCCGTAGCGGCTGAAGGGCAATTGCTGCTACAGGCGTTAACCAACAGCAGTACAAAACTCTGCGGCCACGTGACATTAACTAGCGGCTACATAAACGGGCAACGCTATGCTGTCGCCCACGCTGGACTAGGCAAAAGCTCAACCGCTGCAGCACTGGCAGCAATCTTCAACTGCACAGAGATCAGCCGCGTCATTATGCTCGGCTGTGCTGGCGCTTATCCTCAAAGCGGACTGCAAATTGGTGACATAGCCACGGCCACTAAGGAGATATTTGCCGATGAGGGGGTATTGACCAGCACTGGCTTTATTGATCTGCAGCAGTTAGGATTCCCCTTAGTTGAGCATGGACAAGACAAATATTACCATAGCTTCCCGTGCGCAAGCGACTGGCTGAGCAACAACAAGCTAGCTTTGCACGAGTATGCCCAGCAACACAAGATTCAGCACCAGTCGGGCCCATTTGCTACGCTCTCCACCTGTAGTGGTAGCGCTACCTATGGACAACAGATTTATCAACGTACTGGTGCTATTGCCGAAAACATGGAAGGTGCCGCCGCCGCACAGGTATGTACTCAATATCACAAACCTTTTACGGAGCTACGCGCTATTTCCAACATGGTGGAGGATAGAGATACCGCCCACTGGGATCTGCCAGGAGCTATGCAACGCGCCCAGCATTGTGCCATATATCTTCTGCACCAAGAGAGTGACTAAGTTATGCATACCTTAACGCTGGGCTATTCGCCCTGCCCTAACGATACCTTTATCTTCAACGCTTTAATTCATCAGCTAGTGCAATGCCGCGGGGTAAAGTTTGTCGAGCGTCTTGAAGATGTAGAGACGCTTAACCGGTTAGCTCTGCAAGGTGCGCTGGATCTAACCAAAATTTCCTATCACGCCTTCGGCCTGCTGCGCGAGCGCTATGTTCTGCTCCATGCCGGTGGCGCACTAGGTCGTGGGTGCGGCCCGTTGGTAGTAGCACCACACCCCTGTTCGATGCAAGAGTTGCACGGCAAAACCATCCTTATTCCCGGCGAGTTAACTACCGCGCATCTCTTGCTGCAACTGCACGGCAGCGGCATATACAACACGAGAAGCGTCCCCTTTGATCATATAATGCCAGCTCTTGAGCGTGGAGAAGCCGCAGCTGGGGTCATTATTCACGAATCACGCTTTACCTATGCTCAACATGGACTGCACCAAATTCTCGATCTCGGCCAGTGGTGGGAGGAACTTACCGGACTGCCCATTCCGCTAGGGGGTATTTTAGCGCGCCGCGATCTTGACCCCGCACTGATACAGCGCATCGACCAAGCACTTAGAGCCAGTGTTCTCTATGCACAACAGCATCCTCAAGCCGCCAGCACCTATATAAGTGAGCACGCACAAGAGCTGTCGGCTCAAGTCACCAGCGCCCATATTAAGCTGTATGTAAATGAGTTTTCCGTTGATCTAGGCGACGAAGGCATCGGTGCCGTACACGAATTACTCCAGCGCGCAGAGCAGCTAAAGCTAATTCCCGCCTGCGATTTACCCCTATTTGCCAGCCCCTGAGTAGAGGCAGAAACTTGACAGTACCACTCAATTGTGGGACAACCCCATTGTGATTTATGTAAATATTATCCACAGCCAATACATATTATGAGGAAATTATGAAAAAAGATATTCTCGCAAAAGGTGCCATTTTACAGCAGGACAAAGATACCTATGCCGTCGCTCCGCATATCCCCGGTGGCCTCACCAACCCCGATCAACTGCGTAAGATTGCCGCAGTAGCGGAGAAATATCAGGCACAGGCGTTAAAAATAACCAGCGCCCAACGTATTGCTATTGTTGGCTTGAAAGAGGAAGAGCTGGATGCGATCTGGGCCGATCTTGACGAGCCTGCAGGTGCAGCTATTGGTATGTGCGTGCGCTCAGTAAAAATTTGCCCCGGCACGACATTTTGTAAACGCGGCCAGCAGGATTCGGTGCGCCTAGGGCTGGATATTGATAAAAAATATCATGGCATGCAACTGCCATGGAAATTCAAAATGGGCGTTTCCGGCTGTACTAATGATTGTGCTGAAGTGTGCATTAAGGATGTCGGCCTGATCGGCACCAATAAAGGCTGGAAAGTAATGGTTGGCGGTAACGGTGGAGCCGGTGCCAGAATGTCGCAAATATTAGCTGAGGGTCTAAACGATGATCAAGCTAACGCGCTACTTGACCATGTAGTACAGTGGTTTGTTACTAATGATCAAAAAGGTCGTCTGGGCAAGTTCATCGAAAAAATGGGTTTTGATGCCTTTAAAGAGGAGCTCATCAGCACCTTCCCCGGTGAGTTACCTCAGTAGCTGCCGGCCAAATAGGCAACAGGCCACACAACAAGTTCCATAAAGAAGCGGCTCGCGTAATTTACGCGAGCCGCTTCTTATTTTAGCCCTATATCTATTGTCTTTATAACTACATTCGCACCGCTTTAATAAAATGAGCATTACAGGCGGCAGAGACCTTAGCCATAGTAGCCTCATCCACGGGGGTATCTACGGAGAATACTACCATAGCTTCGCCAGCTATCGCACGCCGACCAAGACTCATATTACCAATGTTGATATTGGCTTCTCCGAGAATAGTACCAATTTTGCCCAGCATACCCGGACGGTCATCATAGCTAATAACCAGCATGTGCGGTTCTGGAGCAAAGTCTGTCATAAAATCGCGCATTTTCACGATCTTAGGAGTGCCTTCAAACATAGTCCCAGCGATAGTCCGATCGCCAGCACTAGACTTCAGAACTATAGTAACCAGATTAGAGTACACATCAGACTCGGTGTTACTCACCTCTTCGACCTCAATCCCCATGTTCCGCGCCGTCAAGCGCGCGTTGACCATGTTGACCTCGATATCGGTCTGCTTATTGAGCATAGCCGCCAAACCACATACCGTCAGCGGCGAGCAGTCGAATCTAGCCAATTTACCGGTATAGCTGAAGGTGATTTTCTCTGGGTTTGCCGGAGCCAATTGGGTAATAAACTCGCCCAATTTTGCTACCAACTCGACAAATGGCTTCATGTGCTCCATCAGATCTGGATCAAACTTAGGAATGTTAACGGCATTTTCCAGCGGCTTGCCGTCGAGATAATTGATAATCTCGCGCCCAACATCGACAGCAACGTTGAGCTGTGCTTCAAAGGTGTTTGCTCCCAAGTGCGGAGTAACTACCATGTGCGGATGGGCAATAAGCTGAGCAAGAACGGTATCGGTGCTCGGTGGCTCAACGCTCCACACATCAAAGGCGGCTCCAGCAACCTTGCCGCTCTCCAGCGCTGCTAAGGTAGCAGCCTCTTCATATATACCACCGCGTGCGCAGTTTACTACTATAACTTCATCTTTCATCTGGGCAAAGTGATCAGCAGTTATCATGCCACGGGTCTCATCATTGAGCGGCGTATGAACAGTGATAATATCGGCATAACGGATCAACTCCTCTAGCCCGACCAGCTTAACACCGAGATCAGTACCGCGCTTAGCGGAGATATATGGATCACAGGCAATAACCTCCATCTCAAACGCTTTAGCGCGCAGTGCAACACGTCCTCCGACTTTACCCAGACCGATGACACCGAGAGTCTTGTGTTTCAGCTCTTTACCGGTAAATTTCGCCCGTTTCCATTCGCCACTTTTCAAGCTGGCACTAGCAACAGGAATATTCCGACACAAAGAGAGCAGCAAGGCCATAGTATGTTCCGCCGCTGAGTTGGTGTTACCCAGAGGAGCGTTGACAACAATAATACCTTTGCTGCTAGCGTATTCAACGTCGACGTTATCAATACCCACGCCGGCACGCGCTACAATTTTGAGATTAGTAGCACAATCGATCAAAGGTTTATCAACAGTAGTGCCGCTGCGAGTAATAATAGCATCGTAGCCACCAATAACTTCATGGAGCTCAGATATGCTCAAACCTAATTTGATATCTACTTGAATACGTTCGTCCGCGCGTAACTCCTGTAGCCCTGCTTCGGAAATCTCATCGGTAATAATGACCTTCATGATCACTCCTTCCCAATCTTTTAGACTGGAATGTAATAAAAACAACGTACTAAGCCGCTGCTAAAGCGGCAAAAAGCGCATTCTAAATTGTTTCGCGCGCCTATGTCAATAAAACGCTAAAAGCTGATTTAACAGCAAACAATAAAACCGCCCCCATAACAGGACGGTTTTATTGCTCAGCGCATAACTATTGAATGATTTATTTTACCACATGTAGATGGCCTTTTTTGTTTTCCACTGCAATGTTCTGCGCCTCCTGCTCCTGCGGAGCGGGGTCTTGGTGAAATGAAGATTGCTGTTGTGGTTCGGGTTCACTATCTAATGCTGGCAAGGTGCCATTGGCAATCATCGACTGAATCGAATCAGCTATAAGCAAGCACTGTTTCATACAAACCTTGCGAGCCGGACACTGTTTACAATCGGCCTCGCCAGCTGCAGCACGCAGAGCGTGGACGATCAACTCAACACTTTCAAATTGCGACAATGGTACAAAATACATATTACCTCCAGCAGATACATCACATTCTAGCAGTTTGTCGGACTTGGTTGCCACCAGCAAATCAAACCCGACAACATTGAGACGTTGATGCTGAAATCAGCTGAGATAACTTGTTTTTGTCCCGACCTTCTGTTGTGGCGCTGTCCATACAC
>JAVETC010000073.1:0-4609 GCA_034006225.1 Desulfuromonas sp. | reverse complement strand
CACAGCATCATATCGTTAAGTGTTTAATCGGGTATTACAGTCAGCTAAGGCCGCATAAACACAATGGTGGCATGAGCCCAAATAAAGCTGAGGAAAATTACTGGATTAACTATAAGTCGGTGGCCAGTTTTACTTGACCACTACACACCTGTTCTTGGGTAAGGCCAGCGCTGCTGCCCAGTTACTCTAATATCTGAACAGTGCTTTACATGGCAGCTCAAATATAAGTATTTATGGCCTTAAGCGTGGGTTTTTACTTATATTTAAGTATTTTCAGTATTACACTAATGGCGTTTGCATGGACTTAGAGCATTAAAGGAAAGCGCTAAATCACCAGCGCTCTTCATTGATATGTTCCCAGCGCCTCTGCAGATACGGCTTGAGCTTGTTTAGGCTGGTCACCTCTTTGCAGAATAGTGTCAGGTTATTAATATCCCGTTCTATGTCTGTTAAGTGAGCGTTAATTCTGTGCTGTGATGCTTTCATGGTTTTTTTGTGGAAACGTTGATACAAAATGCCGGCTTTGGGGTCTTCATCCAATATGTCTGCGTGCTGCGACCGTAGCTGTGCATATTGCCGGTTGAGTAATTCTGTAGCGTCAGCCAGATCACCGCCGAGTTCTTCCAGAGGTGACTGACCGACATACTCAGCGTAGAAAGCAAACAGGGTCGTGATGTCGTTACTGTCGCGAGCCGCGATCAGCTCACTCATCAGGCGGTTTTTCTCCAGGCGCGCTTCTTCATTTTGTTCACGATCTGGGTGCAGAACACGCGCGACTCGGCGGAATAATTTATTGATTGAGCCACCTTTCATCAGTTTATTCAGTGCCTGCTCGTCTTCTTTCATCTGCTGCTCAAATGATTCTTGCTGACGGAAAAACTCATCAAATCTTGGATCCTGCTGAAAGTCAGAGAAGAGATCCTCAAACATGCTTGCGTTGTCAGCATCATCAGCCATCTCGTCGAAGAAGTGTTGCTCGCTGTGCATTGCATCATCTTGGAAAGGGTCAAATGTCTCAGGATGCATTGTTTCTACAATAGCATCCATCGTTTGATAGAGGGGGCTCAGGTCAACACCACTAGCAAAGGGGTTGTGCGTAATGGTGTCTATATAGTCCAGTATCCACTCTGTGAGCACTTCGCGTTGCCAAGCGGCTAAAGATTTGCGGCCATAAAAAACCAGTAGATGCTCGCAACTTTGATACAGGGTTGTAATGTAGGCCTTCTCCTGATGCTCAACCGCCTCGCTAACCTGTTCGGCGAAGGTTTTGATTTGTTCGCGTAAGTGGTCGTTTTTCTTTTGTTGATTAGCGACCCTTTTCCATGCCTTGTTGAATCGCTCTTGGCTGGATAGGTCGGATTGATTGGAAGTTCTAACATTTTTTTTGCGAGTGGTGAGATTCATACGTAAGCTCTGTGCATGGTTCTAGGCGAGGGTGGATGATAAATGCTTGGCTGAGGTTAGCATTGTGCAAAACAGAGGAGCAACTGCGAATCTTCTTCTAGTTTGTTTTACTCCCACATACCTCGTCACGGCAAAATTAATGATCGCTCTATAGGCGGTGTGCGCTTTACCACCATACATCTACGCCGTGAGCCGTGGCTTCCAGGGTGGCAATAGCGTTAAGTGCAGTTGCCACCGGTGGATACCTATTGTTACCGATCAGAACTGGTTTTTGAGCCTGAGTCGCTGATCACTTAAAGCGGCAAACGGATAAGGCCTGACTCATCTCTATAACTCCCAAATCAGATTAACTGCTGCATGCCGTCCGGTCTGGCTCGAGCGCGCTAGACCAGCACCAGTGTTGCTGAGGCCTTGCACATCGCCCCAGTTCCAATAGCGCTTATTAGTTAAATTGAATAAGCCAGCATTCACTGAGAAGTGTTCATCCACTTGCCACCAAGCATTGAGATCAAGTGTGCCGTAGCCTGAAGTGGCAAATTGGTCATGGGTTTGGGTTGTGTCAAAACGATTTTTGGCCGCCACTAAGGTCCAACTTAAATCACCGCCAAATTGTCCATTGGGTTGGCTGTAAGCCAGACTGAACACACCTTTAAGCGGGTCAATGCTATTGAGAGCTTCACCAGGGCCTTCGTCTTTCCCGCGCGCATAGGCCAGATTACCCCGTGCGCGCCAGCCTTCAGGTAGGCCAAGCGTATCCAAGAACAGCTCGCCTTTGACTTCTGCGCCGCGAATCGTTACGCGGTCTTTATTGATGTATTGAAATTCGCCAAAAGGGTAGCCTGGTTTGCTTGAGGGGCGACTGACTTGCTCGATGAAATCATCATATTGATTGTAGAATAAGGCGACGCTGAAATTGCCTAGGCGGTATTGGCCGCGTAAGCCCAGCTCGTAGCTGTCGCTGGCTTCGGCTTTAAGGCTGGTGTTGGAGAGGGTGCGGTACATGCCTGGGTTTTCAAACTCACCAAAAATTTCAACCGCTTGTGGTGCACGATAACCTGCTGCGTATTGGCCATAGAGACTGTGCTGATCATCCACTTGGTAGGTGATACCCAGTTTTGGCGATACTGTTGAGTCGCTATAATTGCTTGGATTACTGTCGATGGCATTGCTGTTGAGGTAGTTTTGGTTGACCTTAGGTGCCATTGTGTAATAGTCGTAACGCAGGCCGGGCAGTAATGTCCAGCGGCCGATTTGAATGTGATCTTGAATAAAAAGTGCATATTCTGTGGTGGTAGGATCAGGAAAGTCGCTGGTGGGTAATATCGGTGTACTGATGCCGCTGCTAACGACTGTTTCTTCACCTGCGCGCAAATCAGAATTTTTCGTACGTTTTACATCAAAACCATAGGTCAACTGATGCTGGCTGGCGCCAAGGGTCAATGACTTATTGAGCATGCTGTTAAATGCCCAGAGAACTTCTTGATAATCTGAATCACGACTGCGCTGGCGGTCTTGTCCAGCAAGCACGCGGTTTTCATAGGTGCGCTGGCGGGTTTTGCTGTCTTGATAGGTCAGTTGGCTGTTGATGTGATCCGCGATGGGGCTGGTAAGATCCAGCGTATGCGCCAATGAGTAACGCTCACGGTCGGTGCTGTCTTTAGCCGTTTGAGTGCGAATGGTCGCTGTGTTGCTGTAAGCGCTGAGCACCTTGGTGTCGGTATCCTCAGCAAAGTTTTCATAGGTCAGCTGTAGACGCTGCTGCTCGCTGATATCCCAGCCAAATTTAGTCAGTAAATTATCACGGGTAGAGTCTTGTGGATTGCTTTTTGTACGTTGAGCGCCGATGCCCCCGTGATTACCGTGGCTGTCGCTGGCTTGACCGGTACGACGTCCCAGATGCACCAATGAGTCTAGGTTGGCATAGCGGCCGGCCAGTGTGCTGCTGCGTAACCAACTGTCGTCGGCACCGTCATAACCGGTTTTTAAACGCACATAGATAGCATCCCCTGGATCTAAATAATCTCCGGCATCTTTGGTAATAAAACTCACAGCGCCGCCAATCGCATCGCTGCCATACAGCGAACTGGCCGGTCCACGAATAATTTCAACTTGTTTGACCGTGTCCAGATCAACGTAATCGCGTCGTGCATTTAAGAAACCACCAAAAGCAAAGCCGTCGGCCACGCTGACACCATCGACTTGAGTCAATACGCGATTCCCGCCAATGCCTCGAATGGTAAAACCTGAGAGTCCAAAGCGGCTGCTGCCGCCTGACACTGATACGCCAGGCTCATAGCGAATCAGGTCTTGAATATTTTTGATGTTTTGCTGATCGATTTGCCTTTCATCCTGTACCGAGACAGTAGTGGGAACGTCACTCAGTTTTTGTTCATTACGGGTGGTTGTTACGGTAATTGCATCGAATTGCGTTGCCTGTTTTTCGGCGGCAATGGCTGCAGTATTTGCCATTATTAAAGAAATTAATAATGGTTTTAACTTGAATGGCGGATAGATTTGCATAACAACTCCTCGTCGTTTTTCAATCAGCAGGGCAAGGTTTATCAAATATTAGGGGGTGTCACAAAGAAGCGCAGAGAACTCTAAATGATGTTGACTCTCTAATGCAAATGATTCTTAATAGCTTCCTTGCTGTTGAGTGAGTTGATTTATGTCAAGGTTGTTTGTCTACATAACGCTGTCGTTGGTATTGCATTTTTTGGCTGTGTTGCCCTTGTTGGCAGAGCAGTTGCCCAGTGCTGCCAAGGTGTCTGAGGTGCTGATTGAGCGCACCTCTGTATCTGTGCCCAGGTTGGTTGTAAAAACGGTATCGACGGGGTTATTAAATCAAGCATCTGAGCAGCCATTAGCAGCGCCTGTGGTTGTTCAGCCTGAGCTAAAACCTGAATCAGAGGCTCAGAAGACCAAAGGCCAAGCCTTAGCAAAACTCAAGACTGAGATTAAAAAAATTGTCGCACAGCGGCCTTATGCAGCTGTTGCACAGCCAAAGGTGCTGCCAGCTAAGGCACCTGAATCAGAGAGTGAAAAAACTGAGCAATCGCAGGCATCTATACAGCAGCCTCATGTCGCTGCTGGACAGCCAAAGGCGCTGTCTGCTCATGGGGCTGAATCAGCGGATGAAAAGGTGGAGATATTCCAGGAATTCACCTCGAATCGGCAGGATCAAGCACCAGCGCAAAAAAAACGG
>JAVETC010000072.1:0-4623 GCA_034006225.1 Desulfuromonas sp. | reverse complement strand
ATTGGCGCTTCATCATCCACGATGAGTACAGTTTTACTGGTCATGAGTTAATCCTATCGTCCACTAAAAATATGTCATGCGCATTACAGCGTGTGTAAATGACAAAATGATGACAAAGCGCGTCTGCTAAAGTAACAAACTGCTGAGGGTGAAGGGTAGAAGTCTTGATTCTCTTGCTCATAAAACGGTTTTACACTTGGTCATGAACCGGGTTGTGCCGGACAAACGCCGTTGACTTTTTAGGTGCTCTGCTGAGTGTTTCTGTAAGCGGATACTGTATTGACTGGTTTGCATCCGCAAGTTCAAGTGCTTTCTTTGTATTGCAGGAGCTTGCATAAGCAAACCCTGATATGGATCAGTAAATTAAGCTTACGATTATATTTCCTTGTGGAGGGAGTGTTTGTCTTACTGTATACGCTGCTCGTGCATGGAGACCGCAGAGTTGCTGACAAACGCCCTCTGAGCGGGTTTTGGCGAGGATACAACAGTGTTTTGACGCTGTTGGTGCGGGCTGAATGAAGGAGGCTTAAGCTGTTCGTTGTGACCTTCTGCCGCAGACCGAGTGAGCTTTACTCTGCGGTAGTATGCTTTTGTTCTTTTCTCTATGGACGGATGATAATGCCCTTGTCTCATTCGCAACGTGTTCGATATTGTAGCCGGCTTGGCCTCTTGGCCATGCTGTTGCTGCTGGTCGGGCCGTTACTGGGACAGGGGTTGAGCTTACGTGACGAGCAGGCTTGCAGCGGTGAGCATGCTAAATCTTCAAGCGCCAGTCATGAGATGGATTGGGCTAAGTGCGGCTACTGTCAGCTGTTATTGAATTCGCCAGTCGTTCCTAGCAGCCGGTCACAGGCTCGCCCTTGTCTGACTTCGTCCATACTGGGTGTGCAACCTGCGTTGCCGGTGACAGGTCGTGACACTGTATTCATTGGTGCGCTGACCCGCGCTCCTCCTATCTCTTAAGGCTTTGGCAACGACCGATTGTCATCTTTTTGTCTACCGCTTGATTATTGTGCAGTGTTGCCCTTTGGGTGATTGTGTAGATCTTGCGATGTTCATTATTTATGCTTAGAGAATGTTTTATGTCCCATATTCGTATTGAGTGTTCTATGGACCGTCCACGTGCGGACTACCGTGCGTGTGCTGTCTTACTGGCTTTGTTCAGCCCGCTAGCGCTTGCCGTCGAAGCCGCCAACGCTGATTTGCATGCTGGCCACGCCGTATCGGAGCCTGTTGTGGCTGAGGCGCTACAGCTTGAGTCTAGCGTGATTAAGGCAGAGGAAGAGCCGCTCGGTGCTACTTCGGTTTCGCAGCAAACCTTGCGTAGTCTGAGTTCTGCAACCAGCGATACGGCTACGCTGTTGCGTGGTGTGCCCGGAGTCAGCCTTAATGGCACCGGCGGTATTTCTAGCTTACCTGCTATCCGTGGTTTAGCGGATGATCGCCTGCGCATCAAGGTCGATGGTATGGATCTGGTATCTTCCTGCCCTAACCATATGAACCCAGCCTTGTCTTATGTCGACCCGAGTAACTTGGGCAAATTACAGGTGTTTTCTGGCATTACGCCGGTCAGCGTTGGTGGCGACAGCATCGGTGGCACCATTATAGCCGATAGCGCCAAGCCCGAGTTTGCTGAGCCGGGAGCGGCGAGCATCAACAAGGGTGAGATAGGTGCCTTCATGCGCAGCAACAACGATGCGCGTGGCGGTAATTTCTCTGCTACTCATGCTAACGATGTATTTAATATTCGCTATGCCGGCAGCTACAGCAAGGCCAACAATTACATGGCCGGTGGTAAGTTTAAGGACGACCGTGCCACCGGCCGTTCTGGCGAGCAGGCCGGGCTGGACGAGGTGGCTTCCACCGCCTACGAGACGGAAAACCATGACCTGAGTATGGCGTTAAAGTTGGGCGAGGATCTGCTGGAGCTCAAGTTTGGTTACCAGCACGTGCCGCAAGAGCTGTACCCCAACCAGCGCATGGACATGACCGATAATACCCAGGAACGTATCAATCTGCGTTATCTAAGCCAGTTTGACTGGGGTAATCTGGAGACTCAGATCTATCACGAGAAGGTCGAGCACAAAATGGACTTCGGCCCAGACAAGCGTTTTTGGTATGGCATGGCTTCAGGCGCTGGCAGCGCCTGCAGCCCGATAAGTTCGACCTGTGCTGCCGGCATGCCGATGGACAGTGAAGGTAAGACCTTGGGTGGTAGTATCAAGGCCAATATCGACCTGAGTGAACGTGATTTGCTGCGGGTTGGTGGCGAATATCAGCGCTATCGTCTCAATGATTATTGGCCTGCATCGGGTGGCGGCATGTGGCCGAATACCTTTGAGAACATCAAAGACGGTGAGCGCGACCGCATGGCAGTGTTTGGCGAGTGGGAGCGGCAGGTCAATCCAGCCTGGCTGACTCTGTTGGGTGTTCGTTATGAACATGTTGCCAGCGATGCCGGCGAGGTGCACGGTTACGGTCATGCGGGAGGCCAGCAATTCGTGGAAGCTGCCGCTTTTAATGCCAGCGATCGCAGCCAGAACGACAACAATTGGGATCTGACGGCCCTGGCGCATTACACTCACAGTGACAATCTGGATATCGAGTTCGGTGTCGCGCGTAAGGTGCGCTCGCCCAATCTGTATGAGCGCTACAGCTGGTCGACCTGGGCTATGGCTGCGACCATGAACAACTTTGTCGGTGACGGTAATGGCTATGTCGGTGATGTCGATCTAAAACCGGAAGCAGCACATATTGCCTCGGTTACTTTTGATTGGCACAGCGCCGACCTCGAGCATGAACTCAAAATCACGCCGTTCTATACGCGGGTCAATGATTACATCGATGCTGTGAGCTTGCCGGGTAAGACGATTACCTCTAGTCAGTTCAACGTACTGCAGTATGCTAATCAGTCAGCACGCATTTATGGTGTAGATATTGCTGGACGCATGCCGCTGGCCAGCAATGAGTTGGGTCAGTGGGGTTTAAGTGGCGTAGTCAATTACAGTAATGGTAAGAACCGCGATAGCGGCGATACGCTGTATAACAGCATGCCGCTCAATGCCACTTTGACTTTGACGCAGCAATTGAGTGGCTGGAATAACAGTCTAGAAATGGTCAGCGTGCAGTCGAAAAACCATGGTTCCGATGTGCGCAACGAGATCCAGACGTCTGGTTACACGCTGTTCAACTTGCGCTTGAGCCACAGCTGGGACAAGGTGCGACTGGACTTCGGCGTGGAAAACTTAGCTGACAAGTTTTACTACCTACCTACTGGCGGTGCCTACACCGCCCAGGGTCGAACCATGTCGATGAGCATGGGGCCGGCCTGGGGCCTAGCGGTGCCTGGTATGGGTCGTTCCTTCTACACCGGGATCAATGTGGCCTTCTGATTCTGGCAGCAGGTCTGCACAGTTTGCTGTGCAGACCTGCTTTTCTGTCCGTCTAAACTTTATATGTTTCTTGGCTTGTTCTGAGTTGGGTTACATAAAGCCACTGTCTGAGAATACTTGGGCAGTGGCTTTGCTTTTATTGGTAAGTAAAGTCTCAACTTATGATCGCATCACTTGTGCTGCGTCCGTTGCCGTCTGCAAGACAGTGCATCGTGATAAACCGGTGGGTGTACGTGTAAGCCGATTAAATGGTCTATTTGGCTCACTCTATGAGCCGAATAGTTAAATGGACTCTAGCCAGCAAGACAGCTTGCATTGCAAGCCGTATAGTTCAGCGAGCACATAGATTAAGGACTCAGACATGCAGCAAATAGGGATTTATGAGCAGCTGATTACCCAGTTGGTTGAGTCACGTTTAAATCGTGAAAAGTTTTATGTCGGCGAGCGCAGCTTAGAGCCTGCTGAAGCTTCAGTCTGGCTGTCGCGCTTTTTAAGTGGCATTTTAGAGTTTGCCGTGGGCTCAGTGGCCAGTGGCGATAACCAACTGCAAGAACAAATCAATCTGGCCAACCAGCTGCTGCTGTGGCTTAAAGCGCAAATGGACGATAAAGACTTCTTCGACGAAAACTTGCTCAGCAGCCAAGGTAAAATCTTAACCGCTTTATATACGCTGGAAAATCCTGTTGCGGCTGACCTAAAGAAATATGTGGAAGATATTTTCCCACTGACTGGTCTAACCCAGAGCGAGCTGTTTTGTGGCAGCAATGCAGGTTTATCCTTAGAAAGTGAGCTGAAACGTGAAATTCTCTCTGCGGACAAAATCTATTGGCTGGTGTCCTTTATCAAGTGGACGGGGATTCGTATTTTCCGTAAAGAACTGGAAGAATTTACCCGTAGCGGCCGTCAGCTCAAGGTGATTACCACCTCTTACATGGGCGCGACCGATGCCAAAGCGGTTGAGTTTTTAGCGGGGCTGCCTAACACGCAAATCAAGCTGAGTTACAACACCCAGCGTGAGCGTTTACATGCCAAGAGTTATCTGTTTTTGCGCAATACCGGTTTTCATACCGGCTATATCGGCTCTTCAAATTTATCGTATTCAGCATTAACCAGCGGCCTAGAGTGGAATCTTAAGATTACCTCGCAAGAAATTCCGCACATCATTACAAAGTCGCTGAGCACCTTCGAAACCTATTGGGCCTCGAACGATTTTGAAGTCTTTGATGGCAAA
>JAVETC010000035.1:0-30325 GCA_034006225.1 Desulfuromonas sp. | reverse complement strand
TTTCCATAAATTGATCTCCTTTCTTTGGTTGGAAATTTGATCAATTTATGGGGCATATCAAAATAATTTGGTATGCCTTTTTTTATGATGAGATTTTTTTATCCCCCTTCTTTGAGGTAGAGCCAGATATCTGTTATAATGCGGTTTAAACTTATCTAGAGAGGAGATAGCGCTATGATTGACTCTATCAGTAACACAGCCATAGACAGCTTCAAAGCTGAGGCGCATAAGTTATTGGAAAAATCTGTCCAACAAAAACAGCCACAACAGATGGAAGATGCTGAGAACCTTCAGGACAGAGTCACCCTTGGCAATACTCCTATTGACCCAGGCACCTATTCTGCCGCAGTTTCCGATGCCAAGCTTGGACAAACCTACACCATGCTCCGTGATCTTTTTGCAGCCAACCTTAAAGAGCAAGGGATCGCCACTCTTGTAGCTACAAACAGTGGTGAAATCAACCTCGAAAGTTTAACGCCAGAAGAGGCAACTGAACTCATCTCAGATGATGGATATTTTAGTGTAGATAACACGGCAAAGCGCATATTTGATTTTGCTGTTGGCATGGCTGGCAATGACACCAGCCGACTGGATGCAATA
The DNA here is from genome assembly GCA_034006225.1 of Desulfuromonas sp. Taxonomy (GTDB): domain Bacteria; phylum Desulfobacterota; class Desulfuromonadia; order Desulfuromonadales; family Desulfuromonadaceae; genus Desulfuromonas. The sequence continues at coordinate 29,725 of JAVETC010000035.1, read as the reverse complement.
GTAGGCGGCATAAAAGACGGCTTTGCCGAAGCAGAAAAGGCCTGGGGAGGAACCCTGCCGGATATCTCTTATGCCACACAGGACTCCTTGAAAACCATGCTTGAAGAGTGGAGTGGGCAGGAAGTTGATTTAAGCTAACACAGTAAAAATGAATGTGAAATAATTTTGTGCAGCGTTAATTAATCAAGGATAAATTCTTGCTGCTGATGCGCGTCTAGGCTCCGGTAATAGCCCAGCATACCCCGCAGGGTATTGCCTAAAAACCGCAGTTCCCGTTGCCTAATATCTTCATCCAGTTGAGTAATATTGCTAAAATTGACATCGTGCTCAATTAACCAGTCAAAAAAGGCCTGTTCTCTGTCAGCACTAGCAACATTATAGGTCGCCGCAACAGCCTGTAACCAGAGAATCAGCTGCTTGCGTCCAGTGCGCAAATATTCGAGTGCTGGTTTAACTAACCCATAATGGGCAATAACCAAATGTAGTGGCTTCAAAGCGATCATGCGATCAATAGAGTCCAGAGCAATTGGTAACATAAAGCGCGGTGGCGTAGCTGGTCGCATATATATGCCAGTAGCAACCGCGCTGGTTACTCCACACACCTCACCGCCAAACAATAAATCAGCATACTTAAAACATTGATGATGAGCAGCATGCCCAGGGGTTTTATATACTTCTATACCTGTATCACCCACCTTGGGTGAAAAACTGATATTTTTAGCCGACACGGCGATAATTTTACCGTATATTTGCGCCATATCGCCTAACACCTGTAGCGATCCCTGCCACAACTTCTGCGGTGCGATCATGTGCGTAATGCCATCTGGATGACATATCACCTGTGCTTCGGGGAAATATTTAAGTAATTCCCCAGTCCCACCAGCATGATCAATATGGATATGTGTCAACAGAATATAATCTAAATGTTTTATTCCCTTTGCTTGCATAGCCTGGATTAATACTGGAATAGTCGATAACGGACCAGGATCGACCACAGCACTAAAATGTTCTTCGGCTATCAGCCAAGCGCTAATAAATTGGCGAAACCCTGGCAATTGCGGCTGATCTAAATCAATGCAGTGAATATTATCTAAGTTCATGGCTCGCCCTTTCGTACATGCCTATTTAATAGAACCTGCTAAATAGGCTTACTCTAGCAAATTTATACTAATAAAAAAGCCCCTGAATAAATTCAGGGGCTTTATAGTTCACAGATTGCTGTGAGGCTTAGATATCGTAATAGAGATTAAACTCTTCTGGAGTTGGACGCATGCGCACAGGATTTACCTCTGCTTCAGTTTTGTACTCAATCCATTTATCGATAACATCCTGAGTAAATACATCACCTTTTAGCAAGAACTCATGATCCTCTTTCAAGCAATTAAGTGCTTCGTCCAAAGAGCCGGCAACACAAGGCACATCTTTGAGCTCTTCAGGAGACAGACCATAGATATCCTTATCCAAAGGCTGACCTGGATCAATTTTATTTTCAATGCCATCAAGTCCTGCCATCAACAGTGCGGCAAAGGCCAAGTAACCGTTACATGATGGATCTGGAGTACGATACTCAACGCGCTTAGATGCAGTTGAGCTTGTTACTGGAATACGCAGGGAAGCTGAACGGTTACGGTTTGAGTAAGCCAGATTTACAGGAGCCTCAAAACCGGGAACCAGACGTTTGTAGGAGTTGGTGCTAGGATTGGTGAAAGCACACAATGCCTTAGCGTGCTTCATGATCCCACCGATGTAGTACATGGCCATTTTAGAAAGACCACCATAACCATCACCAGCAAACAGATTCTCGCCATTCTTCCATATTGAAGAGTGAATGTGCATACCAGAACCGTTATCACCATAAATAGGCTTAGGCATGAATGTTACGGTTTTGCCGTTACGTACGGCGACATTTTTGATGATATATTTGAACCATTGCAGAGTATCGCCCATGTTCATCAATGAATCAAAACGCATATCGATCTCACACTGACCACCGGAAGCAACTTCGTGGTGAGAAGCTTCAATGCGCATGCCAACACTTTGCAGAACTTCAACCATCTCGTTACGTAGATCAACGGTAGAATCAGTAGGTGCACAAGGGAAATAACCCTCTTTATGGCGAGGTTTATAACCTAGGTTAGGATATTCGTCACGGCCAGTATTCCAGCGGCCTTCGATAGAGTCTACAGCGTAGAAAGATTGATTACAGGTTGACTCGAAGCGCACATCGTCAAAGATGAAGAATTCAGGCTCTGGACCAAAAAATGCGGTATCACCGATGCCAGTTGATTTCAGGTAAGACTCAGCTTTACTGGCAATAAAACGAGGATCGCGGGTATAACCCTCTCTAGTGATAGGATCTATAATGTTACAGATCAAGCTCAGAGTAGTAACTTCGATAAATGGATCTATTTTAGCTGTTGCAGGCTCAGGAATTAACAACATGTCACTATTGTGAATTGGCTGCCACCCGCGAATCGAAGAGCCATCAAAGCCGATACCTTCTTCAAAAGTATCCTCATCGAATTCAGAAATCGGAGTACTGAAATGTTGCCAAATTCCTACAAAATCAAGGAATTTATAGTCGATCATTTTTACGTTATTTTCTTTAGCAAATTGTACAACCTCTTGTGGACTCATTAATATTCTCCTTGTAAATTTAATAGAGCGCGAACGAACAGATAACTAGATAGATTTTTACAGAGCGTCATCACCCGTCTCGCCAGTACGGATACGAATGACCTCTTCAACATTAGTTACAAAGATTTTACCATCACCTATCCTGCCAGTCTTAGCAGCATCAGCAATTTGTGCTATAGCCTGAGACACAACATCATCAGAAACAATTATTTCTAATTTAATCTTAGGGATAAAGTCTACAACATATTCTGCACCACGATATAACTCAGTATGCCCTTTTTGACGCCCAAATCCCTTAACTTCACTGACAGTAATACCTTGAATGCCAATATCACTAAGTGCGTCTTTAACCTCATCCAACTTAAAAGGTTTTATTATAGCAACGACTTTCTTCATAAACTTTTACCCTCCTATTCTATATCTTGCTTATTAACGTCTGTCTAACATCAATCAACTAGCAGATAAAAGCCACATATCAACTCAAATTGCATCTAAATGCCAATATGCTAAACATGTCTTAGCAATAACCTTGCCATAAAGCATCAAAGAAAATTGCACTTTAGTAAATTGAGTTAAACACTCTCTGCATCCCAAAACTTACATGAATATCTGTTCCATTAAAAATAGTGACAACTTAGCAAAAAAACCCGTATAGACAACTAATTACAACCAATCATGCTACAGAATGCTATATTTTGTGTTTGTGTTGGAGAGACCAATAACGAGCAGCAACAATACCACAGATGACAAGGTAGTCTAACGCTAACCCATAAGCTCTCGTGAAGTAATGCACATTTTTTATACAATAAATAACTTGGCTGCTAAAGTATTAACCATAAATTTAGCTTGTCTTGCATACAGAATAAACACAGATAACAAGCAGTAACTATAACTGTTTAAACCCTTAAGCCCATTAATAGTTTTTCTTATTGCTTGACCGACAATAGCATGAAACAGTAAAAAGCACAGTGGCACAACTAAGTTTAACCCAATTTAAGTTAAAGTAATTCTCCAATCAGGACAATTTTACCTATGGCACGTTTTTACACTAAAGCATGGTTCCCTTACGTTTTACCTTTCCTGTTATGCTTCACCTTAGAACAGTCAGAGGGATATCTGCCCAACTGGGCTCTGCACATTGCGGCAGCAAAAATACTCATCGGCGGCGGTCTAATTTGGGTGTGGCGAGAAAGGTTTTCCGCAGATATAGGCGGTAAAATAACCGCGCAACAACTGATACTATCGATTATTTTCGGCATCATAAGCTTTGCTCTGTGGTATTTAAGCCAGCATTTTCAGTATATCTCTCTGCCCCCAAACAACATACCACCCCAGTGGCCAGCAGCCTTAAAAGTAACTATAGGCACAATACTTATAGTTGGCAGCTGCCTGATTATGCCCATAATATCTGAACTGTTTTGGCGTTCATTGATGTTGCGCTATCTAATAGTTCAAGATTTTCAATCAATCCCGCTGGGCAAATTTCAACTATTCTCATTTTTAGGCGTTGTTTTTCTCGCGGCAATTCCATCTGAATACTTTGTTGCTGTTGCTGCGGTCGGTGTCATGCAAAATATCTTGATAATCTGGCAGAAAAATCTTAGATGCTGTATAGTCGCAAGCGCAGTGACCAATGTTTTATTGGCGCTATACCTATTAAGCAATAATTATCAACTCATGTAACTGCTGAGAGTGCAACAGCTGTATATACAGTAGTTAAAGTAGGCAACTATTAGATATTAATTGGATTTTGTATGGTATACGAAGAGAACAAACTGTATGAGATACCCTTAGCTCAATTAAAGTCTGACCCCCACCAGCCGCGCAAACATTTTGCCGACAACGCTTTGGCTGAGCTCAAAAAAACCATTCAAAACCATGGGGTACTTCAACCGGTACTCTTTACTACAAGCGCGGACAAAAATTTAATTTTAATATCCGGCGAACGCCGCTACCGCGCTGCAAAACTGGCCGGTCTTAGTACTATTCCTGCTATCTACAAAAACCAACCCAGCTTAGAAATTGCCATTATTGAAAATATAGTCCGCGAGAACCTTTCTCCTGTTGAAGAGGCGGAAGCAATTCAACGTCTAATCGATGAGAACATCTGTCGGCAAAGAGATCTACCTGCAAAACTAGGCAAAGCAAAGTCAACGATATCCGAAATACTCTCGCTTAATCGTCTCCCTGAGGAGATTAAAGATGAGTGCCGCAGTAATAATCGAGTGCCCCGTGGAATTTTGGTAGAAATTGCCAAAAAGCGCAAATCACAAAACATGACGACTCTGTACCAAAAATATAAAGAGCGTGGTTTAACCCGTGGGGAAGTTCGTAAGGTATCGAGAAAAGCCAGCGCTACTGCTCCAGGAGTGGCTATCAATGCCACAATACGCCAGTTAAACAAAAAGATAGACCAAATCTACGAACTCGGTTTTGATAATGATGAGGAAAAAAGGGCGGTCGAGAACCAACTGCACGAACTATATAAACAGATAGAGTTACGCTTGCGTAAAACCAACACCGCCAAACAACCTACTCAAAAAACACTTGAATTTAATTTTTAACATTGATGCTAACCATTACGCCGGACGGAATAAATATGAATACAGTTATGAGAACTCTGTGCGCCATAACTTTAAGTCTCTTAATAGTATCCTGTGGTAGCAATGTCACAGGAGAAGCTGAATATAATAAGGGGATTGAGGCAATAAATGCAGATAAAATTGAGCTAGCGCAAAAGCTATTTATCCAAGCGACGCAAATTAATCCCCAACTGGCCGAAGCACACATCAATCTGGGACTAGTCTATATTAAAACGCACCAACTAGATAAAGCTTGGGATGAGACACAAAAAGGTCTTAATATAATAAACACTTCCAAGAGCACTATTGTCAGAGGCAGCAGTTGGCAAGAACAAGCAGCTCTGGCCAACAACAATTTAGCAAAAATAGTTTTTGATAAAGCTATTCACGCTAGAAAGAGTGGCGACTTAATAGCAAGCGAAAGCCTGCAAAAGGAAGCCTTAACCTACTTAAAAACTGCTATTGAAATGGCACCAGAAAATGAGCTTATTCAAAAAAACATCAGTTACATCGAACGCTGGCCGAATTAAAACCATGACAAGAAGAGAGAAAATATTAGGTGTAGCTACCGCAATCTACGCGTTACTACTGCTGATAACTATAGGTGTCACGGTGATGGATTTTACCCAGCGTAATTTTGCCATGTTGTTTATCATGATCACTGTTTGGCCCGTAGGTCGGTTCTTTCTATTGCGCCATCCAGCCATTAGCGCCTGGTTGAATCGGGACGAACACTAGATTCAGCGCAGTTCTCAAGCTTAGTGATCCAACAAATACTCAGCACTATAGCTACCAGCGATCCAGCGCCGACAGGCCAACCGCCATCACGAAACAGATTGGTCATGCCCAGTGCAACCACAAAAACTAGGCAACTTAAAGCAACGCAGCAGATGGCTAACCACTCCAACGCCGATTTTGACCGAGTTTCATCCACCTGCCCTTCTGGCACTGGCGTATCACACTGTATGCACACCGTTGATCTCTTCGCCAACGGCGAACCGCACTGCCGACAATACATTCTAGCCAAAACTTCCTCCTCCATTCAGACCATTAATTATCGTTACAAGCCGGACTATACTGTCAATACACCGATTTTGACAAGTGGCTAACATATTTTTCACCGCCACAGGCAAAAACAGAATGTATAGGATTTTTGCTCTCAGCTCTGCGCTGCGATAAATTACCTTGACCAATATACTCTGCTTCCATACTATACTTAGCCATATGGCTAAGTATACAACTGTAGCGAGGATCCTATGAATAATTTGACAACAATATTTAAAGCATTAGCCGACGGAAATCGGCTCCGAATCGTAGCAGCGCTCATAAGGCATGAAGAGTTATGTGCCTGTCAGATTACTGAGCTAATCCAAGTAACCGGCGCGACAGCCTCACGCCACATGGGTATTCTACTTTCATCCGGACTGGTTGAGAGTCGCAAAGACGGGCGCTGGGTCTATTACCGCATTCGTCGAGAACAGATCAATTTGAGCCCCTTGATCCATTGGATAGAGACCCAACTCTACACGGATACAGATGTAACGCGTGACGCAAAAAAACTTGCAGAGATAACCGCCTGCGATCCCGAAGAGCTGTGTCGTAAGCAGCGCGGTGAAAAATGTTGCCCGAAAAAATGAAGCTTTTACAACTCAAGGAGTGAAGCAATGAACAAGAAATTACAAGTACTGTTCTTATGTACCGGCAACTCATGCCGCAGTCAGATGGCTGAAGGCTGGACTCGGCAGCTAAAAAGTGACCTTATCGAGGCATATTCAGCCGGAGTTGAAACGCATGGTCTCAACCCCAATGCCGTTAAAGTTATGGCCGAGGCCGGAGTCGATATTTCAGGGCATAAATCCAAGCATATCGATGAGTTCAAGAATGCACAGCTAGACGTGGTGGTCACTGTCTGTGGCCAAGCCAATGAGACCTGCCCGTTCTTTCCAGGCAACTGCAAAGTTATTCATGTCGGCTTTGACGATCCACCAACCATGGCTAAAGCTCTGGCGACACAAGGAGCATCAGAGAATGAGCAACTAGAGTGCTACCGCCAAGTCCGTGACCAGATTAAAGCCTTTATCGCCACCCTGCCAGCAGCATTCAACCTATAAGGAGATCAGGGTTATGAACAATAAAATATGTCCAGTTAATGATAGGCAGATGACCAGTATCTTCGAGAAGTACCTTACCCTCTGGGTCGGATTGTGCATCATCGCGGGTATTCTGCTCGGCAAGATATCTCCCGGCTTGGCAAAATCACTCGACGCCATGAGCATAAATATCAATGGCGCTCCGGTCGTCTCCATCCCCATCGCTATCTGCCTCTTCTTTATGATGTACCCAATTATGGTAAAGATCGATTTTGCCAGCGTCGTCAAAGCCGGTAAAAGCGGTAAACCAGTTTTTCTAACACTATTCATAAACTGGTGCATCAAACCTTTTACCATGTACGCCATCGCCCTCTTTTTTCTGGGTTTCTTATTTAAAGGGGTCATTGGAACCGAAGCAATAGATATAGTAAAAATGCCCTTCGGTCTCGACCTGCCGGTTGGAGCGATACATGGTGCCGGAGTTGTAGTTGTGCAGGACGGCGTAAAAATGCTGCAGATCCCGTTATGGCGCAGCTATTTTGCCGGCTGCATACTACTAGGTATTGCACCCTGCACCGCCATGGTTTTGGTTTGGGGATATTTGTCCCGCGGTAATGACGGACTGACACTCGTCATGGTAGCGATTAATTCACTAACTATGCTGGTGCTCTATGGCGTATTGGGAGGATTTCTTCTTGGCGTTGGCAAATTGCCCGTTCCATGGCAGGCGCTGCTACTATCTGTAGCCATCTACGTAGCGCTACCTCTGGTTGCCGGCTATCTATCCCGCAAATGGATTATTGGCCGCAAAGGTGAAGAGTGGTTTAAGGAGAAGTTCCTGCATATTCTGACACCGGTAACCATAAGCGCGCTGCTCCTGACACTTATTCTGCTGTTTAGCTTCAAAGGCGAAACTATCTTGGCCAATCCTCTGACCATTTTATGGATCTCCATCCCGCTTTTTATCCAAACAGTACTAATTTTCGCCCTCGGTTACGGTGCAGCAAGGATGCTCAACCTGAAATACGCAGATGCTGCTCCAGCTGCTATGATAGGTGCCTCCAACCACTTCGAGGTCGCTATTGCAACCGCTGTCATGCTTTTTGGGCTCTCCTCCGGTGCTGCTCTGGCTACAGTGGTCGGAGTATTGATAGAGGTGCCGGTAATGTTGATGCTAGTAGGAGTGTGCAAAAAAACTGAGCGCTGGTTTAATAGAGCGTAGGAAACACCACATTTAGGGTTAGATCGTGGCTGCCTGCCACCGCCGTAGCGCTACGGCAAAAGACAATAGCGCTACGGCTTTAGTGACATCTCGAGAATAACATCAACAATTGCATCTTTATCTGCGTCATTTAGTTGTCTAAATGCTTGGAGTAACAGTTTTTCATCTCTGGTCATTACAATACAGGGTGCGGTTTTAACTACAGCATCAGCACCAAACCTAAGCTCATCTTCAGTTATCTTAAAGTGGTTGCAAAATCTACTTACATAAAGTGCACGCGGCGAAGTTCTTAAGCTCTCGTCGCTATTAAACCATTGATACATAGATTGTGACTTAATATCCAATATACGCGCTAACTCCGCGCGTGACTCCACACCCTCGCGTTTCGCTATTGCCCACATTTTATCAGCCAATGTTTTCACTACCAACTCCACAGTTACGCATAAAAGTTACTACAGTTTACCACTGTTGCCACTACAGTTAATACAGTTAAATACTGTATTTATGCAGTTTGCGACTCTTCCCTTAGATAAAATAGCGATGATATAGAGTGATAAATCATGGTTAAAAATGGCATAAATCTGCGTAAACTACTGAAATTATAGTTTTAAATAATTCACTAGCAGAAAGAGCAGCAAACGATCAATAATATTGATGATAATTAGGTCGCAGAATCACAAGATAAGGAGAACTGTTAAAATTTACTATTTCCAACAGGCGAAAGAGTGTTATCTTTTCAGATTAGGTAAAACAAGCACTCCAGCGTCACTAACGAAAAGTTATCGAATTTTCCGCATAATATGCATTGGTGCAATATTATAAAGTCCATTCCCCTAAAAAATTACCGAAGGAAAGACATTTGAAGAAATTTATTTTGCTACTGATCACGTTGACATTTTTCTCCTCTGCTGCTCAAGCTGGGCAAACCATTAGGTTCGGCGTTCCTCCAAGGCTATGAGTTCCGGCGAGATGGAGGTTATGCTCGGAGCTTGGGCTCCCCACCATAACGATATGATCAATCCTTTAGTAGCAGCGGGAAAACTTGAGAGAGTCGCCACCAACCAGAAAGATTCTAAAACGAGTCTTTGCGTCCCATCTTATGTCTGGGATGCCGGTGTGCACTCATTTGCTGATCTCGATTCCAATGCTGAAAAATTTAATAAGACTATCTACAATCTCGAAGCAGGTTCTGGCATGAACACCGCGATGGAAAATATCATGGACAAAAATATCGCCGGGCTGCAGGATTGGGAACAGGTAGGGAGTAACTTAGCGGCTATGATGATGGAGGTTGGTGCCCAGATAAAGCAACAAAAATGGGTAGTTTTCGGCTGTTGGGCGCCCCACTGGATGAACAGTATTTATGATATAAAATATTTGGACGGAGTAGCGGGAACGGAGGCATTCGTCAACGAGCCATCTATCGACACTGTGGTCAATACAGAGTTCTCCGTGCAATTTCCCCAAGTTTACAAATTTCTGCAACAATTCAGTGTATCAGCAGCTACCGAAAGTCAGTGGATCTACGCCTTTAGCTACGATAAAAATGAAGCAGAACAGGTGGCTCGTGATTGGATCGCGGCAAATCTCGACACCGTGGCGGTCTGGCTTGAGGGTGTGAATGGTCCCGACGGCCAACCTGCTATAAAAGCTATAAAGGCAGCATTTTAAACGCAAAGAACTCAACAAGAAAAATAAGGGGCAGGTCAGCGATAGGCTTTTGGAATAGCCTAACTGTGACCTGCCCTTCTTTTATGGTTATTTCCTAAAAATGCCTTTGAACGCAGCATCTATCAATTGGCGCGTGGGGTCTTCCTGCTCAGATTGGCTATTCTGTTCTGTGGTGCTGCCCTGAGTAGGTTCCTGCGCTGGGGCAAGTTTATCCAGCAGACGCTGTTTCAGTTTATCCACCGACTCTTGCGACACCTGCTGTTTAAGAGCAGCTTGATCCAAGCTGATGCGTGGCTCGGTAAAAGTACCTTTGACTTTCAGTGGCAACAGCGCCCAGCCATCTGCATCGGTAAGGTATCCGGCAATACTCCCTTTACTATCCAGCTCCTGCGCCAGTTTTGGAGACAGACGTGCATTCAGAGCTAAATTCAAACTCTCATCCAAGCCAATAGTGCCCTTAGGCAGTGCGCGCAAGTTGGTTCCAGAAAAATTACCCTCCACCTGCGCTTTACCATTACGTAAATCTATTGCAGCGGTACATAGATCGAAGCGCAGATCGCGCAACTGTGCCAAGCTGGTAAACAGGGCTAGTTTCTGGGTTAGTTGGGTTGAACTGATGCGGGCATTGGTCACCTGCAGATTCCCCGTGGCAACGATATTCTGCTTGAGATTTTCCGGCAGAGTACCGCGACCATTGAAGTTCAAGTCGAGAGTCAAAGCACCGAACAGAGTGTGAGCAGAAGCTGGGTCTAGCGCAGTAACCACGGGATCGAGTTTGATCTCCTTCAGGCTGGTTTTACCGCTGTAACTCAACCCCTGCTGGCGCAAATCAACGCGCGCACTCTGGGAAAATGTTCCTTCGCTCACAGCACCGCTTAATGAGGAGATATCGAGGACGTTGTCCTGCAGACGGTAAAGCATGCGCAAATCTGTTATAGCCAGCCCCTGATACAGAGCCTCCGCAACGCTAATACTGCCATCCACTGTAAGAGGAATAGCAATGGGGTCGAGCTCTGCGGAGACGGCTACATTGGGAGATTTCCCCTGCTGCGGCTGCGCTGTCTGTGCAGTAGCCACTGCGGGGGTCGCCGCGGACGCTAAGATGGCCTGGAGATCAAAGTGTTCCGCGCGCATCTTGTGCGTCATCACAATAGGGATAGCATACAGGTTGCGCGCCGTAATCTCCATCTGCGCCACATCCTCACCGATTTTCAGGGTTAGATCCTCGCTGTACAGGCGCTCTTTTTCGAGGATAAACTGACCATCCAGGCGCGGACGCAATCCTGCCGCATCGGCCTGCAGATCATCAAGTTTCAGCTCCGCGCGCTGCAAAACGGCTGCGCCTGCAGAGAGCGGCCCCTTAAGATACGCATGGAGACTAACTGCGCCACTGGGTTTGCTTGCTGCCACATCAGCACTGAGTGTGGGAGGAAGCGCCGCCAGAGCAGCAACCATGGATATACTCTGCGCCGTGAGCTCAAGATCTACGCTGGGTTCTGTAGCCAATGCTAGGATTGCCCCACTAAGCTTCACCTTGATCCCATTATAGTCCATATCCCCCTTGGTTAAGTTCAGCTGTGAGCTTTTGGGGTTAAATTGCGCCGCATAGTCAAATGTGAATTTGGCATCCGCAATCGGAGCATCGTGCAGCGCATTTAAAGTCAGGAAAAGATTCTCCACAGTCATATTGCCGCTGGAGGTGATAGTAGTCGGAGCAGCATTTACCTGTAATTCGATACTGAGAGCAAGACTACGCAGCCTACCGGGCAGAGCGGTCGCAAAATATGGTGAAAAAGCCGCGATATCGAGTTTGTTCAGAGTTAGGTCGGCATTTATCGCCTGCCCTATGAGATCGAGCTCGCCACTCAGAATTAAGGGCGCACCATTGATAGTGCATGAAAGATTAACTGGGAATGGTTGGCGTAATGCCAGATCCCGTGCATTTACCTGCAATTGGTTTATCACGTATTCATGGGAGAGCGGCGCGGCAACAGCGTTATCGATAAAGCGCAACTGTCCATCTTTAAGGGAAAGATCCGCAATGCTCAAATTGATAGCTGCCACAGCGGCACCAGCTTGCGCCGCAGATGGTTGCGTTGTGGGTGCAGGTACAGCAACCGCTGTAGCGCTAGACTGATCGGCAAGTGCCAGCAGATCCGAAAAATTGAAAGTCCCATCGCGGTGGCGCACAATGGTTATCTGCGGCTGTTGCAGGGCCATCTCATCCACCTCAATCTGCATACGCAACAGCGGCCAGAAACGATAACGCAGCAGTGCGCGCTGCGTAGTGATGAAATCCTCTTGGCTGCCCTGCTCTTTTATACGTAATCCTTCCAGCACAATATCGGAAAACAGGCTTATATCGATAGAATCAAGAGTAACGCTCCGTCCTAGTTGTTGCTCTACCAGAGGAATAACAGTCGCCCTTACCCGCTCTGGGGTAATAAGTACTTTTACCAGAATTGCCCCGCCAACTATGCCCACGATCAATATAACGCCGATAATGGCGCTAATTTTTTTCATTTTGCCCATACTGACCTCCCAGTGACGCTGTATGCAGAGTTACTATGCCACTAGCACATTATAGCGTGATAAAAGCCTTTGTTATAGGAGAGACTTGGAGAAAGACGCTAATGGAGCTTGCGGGTTATTGGTAAAATAGGCCATGGTGACAAGAGTATCATTCCCCGCATGCGTGAATGGTTGACGGTAGCTTTCGATGAAAACTTCAGAGGATACGCCGCAGAGGCTTTGGGTAATTTGGGTGACCGAGGCTCAATAGTTTTGCTGCAAGACGCATTAGGCAAGGAGCCATTTATGTGGGTTAGACAAAAAATAGAGCAAGCGTTAAGCGCTATCGATAATCAGTAGATAGAATATTGGCTGAAATAAATTACTATTTTGTATTTTTTCTTATTGAGGTAACAGTCTCCCCACCTATGCCCCAATTATCGGTATCTACCTCTTCAATAATAACCACCGTTGTTTTTGGATTTTTACCAAGCACATTTTGCAGTAACTCGGTTGCCCCTTTGATTAATTCAGCTTTCTTTTCTGGGGTTACCCCTTCATTGGTGATTTTAATGTTAACAAATGGCATATTCATTCCTTATTTCAAAAATTCATATTTTATGAAACTGTTTTTTTACTACTCATAACAGAGGATGTAAATAATATTGTGAATCTGAGCATCAGCAATCATGTTGTAATCTTAAATCGCCATATTTCTCCAAATGCAGGATGTATGTTAATTCACAAGCTGCAGCGCATCCATGGCTAGCTTTCCTGTGTCAACTTCTTTAAGCTCAAATCAGCCGGGCAATTTTACATTTTTTAAAGTTATACTTTAATAAACAACTCTAACTATCTGCAATATAGAGCAAAAACCAGAACAATGAAACAGACTGTAACAATAAACAATCCTTTGATTCACCAGCACTGGTAAAACTTTGTAAGTTGTTTATTCCCAGATTATAGGTTAAACAATGTTGAGTAGCCTGATTCCGCAACAGATACCTACAGGAGCACAGTATGTTGAAAAATAGGTTGTACTGCGTGGTACTAGTAGCCGTTGTTCTGCTTCTATTGGCAGTGCTCGGTGGCTGCACTCCCACCGTCTTTGGCGTCCCCGAACCACAGTGGGCACAGATGACCGAGGCCCAGCGTCAGTCGGCGATTAGTGGTTACAATGAACGCGAGCTAGTGCGGGAAGAGCGGTGGCGTTATGAGGCCCAGCAACGCGCCCACAATGCAGAAATTGCCGCGCTGGAAGCACAGCGCCAAGAAGCGATACGCCAACAGAATGTTGATGCCATCTACGGTGGTTATGGGGGCCAATATGGTGATCTCGTTCAGGTAAGTATCCAAGGCGGAACCGCGCATATAGGTGGTAAGCAGCGCGGCTATCAACCTGTGGCCATGAAACTAGCCAACGGTGAAATTAGAAAAGTGCTTCTACAGACGCATAGAGGCCGCTACCACCAGCCAATTCTCATCGCCTACCATGATGGCTTGCTGATAGTTGATGCCGATAGAGGTGATCGCGCTGGTACACATCTAGTTTTCGATGGTAAGTGGCGTTCGGGCAGGCATTACGCAATCAATAGCGATGGCCCCACCCGCCTGCGCGGCGCGCGTGTTTTTGTGCAAATTATTCCGCACCGCAAGTGAACCAGTGCTTCCCGAGATCAAAGGAAAAAAATATGACGGAACCTCACAACTGTTTTGCCCCCAACATCAGCAAACTGGGTCTGAAAACGAAGTAAAATTTAACTCTCTACGATGGAACTGAATTCGTAGTCACAGTGGGCCGATATTCTACGCCAATTTTACCTATGGGTGGATTAAATGGGGATGCCAATTGACAAAACAGGGGAAGAAATAGCACGAATATGATGAAATACTTATTCAACACAATTTTATTACTGAGCAGTATTGTACTTCTGACAGCCTGCTCTTCTAATGATAGCGATCAACAAAATTTGAATAGCAAGTTTGGCGACCTGATCGAAAGAGTATGCCGTGAAACTGGCGTACCCGGAGCCTCTGTTCACGTTATCTCGCCACAACATGGCGAATTCTCCCTTGTCTGGGGATTTGCAGAGTTATCCACCCGCACCCCAGTTGTTGCCGATCAACGCTTTCGGATTGGCAGCCTAACCAAGAGCTTTACTGGAACCGCAGTCCTACGCTTGGCTGAGGATGGTTTTATCGATATCGATGCACCGATCAGCACCTATTTAGCCAGCCTGTATGATTATGAACCTCTGGAACAGATTACAGTCAGGCAACTATTAACAATGAGCAGCGGTCTGAATGAATACCTCAATCTGGAATTTTTGACAGCTTCGGTGTTAACCGCACCCCTCACCTACTACCCTGCACAAACCCTTGTAAACAACGCCCTAAATGTCTCACCACAACTACTTTATGATCCTGGAACACAATTCACCTATAACAACACCAACTATATTCTCCTTGGCCAATTGATAGAAACGGTGTCGGGGAAAACATATCAAAACTACCTTCAAGAAACGTTTTTCAACCCATTGGCATTAAATGATACCTTTGTGCAGGTTGACGACTCAATCCTTGAAAACATGACGCACGGCTACTACGATTATGATGAAGATGGAGCCTATGAAGATTGGACAACCATTAACATGTCCTATGTCTGGTCTGCAGGTTGTCTAACCTCAACGGCACGAGATGTTGCCATCTGGATGGAGGCTTTGGGGCAAGGGACATTGCTGTCGGAACCGTTTCATCCTGATAATTTTCAGGGTCAGCCCATTACCGATGGCGTGGTTTACGGTGCTGGAATTTTGGTCGACGACAATTTCGCTATCGGTCACAACGGTACTGTTATCGGCTTCCATGCCGATGCCTGGTATGATCCTCAAACACAGACCACCGTGGCTGTGTTATGCAACACCAATGCACCGATTATTGATGATGAGCGCGACCCCACACGAGAGATTACTGAAGGAATTTTAAAGCAACTTAAAGCACTAGAACTTGAATAAGTCAGTGACGATTTTTGCACTGCATGTATTTTATTGAAGACAGAAGGATTAATAAGAAAGACTGCGAATTCTTTATTTAACCGGGCAACCTTTCCAGCAAATTCGGGATCGTTTTTGCAACACACCTCGAAGCGCCTGGCCGGCAGCCCTCAGCTCCTCTTCGCGCGGCTCATAGGGTAATCACGTCCTCAAGCATCAATTCGAGGGACGGTTTACACACCGGCAAAGATTTCGCCTGGCCGAGAACTTCTTCCACGAAATGGTTCTTACCGATGACACGGCTGACGATACTTCCTTTTCCGTAAAATTCTTTCCGGTGCCCTTCGGTACTTTTGTCGGCCACGAATTCGGCAAACAGAACACGCGATTGTGCCAGTTTTCCCGAAAAATAGCTCAACACATATTTCGGGAACAACCAGAGGATTGACTCAAACCCGAGCTAAGCACGATGGCTGCTCCAGCAATAGGTCTCGGGAGCACCGACCATACCGGCACGCACCGGGTTCAGATGGATGTAGGCCGTCAGTTCCAGCAGGTAGGTGTCGGCATCCACGAGAATGGCATTATACCTTCCCTGGAAGAGATGGCCGAACCGCTCAATCCCTTCCTGGACGAGAAGATAAAAGCGATAGCGGTCCGTGTCATCAACGAAAATATCCTGTCGGTCATTTTCACAGATAATGAAATGACACAACGCGCCGGGATAATGAATACGTGGTTTACGTGGCATGGAATAGAGATAGCATCAATTTAGCAACTTGCAATCTTTCAGGTCCGACCTGATGAACCTTTGTAGATAGCATCTAACCATTTAACCAAAATACTTATATCCCGTGAAAATTTGAGATGAAATTAGCGTTTATAACAGCGGTGAATGATATGCCAAACATGATCATAAAGATGATGTCGGTTAGGCCTAGGCACGGCAGTTACCTTTAAACACACCTTTTCAGGGCTAAAAAGGTGTGTTTAAGAGTAAAAAACAGGCTTATTTTGCTATTAGTTGCTGTCATTTCAGCAGTTTGGCTTGGTCCGACCCCGTAGTAGTGTGGTTCCTCCAGCTCGAAAAGGTCGTGTGACATGCGGCGGACACCTATGTTGTATTCCATCAGAAGCGTGACCAGCTGTTCGCCATTCATGAGGCCCACCGGCGTTTTATCCGGCTGATTGGCCTCCTTGATAGCTCCGGTGCTGAAATCACTGGTGGTAATGATCAGTCCCTGTTCATGGGCACCAAGGCTGCCGCGCACCTGTTGAACGGTCGGGCTCTGGATATTGCCTTTCCAGCGTTTGGCCTGAACAGCCATCTTAATGCGGACCACATCGCTGATCAGCAACGAGCCCCGGACATCGATACCGCCATCACCGCCGTACTTGGTCACCTCGATGCTTTCAAAGCCCATCTCAGCCAGCAGCTGTCCAACGAGTTCCTCAAATTGAGCCGGACTCAGATCCATCAGCTGGGAAAGCAACTTCTTTCGAATCTCTCGATTGTGCTTGGAAATCTGATACGGCAGGCCAGTCCCCATCCATTTGACGAGGCTGTAATACCCGGGTGATGTTCTAACAAAACGGCCGGGCTCACCGCTGGCCTTTGCCCGTTTGAGTTCAGTCACCAATTGGGCGTTCATGGTTGCTTCGGGAGTCTTGCCGGAGGTGTTCAACCAGCCCTGATTCATGGCATTGTCAGTAATGTCCCGGTAATGCATGGAGTTCCGGTTACCAAACTGATCCAGCACCTTTTCAGCGGCATCCAGAAAGGAATACGTCTCCTTCGAGTTATCCGAAAGGTTCACGTTCCTTGGTTCAGGCTCCTTAGCATCGCAAACAGCAACAATTTGAGTGTCCCGAAGAAAGAACGTCTGAGGCGCAACCTTCACAAAGGTCGACTGGTCCCCATGCTTTTTAATGTCCGAATACAAGCGGGCACTGACAGTAGCTTCCGGCGTTTTGCCATCGCTTGACCATAGACCCGCTTCCATGATCCGCTCGGCAATCTCTTTTGCATGGAGAGGCTTTCCAGCGTCCTTCAATATCTGTATGGCTGCGTCTTGAACGTTCATAAGCTGTTCCCATATTTATCAAGCCAATTCATGGCATCCTTGTAATCTGGATATAAAGACTTCAGTAGCGTCCAGAACTTACCTGAATGGTTCATTATCTTGGTATGAACAAGCTCATGGATGATGATGTAGTCAGAAACCAATGTGGGTGCTTTGACCAAGCGCCAGTTTAAAGAAATATTCCGATCATCAGAGCAATTGCCCAGCTTGGTCCTTTGGTCCCTTATATAAATCGCCTTGTAATTGAAGTGCAGCCTTTCTGCTAATGCTTCTGTTCTGGCAACTAAGTACTTCCTGGCTTCGTGTTTGTACCACTTCTTTTGAACTGCAGGATCAAGTAGATCCTTTTTGGCCCGGATGGTTTTAAAGCTGTGATCAATCAATATTTTTCGGCTATACGTATCATCGTAAAAATAAGAATACCGGTTGCCGAATAAAAGCAACTGGTTCCGAGCCAGCTCAATACGTGATTTCTTGCTGAAAAAGGATCGTTGCTTGGCAATCCATTTAGATTTTTTAGTCAGAAGCGCCGAAATATCATCATCCGTAAAGGAATGGGGAACCAGCACCCTTACATGCCCGTCTTCAGAGACCTTTATCCGGGCATGCTTTATATCCTTTTTTTGCAATGTATGATTTTCCGGCATCATCATCATTTCAACCCAAAGTTTTTCACAACACCCAGCATAATGGCATCCATAAGTTGGGCATCGTCATCAATAGCCAGCTGTTGGTAGTTGTCAGCAGCGGCAAAGATTTCAATGTTTACGCGTAGTCGATTAATTTCATTCGCCACATCCTGCCAGCCGATATAAACCTTCTTGCGGATAACCGAATCGACAACATCTTTCGCGAACTCTCTGGTTAGTTCTTCATGGAAGTCAGTGGTTCGAGCATTTTTAATAAGGGTGAAGATTTCAAACGTCCCCTTATCTTCAAAACCCATTCTCTGCGGCAGCGTTGCAATGTCATCCAGCTCGCTGTAAAGCTCACCCAACTCAAGAAGAAGCTGTTCAATCGCTTCACTCTCTTCCTGTTTCTTTTTAATGAGCTCATCCAGGCGGTTCTGAAACTCAACATAGGCCGCGCTGTTTGCTTCATTCCTCCGGATTACGGTTTCAATATCACGAATAATCTTTTCAGCTTTATCAGATGGAGAGAGCTTCGTCTCTTTAAGTTCATTCAGATAATTTGAATCAATTTTTACCTCAGGCAGGTGACCTTTAAAATCGATCAATCTGGCACTTTCCTGAATCAATTTTCTGGTTTTTGCTGCATAAATTTCGGAATCGAAATCAAGGCGTTTGAACTCTTCAAGGTAAATCTCATAAATCTCGTTGAGCCACAGATACTTTTCTCGACGATCCCGAAGTTTAGGATGTGGAGAAATAGCCTCCCACAGCTGGAGCACTTCTCTGTAATCCTGTTCAAACTTTCCCTGGTCCAGCTCTGTGAGCTTTCGGACAATCTCCATTGAGCATTCATAGGTGTCTTCAAGCTTGATATCTTTAAATGGCTCAAAGGCGGCTTCCAGCACATTTGGAAACTGATCAACCAGGCTTTCAACATCCTCAAATTCTCCGATATCTTCAGGATCATAATTCAGCGCTTCTTTATAATTTTCGAAGACACCCACATAGTCGACGATCCTGCCGAATTCCTTGGAGAGCTTTGAAATTTTGTCATCATAGGGTCGGTTGGTTCGGGCGACGGCCTGCAACAGGTTATGATCCCTGATCGGGCTGTCCAGATACATGGTTTGCTCAATCGGTGCATCAAAACCGGTTAGAAGCATGTTGCAGACGATAATGACCTTAAGATTATTGCCTTCTCGTTGTTCATCGGGGGTAATACGCTTTTTAAAGTTGGCGATCAATTGACGGCGCTCTTTATCCTCTTTGTAGTGGTCTTTGAACAGCTCGTATTTTTCTCCCTCTTCATAATTGCCGGTCGAAAAAATAATTGTCAGTTCCGAGCGGTCAAAATATTTTACAAGCTCATTGTAGTAGAGAACGCAGGCCTCCTTATCACAGGCAACAATCTGCGCTTTGAACCCCTGAGGCTCAACCACACTCTTAAAATCCACCGCAATGTCCTTTGCCAGAACTTCAATCCGGTCTTTGTGCTTCAAAAAGACCTTCCATGCCTGGACCCGCTTTTCTACCAGTCTTTTTTCATCCTCCGTCAAATCTGCGGTGATTTCGTCATAACCAGCCTTAAGCTTATCCTTATCAAGGAACCACTCCTGCGGGCCGAAGGTGTAGCGGATCGGAACCGTTGCACCGTCTTCAATCGCGTCCAGAATCCCGTACTTGTCCAGATAGTGTTCATGAGTACCCTGATCGGTCTTAATCCCGAACTCCTGATGGGTCTTGGGAATCGGCGTACCGGTAAAAGCAAAGCGCCTGGCATTGGGAAGCACATTCTGCAGTTCAATCTGAAAATCGCCGTACTGAGTTCGATGGGCTTCATCAATCAGGATAATGATATTGTCCCGGGTATCCTGACGAGTTCCCAATTCACGAAACTTTTGCACCGTGGTGATAAACACCCCGGCCGGAGCTTTATCGATGATATATTTCAAGTCACCAATGTTATACACCGGTCGGGCATTGGGAAAATCGCAGTCATCAAAGGTGCCGCCGATCTGTTCCCGAAGATCCTTGCGGTCAACCACGATATAAACCGTCGGATCATTAAGCCCCGGCGTGTTGCGGAGTTTATAAGCGGTGTAAAGCATGGTCAGGCTTTTGCCTGAACCTTGGGTGTGCCAGATAACCCCTTGCTTCAAATCGGACTCTGCAACCCGGTGAACAATCTTGTTGGCAGCGCGAAGCTGCTGATACCGAGCAACCTTCTTGATAATTTTGCCGTCCGTCCGCTCAAAGACCAGAAAGTTCTTCACGATGTCCAACACTCGGGCCGGTTGCAGCAGACCGATAATCCCCAGCTTCATGCGCTCCAGCACGTCACCATTGGGCAGTCGTTCCACATCAAAATGCTGAAACCCATCTTCATCATTCAGATAGGTTCGGCAGAGGTCATTATCTTGATCTAAAATCGGATTGGATTGCCCTGTTTCCAGTACGGTACTTTTCCACTCATTAAAATAGGATGAGGATGCTCCGGGAATGCCGTATTTGGTGATACGCCCATTGCAGGCCACACCAAATCCATGACACATAAACAGCTTGTCCGCCCGTTGATCATACGTGGAAAACTGCTTTACCCCCTCTAGCCAGTTTGTTCCCTTGCGTGCCCGCTGCTTGGCCTCAATAGGCACAAGTGGAATACCGTTCACCAAGAGAACAATATCCGTCTTCACCATTTTGAAGCCCTGTACCCAATACTGGTTGGTAACGATGAGGCTGTTCTGCCAAATATCCTCAAAGTCGATAAAATGAAAATCCCTGTCTTCACCTTCCACCGACAGAGTGATTCCTTTCACCAGCTTTTCTATAAAGTTTTCGTTACCGATAATCGGACTGGGATTATTCAGGTGCTGCAGCAATTGATCTACGGCGATTTCCGCTACATCTGCAGAGACGCCGTTAATCGCAGCAACCTTTTCAACCAATATCTGGGTAATGACCGGATTGGAAAATGGTCGGTTGTAATCCTTCAAGTCTTCATGGCTCTGAAAAGTCCAGCCCATTTTGCTGAGCCATTCTGTGACCGGTTTTTCAACGCCTTTGAGTTCTGAGATTCTGCCCATGGTTTACATCTCCTCCAGTAGCTTGTTGATTTTTTCCACATCCACCCGCACCTTGCCGGTCAATAGATTTTGCATGAGCGATTTTTTTAGGGTTTTCAAAGATTGGATTTTGGAAATATTTTTGCTGTTAGCCTTTGATATAGTTCCGATTTTGTCACTTATTTGACATTGTTCATCATAAGGGGGGCGAAATAATTTCATGTTTCTGATATCTCTATCACCAATTGCTGGATAATTCGTTCCAGCCACATAACTGAAAAATTGTGCTTCACCAATCGAACTCAATATTTGATAAAAGTGGAAATTATTATCCTCTTCATTCTTTTGCGATAGCACAAAAAAACCAGTGGAACATATCCAGTTTTCTTCATTTGGAGGCTCGTAGACAGCAAACGCTTTTAAGTTAGGGCGAACGCCAGAAATGAGGATATCTCCTGATTTTATAATGCGCCGGGCTCGCCCCGGAGATTCTTTAAAAACGTATTCAGGGCAACTATTAAAATCGATTGATTCAGTATTGACTGCCTCGATGGTGATATATCTGAACTTAAAATCCGGATCAGTTTTCGATGGTAGTGTCTCACCATTGATATGAAAAACGTCTTTAACCCTTTTAACTTTCCACCCCTTAGGCACTTTGCCAAATTTATCATCCACATAAAATTCATCCTCGCTGCGCCAGGTACCATCAGGCTTCAGCTTTCCGGTGAGCAGGTTTTGCATGAGGGATTTTTTAAGGCGCTCCGCAGCCTTGATGCTGTTTTCCACCGCTTCAATGGCTTCATCCACTTTGGAAAGAATCCCGGCAATGGCTTTTTGTTCATTTAACTCTGGCTTTGGAAGCTTTGACTTTAGATAGTATTTGTAATCCAGATTGCGAATTCCCGTTGTCTGGAATTGCATACTTGATGTTATGCCCATCTCATACATTTGCTGTAGACAGTAATACGCAAACTTGGGAAAAAAAATATCTCTATCCACACATATACGCTGTATAAAGTTGGCAAAAACGAAGGCTTTATCAGCAACTGCCTTGTCAATAAACCCAACCCTTCCAACGGGCTGAGTATTACTTCCACCAGACCTTTCTATTAAAATGTCGCCAGCATTAATTAGCTTTTCCTTCTTTTTTGAAGCCGATAACGATCTGTAAGCTATATCATCAAGAAACAAGTACCCTTGATTAGAAAAATTTGTGCTTCTTATAACACCAATTGCGTCATTTCCAGGTTCTTGTCCCCATTCCCCAGCATCGTTTGCTAACAAAGAAGCTTTAAGCTTAAAAACATCGAAGGCAGGTGTTACTCCAATAATTGAATAGTTCACTTTACTGCCTCCGTTAGCTTTGACAGCAACACATCAATTGACTTTTCCGCCAGTAAAGTTTTCCTATAAGCTGTAACTGCCTCCTTCAGATCAATCTCCTCCTCCGGCTCGAAGGTATCCACATAGCGAGGGATATTGAGGTTGAACTCGTTCTCTTCCAGCTCTTCCATATCCACCACGGAGAAATAACGTTTGCGCAGTTCCGGATCGGCCAGCATGGTCAACAGTTCGGTTTCCACCTCATCAATGGCGATGCGCTCTTTTTCAGCTTGTCCTTCGGCATCAGCGATACGCTGCTCTTTCTGTTTAATCAGTTTTGCAAGAGTTTCTTTGGCCTTTTGCAGATTGTTTAACTGTGTTTTTGTCGGCTTCTTGCCTTCCGCTTCTTTGGCTTTTATCAGGTCGTCGGCCTTCTGGCGCTTCTCTTTGGCCAGCTCGATGTCCTCTTGGGTATCCAACTCAATTTCACCTTTTTTGAAATCCAATTCTTCTTGAATCAGGTCTCTCAGGCGAGACTTCTGGGAAGTGATCCATGCTTTGGCGGTCTCCATATCACCCCATGACTCAAGGATGGTGGAGATACGCAGGATGTCCTGCGGAAGGAGCGTGTTCATATTTGATTCTTCTTTATACCAGCCTTCTTTGGCGGCATAGACCATCAGCACCTTATCTTTACGTTCCTCCGGCTTATTTTTATTGAGCAGCAGGATAGAGCCGGGAATGGTGGTGCCGTAAAAGAGATTGCCGGGCAGCACAACGATTGCGTCAATGATGTTGACCGCATTGACAAACTCTCCGTCCTTATTGATCGGTCCCTGCAAAAATCCACGACGGATCAGATATTCATCATCGGCCTTTCGGTTTTGACCATCTTCCTCTTCAGTTTTTTCAGGCTGACCACGAAACAGCACACCCTGCGGACACACAACTCCGGCCTTGCCGCTTTCATTCATTGAGGCAACAATGTGCTGAAGAAAGGCAAAGTCTCCGTTTGAAAAAGGCGGAATTCCATAATCAAAACGTTCATAAGGATCGTTGAAATCTTCCTTGCCCGGATAAACCTTTTGAGGTGAACCATCTTTTTTGGTGATCGACTTCCCCTTTTTATCTTTTTTGGTCTCACCGTTTTGCCACCAATCCTCCTGCGAGAAAGGGAAATTTGCCATCACTAGATCAAAGGTTTTGATCGTCAGATCATTATCATCGTCAGTGAATTTTGGTTCTTTAAGTGTATCACCAAGACGGACATCAGCATCCAAACCATGCAATATCATATTGATCCTTGCAATTGACCAGTTATTTGGTGCCGATTCTTGGCCGAACAATCGAATGTTTTTTTGATTTCCTGTACTGGTCTTTATATATTTTGCTGTTTTGATCAAGAAGCCCCCAGAACCACAGGTAGGATCATAAACTGTTTTTCCTTTTTGAGGCTTCAGATAACGAACTATTATATCAACAACCTCCTGAGGTGTGAAAAACTGACCGGCAACGGTACCTCCTTTGTTCTCATCAGCAAATCGTTTGATCAAATATTCATAGGCATCGCCCAAAATATCCACAGAGGCGTTGCGGTTGCTCAAATCAACCGCATCCAAATAGTTAACAAGTTGACTCAATACCTGAGGGTTTAATCTTTTCCCGCCGGAGCCATCTGGCGAAGGCTCATTCCAACGCACGGTATTGATGACCCCCTTAAGAGAGGTATTAGAATCGGCAATGGCATTCACCGCCTTGTTTAAGGCATCGTTCTTTTTATCGAGTGGCGCTTTACGAACATCCTCCCAAAAACACCCATCAGGAATGGTAAAGTCATGTTTGTCTGATATTATTTTCTGCTTTTGTTTGTCGTTAGGCTCTACACCATACTCTTTCTTAAATTCTTGAATGCCGTGCTCAATCTCCCATGTATAGTTATCAGAAAGACGCTTAAAAAACAGAAGAGAGAGAATGTATGACTTATAGTCCTCAACTTTATCTCTTAGAATATCGGCCATACCGAAAAGGGTGCTGCCTAATGCTTGTTTGGTTATCATTAAATAAAACTCCGTTTAGCTGTTATTCGCTTTTGTTGTCATCGTCTTGACCTGAATTTGCCGCCGCTCCCCCAGCCTCAACCCATTTGTCCACCTGTTCTTTTTTGAATTTCCACAGGCGACCCATTCGATGAGCGGGCATTCCGTGCTTATCGATCCACTTGTAGACGGTATCCTTACCAATCCCAAGGTATTTGCATATTTCGTCCACTGACAACCAGCGATCATCTATTTCTGCCATGTCTCATACTCCTCTTGGGGGCTATTGCTTTTTGCCATGACCTCAACAGAGGCAGTTAAGGAATGCTGCAAGGACAACACTCCCAATTTAATTCGCCTTGCAAATATACTGAGATGAACGCCTGATGTCAAATATTCTTTGCCGATTTAAGCCGATTTCATTCTATTCTGCTGGATACCAGCGTCCGGAGGCAATCCTCTCCATATTATGGCCGAGCTTGTAATTGTACAGCCAAACAGGCCGGATCAAGTCGTTCGACTCCACCGCCAACAGAACCCGCATATAAACGCAGCGGCCATTCGGATCAAATGCCTCCAGCCGGTCGATGGACGGCAGGTCGAAGCCGAGATTGGCGAAAGTAACATAATCAAACGGGGTCGGGCCAAGCCAAAATACTGAAAACATAGCTTAAATCATCACATTTCCCCTGTTTTCAGGTCTTAAAGCGCCCTTTTTATGGCAAAAATGATTACTCTAAGAAAAAAATAAAGTGGTCAACCCTAGGATTATTTACGTTTTTTAAAATTTGGTTGTTACTCTCCCCGATTTGCCGCCGCCGAATGGCAATGAGCGTCAACGGTGCAGCAGACAAGTTATGCCGATTAACCTACAGCACCATTAAACGGTCTGGAAATCAGCGCGGTCACAGGGCTGACCCAGAATCTCTTTAACGCGGCCAACAGCGCCACCTTCAAGTCGCACCTTGATCCCATGAGTATGAACAGCAGATTTAGTTAAAATATCTTGCACAACACCAGTGGTAAGTTTCCCCGTGCGTTGATCGCATTTCAAAACAATATTCACCCGTAATCCGGCGCGAATGTTTTCTCTTCTGGTGCCGTCCATTGCCATTTCTCCCCCAATTTGACTTTAAATCATTCATTGGCGGCATTGCCCGCCCTACCTTCGGTTCAATATAAACCCCGTATAACTCAGAGAGACCAAGGGCGGTTATATTTACTCACTGTTTAATCAACTAAACTATGCTGGCTTGGTGTTCTTGCGATAACTACCAGGTTCAACATCACCAAGCCGCTAAAACAATTCCGCACCGTACACCTATAGTTAGCATCTGTAAATAAATCTAACAATTACCTCCGCCCACACCTTGCCAAGGTTCGAGTTAAAAGCAGAAAAGTCACTTCCGGAAAGACTAAGCACTGATAGTTGTCAACTTCACAAATAACTAGCCAACCGCGTCAATAGTGTACGCCTGTTTATGCTTGTAACTGCTCGGCATTGTTTTTGCTGTTATCTGAAATAAGCACACTATACCTGCAAAAAGACCCTAATTGAGGGGATTCCCCCCAATTCACCCCCTTGTTCAGCGTAATTTTGCGGGATATCGAGAATTTATTAGTTATAGATCTATTAAACGAAGCAATAAGGAGAATGTTGCATGACTGTTAAAAAAATTCTGCTCAGTATCGCCCTGATCGCCCTAGCATCTACAACTTGGGCCAACGTCCAAGAATCAGCCCATACCCCATCCCATGAAAAAGAAATCACAGCTCTCAGCGGCAAACCAACGCCTGATCAAACAATCCAGTTGCTAAAACAGGGCAACAAGCGTTTTGTTAAGGGAGAAACTATTCATCCCAATTCCAACTCAGCACGCCTCATTCAGGCCGGACAAGAGAATCAGGGTGACTATGCCTATGCAACTGTGATCACCTGTTCTGATTCACGGGTACCAGTTGAGCTGATTTTCGATGCCGGGATTATGGATATTTTTGTAATTCGGGTTGCTGGTAATGTAATTGATGTGGATGAAGCAGGGTCTATTGAATACGGTCTAGCTCATGTCAACACACCGGTACTGGTCGTTCTCGGACACACCCAGTGTGGCGCCGTCACCGCTGTGGCAACTGCTCTTAGCGGCCATGGCCATCCTCTTGAGCGCAATATCCCAGCGCTGGTTGACAACATTGAGCCTGCAGTAAAAAAAGTTTTGGCTCAGCACCCAGGAGCAACGCTGCAAGATACTATCAGCCTGAGTGTTGAAGAGAACATCTGGCAAGGAATTGATGATCTGTTTATGACCAGCCCAGCTACCCGCGAGCTGGTCAATTCAGGTAAGGTGAAAGTTGTTGGTGCGATATATGATGTTGGTACTGGTAAAATTAACTGGTTACCCGAGCAAAAAACTTTTGATATTCTGCATAGTGTTGAACAAAACCCACACCGGGCGCTAGAAGCAATGGCTAATTAACGCTAATCATGGTTAAAGATAAACACTGAATATGCCCACTTGGAGATTAAGTCCCAGTGGGCATATTATCTGGCATCAAAAGGAAATTCGCCCACTTTGACGGGCATTCCCTTCTCTCTTTAGCACCACTTACGCATCATGATCAGCGGTGCCAATCATTTTGCTACTATTATTTTGACTTAAAACAAAACGTGACAGCATGTGCTTCATATGATCCGCTTGGCTCGAAAGCTCTTCGGCAGCTGCAGCAGATTCCTCAGATGTCGCGGTGCTCTGTTGTACCACTTGATCTATTTGATTTAAGCCGATATTAACCTGTGAAATTCCCTGTGCCTGTTCACCGCTAGCCACAGCAATTTCAGCGACCAAAACACTTACCTTACCGATTGAACTAACAATGCCACTCAACGCAGAAGATGTTTCTTCAGCGATCTGCGAACCATTCTTGGTTTTTTCAACCGATCCATGAATCAGTTCCGCTGTTTCACTGGCCGCTTTTGCACTTCTTCCGGCAAGGCTACGTACCTCTTCCGCTACCACGGCAAACCCCTTACCATGTTGTCCAGCTCTGGCTGCTTCTACTGCAGCATTTAACGCTAATAAATTGGTTTGAAATGCAATTTCATCAATAACTTTGATGATTTTACTGATATGTTGACCAGCTTCATTAATCTCATGCATAGCAGCAACCATTGCCTCCATGCGCTGATCACCCTTGGCAGCGGCTTCATTTGCTTCCACTGCCAGCTGACTCGCCTGTGTAGCATTTTGGGAGGTTGTGGAAATTTTCGCACCCATCTCATTCATGGAACTACTGATCTCCTCTAACGAAGCGGCTGTTTCAGTTGCTCCCTGCGCTAGCATTTGTCCTGAATCAGCAACCTGATTGCTGGCAGAATTAATCTGATCGCCAGCAGCGTTGATTTCGGTAACTAACGAGTTAAGGTCGACACACAAAGTTTTCAACGCATTACGAAACTGATCCTGATCATCGAATGGCGTTACACTGATGCTTAGATCACCCTTAGCAATGGCTTGCAGTGTCGGGATAAGCTCGTTTTCCATACTATCGGCAAAAGCATCCATACTTGTCGCCATCTGCCCCACTTCATCCTTACGGTTTGGCATGTTAAGCCGACCACCAAATCGGCCTCGGCCAATTTCATCAATCATTCTTGCCGTTTTGACCAGCGGCGTTGCAATATGACCAGCAAAAATAAGCCCAGCGATAAGCGCAATCAAAATAGACGCAGCTGAAATAACACTTATAGTCCACAGGGTAAGACTTTTAGTCCTCTGAGCCTCAGTAATAGATCGCTCTTTCGCTGGATCAATGATCGCTTCCATCCCTTTTTCGGTAGCAGCATCCATCTGAGTAAGAAGTTGATTCATTTGCTCAGCAAGTTGATTCGCACTTTGGTCATTCGCTCTAATCTTTTGAATCTCTTCACCAAAATAATGAACCGTGTTGAGTAACTCACGCCCCACCTGCTCAATAGATCCAGCATTTATCAGCGTCTCCTGCCATTGGGAAACCCCACGATTGAGCACTTCAAGTTGTTGATTCAATTTTGAATAGGATTCAGTTGTTCGCTCATAAAAATAATCATGCAGAGCAGTTTGAAACGTAAGCGCGTTAGCAATAACAGCTTCGTTCATCACCATATCGATAGCAACCCACTTGACCATAACCGGAATATTAGCCTTTTTTTCAGCAGCCTCCTTGATCGGATCAATCTGTTCAACCATGGTGGTATCAAGGAGCTCAAGCAACTGCACAACCTGCTGATCCATCGACTCTTTTAGCTGTAATTTTTGCTGTGCCAATTGACGATATTGAGCCATAACAGCCTGATAGTTGCCCAGTGTTGATTTTAGCGTTTTCACAACAGTCTGTAGTTCAGCTTCATGAACAACCATTGCTGACCACTCTGCCAACCCATCGCTAATATCAGCGTATGTCGCAGTAAAACCTTGATAGTTCTCATCCGTTGATTTCTCACGAAATGCCGTCGCTGCAGTGCTCATCAGCAGGATTTTTTGCGTCACCCCTTCATTCATCACCATATCGATGTCGGACCAATAACCAAGATCGGTAATTTTCTTTGCCATCTGCGAGGAACCAAACAAACCAGTCCCAGCAACAGCGATCAACAGTCCAATAACAACAATAATGCCGAACAACATTTTAGCTCTAATATTCATCACTTTTCTCCATAACGATTAGCGAGCAGATTGTCGAACGTAACAAGGATCCTGTATATTTATTCCAAGATCAGAAATCACTACTGTCCGGTTGAAAAATATAATAACAACGTAAGCCATTGAGAATACTAGTTCTTTGACATAACTAATTCATTTTCGATTTGAATTCATCTACTCAAGTGTGTGTTGATACCTTTCTG
>JAVETC010000071.1:0-4736 GCA_034006225.1 Desulfuromonas sp. | reverse complement strand
CGGCCTGGTGCATCAGCGCATCCCAGTGGGCACCGCTGCGCACCTGACGCAGATATTCTACCGCAGATCCCTTCCCGTAGATCTGGAGTAGAACGCTGGCCAGTACTTCCTTGTTTGTGGCATTCAGCGCGCGCAATTCCGCAAGCTGCGCAGGGGTAATCAGCTGACGTTTAACCAGCGCCTGATCAACCGTTTCAGTTACTGCACGGCTCGATTTCCCCTGCAGGGCGCGTTGGAGTTCATGCTCCAACGTCGTTGGATCAATTCCGCTCTGTTTCAGGGTGGAATCCCAGTCGGAGTTCTGCAGCCGCGTGGTTACCAGTTGCTCCAGCTTAATAGTTTGGCCCTGGTTCTGCCCAGAGTTCTGACTCAGGGCAAACGCAATCCACAGATCGTCCCCGCTCAGGCCACGCTGCCGAGCGCGCACAATAATCTTTTTGCTGGCCTCACCGGCCTGGGCATAAAAAGCATTGTGGGTTGTGGTCAGATAAAAATCATCCGCCACACCTGGTGCCTTGGTGTCAAACATCCGGTCCTGATAGCAATGGCACGTGATGGTTGATTGCCCACCAGCGGCAGGCTGAGCATACACCGGTTGCAACCCAGTGAGCAGCAGAAATGCCAATACCATGCATGTGAGCATAGATGCAACAGTACATGGAGTACATGCGCCCACGCGAACAGCTTTTGCGTGAAGAACATTTCTGCTCCTCAAGACATGGGTGGATATTGTATGTAAACCCATTTTGGCAACTCCCTTTGCAATTCGGTTTTAGCCTGACTATTTCGAGTAGGTGCACTGTGGCACATCCTGTGGTGCGGTTTCCTTGACCTGGGTCAAGTTTATCCGCACCAGGCCCTGGTGGCGGCTCCAGCTGCATGGTTTGTCGATTGTGTTGTATCCGGAAAGAAAGACTTGATGCTCCTCCAGTTTATTGACTTTTAGTGGATTAATGCCTGCAATAGGCCCACAAACAGGGTACCATTGTGAGTACCTAAAAGATCGGTAGTAGACTGTTTGCAGACACGTCCAATAGATCATCTTCATAGGTTGGTCAAAATTAGATGGAGATTGTCAACAGACAAAGTACAGGAAATTAATCAGTCTTTAAGGATTGTATTTGAACTTAATGCATAGATGTTAAATGCCACGACATCGTGGACACACCTCCGTTGCTGGGCATTATGTCTCAGCGTGTGTGTCCGGTTAGTGTAGCCACTCCACAACAACGGAATGTGGAGTGGCCTCGTTGTTGTTTTTTATGCTGTAGTTAGAACAATCCCCATCTCTTTTTTTTCGGTGTTGGTTCTTCGAGTTGGCCGATTATCGGGAAGCGTTCCATCACCGTTCGCACGTGGGGGGCCGATTTGAGTTCTTCGGTTAGGTCGCGCCCCGCCTGATGAAGTCCCTGATGGCCTGTTTCGTCCCACAGAGGGCTGTCGCTTACATCGTAGATATTGCCACTTACGGCTACATATGCCTTGCGACCGTCTTTGCCATCGTGCTGAGCCAGTTCTTCTTTTGTCATTTTATGTCCTCCTGGGTTATTGCCAAAATCGGTTGGGTGCTGCAGTTTTTTTGCATGTCGTGCCAATACTGCGGAAGAGTTACGCGATGTAAATAGTAAGAATTAAGTCTACAGACTAATAAGCACCTGCGGCGGAAATAAGCAGAAAGAAAAACATGAGTTGGCTGGAGTTTTCTACGTTTGCTGAGAGATATAGGGGGCGTTATCGGGATCTGCTCCCTACTCTACTCTCTGGGCTCCTTTTCACGAATTTCTTTTTTGTTGTTTAAGTTAGGATGTCATGGAAAACGCCTACTGTTTATGGAAATTGATTGTTTTAATCGGTATTTGTGAAGAACAACTACGTCAGTTTTGTTTTTGGTTGTAGTTTTCATGTGAAATGAAAAATATAATAGTGTAACAAGGCTTGGATTGTCATATGGTGTTTGTATGTGTAGCGAGGTAAGTCAACAGCAGCAGAAACCAAACAATCAAGGTCGCTCACTTAGATTATGGCTATTCGTTAAAAGAGATTGGTGACCATGTTGGACGGCACTATTCAACAATTAGTCGGATTGTTTTGAGCTAAAATGTTGCAGCGCAAGACCTGACCCCTTTTCTCTCTATGTAGCGGGGTTTTGCTTAAAAACTACTCAAAACCCGTTTCGCAAACAACTGACCCCTCTGGCGGAAGACTTTTGCAAGAGGCTCAGCTGACAAAACAAAATCTGTATAGCATGGACAGCCTGCTTAAATTGCCAGTCTCTCAGGTCATCTCTTCTGCCCAACACATGAAGCCAGTCTTCAACATCGTGATGGGTATGTTGCTGCAATCGCTTACCATCATAAAATTTAATGTACTCTTCGGCCCGAATCACATACCAACGACCAAACGGTTCCTTCACTTTATTGTGGTGAACCATAGCGATATACCGATCCCAAAAACGCTCGACACTCTCTGGGTTTTTATCTTGCCCCATCACTGCCTCCGCTGTATTATCAAATTGTTAATACATACTTAATAGCAAAAACATATCTTGCTAGACAGAATTCGTCAATATGGGGTTAGGCAGAATCTATTTTTCAGTTTCTGTCTAATACACTGTTAGGCAAAATAAAGTTAAGGAGCCATAGATGGCGAAACTTGGTTGGAATAATTTTATAGATCAAAATACGAAAAGAATTGCCTTTGCAGCAGCTGTTTCTGCAAACCTACCTAAAGGTCTGGAACTTGACAAGAATGGCAGAAAACTTCCAACACCTTACGGGTTATTCTCTGAGTGGTGCAAAGCGTATCTGTCTGGTGAGTGGGCAACAACAAAAGTAAATGGTGGCTTTTTAATATGCGTTGCAACGAGTGCAGATGCGAAAACCATTCAAGATGAATTTAAGGTCACTGGGCAAGCCAGGCGCACGCCCGCAGGAAAAGATACCCTTCCTTTAGGCTATAAAAACTCACAATACGCTGCACTTGCAGGTGATCTTGGGTATGTTCTGTGAAAATGCCTAACCAAAAAATAAACCGGACGGAAAATACGTCTGCTATTTAATTCGAATAACTCGGTGGTGCGCGTAAGTCAGCACGCCGCCCGTTATCAAAAACGTTGGGCATAAGGATTATGAGCATTTCGGAAGAATCAGAATTTTCAGGAACGCTTATTGATGGTGCTCGTATGTACGCGGCATCAGCTGATGCGGTTAACGATAAATACCCGAATGCTCTTCACGTCCTGAGTCATCTATTGGGCATGAGTACAGAGTTGGCTCTGAAGGCCTACTTAGTACACAATTTCGTAACCAAAAAAGAACTTCGTCGGCTCGGGCATGATTTAACGGCCTTGTATGAGAAGGCAAAAGAGCTTGGCATAACGGATACCGGTAGTCGGGATTTTCGGCTGGCAGTTCTCGGTGCCAACTACAAACCACGTATATTTGCCTATCCAGAGACAGGCAACCTAACGGTTATCCAGCCACGCAGTTTGCGAGAGATTAACCGGGAGATACTTTGCGAAGTTTTTGAGGCAGTAAAGGGGCACGAATTATCGACGCACATGCAGAATGAACCGGGACTGGCGATTTTATCCACATACCCGGAGGACCTCGTTCCTTCTGCCTGGGACCAACGAGCGAATAGCCCAACAAATCGCTGCACCTGACCGCTATTACGCTGCGCTTCATAGCGGCAGGTAAGCTTTGCGTTAGAGCATTACACACGCACCAGAGGGGTCAGGTCTTGCAATGCAACATTCCTATAGATAACATCTAATCATGTCAAGACCATTACGCATAGAATTTGAAGGCGCTTTGTATCACATCACCGCTCGTGGGAATCGTCAAGAATCTATTTTTTATGGCGATGATGATCGATATACGTTTCTGCGTGTTCTCGAAAAAAGTAATCGTGCGCTACAATTGGATTTGCCATGCCTATTGTTTGATGGATAATCACTATCATCTTTTGATTGAAACTCCCGAGGGGAACCTTTCTGCTGGAATGCGGCAACTGAACGGTGTTTATACTCAAACAGTTAATCGCACTTATTCTAAAGTGGGACACGTTTTTCAGGGGTGTTTCAAATCGTTTGTAGTTGAAAAAGAATCCTACCTTCTTGAGCTGTGTCGTTATCTCGCTTTAAATCCGGTTAGGGCTGGAAGTTGTTCCAAACCCGAAGAGTGGTTGTGGAGCAGTTATGCTGCAACGGTTTCAGGAAAAAACGTTCCAGATTGGTTGACTGTGGATTGGGTTTTATCCCAATTTTCAAAAAGAAGGACGGAAGCTCAAAAAAGCTATCGTGACTTTGTTTTTGATGGCCTAGAGGTAGAAGACTCACCATTAAAGAAGGTGGCTGGCCAATTGATTCTTGGTGGTCAGAATTTCATCGACAGTCTGAAACTAGGTCAGGGGTCGGACCAAGGTAGCTGATTGATATTAAAGAAGTTAGGTCGTTAAACGTCGCTTTTTTAGTCCTAAACGTACATTTTGATGCCTAAAAAACAAACTTTAAGGAATCTGATGTGGCTAGAGCTAATCGACATCATAATATACGGGGTCGGACCAAGCTAACTAGCTAAAATGTAAACAATTAAGTTCAAAAATACGCAGCCAGAGGGGTCAGGTCTTGTAATGCAACATTCCTATGGTAACATCTAATCATGTCAAGACCATTACGCATAGAATTTGAAGGCGCTTTGTATCACATCACCGCTCGTGGGAATCGGCAAGAATCT
>JAVETC010000034.1:0-30961 GCA_034006225.1 Desulfuromonas sp. | reverse complement strand
TATTGGAGGTCAATTTGTTCGAGAAAAAGCCAATTTCATCACTGGTTACTGATGCTCTTAAGCATATATCAGAACCTCTCGAATCTAACCAGTTGAATCTGTTTAACTATTAACCGGACAGTAGTGGAATCATAACACCAAACAGGTGAAACACTGCGCAAGCCACTATATATACGACCGGTTTCAAAACCAGTACGCCCTATCCCTGTTGCATTTGTATCGACGACGGTATAACGCAACTCATCCATTCTATCGCCATATTTTTCTGGCTTATGCACCCGTAAAAAACTCAAGCTTCCAGGACCAAGATGATAATGCAATTGGCGCACATCAAATTTAGATATCAATTGATCCCAAGCCGGCTTCACTTCGTGTAGAAGTTGGTCTCTAACTCGATCAGCAAGCTTATCCCCAGTAGCGCTGTGCATATCTATGGCTTTTTTGCCGCTGAGAAATAACTGATTCAAGTTCTTATCATGACAAATAAACTCAGACATCAACTGCATGCTGCGGTAGGTCATCTGTACTGTAGACCTAAAATTTGCCGAATTAATTAACGCTTGATCTGTCAGATTGCGGTAAAGAGCATCATGTGCGGAGGAGTAATTAAGGAGAATGAAAGCGGCATCAAGGCAAAAAAACAACAAACTGATATATAGGATGGCACGCCTAGTTTTGTTCCTTTTGCGCGTGATGAAATTTTTTTTAAGCATAAGTAGAAGTCTTGTTGAGAGTAGGCGTTATTTATGCGGGCATTATTAGTGCTCTTCCTATGAAGAGGCTAATGATATGATAGATGCGTTGTTAATGCGATAAAATAAACGACGCCGAACTGAATGATGTATCCCAGTTCGGCGTTCTCCTCCCTTTTGTTGCGGCCGAGCGTAATGAGTGTCAGCGAGAATGGTTGAGTACATTCCGCAATTCTCATTCGAAAACCAAATCCACAATCAATACCGCCGGGTTTCGCCCCAGCAGGCGACGTACTTTTTGCTGAGCCCCAAAAAGTAAGCAAAAATGGCTTTAGGGTCGTCCTGCGGACAGCATCTCTCTTTTTCGTAATGCAAAAAGTTAGGATGCACTTGACGATATTTGCGTACCGCTACCCTTTTGAGGGCAGCGGACGGTGCTGTTTTGTTGTTGTAGTGGTAGCTATTAAAACGCAGATGTATTGGCTTTTATAGAGAGTTGGTGGCTACTAGTCCCCCTCTTTGTCGCTGCCGAGCGCAATGAGCGTCACCGAGAAGGTTGCCCGTAAATGTCTGAGCGCAGCGAGTTTTTACGGGCTTCTCGGGGTAAGCGAGTGGAGTGAGGGAACCCGAAGGGCAAGACAACTTGCGGGTTATGTTTTGCATCCTTTTGGATAACTCTAAAAGGATGGCGCAGTCCGGTGGCGCGACACCGGGTTACTTTAGCCACTGAGTGTTATTATCCGCCCGAAAAATGTCGAGCACATTCCACAAGCATAACTTCTAAAACCAACTTCAAAATCAACACCGCCGGGTTTCACCCCGGCAGTCGACGTACTTTTTGTACGTTTTTAACTGGCCCCAAAAAGTAAGCAAAAATAGCTTTAAGGTCGTCCTGCGGACGGCATATTCTGTTATTTGATAAGTAATATCCTATTCATCATTTGCTAAGTCTGGCGTACCGCTACCATTTTAAGGGCAGCGGACGGTGCTACCCCATTTCATTACACCCTTCTTCGTATTTGATCCTCCGTATTGACAGGAGGCTACGGCATGGTACGGTTAATAAAAACCAATCGTGTTGTTTCAATTTTCAAGTTGAGGTGTATTATGACCAGTAATTCGGCAGTTTGCTACACTTATGAGTCCGCATTGGATATGGCAATATCGATGGAAGAGCGATGCTATCGGGAGTATTTAAACACTCTGCTTCTGGTAAAGGATAAAGCGGCGAAATCGTTATTGAAGGATGCAGCAATAGAAGCTTCGGAGCACAAGCATAAACTCGAAGTTGCACTACTTGAAGGGAGTGTTCAGCACTTACAGCTGATGCAAAAAGAGGTGCCGATCATGCAGCTTGATAAGCTGCTAAAGCAAGAAAACCTTCATGCCGATGCGACGTCTCGCGAGGCTCTTGCGTATATCATCCATATGAAAAAAAAGAGTATTGATTTCTATGATCAACTGGTTGCTAACTGTGAAGGTGCGCCCATGGCGCCTATTTATAAACAGTTGCGTACCCGGGTGCGGAGCCAAATGCAGCAAGCGGAGGACTTGTATGAGAAGCACTTTTTGACTGAAAATTAAGTTTGACAGTATTGACAAATAAACAACGCCGAACTGGAACGTATCATTCAGTTCGGCGTTGTTGTGTTAATTACAAAAATTATGGCCTAACTTGGCACTATGCTGTTCTTAACCCATTTTCTCCTAGTCCACTCTGTCGACAACGTCGCGTTTATTTTTCCAAAAGCGCTTAGCCAAAATTGGCGCGATAACTTTGTTGCCGACTAGCAACAACGCTAGCCCCAACGACAACCCGAACACCCCGTCCAGCGTCGCTTTAACGCTCCATTGCGTAAGATCAGAGATTTGCTGCGGCACGACATGACCCACTGCAGCGGACCAATCGTGGATATGGTGGCCCAGCCAGCCATAGCCCATCTCTTCACACCCATGAATCACAATACTGCCTCCGACCCACAGCATCGCTGCGGTGCCGATGATCATCAACAGAGCCAACACCCTCGGCATCGAATGGACAATGGCACGCCCCAATGCGCGCACCATGCTAATTTGCCCTTTATTGGACATCAACAACCCAAGATCATCAGCCTTTACAATTAACGCCACACTGCCATAAACCAATGCCGTGATCCCGACCCCGACAACGGCTAAAATCGCCGCTTCCATCCAAAAGGTGTTTGCGGGGATCGCCGCAAGCGCAATGGTCATAATCTCGGCCGACAGGATAAAATCAGTCTTGATCGCCCCCGCCACTTTGGCTTCTTCCAAATGAACTGCGTTTCCCGCAGCTAAATCTTCGCCGTGTGACTGCGGTGTGACAACCACGTGCGCAATTTTTTCAGCGCCTTCAAAACACAAATAAGCTCCTCCCAGCATCAACAGCGGTGAAATCGCCCAAGGGGCAAAATTCGAAAGTGCCAAGCCGGCTGGCAGCAGAAAAACCAACTTATTCTTGATCGAACCCAAGGCGATACGTCCAACAATAGGTAATTCGCGGCTAGAATCAAACCCATGCACATATTTGGGGGTTACCGCAGCATCATCAATCAACGCGGCAGCAGCCTTTGATCCTGCCTTCGCAGCCTGACCAATCACATCATCCACAGATGCTTCTGCAACTTTTGCAATAGCTGCCACATCATCTAACAGGGCCAGTAAACCGCTCATCTCACCTCTCGTTTATTTTGAACAACCTAATGACTGTACCCCTATAAGCACGGATGATTAGTCTTTCTATGTTAGCGCTACCTTGCATTGCAATATTTCAACTTGAAACAATCCGAATAATTGTTGAATAGTGCCGCCCAACATAAGCACCAATCTCTTTTAACGAATAACCATAATCGAAGTGAGCGAGCTTAATTGTTTGGTTTCGTGACACTGTATCCTTTTCCCCACCAAATAACTCGTTAAGACTTGGCCTACCAACCTGTCGTTGTTGCCGAGAAAACTCCTTGATCTCCGCTTTGTCCATAATTTCACGTTTCAAACTGTCGATGAAATTCTGACCACCAAGAATTAATTGGCCAGCCACCTTCTTTAATGGTGAATCTTCTACCTCAAGGCCATCAAAAACAAAGTCACGATAACTTTTTTGAGATTCTATCCTTCTTTTTGAAAATTGAGATAAAACCCAATCCACAGTCAGCCAATCTGGAACGTTTTTTCCTAAAGCCGTTGCATTATAACTGCTCCACAGCCACTCTTCAGGTTTGGAACAACTTCCAGCCCTAACCGGATTTAAAACGAGATAACGACACAGCTCAAGAAGGTAGGATTCTTTTTCAACGACAAGCGATTTGAAGCGCCCCTGAAAAACGTGGCCCACTTTAGAATAAGTGCGATTAACTGTTTGAGTATAGACACCGTTCAGTTGCCGCATTCCAGCAGAAAGGTTGCCCTCTGGAGTTTTAATCAAAAGATGATAGTGATTATCCATCAAACAATAGGCATGGCAAACCCAATTGTAGCGCACGATTACTTTTCCAAGAACGCGCAGCAATGTATATCGATCATCATCGCTATAAAAAATCGATTCTTGTCGATTCCCACGAGCGGTGATGTGATACAAAGCGCCTTCAAATTCTATGCGTAAGGGTCGTGACATGATTGGATGTTATCATAGAAATGTTGCATTGCAAGACCTGACCCCTATTCTGTTATCCAATCAAGAGGTGATAGTGATTATCCATCAAACAATAGGCATGGCAAACCCAATTGTAGCGCACGATTACTTTTCCGAGAACGCGCAGAAATGTATATCGATCATCATCGCTATAAAAAATCGATTCTTGTCGATTCCCACGAGCGGTGATGTGATACAAAGCGCCTTCAAATTCTATGCGTAAGGGTCGTGACATGATTTGATGTTATCATAGGAATGTTGCATTGCAAGACCTGACCCCTATTCTGTTGATTGCATGGTTAGCTTGACTCTTCGTTATTCTGGTCAATTAACCGTAAAAGCATCCGTCCAAGGTGCGTGATACCAAATCCTTGTGTCTTGATCATTCCTGTTTTTTCATCAAACTCAGGTGATGCACCACGTTTCGGCTTTTTAAAGCGCCGTTGAAGCAGACTTAGTTCTATAAGTTGGGAGCGATAGTCATCGAATATCGCCTTGCGGTCGAACTCTTCTGGAGAAGACCCCATGTGAACGAGTGGTGGCCTAATAAGGTGATTGTGCTTATCTTGAAATTCATGGAATGCTTCCCCTTGCAATCTTTCCAAGGAGTAAT
Organism: Desulfuromonas sp.; assembly: GCA_034006225.1. GTDB lineage: Bacteria > Desulfobacterota > Desulfuromonadia > Desulfuromonadales > Desulfuromonadaceae > Desulfuromonas. Next base: position 26,007 of record JAVETC010000034.1, on the reverse strand, counting down.
ATTTCAAGATAATGATCTGCACGTCATTCAATTGCCCAAGAATCGACAAAAGTCGTTTATATTCAAGATGCCGCAGTTCAACCTCTTGCAAACTATTCTTGACTAGCGAAGCTAGGTATTCTTTCCGGTCATCCGACATGGCGCGGGATGCTTGAAGAAATGCATCTTCTAGTAAATCAATTTGCTCCGGCCGCGAAAAATTTTCTCTGGTCTGGTTCTGGTCTATTGCCTCAAGTTTTTCCTCAAGTTTATGAAGGAAAACTTCTATACGATCCATCCTCTGATTTGGAATTATTGCGCCGACGATTTCTGCTGCAATAGGACCCACAAAGGGGATTGCACCTACAAGCCCTTTGCTAAGGCTGGCGGCAAAGTCATTGCCTTTTGTTTTCATTATTTGGTCCTTAAAGCTAACGTTTTTGATAACCGGCGGCGTGCTGACTTATGCACACCACCAAATTATTCGGATTAAGTAGCAGCAGTATCTTCCGTCCGGTTTATTGATTTGTTAGCATTTTTGACTCTATATTCTTTATTTCCTAGTGTGAATATAGTTTCATCACATGCCTTCATCAATTCTAATCCAAAAATAAATGGCTTGGGCTTATCATCTGGTAAAAACGACGCATAAACATCAATTCCACCATAAAATCTCATATGAACCATATAAATCCCATGTTCATCAGGTGTTGTAAATTGGTAGTAAAACACATCTTTGTTTGCGCCAGAGCATGGTATGCCAATTAAGTCAATTGCTGCTCTATCTTTAATAAAACTAACAAAATTATTATTACTTTCATCTTCACTGTGAAGATAGCCAAGTAGAACTTTTACTTCACCATGAAATGAATTATTTAAATGATGATAATGGAGACCATAAGCTATGTGTTTAAAGCAACCAATTAGCCTACTGTGGTCTGGAGTCCCCCATATTATTTCGAGAAAACAATTTTCTTTTTTTAGATGATAATGCTTTCTTTTTTTAAATGCATTATCAAGTAACCTGCTTGAAGTTCTTCTGATTGCACGATTTACCTTTGTGAATTTGTGTAAATACCCAATAGAGTTATTTCCAAATATTCCTGCCAAGCTAACCATCAAAAACTCATCATCTTTGCTTTTTGCACTATTGTGTATCTCGCAACTTGGTACAGTTATAAGATTTTTCCTATAATCTTCTCCAACATCTTTATGCTCAGGAAACAAATTCTTTGGTGGAACATGTTCATTAGACACAGCAGCCCTATCGCACATATAACACTTAATAGCATTGTTCAAGATTTATCCCACCCAATTGTTTAATGCTAACATTGGTAATAAGTGGAAAACTTTCCACTTATTACGTTCTATATAATATACAATTTTCTATTTATTGATATATTAAGCATGAAATACGGAAAATATATTCCACATTTGTCATATTCAATATTTTCCACTTATTGTGATATTAAGAGGTAATTATAGAAAATCGCCGATATTTAATCCCACTCCTGATTTAAAATTAATGGATCAAGTTCGTAAACATTACGATATTTTCATTACGCTTATCGCACGGAGTAATTCTATTGTCAATGGTAGATCATAGCGGCAATATGTGTCTTGCGTAACTGGGTGCTTGTAATATTAGGCGCAGTCCGGTGGCGCGTCACCGGACTACTTTAGCTGATGAGTGTTATTATCCTACCGATCAGAGTTGATCGCATTCCACAATTCTACAACCAACTGCAAAAATCAATACCGCCGGGTTTCGCCCCGGCAGGCGACGTACTTTTTGCTCAGCCCCAAAAAGTAAGCAAAAATGGCTTTAAGGTCGTCCTGCGGACGGCATCTCTCTATTTCGTGCCATAAGAAGGCAGGATACACTTGCCAATAGTTGCGTGCCGCCACCCTTCTAAGGCTGGCGAGCGGTGCTACTTTGTGGCCTTTGTGGTAGCAATTAATACGGGGATGTCTTTGCTTTTGCTGTGGTTATTTGTCAGCTTCCCCCCCTTTGTCGCCGCCGAACGTAATGAGTGTCACCGAGAAGGGTTACCCGTAAACTGTTTGAGCGCAGCGAGTTTTTACGGGCTTCTCGGGGTAAGCGAGTGGAGGGAGGGAACCCCCATGGGGATACAATCGGCAAGACAACTTGCGGGTCATGTTTTTGCATCCTTTTGGATGACTCTAAAAGGATGGCGCAGTCCGGTGGCGCGACACCGGATTACTTTAGCCGTTGAGTGTTATTATCCTACCGATCAGCGTTGATCATATTTCTTTCTACAACCAAATTCAAAATCAATGCCGCCGGGTTTCGCCCCGGCAGGCGACGTACTTTTTGCTGAGCCCCAAAAAGTAAGCAAAAATGGCTTTTAATGGGCGTCCTGCGGACGGCATATTCGATTTTTTGTTGAGTAACATGCCATACAGCAATTGCCAACTTTGGCGAGCCGCCATCCTTTAGAATGGCGGACGGTTCTACTGTGTTGCTGTAGTGGTAGGAATTGATGCGGAACGGTATTAGCTTTTGCCCTGGGGTTGGTGGTCTCAGCTCTATTCCCCTATTTGTCGCTGCCGAGCGCAGTGAGCGTCACCGAGAAGGTTGCCCGTAAACTGTCTGAGCGCAGCGAGTTTTTACGGGCTTCTCGGGGTAAGCGAATGGAGTGAGGGAATCCGAAGGACAAGACAACTTGCGGGTCATGTTTTGCATCCTTTTGGATGACTCTAAAAGGATGGCGCAGTCCGGTGGCGCGACACCGGATTACTTTAGCTGATAAGTGTGATTATCCACCTGATGAAAATTGATCACATTCCACAATGATAAATCATACAATCAAAATCGAGATCAACACCGCCGGGTTTCGCCCCGGCAGGCGACGTACTTTTTGCTCAGCCCCAACAAGTAAGCAAAAATGGCTTTATGATCGTCCTGCGGACGGCATACTCTGTTATTTGATAAGTAATATCCTATTCATCATTTGCTAAGTCTGGCGTACCGCTACCCTTTTAAGGGCAGCGTATGGTGCTGCTTTGTTGCTGTAGTGGTAGTTATTAATGCGAAGACGTATTGGCTTTTACTAAAAGGGCTACCAGTCCCCAAATAAATAAGTTATCTGAGGGTAAAATAGCGCGCCCTCTTTAATTCTACGCGCTGAAAAGGTAGTTCCAGAGCGTTAAACGCAACAAAGCCGATTCGGGGAGGCATCCGAATCGGCTTTGTTTATTTATAACTAGGAAGAAAGGAAGTTATCAAGTCTCGCCTGCCACAACAAGCCTTGATGGGTGTTACTCTAACAAATGGGTTCTTGCCCAACCACGGTCAGACCCGTATTTATTTGATTGATAACTCACATGGCGGCGCTGTGCAAAAGCGTAGTTTAGATAGTTGAATTACACTAACTGGCCACCTCTCTAACCTTGGCCGCCTTACGCCCATTAATCATCAAATACAACGCCGGCAGCACAAACAGAGTCAACAGAGTCGAGGTAAGCACCCCACCAACAACCACACTCGCCAATGGCCGTTGCACTTCAGCACCAACACCTAATGACAACGCCATGGGGAGGAAACCAACGGCATCGGTGATAGCGGTTGCCAAAACGGGCACCAGACGTTGTTTGGCAGCAACAACTACTGCCTGTTGCAAGGCTAAGCCCTCGGCCAGCTGATTGCGGATAGCGGAGATCAATACTTGACCGTTGAGCACCGCAATGCCTGACAGGGCGATAAAACCAACGGCGGCACTAACACTAAAGGGAATACCGCGCCCGTACAGGACGACAACGCCACCGATGGCGGCCATGGGAATTCCGGTATAGATAATCAGCACATCACTGAGGCGCTTGAGGCTGAAATAGAGCAGGATAAAGATCAGCAACAGGGTGATAGGAACCACCACCGCTAGGCGCTGTTGTGAGCGTTGCAGGTTTTCGAACTGACCGCCCCACTCGATCACATAACCTTCGGGCAGCACAATTTCACTAGCCACCTTTTGCTGGGCTTCGGCAACGAAGGTGGCGATATCGCGCTCACTGACGTTGACCTGAACTTTGATTAAGCGCCGCCCCCACTCGCGATTTATGGTCGATGGACGATCCACCACCTGTAGGCTAGCCAGTTCTTTGAGGGGGAGCACCGCCCCACTGCGAGTGGGGATGAGGGTGTTACCGAGGGCGACCACATCGTGACGCTGGGTATCGGGTAAACGCAGCACCAGTGGGAATGAGCGCTCCCCTTCGTACACCTCACCGACGCGCGGGGTGCCGATGGCGCTGATCATATCCAACACATCTTTAGCGGCCACGCCATAACGGGCTAAGGCATTGCGGTCGATCTCAATCTGCAACGTCGGCTGACCGGTGATCTGCTCGACGGCGACATCGGCGGCGCCGTCAATGGAACTCAGCGTGTGTTCCACCTGCTCACCCAGAGCCACCAGTTGATCAAAATTATCCCCGTAGATTTTAATGCCGACATCACCACGAATACCTGAGATCATCTCATTAACCCGTAGGGCTATCGGCTGGGTGAGCACGCTCCGAATGCCCGGCAAACCTTCGAGGGCATGAGCAACAAGATTTGACAGGTGCTCCTGATTGTTCGCTTTTTTCCATTGATCTTTAGGATGCAGAGCAAGGAACATATCCGTTAGTTCGGTGCCCATAGGATCGGTGGCCACTTCGGCACTACCGATTCGGCTCCACACCTTGCGCACCTCGTCGGGGAACTCATCCAACAATAGTTGTTCGATACGGGTGTTGTAGGCGATGGACTCCTCGATGGATACCCCCGCCAAACGCACCAAACTTACCACCAGTGAACCTTCAGACATCTTTGGCAAGAACTCACCACCGAGACGCGTCGATAGCCCCAGAGTGGCGATAAGAGCGATCACCACCACGCCAAGGAACAGCTTGCGCCACGCCAAAACGGTATTAAGTGCGCCGCCATAAAGCAGCTTTAATCCGTCATTAATGACATTTTTACGGATTTTGATCTTTTTCGGTAAAAAGGCGTAGGACAACACTGGCGTTAAGAACACCGCAATCAGTAAGGCACCAAACAGGGCGACAATAAAGGTCAACGCCATGGGGCTGAACATCTTGCCTTCAATACCCTCAAGGGTAAGGACCGGCAAAAACACCAGCATGATGATGAACATACCGAAAATGATGGGGCGCAATACTTCGCGACTGGATTCAAGAATCGCCGCTAAGCGCTCGGTGGGTGTCAGGGCGCGTTGTAGCTCGATCTGACGCGCGGTGAGCCGCCGCAGGTTGGCCTCAGTCATCACCACGGAACCATCTACCAAAATACCAAAGTCAATCGCCCCTAAAGATAACAGGCTGGCAGTAATACCTAACGATTGCATCCCGAGAGCGGCAAACAACATCGCCATAGGGATAGTGGCGGCAACCAGCAGCCCAGCACGTAAATTACCTAACAACAGAAACAGTACCGCAACCACCAAAATTGCCCCGGCGAGCAGGTTATGCTCAACGGTTTGAATGACTTGATCGATCAATTCGGTACGGTCATAAACAGTTTCTAAAATAACATCATCGGGTAGTGCTGTAGCAACCTTACTCAGTGCTTCTTTGAGAGCCATGGTGACATCGCGGCTGTTCTCGCCCATCAACATAAAACCGAGGCCGAGCACAGCTTCGCCGCGCCCACCAGCCGAGACCGCACCACGGCGTATCTCGTGATCGATGGTCACTGCGGCGACATCACCGACACGTATGGGAACACCAGCGACAGCGGTGATAACCACTGCGGCAATCTCCTCAATCGATCCGACACGCCCCAGACCGTGAACCAGCAGCGTTTGCCCGCCTGTTTCCACCTGACCACCACCGACATTGGCGTTATTCTCGCGCAGCGCGGTAGCAACATCGTCATAGGTCAAGGAGTACTTAACCAACAAATTCGGCTCGACAATGACATGATATTGCTTCTCTTTACCGCCCCACGAGTTGACCTCGGCCACGCCGGGCACTTTACGCAGTTGTGGTTTAACCACCCAATCGTGCAGGGTGCGCAGCTCGGCTAAGCTGCGCTGAGGATTATCCGAACGTAAAACGTAATGAAATACCTCGCCGAGACCGGTTGAGATCGGCCCTAACTCTGGCCGCTCGATACCAGCGGGCAGCTGCACCCCAGCCAAGCGTTCCATAATCAATTGGCGCGAATCGAGAATGGCCATCTCATCTTCAAAAATAGCTACCACTTGCGACAGACCAAATTTTGAGATGGAACGAACATGTATCAAGCCGGGCAGGCCGGAAATAGCCAGCTCAACGGGTAAAGATAGTTGTTTCTCAATCTCCTCAGGCCCTAAAGCGGGGGCAATGGTGTTGATCTGCACCTGAACGGGGGTGGTATCGGGAAAGGCATCGACGGGTAAATTTAGCAGGGCGACGGTGCCAGCGGCAAAAGCAACAGCAAACAACAGTGCCACCACCAGCCGATTACGCAGGGTGATCTCAATGATTTTATCCAGCATAATTCCTCCCCCTTAATGATCAGCACAGGAGGCACCAAGGCGCGCCTTGAGTACTTCGGATTTCAACGCATAGCCTTGATTGACCACCACCGCATCGCTCAGTTTCAAGCCATCAACAGCGATCAAGTTGCCCTTACGTGCTCCGGTCACAACACGACGCACTTCATAGAGGTCTTCCTGTTGTTGGGCGACAAAGACAAACGGCTGATCGTCGATCATCTGGATGGCATCGGCGGAGATCGCCAACTGACCCGATGTGGCGGCGCTGGTCAACTCGACATCACCATACATACCCGCGCGCAGACGATGCCCTGGGTTGGCCACTTCTGCCAACGCGGTTAAGGTGCGGCTGCGGCTATCGACCACTGCGCCGATGTAGAACAGCTTGCCAGCAAAGGTTTGGTTGGGCAAACCACGAAAGGTTGCCATAATGGCCGCGCCATTACTGAGGCTGTGAATCTGCGATTCTGGCACTGAGAGTTCAATCCACAGGTGATCTAAATCAGCGACGGTAAGCAGTGACCCTTCGGGAGCCACATGCTCGCCAAGGGCAGTTGTCAACTCGGTCACCGTGCCAGCGAATGGTGCCCGTAACTGCACCAGAGCGCTAGGTTGCCGTTGTTGCAACAGCTGATCAATCTCACCTTTATTCAAGCCGAAGTTATGTAACTGTTGGCGGTATTTATCCACGCTACTGCGCGCACTACGATAATCGGCACTGGCCTGTTGTAACTCACGCTCTGAGGTGATCCCTTTATGGTATAACGCCTGTTCACGCTCATGGCGGGTCTGTTGTTGCTCGGCTTGAGCCGTTGCACTGAGCAACTCAGCCATTAATTCAGCCAGATCGGGCATGGCAACGGTAACTAATACTTGACCCTGTTTGACCTGACTGCCAGGACGTACATGAACTTCACGCACAACGCCAGGGCTCAACGGGGTTATTTTTGCAATGCGATTACGATTAAACGCCACCTGACCGGGGAAAACTTGTCCAGTAGCGCTGGTCAGAGCTACAGGTTGTTTGGTGACAATCCCTGTTTTAGCCGCTACTTCACCATCGAATAAGCGCACCAACATGCCATTACCACAGGCAAGATCAGTAATATGACCCGCTTGGCATAAGGCATCTTCGCTCTCCAACATAGCGTGCTCAGAGCAAAACTCATTCGGATCAACGCCATGGCCATGACCTGCATGTTCATCCACCTCATCATCAGCGTGGGGCTCAGAAGCCTGCTCGGCATGATCGGCCTCAGCAGACGGTTCAGCAAACACAACCTGCTCAGCATGGTCGTGACCAGCGTGAGGATCAACTTCAGCTAAAATAGCCGGGGGCAATAGCAGCACTGCGCTGGTGATCAGCGCCAATGCGATCATGGTTAACGGTGCTATCTGTATAGATTGCTGCATAATTTTATCCTTTATCTTCGGTAAACTGGTTACCCAACAATCGGTCAAGTTTACTAAACTGTTGATGATAACGGGTCAACGCTTCGATATACCGATCTTCACTATCCAATAAGCGTCCTTGGGCATCGAGCACCTCAATGACCCCAAATTTCCCCTGAGTGTAACCATAAGAGATGGCCTCAAATACGCTTTGGGCGGCAGGAAGCAGGTCTGAGGTTAAGGCCTCAATCTCTTGACGAATGAGTTTTGCGCTACGATAAGTGGTTAGCACCTGTTGCCGTTGTTGCTGACGCACAGCATGACCCTGCGCCTGCGCTTGTGATGCACGGCGGCTGGCGGCGGCTACTCCACTCTTATTCCGATCAAACAGTGCCAATGGCATACTTAAACCGGCTAATAACGCGATATCGTCGGTGGATCGATCATTTTTTAAACCTAGTTCAACGGTAAGGTTCTTCACTCGTTCGGCTTTTTGGAGTGCTACTTCGGCTTGTGCCAATTGATATTGCTGCTGGTGCAGGATCAACAGCGGTGAGCGCTCAAGCTGTTGTTCAATCGCGTCCCACTCGGGCAATTGCGGTAGTAGCGGCAGGTTGCCGTCTATCTCAGCGAAATCATCGGGAGTACCATGCCAACTGCTGGCTAACACTAGGCGGCTATTTTCTAGCGTCGTTAAGGCAGTCTGAAAACGAATTTGTGCTTGAGTGGCCAACGACTTAAAGCGCAACGCTTCAATCGGCGCTTTTTTACCCGCAGCAACGGCTTCATTGACAATTGAGTACACTGAGGCGGCTTGATCGAGCTGATTCTGAGCCAACTGCAACTGCTTGTTAGCCACCAACACCGCGACAAAACGCTCTGTGGTTTCACTAATAAGATCCGAGCGCACCACCACCAGCTGCTGCTCAGCCACACGGCGTTGCTGCTCGGCCAGTTGTCGCCGCCGCGCGCGCTTACCGCCCAGCTCCACCAGCTGGCTAAGTGATAGCGTGGTTTGCAACGCATCGCTACCGGCATAGTCACCGCTACCACCAAACTCCTCCACTTGCAAAGCCAGTTCTGGGTTGGGGCATACAGAAAACTGTTGGCCTTCGAAGCCGGTAGCTAACACCGCGTGCTGCTGCGCCTTGATTTGTTGATTTTCAGCCAACATCCACCGGATGGCATCCTCTAAAGTGATGACGGTTGATGATAGTGGACGAGTTTCACCGTCCTGTGCTGTTTCAATTGCATTGATCGTTGCAGTCGTATCCGCCCACCCTGTCTTAACGTTTGCTGCGTACTGTTCAACGGCAAAGCAAGGAAGTGTGGAGAATAGACAAACAACGCACGCAACAAAAGCAACCTGAGCCTGTTTAGGCATCGTTGTACCTCCGCTTTATGGTTATGTCATAAACGTAGTTCGACTATAATTGTTAAATTTAAGGGTAAAACCTGAGGATGGATCGGAGGTTAATTCAGCAGAACAATCGTGCGGTGGTAGATAATCTGTTCGCAGATACGTGGCACAACATCGGCCACAATACTCTGTGGTTGCAGTGGCAATGATGCCACACGCATGAAAGTGTCCACAATAGGGAGCGTAAACGCAATAGATTCGAATGACAGCAGGGTATCACGCAAGCGTTGTGACGCATAACTACCGCTGGGCAGCAGGTCTAAACAGGGGCCGCTATGCTCAACAGCAACCTCGCTACCGTCAACGGGGAGCGTTAACACATCGTGCTGTGATTTATCCTCAGCACAACATAAACCGTGAGCCTGCTCAAGAACAGTGTGACCATTGGCTCCAAAACACCATACATAACTGGCACCACTGATCTGACCAAGCAGCAGGATCAAGATAAGGCTAAAGATTAATATTGGATATATAATATGAGCATTGCGTGTCATGCGAACATGCTAAGCGATTACTTGCTATTATGGCAAGCACAATTCAACACTAGGAGGTTAACTATCGCATCGTTGCAGAGGCATCAAGTGAATCGAGGTAAATCCACTCTGGCCCGAAGTCTAAAAAAGAAAAACCCCACTTAACATCGCTAAGTAGGGCTAATCATATAAAAAAATTTGGTCGGGGCGAGAAGATTTGAACTTCCGGCCCCCTGCTCCCGAAGCAGGTGCGCTACCAGGCTGCGCTACGCCCCGACATTATCTGTATGTTTATTATTTTCGAACACTGATTTACCATAATCACTAATACAAGTGCAAGCTGAACCTTTTATTAGCCATCCCCACTGGCAGTTTTTTCCAACCAATGTCCAGCATGTTGGATGTCGCGCCCGAGGCCGCTCATACATTCACAACCACTGAGCAACAAAAATAGCCCCACTACAACTAGGGCAGTTAGCCATTTCATTTAGGCTCCTTGTCTATCCCAAGATGTATAACAAAGAGATGATTTCAATTTGCCTGAGCTTTAACCCGATTGCGTTCTGAATACCACATATCCACCAGTAGCAAAGAGACGCCAACGGTAATGGCTGAGTCGGCGACGTTAAAAGCTGGCCAATGGTGTTGATACCAGTGGACATCGATAAAATCAATCACCGCCCCCAAGCGAATCCGGTCAATGAGATTGCCAATTGCACCGGAAAACACTAAAGCCAAAGCAAAGCGCTGCAGTTGGCGACCATCGATATGCCGATAAATCCATAAAATTACACCGGCAGCAAGTACAGCCACCCCCGTCAACAGCGGCACCCGCACTGCGCTATCCGCCAGCATTCCAAAAGCTGCCCCAGTATTGAGCACATAACAGATATTAAAAAAGTGCTCGATTACGGTATAGCTCTGATGCAGCGCCATGGTGCTATCAATATACAACTTGCTGAGCTGATCGGCAGGAATAATTAGCGCACATATCAGCACCAGCAGGCGATAACGCTTAAGCATCAACGACTCCACGCCTCTGACTGCAGTACTGCAGTGCAGCGTGGGCAGGCAGTCGGATGATCGGCTGAAGTACCCAACTCGGTAGAGTAGTTCCAACACCGATCACATTTATCCCCATCTGCAGCAGCAATGTAGATCTTCAGATCGGCAATTTTTTCTGCGGCATAGCCATTATCAGCAGCAGTGTTGTCGACTAGTTCCACCTGAGAGACAATAAACAGGGTCGCTAATTGGTCGGCATACTCCTCTAATAGCGCCCGACATTCTGTCCCCTCGACAGCCAGTGTCACTTTAGCCTCTAGAGAGTTACCAATCAACTTGGCGTCGCGCGCCAGCTCTAGAGCTTTGGACACCTCTGAGCGTACCGCCCACAGCTGCTGATAAATATCCTCTAAACGCGCATCGAGCAAGCTGGTAGCAAAGCGTGGGAAAGCAGCTAAATGCACGCTCTCTTCGCGCTCGCCAGGCAGTTGCTGCCAGATCTCATCAGCTGTGAAGGAGAGGATTGGCGCAATGAGGCGGGTTAGAGTATCGAGAATACGGTACATGGCGCTCTGCGCACTCAGCCGTTCGATACTCGCCGGAGCCGAGGTGTAGACGCGATCCTTGAGTATATCCAGATAGATGGCACTGAGCTCAATACTACAGAAGTTATGAACTGCCTGATAGATAACGTGGAAATCATATTCATTGTAGGCAGTCTCAACCCGCGTAACCAGTCGCTCTAACCGTGATAGTGCCCACCGATCGAGTTCCAGTAGTTGATCATCGGCAACCATATCTGTTGCAGGATTAAAATCGTGAATATTTCCGAGAATATAACGCGCCGTGTTGCGGATGCGCCGGTAGGCATCGGAGAGGCGCTGTAATATCTCTTCGCTAATGCGGATATCATCCTGATAATCCTGAGCGGCAACCCACAGACGCAGCACCTCGGCACCATATTTATTGATAACTTTTTCCGGAGCAACAACGTTGCCTTGCGACTTGGACATTTTACGCCCGCTGCCATCGACAACAAAACCGTGCGTCAGCACCGCTTTGTATGGCGCTACACCACGCGTACCAATAGAAGCTAGCAGGCTTGAGTGGAACCAGCCGCGATGTTGGTCACTACCCTCTAAATATAGGTCTGCTGGGGAATCCAGGTTGTCGCGCAGCTCCAATACCGCAGCATGCGACACCCCGGAGTCAAACCAGACATCGAGAATATCGGACTCTTTGGTAAACTTGTTATGCCCACAGGCGGGGCAACAGGTCCCCTCGGGCAACAGCTCACTGGCATCCTTTTCATACCATTGATCGCTGCCACCATTTTCAAACAGATCGGCAATGTGATGCATAATCTTGCCATCGGCCAGCGCTTCACCACATTCGGCACAATAAAATACCGTAATTGGAACACCCCAGGTACGCTGGCGACTAATACACCAGTCCGGCCGGCGCTCTACCATGCCATAGATGCGCTCACGCCCCCAAGTTGGCACCCATTGCACCTGGTTGATACTCTCCAGCGCTTGCTGGCGCAGATTATTGGTCTCCATCGAGATAAACCACTGCGCGGTGGCGCGAAAGATAACCGGCTTTTTGCACCGCCAGCAGTGAGGATAGCTATGGGTAATATTGCTACGCTTCAACAGCGCCCCAACTTCAGCCATCTTTGCACATACCGCGTCATTGGCTTCATCCAACTTCATGCCGCCAAACAGTTCCACGTCCTTGCGATAGCGACCATAGTCATCGACAGGATTGTAGATATCCAAACCGTATTTCAGCCCAACAACGTAGTCCTCTTGGCCGTGCCCAGGAGCGGTATGCACGCAGCCAGTACCTGCTTCCAAGGTTACATGATCGCCAAGAATCAACAGAGAATCACGTTGGTAAAATGGGTGTTGACAGCGTTTTTTATCAAAAATTTCTGCGCAAAAAGTTGCGATAACTTTACCGCTCAGCTCAAGTTCCGCCAGTACTTTATCCGCTAGCCCAGCAGCAAAGACCAGAACCTCACCAGCACCTTTTTCACAACTGTCATCTAACTCTACTGCGACATACTCCAACTCTGGGTTCAGACAGACGCCAAGGTTAGCCGGAATTGTCCATGGGGTTGTGGTCCAGATAACAAAAGAGAGCTTCTTGCCAGCTAATGCCTGGAGTTCATACGGCAGATCATCGACATAAGGAAACTTGACATAGATTGATGGGGAGGTGTGATCCGCATACTCGACTTCAGCTTCGGCCAGAGCGGTCACACAGGAGGAGCACCAATGTACCGGTTTTTTCCCCTTATATAAGCCTCCGCGCTCAGCAAAACGCGCCAACTCGCGCGCTGTAGCTGCTTCATAGCTGGAGTGCATGGTCAAGTAGGGGTTATCCCACTCGCCAAAAATACCCAGACGTTGAAATTCACTGGCTTGGATACCTACCCACTCACGCGCATATTCACGACATTCGCGGCGGATTTCGGCTTTGGTCATGTCGCGCTTCTTTTTGCCCAACTTTTTATCCACCATCAGTTCGATGGGTAGACCATGGCAATCCCAACCGGGCACATAGGGCACTTCGTAGCCCTGCATGCGGCGGTTCTTCATGACAATATCTTTAAGGATTTTGTTCAGCGCATGGCCAATATGAGTGTGGCCATTAGCATAGGGAGGACCATCATGCAGAGTAAAGCGCGGGCGACCTGCCCCTGCTTGAGCAATTTTACCGTTCAAATCCATCTCTTCCCACTGGTGCAACATTTCCGGCTCACGCTTGGGCAAGTTGCCGCGCATGGGAAAGTCGGTTGTAGGCAGATTTAAGGTATCTTTATAATCCATGGTGATCCTCGTATGTGCTAAAGCAATAAACACTCGCTAGACGTTAAAATCCGAGCGAAACTTATGGTCTGAGATAAGCCGCTTAATTTATCAGAACAAAGGGGCAAGTCAAGCACTAACACCCCAAAATATAGGCACTAATTCACGTTCCCTCAGCGACCTACTTGGTTTTCTCCCAATCAGCCATAAATTTAGCAATACCAACATCGGTAAGCGGATGTTTGGCCAGCTGTTTCATTACCGAGAAGGGAATAGTGCAGATATCCGCAGCCACTAGAGCGGCGTTTAGAATATGCAGGGGATGGCGCACTGAGGCTACAATAATTTTGGTGGTGTAACCGTAGTTCTCAAAGATAGTTCTAATCTGCGCAACACCCTCAAGACCATCGTGACCGACATCATCCAGTCTACCGACAAAGGGCGAAACATAGGTAGCGCCAGCTTTGGCTGCCAGCAGTGCCTGCAGTGGTGAAAATATCAGGGTAACATTGGTATTGATCCCCTCTGCAGAGAAGATACGTGTTGCTTTGAGACCCTCTTCAGTCATGGGAACTTTGATGACAATATTAGGGTGGATTTTTGCCAGTTCACGCCCCTCAGATACCATCCCTTCAGCATCCAAAGCAATAACTTCAGCCGAAATAGGCCCATCCACAATACCGGTTATCTCAGTTATGACCTCTTTAAAATCACGGCCACTTTTAGCGATCAAAGATGGATTAGTGGTAACTCCATCAACCAAGCCAAGAGCGTTAGCTTGACGGATCTCCTCCACCTCAGCGGTATCAATAAAAAATTCCATTGTTTCCTCCCAGTCCGCAGCAAACTGCGTAAAATAAGTTAGTAATTAGCAATAGGTGCTAACGATAAATAGTATGCTTTACTCAAAATTGTAACTATTTTGAGTAGGTCTGTTCAACCAGCCCAAGGGTAAAACCACTGCAGCGGCAATTCAAGAAAGTTTTTTATACTCTTTTAGACATTTATCATCACAAAAATAATATTCTTGTCCGCCCTTTTTTTTCCGTACCGCTTCGCGTTTGGGTACATAGGTGCCACAGGCAGCACACTGCACCATCTGGTCATCGCTTTCAGTGCGAGTTTCAGGTGGTGTGCTACCAAAAAAAATACGCATCAGCGCATTGAGAAAGGTATAGGCCAAAAACAGCAAAATTGCAGTTAATACTAAGCGAACAATCATAGCAGCACTCCTTGCGGACAGCTAAGTTACCAGGTTAATGCCGACAGTGTGACCTGTGGTTGTGTAGCATCATTCGGCAGGCGCTGCAACAAAGTGTTGAAACTAACATGCAAAAGCGGATGCAGCTGCTCACCGATCAGAGTACAGAGAGGCTGCAAAACAAAGCGCCGCTGATGTAGCCGCGGATGGGGAACGATCAAATTGTCGCTGGCATACACCAGTTGACCAAACAGCAACAGATCCAGATCGAGAGTACGCGGCCCCCAGTGTTCGAGCCGTTGTCGCCCCGCTTCTTGTTCCAACTGCAGACACAGTGTTAACAATTGCATAGCGCTTAAATCAGTTACCACCTCTACCACAGCATTGAGATAATCTGGTTGTCCGCTGGGGCCACCAACAGCCTGGGTGTTATACAGAGCGGAACTAGCTACAACATCAACTCCGCACTCTTGTAAACGCTGACGCGCGGTGATAAATGTAGCTCGGCAAGCGCCTAAATTTCCACCAAAGGCAATAAAAGCTCGTACAAAAGCGGTAGATTGCCCCGCGAAAGAGGCTGAACTCTGCGCTGTAGCCATGGTTCCCACTAAAACTCTCCGAATTACTCTATTTACTCTTCGTCTGTGTCTCAGTCTCTGCTATGGTGCACAACTTAATCCACGCTGAGCTTTACAACACTCAACTCTAGCCAACACTCAGGGGATAGATCATGGGCTTAATTATCACCCTTGCCGTTGAAGACATTGACTCCAGCGCATATTTTTACCGCGACCTGCTCCAGTTGCCGCTGCAACATTACACTCTTGATAACAGCGAGGAGGAGATTTTACTCCTGGAACAGGGAGACACTGCCATTTTGTTGCGTGCCTCTAGTGCTGTTGAAGCTGAACACCCCGCAGCACTGCAACACCTACAGCGGCACAACAAGGGGGTCGGTATATCCTTTGACTTCAAAATAGACAATTTAGATCTGGTAATGCGCTGTCTTGCACACCACAATATAGCGACACTGCACGAATCCGACGATCAACAACATGGCATCCGCGAGTTGTGGCTTTACGATCCTGACCACTATCTGCTTATTCTAACCGAAACAGCTGCCGACAATGATTGATCAGCCAGCACTAGGCGCAGAGTCCGCATCTGCTCCAGCTGCGGCAGCAACTGCAGGTTTGTCCGCGCCACTCTCCTGTTGACCAGCCTGCTGCGGTTTTCTCTTACGCCGGCGGCGCACCTTTTTACCACCTTTGGGTGCAACAAGCGGTTCATCACCATCAAGCGCCCGTTGCCAACTCTCCAGTAAATCACGCTTACAGTTTGTAGCACTACACCACAAACTATACAGCTCTAAAGCTTCTTCAGTGGCTGGATGATGCAAAAACCGTTTTTCGCCGCGTTTTCCACGCCCCCGCTGCAAGCGAAAAAATGCGATCAACAGTTCCCGCGCCTTGTGCTTAATACCGCTGGCAATTGAGAAGTGCCGACAGTGCCCAGCTAAGAGTCGATTAGCGAGCACATGCACATCACCAATACTCATATCGAGTACAATATGCTGGGTAAAATGCTCTAAATGCATCGCCGCCAAGGCGAAATATTCGTCTATCCGACGTCCGCTTGCGGTACGCAGATCCAGCTGACGCAATAGATCAAACGTCTGCCGTCCAGCTTTGAGGTTGGGTAGCAGATATTCCAGCAACCGATAACGATCCGCCTTCTGAATAACTGATCCGGCGACTTTATGGCGAAATAGTTCCAATATCTCTTCACGAATACGGGCAGGAGCGGCCGCACGCATCTGTTCGGCACAGCGCCCAATCGCATCAGGAATACTCTCTTCCAGCTTGAAACCAAGGCGGGCGGAAAATTCCAGGGCGCGCAGCATGCGGACGGGATCTTCTGCAAAGCGCTCATCAGGATCACCGATCACCCGAATCACCCCAGCGCGTAAATCCGCTAACCCGCCGACGTAATCAACTATGGAAAAATCGGCGATATCGTAAAACAGCGCATTTATAGTAAAATCACGCCGAAAAGCATCCTGTTGCGGGGTACCAAAGACATTCTCGGCAAAAAGCAATCCGCCAGCATCGTCATCTGGAATCTCATCGGCCTGTGGTTTACGTCTGAAAGTGGCTACCTCAATCAGACAGTTGCGCCCGAACATTATATGTGCCAAACGAAAACGCCGCCCAACTAAGCGACAGTTGCGAAATAGTTTGCGCACCTGTTCCGGCGTGGCATTAGTACCGACATCAAAGTCTTTCGGCTGGCGGCCAAGCAGTAAATCGCGTACACTGCCACCAACTAAATAGGCAATATAACCATGCTGCCGCAAGCGATACAGCACTTTTAAACTGTTTTCATCAATCATTGAGCGGGAAACAGTGTGGGCATCTCGTGGGAGGATTACTACGGCGGCCGCTTTAGTTTCAAGCGACCCAGTGGGGGCAGTTACAGACATTGTATATGCGTTTCTATCGGATTATTACGATTAAACAGGCAACAGGCTTAGGTAAGTGCAAAAAATCAAGTTGGCTGGCAACTTAGCAGATATAGGCCATTAAAGAAAGAATCAAACTAAACATAAACTATGACAGCGACCAAAATAACCCCACAACAACTGCAGCCAATTAATCTTCTGGTAATTCTTGGGGCCACCGCCTCAGGAAAAACGAATCTAGCAGTCAGCGCCGCGCGCTTGCTCCAGGGTGAAATAATCTCCGCAGACTCGCGCCAGGTATATCGGGGTATGGATATTGGCAGTGGTAAAGATATTCAGGAATATGCCGATATACCTTATCATATGATAGATATCGTCAACCCCGGTGACGATTTTGATGTTTTCGCGTTTCAACAGCGTTTTGTGCCAATTTTTAATGCTATTCATGAGCGCCAGCATCTGCCAATATTATGCGGCGGCACCGGTATGTACCTAGACACGATCCTGCGTAATGAACGCATGGTCGCAGCTCCGCCCAATCCAGCATTGCGCGCCGAATTAGCGCCACTAAGTGATGAAGAGTTACAGCACTACTTAATGCAACTTGAGCCTGACCAGCACAACCGCACCAATCTGGATCAGCGTGAACGTACGTTGCGGGCCATTGAGATTGCCCAAGCGAAACAGCATAGCGACACCAGCCCGTTAATACCAGCACTGCAGCCACTGATATTTGGCTTGCGCTGGCCACGCGCGGTTTTACGCCACAGGATAACTCAGCGCTTACAAGAGCGCCTGCAGCAGGGCTTAATTGAAGAGGTTGAGCAGTTACATCGCCAAGGGGTAAGCTGGAAACAGCTAGAATTTTATGGGTTGGAATATCGTTTTATCGCCCAGCACCTACAACAACAGTTGACGCGCAATGATATGCTGCAAAAACTTGGCAGTGCCATTCATCAATTTGCCAAACGCCAAGACACCTGGTTTCGGCGCATGGAACGCAAGGGCTGCAATATTCACTGGCTAGATGGCGACCAACAACCGCTGCAGCAGTTAATAGCTAAAGTGGAAAAATACGCCAATAAAAGAACATCATCCCCGAGTTAAGAGAGGGCTTACCACCATGCCGGATACGGAAATATCCCCGACTCAACCAAGCGCCGATCTGCGCCACAATCTGCGCATTGCACTGCTGATCAAAAAAGTAAAACTCGAGGACAACAGCCGCGTTTTTTTTGGCTATGCCACCAACATCAGTTGCGGCGGGTTTTTTATCTCCAGTGTCACTCCAGCACCAATAGGTAGCCGTTTTACCGTCGAGATCAAACTCCCTGGGGTAAAAAAACGCCCATTATGTTGTAAGTGTGAAACTACCTGGCGGCGCACACTCTCAGACACTAGCACTGAGGATCCTGGAATGGGGCTTCGCTTTATTGATCTAGATAAAGATACTCAAGATACGATAGATGAATGGGTACAACAGCAGACAGGGAACAACCTATAACGCCGCCATCAGGCTCTCCCAGAAGCAGTCAATAGCAGCTTTGGTAACCTTCGCGCAGCTATCTTTATCTAACTCGGGAATTTTTTCCAATATCAACATAATTACCTGATACACCTCTGCCAACTGGGCATCGAGAACCTTATCGCTGGTTCCACTGCGAATCCACTCTCCAGAGATTTCACGCATACGCTCACGCTGCTGCTCCAGCGCCTGTTCAAATGGGGCTTGCAACACCGCCCACTGATCCTGTGCAGCCAACTGTGCTGCATCCAACATATCGCTATAAGTTTTTCCGCTATTAAATGCCACGCCTTCTCCCGCTTAGCAAAAATCCATAATTTTGAGATTATACCGTACTCTGGCAAAAATCCAAAGTAGCATAATAAAACCCAATGCGGCAGTGACATAATTGCCGGGTTAGCAGTTTCCCCTGTGGTCAAAATCTGCTAGGCTAGAGGTTTGTAAACAGCAGCCCGTTATTGGATGTCGGGATCGACATCAACCATTAATAAATATTTGGGGAATACAGCGTGAAAACTATCAAATCTTTTTTTATTCTGCTAATAGTTGCCGCCTTAGTGGTGGGAAGTTATCTCTATTTTCATGATACAACTGGGCCACAAATTCAACTACTGCCAAACTCTGGGTCTATAAATAAAAACACTGAGCTGGTAGTAACCATAAATGACGAAAAAAGCCCGCTTGCCCACCTTAAAGTCACCATTATGCAAAAGGGGAAGCAACTCGATGTCGCCGATGTAGACTATGCAGAGGGTCTGCGCAGTGCCAGTACCAACGTAGATCTCAGCAACCTGCTACTTAACGATGGCGCAATAGCAATAAATATCAGCTGCAGCGATAGTTCAATTTATAACTTTGGCAAAGGCAACACCAGCGAGGCCACCTTTAACCTGCTCCTCGACAATCGTCCTCCGGTGATAGCAGTGCTAAGCAACGCCCACAATCTTAACTTTGGCGGTGCCGGGCTGGTCGTCTACTCCATTGCCGAACCGGTAAAGCAGTCAGGGGTACAGATAGGCGAACACTTCTTCCCGGGTCACCAGCAACCATCAGGTGACTATCTCTGCCTATTTGCCTTTCCATTCGATAGCGACAAAGATGCCATACCGCGCGTCGTTGCCAATGATGAGGCGGGCAACAAAGGGGTGGGTGGTTTTTATTACCATCTAAATCAACGCAAATTTAAAGTTGATCAGATCAATATCGACGACAGCTTCCTCAATAGTAAAATGCCCCAATTCCAGACACAATTCCCCGAGGTGCAGTCACCTTTAGAGGTCTTTTTGAAGGTCAACAGGGAATTACGCCCGCAAAATCGCGCTTGGTTGCGTGATGTGGCCAGCAAAACAGATGACATGTTCACTTGGAGTAAATCTTTTCTACGCCAACCCAATGCAGCTACACGGGCCACCTTTGGCGACATCCGCAATTATGTTTATGCGGGTAAAAAGATTGATCAACAGACCCACTTGGGAATTGATTTAGCCTCCACTGCGCGCGCTCAGGTTCCGGCAAGCAACAGTGGTCGCGTCGTGTTTGCTGATTTTATGGGAATCTATGGTCAATGCATTATCCTTGACCACGGATTAGGCCTGCAGACTCTGTATGCCCACTTAAGTACCATGGATGTTAAGGTTGGCGATCAAGTTGATCGAGGACAGATAATCGGGCGCACCGGTGCTACCGGCTTAGCTGGGGGTGACCACCTGCACTTTGGCATAATAATCGCTGGAGTGCCGGTAAATCCGATTGAGTGGTGGGACAGAAACTGGGTCAAAAATAACATAACCAGCAAATTGAGCATTAACTCCGAGCAGTAGACCAGAGAGCGCAGAGAAGTCATGATTTTGTCAGGCTATGAAATTAAGCGTCGCCTAGGCCGCGATATAACCATCGAACCATTTCGCGAGCAGCAACTCAATCCCAACAGCTACAACCTCTGCCTGCACAATGAGTTACTGGTATATACTGATCCGCTACTTGACATGAAACGTCCCGCGGCAACTAGCAAAATTACCATCCCCGAGGAGGGGTTGGTTTTAGAAACAGATCGTCTATATCTGGGACGCACCTGCGAGCACACCACGACTAATAACCTAGTGCCCATGTTGGAAGGCCGCTCATCAATCGGTCGTTTAGGCCTGTTTATTCATGTAACTGCTGGCTTTGGCGATGTTGGATTCAGTGGCTACTGGACACTGGAGATGTTTTGTGTCCAGCCGATAAAAATTTATCCCGGCGTAGAGATATGTCAGATTTTTTATCACACCATTGAAGGAGAGTATAAGAGTTATGCCAGCGGCAAATATCAGGACAATACCGGTATACAACCCAGCCTGTTATACCGCGATTTTACCAGCGGCAACGCACCTAAAAAGCAGATCTGAGTTTAAAAAATAGCCGCCAAACGCTGATAAGATTGGCGTAGGCGCATAGTTACACAAAACAACATTCCCTTCATGAGCCGACCACCCAATGCGGGATAGAGCTTATTTATCTCGTCAAATCCCTGTTTATCAAGGAGCAATACTCGGCTCTCCTCAAGTGCCGTGGCAGTTACCGGGCGTACATCTTCAGAGAGCAGACTAAAAACACCTAAGAGCGATTCTTTACCATAAACGCCAACCACAACCTGCTTATTGCGAAACGCCGTCTCTTTTTTGCCTTCGATGCGGCCACTGGTAATAAACGCTACAAATTTGCTATTCTCCCCTTCAACCCAGAGATCTTCTCCTGGTTGTAAACAACGACAGTTGAAATAAGGGGTTAATAGATCGATATCATTTTGATCCAAAAAATGGAAAAAATGGAAATCTCGCTTCATCTGTACGCACTGGTCTTCTTGCGGCGCTAGGATCATACTGAAGCCTGAGTGGGTTGCTCTTGCCGCGCTTTAAGCTCTTCGAGCTTAACTGCCATATCTTCCAACAGTGAAGCCATCCCCTTGTTGCGTAAGATATCGTTATAACTACTGCGATAATTACGGATCAGGCTAACTTTTTCGATAACCACATCATAGACGACCCAGCCTGATTCACTAGGTATCAATTTATAGGTAACGGGAATATCTACACCATCGTTCTTAATAAAAGTGTCGACCTCGGCACGATTCTGTCTAATTTGCGCATCTGCATAGATAATTTGCTGACCTTTATAGGAGCGTATACGCCCTAGATAGGTCTCTTCCAAAAGTTGAGAGAACAGGGCTACAAACTTGCTGCGATCCACCTCGCCAGTATTCATCCAGTTACGTCCTAGCACCCCTTGGGACATAGTTTGGTAATCAAAACGTTGGCGCACCAGTGCGCTTATCTCCTGATTTTTTTGCTTTTCATCGGGACAATCGGAACGTAGCACCGTTAAGATTGCCTCCACGGTCTGTTGCAGTTGCTCCTTTGGCCCCGAGGCATCAACACTCGGCGTTGCTGCAGCTACCAGAGTGGAGAGCATAAGCAACAGGGTCATAAGCGCCAGAACTGTTATTTTTCTCATTATATATTTAACCTCCAAATTTATTTCTCTAATAAAGTAACATAAATATCTAAATATAACCGCTAATTCTCTACGTTGTAACGCCGGTGCTGCAGATAGGCATCGCGAACGAACAGATATGGATCCAACTGCTCCTCGACAATACTTTCATAACTGTCATTATCCAACGACAGAGTATTGATCGCCTTAACCCCTTTGCTCACTAGGGTAGTAGGATAATCCGCCAGCCAATAAATCGGATCCGCATAACCATCAGGAACCAAAGCGATACCATCGCGCAGTGTTGAGGGCCCAAGCAACGGCAAGACTAGATAGAAGCCCTCTCCAACCCCATAGAATCCAAGGGTTTGGCCAAAATCCTCCTCTTTTCTTTCCCATTTATAGTAGTTACCTGCAACATCAAAAAAGCCGAGAACACCAACGGTAGAATTGACCAACAAGCGTGATAGTTGTGTACCCGCCTGCTTAAATTTAAGCTGCAATAAAGCATTTGCTGTATCAATTGGTGAGCGCAAATTATAAAAGATATTGCGCAACCCGTTGCGCACCGGCAACGGAACAATTCTGAAACCACGCGCTAGCGGTTTTAAAAGGTAAAAATAACATTTATCATTAACCCAAAACGTGCCACGGTTCAAAGTCACCAGAGGATCATGGGACTCAACCCCTTCATCATCGGCATAAAGGTCATCAAACAAACCATCACTATACGCCCCCGCAGCCATGTCCGCGGCTGGAGCAACCGCTGTTGTAGGGGTATCCTGTGCCAAAGGCAAACTAGGCGTTAGCAGCACAAAGCCCAGAGCCATGGCCAATAATAACTGTGATTTCATGTCTATACCTTTATGCGTTTATTTCTTATCGAAAATATATTTACTGATCAACTCTTCCAGATTAATTGAGGACTCCGTCTCTACCAGTTCGCCTCCCGGTGGTATTATCGATGGCGCGCCACCTGGTGAAATACTCACATAACGATCACCAATCATACCAGCAGTACGGATAGAGGCGATACTATCGTCCTGCAGCTCTACCTGAGGATCGATCTCCAAGGAGACCAGAGCATCATAACTTACAGGATCAAGCCCTATCTTGGTCACCTTACCAACCTCAACTCCGGCAATATTTACACTAGCACCTAATTTTAAACCAGCTACCGAACCAAAACGGGCCTGCACTGTGTATCTTTTAGTGCCGAATAAATTTACATCCCCGAGTTTTATGGATAGATAGCCAAAACAGCCAAAACCCAGCAGCATAAATAGTCCAACAACAATTTCGACATTAAAGCGTTTCATACAGTAGCGACTCCTCAGCTTCACTGCTATAGATTGGGCCCATTGTTTCGAGAACAAAAGACCTGATCAAGGGATTATTTGACAATTGAAAAGACTCTGGCGACATACTGCTCTGCAGTGTCCCCTGAGCCATTAGAGCTACATAGTCAGACAGTTTAAAAATCTTTGGCACATCGTGACTGACAATGACAGCAGTATAGTTGAGCCGCGCCTGAGTCTCAAAAAACAGGCGATAAATTTCATTGCTTTTACTAACATCCAGACCAGTTGTCGGCTCATCGAAAAAAACCACCTTGGGATTAAGTACCAAAGCTCGTGCTAGGCCAACCCGCTTCTTCATCCCACCACTTAGTTGGGCGGGAAACTTATCCCCATGATCTTCTAACCCCATCAGAGCCAATTTTTCGCCTACGCTGCGGCGAATATCAGCTTCAGTGGTTGCGGTACGCTCACGCAACGGTAGGGCAACATTGTCATATACTGTCATAGAATCAAAGAGCGCTACATTTTGAAACAACACCCCGAAATTACTTCTAATCTCACTCAACTGTTTTTTTGTAACCTTGGACAAATCCTGGCCAAAAACAATTACCCGCCCTGAATCGGGGCTGAGTAAACCCAGCATATGTTTCAGAATTACGCTTTTCCCCTGTCCACTAGCACCGACAATCACCGTAGTAGTGCCTGCGCGCACCTGTAACGACACTCCATCAAGGACACGCTGCGCGCCAAAGCTCTTAACCACATTATCCAGCTCAATAACTATTTCTGCGTTAGGATCTGCCACGTCCACTAAGCTCCAACTCTAAAGTAAAATAGCACTGATAAGATAGTCACACACCAGAATCGACACCGAAGCTAACACCACAGCACTAGTAGTGGTGCGACTAACGCCCTCGGCACCAAAGCCACCGCCGCGTTCTAAGTGCAGGAAAAATCCCTTAGCCGCACAAATCCACACCAATAACAGCCCAAAGCACAAAGACTTTATCAGCCCCATCTCAATATCGTTCCAGCCCACACTGGAATACATACCTTGGAAATATGCTCCAGCACTGACATCAAACAGCTCGACACCGACGAGGAAACCACCCAGAATACCAACCACATCGAAGATGCAGGTTAACAACGGCATGGCGATAATGCCCGCTACCAATTTTGGAACAATAAGATAGCGGTATGGATCAATCGCCATACATTCCAACGCATCAATCTGTTCACTGTTGCGCATAATGCCAATTTCAGCGCACATTGCCGAACCCGCGCGCCCCACGACCATCAACGCCCCCAAGACCGGCCCAAGTTCACGTATCAGACTAAGTGACACTGCCGCCCCCAGAAAGCCGACAGAACCAAACTTGGCCAAGGTGTAGTAGCCCTGTAGACTAAGCACCATACCGGTAAACAGTCCGGTGAACGAGATAACAAATAGGGATTGCGCCCCGATGAAGTGAATTTGCCGGACGATAGGAGCTATTTTATATGGTGGCAACAACGCACAATAGAGGGTAGTAAATAGAAACACCCCCAAACGCCCCAAATATGTGATAAGCAGCAGGGTTTCCCTACCCAGAAGAGCAATTAGTTTCATTCTTCATCCAGTAAATAGTTGCCGAGATAGGCCAAATAACCGCCTGATTAAATTAACGCCAAAATAAACAGCAAGTTCAACCATTTATAATAATACAACTAACCTCTTTTTGTCGAGGTCATTAACGCTGCAGTAAACCCGCTAGCAGATTTCATCTACGGCAAAAGACAAAACTACGTCAAATAACAGGGTTAAACAACAAAAAACCAGCATCCGTCACCGCCGACAGGAATAGAAAAACTTCCTTTGAGCGAATACTACTACGCAAAACGCGTAATATGCGCAAGTCAAAACAAATAGGCACGTATTTTGCTGTACATGCTAAGTAATTGAAAAGCACAGCAACATTAAACATAAATAAGGCCGAAAAATTAAATAGTTATTTAGCAGTTGACAAGAATGACTATTTTGGTTATATTTACAGGCAAGACATAGATAACAAACGCCAGATTGGAGGATTCAACTTATGTCTATAAAAATCCCGATTAAAAAAATTATTGGCAAACGTCCTAACGTTGTAGCAAACCTATTGAAAGAACTTGGTATAGATATTAATCGACCTTACAACTATCGCATGAATGCTTTTGAAGTAATCATAGATCAATAGTACTAAGAACCACAGCACCAGGTACCACAGTTCCTCCCATGCTCTCCTTAAGGTTCTATTTCTTCCCATGGTGGGACACAGAAATAGAACCATTTTTTTGTCTTAAACAAACTCATATGAGCCTCTTGCAAAACTATATTCGGTTTTTTGAATATTCTGCCTGAGCCCTCATAAAAGTCGAGCTTCAAAAACAACTTACTGATATTATTAAGTTACCACACCAAATAATAGACAGGAGGCTGCT
>JAVETC010000070.1:0-4836 GCA_034006225.1 Desulfuromonas sp. | reverse complement strand
CATAGAGACTTTATGCCCCCATGCTTTTAGACTTATTTCCCGCTATCTTATTTACACTAAGGGATAAAGCAGCCATTTGTGAAAATCCCCCTACTGTTCCACGGCAATACTGCGCACCATAAAATGGTTATAATTTGATATGAGCTGTTCAGGAAGTTGGATCATAGCTTATCCTGTTTTATCGTTATTCAGTTATGTTTATTGATAGCAGGCTAGGGAGATGCTGTAACACCGAGAGTGCAATTGTCAAACAGGTGGGATGTGTGTAAGTTGGCCAGAACTGTATAATAACTTGTTATGTTTTTTAGGAGAGAATATGAAAAAGGTTTTATTAATTTTAGCATTAACCAGCATCTCGGCATGTACGAGCATTAAAGTTAATAAGCTAAATCCGAGTGAGCACAAAGTACATCATATTTGTATAGAAAATAATCCAAAGGTTATTGTCGGTGAATTTCCGGGAGTAATTGAAAAAGGATTGCAGAGACATGGTATTACCTCAGAGATATATGATGGTGAAAGGCCTAAGCATTGTGAATATTATCTAACATATACAGCAATGAAGACCTGGGATATTGGTATGTATCTTCATCATGCTGAACTTCACCTTTTCAAAGAGTATAAAAAAATTGCATACGCTGAATATCACCTAAATGGTAAAGGTGGCCTAGCATTAAACAAGTGGGCAAGTGTTGACTCGAAAATGGATCCCATTATTAATCAATTGCTGTCAGGTTTTTCTCCTGAGGTGGTAGATGCATATAGGCAATCAATTCCAGACTCTCGTACTTCAAGCGATACAACGGAAGAACTAGAAAAATTGAAAATGTGGCACTCAAAAGGGCTAATAACGGACGAAGAATATTCTTCTAATAAGAAAGATTTTCTTGAAAAATAAACATAACAAACGGCTGCAATCTGACCTCTGACTACTGTCACCTTTTTTGCAGAAACCAGCAAAAAAAGCGCCAGTAGCCTACGTCAGTTGAGCCGGGCGTTATAAACCATAGGGGATAGCACATGGCACTGATCAGTTGCACGGAGTGTGGAAAGGAGATTTCAGAGTTGGCAATTACATGTCCGGGTTGTGGGGCACCAATTGCCAAGAAGAAGCCAGCGAGGGGCAGCCGCGTACCGTATAGTGACCAAGAAGTTGCCGTGCTTCTTAGCAAGAAGAAAAAGACCAGTCATATACTCCATCTTATCTTGTCCATCGTTACTGCAGGATTGTGGATAGTTATTTGGCTATTGGTTGGAATAAGTAACGCAAATGAGAATGCCAAAATCGATGGCAAGATCAAAAAAGGAAAGAAAGTGAAATGATTTATAACGAATAAGGATAAGATCGCGGCTCGTTCCTCACGCTATCTATCCTTATTCGTTGGGCTACAAACAGAAATAAAGTGAGGCACATGTCACGAGCTGCTGATTACACCATCAAAGGTTTCCTCTATCAGTTTAACAAGAGTGTCCTCGAAATCCTAAAAGCAGAGGATAATGATACTGTAAATATTGAGGGAGTGATTGAGGATGTCGAGGTCGTAACATAACACCGACAACTACGACCTGCATACAATTTTATTTAACGGGGTCGGACCAAGCTAACTAGCTAAAATATAAACAATTAAGTTCAAAAATACGTAGTTTTTTAGTCTTAAACGTACATTTTGATGCCTAAAAAACGAACTTTAAGGAATCTGATGTGGCTAGAGCTAATCGGCATCATATACCCGGTCAAGTCTGGCACATTACACACCGCTGCCAAAAAAGAGAGTTTCTTCTTAAATTCTCAATGGACAGAAGGCGTTGGCAGCAATGGTTGTTTGAGGCAAAAAAACGCTACAAACTTCAGGTTCTTGATTTTGTAGTGGCTTCCAACCATATCCATTTACTGGTTGTCGACAGTGACAAAGACGTTATCCCAAACAGCCTTCAATTAATTACGGGAAGAACAGCTCAGGAGTTCAATAAACGAAAAAAACGTAAAGAAACGAAGGGGCAGGTCTCGAATTGCAGCATTAAGAACGTTATGATCGAGTACAGCAACGACAACGGCGGCTTACTGCAAAGCTCGTCGGTTTCCGTGTATCTGCTTGAAGATTACACCCGTGACGGTGCCGGTCAGCTCACCTCTCTACTCCACACCCTGCCGTCAATTGGTCAGGACAGTTATCAGTATGACAGCGTCGGCCAGCTGCTTGACGCTGATAAAAATAACGCCATCCGCCACTACAGCTACGATGCGGTTGGCAACCGCCTTAGCCTTGAGCATGACGGAGATAGCGACAGTTACACCTTAGATGCGCAGAGTAATCAACTGCTTGCCATCACAACCCTGAGAGTCGCGTCTACGATGCCCAGGGTAACACCCTGCAACTTTCCACCCCGGACTTTGATGCCCTGCAACTCTCCTACGCCCAAAGTGGCTAGCTGCAGTCTATTGACAACGGCAACGTGCTCACCGACTATCTCTACGACGGCAACAATCTTTTGACGCTGAATCGGGCCTGCATTGCAAATGACTACTTAATGGAAGAGTTTACGCCAAGCGGTGATAATTCAAAACAAATCAAGCAACCCCCCAAATATGCAAAAAGGCTGCAAACGGTTGAACCCGTTGCAGCCTTTTTTACGGCATGTGTACATAATCCGATGAAGATTTAATTCAGGTTGTCTTCAATACGGATCAACATGCATTTATCTTTCACGCAAGGAAGGGCTTCTATCCTCTCCAGCGCCTGGCGTACACTTTCCTCTTTGGCGTCGTGGGTCATCATGACGATGGGGAGCGTCCCTTCGAGAGTGTTTTCTGGCATCTCGTCGGATTGAATCATGGAGCCGATGCTGATACCGTAATCACCTAGAATGGTGGATATTTTCGCCAACACGCCGGGAGCATCTTCGACGATAAAGCGCAGATAGTAACGCCCTATCAGGTCGTCCATCGCTTTGACTGGGAGACGCTCCAGTGCTGCAGGGGCATACCCCAACGCGGGAGTGAAGGTAGCAGCTTTGTTGTCAATGGCGCGAGCGATACTCATGACATCTCCCATAACCGCGCTCGCCGTTGCTTCCATCCCAGCACCGCTGCCATGCAGCATCACAGAACCGACAAAATCTCCGTTGAGGCGAACGGCATTGAATACGCCGCGTACATCGGCCATGGGGTAGCTATCGGGCACCATGGTTGGGTGTACCCGTGCCTCTATGGAACCGTTATTGAGTTTTCCGACGGCAAGCAGTTTTATCTGATACCCCAGCTCCTGTGCAAATTCGATATCGAGGGCTGAAATACGCGTAATTCCTTCGGTATAGATCTGCTCAAAGTCAACCCAGGTGCCAAAACACATGGAAACCAGAATCGAGAGCTTGTGCGCGGTGTCGATCCCTTCAATATCAAACGTTGGGTCGGACTCAGCGTAGCCAAGTTTCTGGGCGTCAGCAAGCACGTTGGAAAAATCTTCCTGATTTTCCGTCATACGGGTGAGAATATAATTACAAGTACCGTTGAGGATACCGTAAATACTGCTGAAACGGTTGGCGCACAGATTTTCGCGTATTGAAGAGAGGACTGGTATACCCCCCGCTACGCCAGCCTCGAACAGCAGGGTTACCCCGTTTTCATCTGCGGTACGCAGCAGCTCTTCGCCGTGCAAGGCCAGCAGAGCTTTATTCGCGGTCACTACATGTTTGCCATTTTTAAGCGCTTGCAACACAAAAGAGCGTGCAGGCTCATAGCCGCCGATCAGCTCAATAACTATATCTATATCTGGATCGTTAAGCAGCTCTTGTGCATCTACACCGAGAACTCCGGGCGCAAGAGAAACTCCGCGTTCTGCGCTTATATCCCGATCTACAACCCGGACAAGTTCCAGAGTACGCCCCAGGCGTTGCTCGATCACTGCAGCATTATTCTGGATCACCTTGATTACCCCAGTGCCAATAGTGCCGAACCCCAGCAGTCCTAACTTTATTGGTTTCATTGCATTCCTCTCGTATATTTCGTGCGTATTTTTCGTATATCTTTTGGCATATAAATACGTTCGCAGGCTTTTAACTTAAACCTCGGCTTGCGGCTGCGGTTTTACTTGGTGCGAAATCTTGTCAAGAACACCATTAAGAAATGCGGAGGTGTCTTTGGTGCCGTATCGTTTTGCAATCTCAACGGCTTCATTGATAATTACACTGTCGGGAGTTGCGGGCATGTACATAATTTCATAACACGCCAAACGCATGAGAGAGAGATCAAGACGAGCCATGCGGTCGAGACTCCAATTTTTTGAAGTTTTACGCAGTACAGCGTCTATATCTTCCAGGTGTTTATACACGCCCAAGACAATTTGTTCAGCAAATTCCTTTACTTCAGGCGGGACCATGCTGTCCTGCATATCCTCTGGTTCCCCAAGAACATCATCACTGAAACGGAAGTTGCGCCAGAAATCTGCCAGAACTTCCTGAATCGGACGATCCTGATCATAGAGGCTGTATAATACTTTAAGGGCGTATTCTCGCCCATTTCTACGATTACCAAGCGACATAGTTAAATATTTCTGAAAAGGTTGACCATTTCCATTGCGGTGACCGCAGCTTCGAAGCCCTTGTTACCCGCTTTGGTCCCAGCACGCTCAACGGCTTGTTCGATGGTGTCGGTGGTGAGCACCCCAAAGGCTACGGGAATACCGGTATCGAGACTGACCGATGCAATTCCTTTGGATACTTCGGCACTTACATACTCAAAGTGAGGAGTGGCGCCACGGATAACGGCTCCAAGACAGATAACAGCATCATATTTACCAGTTTGAGCAATCTTTTTGGTCGCGAGAGGAAGTTCAAACG
>JAVETC010000069.1:0-4936 GCA_034006225.1 Desulfuromonas sp. | reverse complement strand
ATGGATGAATTTAAGGAATGGGCAGAAGCCCAAAAAACGGCTGAACAGGGCAGTAATAAGGTTGCCCTAGCAAGCTAAAAACGTCAATGACCGGAGAGAATTTACAGCACATTTCGGACTTGACCCCTTTTCGCCGCACTAGCTGTGGCGTAGCACTGCAAGTTGCTCCTTGGCTTGGTGGAATCCTCTGTAGATGTTCCTGCTTGATTGCTTATATGTCATCAGTTAAACTTCTTAAGCACGTCATTACCAGTGCACCACTTCATCCCTGCTCTTGTTTGTCATGTAACTGTTTGGAGCATAGTAGATATAGCATGGCGATGGGAGCAGCTGCCCGTTACTTAAAAGCAAAAAGCTAAGCAATCATCGAGGTATATTTATGTATGTTTTGATCTTGATTCTGGCGTGGATAACCCCTGCGGCTATAGCTGGCGCACTGGGATGGCATGGAATCTGGGGTTCAGGATCGGCTTTTGCCGAGTATCTGATCCCGATACCCGTTGCCGGTGGGGCTCTTCATGTGCCGAGTTTCGTGGCTGCTGCTGCAGTAATTTTTGTGTGCCGCAATGCGACAGGAACCAAGGTGCGCTTTCTGCCCGTTCTGGCATTTAGCGCTTTAGCTGTAGCTCTCTCTCTCATGCTAGAGTTCGATCGACTTCAGGCTTGGCTATTTACCGACTACCAACCCTTTGGTTCACCGTTCAGGCTTGATGGCAACCCGTTACTCCTGTTTGTCGCCACCGATGCCTTCTGGGTTGGAGCCTACGCATTGCTGAAAGGCTGGGTGCCACCCGCACGATCTTGGCTCGTACTGCCTCTCGTTCCTGCCGCGATTATCGGTCTAAGTGTCATTAACTATCAAATAAGCGGGCCGGTTTTCGAACGTGGTGGCCCAATGTATTCGGGCGTCCGAGGTGAAGAGATTATCATGGTTTACACCTCAGCGAGCTATGATGAAGAGCTTTTTCTCAACTGGTTGAAGCAGAATAAGAACTTCGCCCGCCCGTGGCTGAACGTGAATACTGAACATGTGGCGGTTTTATTCACAAACAGTATGCAGGTGATCAAGTGGCGTCAGTACGATCAAATTGCCGAGGACGGCACGATAGCCACGGTATGCCTGTATGAAGAAGATCGTTCGATCATTCCCCATGCGGGCTACTACGACTGCTTCGCCGATCATCCCACTGTTGACCAAGAGCTTGCCGCGCTAGTAGCCAGCAACTCAACCGGTCTTGGGACTGATATTGATCATTGGTATGCGCGGCTGTTGCTGTGTGAAGGCATAGATATATCCGACACAACTCCGACAGATGTTGCCCGTATAAACCTGTGCCAAGCTATGGCACGTGGTTATTCGCAGACGGTAAAGAGATTTACAGAAAAGTATGGTGAAAATTCGGAGCAAGTGGATTTTATCCGAGCGGAGGCCAGCAACAGAGGTTTAACTACGCAGTGATAGAGGGCATTTATAACAGGATTAGCACAAAACATAAAAAGGCTATTATGCCGTTGTTGTAGCTGGTCTTGCTGCAACTAAAATGATCTGCTACTGCACCTACAGTATCATAGGGCGGGCATTGCCCGACCTACCCTCTAACCACAGCAAAAGCAAAGACATTCCCGCATTAATTATTACCACAAAGGCCACAAAGCAGCACCGTCCGCTTCCCTTAAAAGGGTAGCGGAACGCAAATATCGTCAAGTGCATCCTAACTTTTTACATTACGAAAAAGAGAATATGCCGTCCGCAGGACGACCCTAAAGCCATTTTTGCTTACTTTTTGGGGCCAACTGAAAACATACAAAAAGTACGTCGCCTGCCGGGGCGAAACCCGGCGGTGTTGATCCCGGTTTTGATTGTATGATTTATAATTGTGGAATGTGCTCGGCATACTTCAGATGGATAATAACACCCAGCGGCTAAAGTAATCCGGTGTCGCGCCACCGGACTGCGCCATCCTTTTAGAGTCATCCAAAAGGATGCAAAACATGACCCGCAAGTTGTCTTGTCCTTCGGATTCCCTCCCTCCACTCGCTTACCCCGAGAAGCCCGTAAAAACTCGCGTTCCGCTCAGACAGTTTACGGGCAATCTTCTCGGTGACACTCACTGCGCTCGGCTGCGACAAATAGGGGGAAAGCTGAGACCACCAACCCCAGGGCAAAAGCTAAAACTGTTCCGTATTAATAACTACCACTAAAGCAACAAAGTAGCACCGTCCGCTACCCTTAAAAGGGTGGCGGAACGCAAATATAGGCAAGAGCATCCACATCTTCTTACGGTACGAAAAAGAGAATATGCCGTCCGCAGGACGACCTTAAAGCCATTTTTGCTTACTTTTTGGGGCTTAGCAAAAAGTACGTCGCCTGCCGGGGCGAAACCCAGCGGTATCGATTTTGAAGTTGGTTGTAGAATTGAAATTGTGGAACCTAATCAATTCCCCGCAGGTAAATAATAACACTCAATGGCTAAAGTAACCCAGCGTGGGAAGAAACTGGGGTTGGAAAACTCACTTTAATCCTATGCACTGAAAAGGTAGTTCCCGTTCAGCAAAGGATCAGGTTCCAGAGTGTTAAACGCAACAAAGCCGATTCGGGGAGGCATCCGAATCGGCTTTGTTTATTTATAACTAGGAAGAAAGGAGGTTATCAAGTCTCGCCTGCCACAACAAGCCTTGATGGTCGTTACTCTAGCAAACAGGTTCTAGGCCAACTAGGGTTAGAACCGTATTTATTTGATTGATAACTCACATGGTGGCGCTGTGCAAAAGCGCAGTTTTGATTGTGCTTGATCTTTCGGTTACTTTACACCCTATCCATCTGTTTATAGTTGATATCAAGAACCAGCCTAACCGTGGCTTCTTTGGACGTAAAGCACTGGATGGTGGCGATTCTTTTATCCTGCGTGCAACCTCAGCAGCTCACAACGCTCATTTGCCAGACAAAATGGGTTTTTAAACGCTGAAAATAGCTATTGTCTACGCAACTACTTAGAATAAATAGCGTAGTTGCCTTTTCCTTTGGATTTGATTTTATACATCGCTTTATCTGCCATGGTGATGAGGTTATCGCATGTGATGTCTTGGTCTTTTTTCGGGTCAAAAATTGCAATTCCAACGGAGACACCAATATTGGCATTACCTGGTGATAATTCAAATTTTTGGGCAATGGCCTCAATAATCTTCTTTGCGACACCGACACAATCGTTTTTTTGTGAGATATTTTCTAGCAAAATGCAAAATTCGTCACCACCAATGCGACCAACTAGGTCAGATTGCCTGACATTTGTTAAACAGCGCTGAGCGACCTGAACTAACAATTCATCTCCAGCCTCATGTCCATAAAAGTCATTGACCTGTTTAAAACCATCCAGATCAAGAAAGAGAATAGCGAGCGGATCTCTTAATCGTTTCGCCCTTACCAGTGCCTTGTCCGCTATGTCATAAAAATATCTGCGGTTAACCAAGTTGGTCAGTGCATCGTAGTTTGCCAGCAGATACAGCTCATCCATGGCCTTTTGTCTTTTTGCCGATTCCAAGTGAACTTTTTCTAGGACAGTGTTGTAAAATGTAGCGATGTGTCCAGATTCTGTTTCAGGTTCAATGGTTACGGGTTGAGAAAAATCTCCCGTTCTTGCCTGAAGATCCATTTGACCGATTAAATCCAATAAACTTGTCGATGCACCATGCTCCGAAATATTTAAACCGATCCTTTCGGAGTCTTTGGACACTCTAAAAGGAAAATATTTATTTATGGCAATGATCAATACAAACAAAATAGTAAACGAATAAGCTCCAACAGCTGCAATGCCCGTCGCTTGGATGATTAACTGATCGACACGACTGGTTGTCACACCAAAGCTCTCAATGGGGGCAAACAGTGCTACTGCAACCGTTCCCCACGCTCCAGCAACCAAATGGGCCGGGACGGCACCAATCACATCGTCAATGCGCAGTTTTTCAAGCAAACGCATTGAGAGGATACAGAGCATCCCCGCGACAAAACCAACAATTAAACCAGCAAATTCCCCGAACAAGTTACAGCCCGCACAGATCGCAACTAAACCTGCGACAACGCCATTTACCAGATGTTCCACCCTCGGAATACGAAAAAAATACCAGCTGAGAATAATAGCTGCTATGCCGCCAGTTGCCCCTGCCAACGTGGTATTGACAATGATCATTGGCACCTTAGCGTTCATTGCAAGGGTACTACCGCCATTGAAACCGAACCAGCCAAACCAAAGTAAAAACACTCCTAAAACAGCCATGGGCAGATTGTGACCACTTAAAGGTCTGGCTTCCGAACCGAAGCGCCCCATGCGTGGCCCCGTGATAATGATAGCCGCTAAGGCACACCAGCCAGCAACACTGTGAACAACTGTCGAGCCAGCAAAGTCGATAAATCCCATATGTGCTAACCAGCCCTGACCAAAACCTTCAGGGTTATTGTTCCAAATCCAATGGCCACAAATAGGATAGATGATCACTGACATGGCCGTGGTAATAATAATATAACCAGAGAATTTCATCCGTTCTGCAACAGCACCAGAAATAATTGTGGCTGCAGTCCCAGCAAACATGAGTTGAAAAATAAAAAATGCAATCTCTTGCATCGGTTTGCTGTTCATATCATAAAACTGGATTTTGCCAATAATTCCAAAATAGGATTCTCCAAACATCAAGCTGAATCCGACTAAAGTAAAAAGTGCGCTGCTGATACAAAAATCGATGAGATTTTTTACGGCAACATTGATGCTATTTTTGGAGCGAACGAACCCACTTTCAAGACATGTAAACCCAGCCTGCATGGTCAAGTCCGAAATGTGCTGTAAATTCTCTCCGGTCATTGACGTTTTTAGCTTGCTAGGGCAACCTTATTACTGCCCTGTTCAGCCGTTTTTTGGGCTTCTGCCCATTCCTTAAATTCATCCAT
>JAVETC010000033.1:0-32557 GCA_034006225.1 Desulfuromonas sp. | reverse complement strand
AGGCAGAAAGGTATCAACACACACTTGAGTAGATGAATTCAAATCGAAAATGAATTAGTTATGTCAAAGAACTAGTATTCTCAATGGCTTACGTTGTTATTATATTTTTCAACCGGACAGTAGTGAGTCGTCTGGCATGAGCTGAAAGGTTGTTACAGCGTTGCTGTAATGCTGTTTGGTCGAGTTTGTCACTATGGTCGCGTAATGCCCTACTTACAACGGTGCGGCTGTTGGCGATTTTGCCCGCTATAAACATTTTAGCAATTTGCGCTGAGGCGCTCAGATCATCGGCCAGGCGATATTGAGTCCGGCGCAGGAGCACGTTGCCAGCGACAGGGCCTTGAACGCGGGCAAGAAACTTGCCATATTCGGTCATGAAGCTGATCGAAACGTCATTTTTTGCGCAATGGCCGAGCAAGAAAGGGCTGCACAGTACGTTGCCAAAACAGACAATAGAGCCCAGTGTATGCACAGGTAAGCGCAGCTTTACCTCATAATCAATCTTGACGACAACCGTTTCACCTTCCTTGTGCAGATAGGCTCCTTGGGTAGTAACATACAGGGTATTCAGCATTTTTCTCATTGTTCACCCCTCAATATGCGTTCCATGTATTGTTTTACCGAGCGCCCCTTGGCGCAGCTATGGGGTAAACAGATGTTTAACAATGAACAGCTATCGCACTGAGGGCTATAACTGGCAGGTGGCGTCACTCCGGCGTTTAATAGGTGATGTACTTGAGCGACAACCTGCTCAGTTAATTTACGTAGTGTCGCATCAAAAACAATCACAGTTCGCCGTCGCCGTTTACCATAAAATAAAGCGCCATCGGCAATTTTAGTGTTTAACATCTCTTCGAGGCACAGCGCTTGAGCGCACAGTTGTACCTCGTCGCAGCGATTTGCCTTTGGTTTGCCGCGTTTATATTCCACCGGAAGAACTGTTCCATCTTGATGAAATTCAACCACATCGGCCTGACCTGTTATCCCTAAGCGATGAGAGCATAACGGCAGAGTACGCACGATACGTATATTGCCAGCGGTATCGCTCTTGTTACTATCAGCGCGTTCATGCAAGACTTGTCCTTCGGCGGTATAACGGTTTTCAAACCATTGCTGCTCTATGTGAATCAACGCACATTGACGCGGGCAGAACATATAGTGCTGCAAGGCTGATAGCATGATGTAGTCGGATTCGGGAATCATCAATCTTCACTTAGTCGTTTTTGTTTTTCAGTCTGCTCAAGAAAGTTGTCGTTCGATACCACTTTGCGGCCAGATTTCTCTTCTAATTGTAAGCGTGCATCGCCAGCAACCTTACCGCCTTTATGGGCAGCAGCTCGATTTTCATCAAAGCCCTGTGCGTCATGAGCTCTGGTGATCTCAGTTGTAGCGGCCTCACCAAGCATAGAAAAGATCAATTCAAGATCACCCATATGGTCGCGCAAATTTTCTCGATCTAACCCTTTAAGTTGTTTATATTCAGATGGTGTTATACCAAATGCCGCTTTAGATATCTCAGCCGTAAGGATTGCATATTCGCGACTTTCGCCGACCTCTCGCTTTTTCCACTCCTCGGTCAATTCTGCTCGAACAGCAATGCCGCGCATCCGTTTTTCAATCCATGCTTCTGAATAGCCCTTAGCTTGATAAAGTTCGCGTGTACGCTTTGTTGCCAGTTCAGGATCTTCAATCTCTTGTACGCGCTCGTAACCTACTTTAGCCAACCAGCGCTTAAAGGGTTCGGCCTTAGGAGATGGGATGGATTGAATGATGCGAAAGATGCCTTCGGTATTAGCGCAATCGGTTGCATACTTTTTGCCGTCAGCTGCCTCTAGTTTGAGTCCGTGACAATTTGTCACGACCTTATCACCCTCTTTTTTTAACCTTTGTTTTAATTTACGCCAGTACGCACCAGAATCAACGCTATCGGTCAAGGCACCACAAATATCGACTACAGAAAACCACCATTCACCATCGTGAATAATGCGTCTGATCTCTTTACCTTTAAAGATTGCCAGTTTTTCGGTCATTATCCATATTCTTTCAATTTAAAGCTGGGTACAATTTGGACACTATTTAACAAAGCTTACAGCTTTTCAATTATTTCAACACCAGATGGTGCCGCTCCAACAGTTACCGCATAATCCTTAAATGAGCGTGCTGGCAAATCGCTGTCATTTTTCTTAACGGTAACAAGATCAAATAATTTACGAGCGGGGGCGTTGCCAAGAGCCGACTCGTGTTTAAATATAATCAACTGCTGTGATGCCATTTCACCACGGGTAGCGGAATGGTCATGATCAAACATATTTATCAATGCATCCCAGAACAGCTCCAAATCCTCTTCAGAAAATCCGGTTTGTTTTGCTAAAGGGGCAGAAATGAAACCGTGAATGCGGTACAAACCATAAGGCACGATAGCTTTTCTTGCACCAAGCCCCTTATCCGTCGGTGAGTCCACAGAAACTGCTGCAGTTCTAAACATCGCAATATCAAGACCTACAATAGGATCAATAGTTCTTGAAAAACCAAATTGCACTGGACCACGAACTTGACCACAGGTTTTATCACCAGTTGACATGACAGCACCAAAGGTACGAACATCAAAAAAGTTTTTGCACATCCATTTTTTTGCTACAATTTCTTTACTATCAACAAATAATTCTTTGAGCAAAGACTTTGACGCATCCGAGATGTCTTTAATTTTATTCATAGCTTTTTTAGCTTTGTCTAAATCCACACCTAAGCGCAGATATAGCCCATCATTTTCATAACCTATCCCATCAGGAAAATTACTATAACTGTTCAACTCATCACGAAGGTCCAATGG
This sequence comes from Desulfuromonas sp., assembly GCA_034006225.1. Classification (GTDB taxonomy): domain Bacteria; phylum Desulfobacterota; class Desulfuromonadia; order Desulfuromonadales; family Desulfuromonadaceae; genus Desulfuromonas. The sequence goes on along the minus strand of JAVETC010000033.1, from coordinate 29,727 downwards.
CACATGAACATATAATTTTTCGTCAATTAAGACCTGATGTGCTCGTTTATGATGTTCTGAAAGAAAAGCACCCTCTCTAACATGTATTTCATATGGAGAAACATTCCCCTTAACTAAATCAACATAATTGCGAATTTTGCGCTTGATACAAACATCGGTAGTAATTCCATGCCCTGTTTCTGGGTCAATTCTAGGTAAGTTCCCACCATCAGGATCTCCGTTAGGATTGCCATTTTTCACATCAAACAACAATACAAATTCGTAGCGATTTTTAATAACTTCATTCATTATTTTTCTCCTTCTATTTCAGAATTATTTTTACGGTACAGAGCATTCTTTTGTTGGTAGTAGCCGATAGCGAACAAACCCTGTTGCTGTAAGTTCATATGGTTCGGGAACTGGTTAATATGCTCAATTATTTCAGAGATACGTCGATCAGATGTGTTTCCATATTCTGCTTTAGCAATATGGTGTTGTGATAACCGTATAAGCATCGGAAAAATACTTGCTGGTGTTGCCGAAGCCGAACTGAAAAAACGATCCTTAATAGTTGAATTTACGTTACCTAAAGCATCGAGCTGTGCTTTTTCCAGAACAGCAAATAAACGTCCTAGTAGATAAGCATCTTCTCGGTTTGCTAAATCCAATGACATTGAAACCTCCTTGTTGTAATTTCGCATTAACACTGCTTTTAAAATTGAAGCACGTAAATAACTTATTCGACCATCAGCCCGAATACGACCGATAACACCTTGGTAAAGACTTTGTGGATACGCCGTTCCTGTAAGTATTGATCGGGTCAATGCCCCACCAAGAACCGGCGAGATTTTTTTGTCTTTATCTATTGGCGTTTTCCCAAATACCGTTTCATGTAAAAGATGTCTTACCGAAGGAAACTGTATATCTTGTTTCGACCGTTCCATTTCTAAATTATTAAAATGATCTTGCAAGCGTTGCAATAAATCGCCAACGGTACTGACATGCCAAAAACGCAACGCCAACCGTGATTTGTTAAGGGAAAAACCCAGAATGTAAAATTTTAAATCTTCATTTCCTTGCAGATCGTTGGGCAATATTCCTTGCTTTACCGCAAGAAGAAACTTTTGCACTGACTTGGCCGCGCCGTCATCAGACGCTGCAGGATTCAGCACCTGTCCCATAAATGCTTCAAGAGGTGATTCTTTTTGTGCCCAAAAAAGGGTAATGACATCACCAATCCTTATCCGCTGAGTCTTACTTCTGAACAGATATTTAAGAGCTGTAGAACTTTTGAATTCGGCTTCAACAGAGATAGGCGCATTCTCACCTTTCTTTTTCCCATAAGATTTATATGCGTCCTCGTTAAATGAAACCACCGAAGCACCTGTGCCAAACTTAAATTGAGCGTATTGAAGTTGAAGTGGTCTTTTGGTTCCGTCAATCAGGCTAACCCCTTGAGGGTATGTGTCTTTTTCTAAATATTCGCGCCAAACTCTTTTTATCCCCTCCCTTTCATGAATAAAGCATCTGTCACCTTGCAATCGGAACGCAATCCATTTTCCATGCATTCCACACATCTCTTTCCATAAATCGAAATTAAGAGAATCCTCTGCATTCCATTGGCTCAAAAACCTTTTCACCGCTATGGCTCCATCATCGTTGGAAGTGCCACACACTTCAGCGATTAGCGAGGTAAATGAATTTTTATATTTAGTTTTTTCGGTTTTGCCAGAAATGCCAAAAAGGTATTCAGCTTTATCCACCATAAAATTAGGTGTTGTTGCCGCATTACCAGAACGAACATTAACCTGATTGGTATAAGGGACAACCGATTGGCGAAAGTTAAATGAATTAGCCGAGAGCTTGATCCGTAAATCTTCTGGTTGACCAATTACATTACCATCGGTATCGATAGTAATAACAAAGCCGATATCTTCAACACTGAACCCATAGGGTGGCATTTCATCTTTTTTGTTTACTGCTACACGATCATATAATTCGATTAGTGATTGAAAAATCATGAAACCACCTCGCGCCGGCAATCGATGACACCATTTTTCATAACGGCTCGAAAAAACTGCGGTGTCATATCGTCATCAAAATCGATATCGTGCAGCATGAACCCAAGATCTTGTTCTCCAACAAAAGGAGATTGTGGAAGTTCATCACACCATTCAAAATCTACAGGGAATTCACGACAGCCAAAATAGGGGCGGTGAAAACATTGCCCTTTTTTTGCCCGTCGCTCAAATATGGCTAGGTGTTTACCTGGGTCGACATCCGCATCATCTGCAAGCCTAAAATGGGCTTCAATAACATAATCCACATGGCGCAAAACCATTGAAGCTCGTTGTTGGCGATCATCTTCAATAAAACGCTGTACGGCTTGACCTTCAGTCATATCTTTCTGGTTCACAGCTACACGGCTAGCTAGCTCATTGCGGCGGATGTTATCGAAACGGATAGGTTTCAATACATGTATCCGATCTATAACCCAACGAATTGCAGGTTTCCAATAGATCGCTTCCAGAATTCCTCTAGCAGCTGATGGTGTCATCACATCGTAAGAAACACGTTCAACTTTCATTTCTGGACGGGTAAAGAGAGCATAATCTCCTTTGACCCTCAGCTTTATTCCAAAACTCACAAACACCCTCCTTTCATTAGCCGAAGAACGCAGTTCCTTCAGGCGGGGTACATTTTAATCCAATCTCTTCCGAATATAATTCGTTCGAACGCATCACCCACACGCCATCTATGGGAGATTCGCACCAACTTTTTAGTTGATCAAACTGATAGGGGTAAATTTGCACAGTATATTGCTGTAATTTTCTCAATATTCCCCCCTTATGCTCAGCAAAGGGCAATGCTTCAACCAAGCTTACTGCCTCTTTTTCAATAGCTATTACAATGGGGATTGTTGCCGACTCAATCATTTTAAACTTAGCTAAATCTTTATATTGAATATCGCCATTTTGTGCAGGCAAACAACTTTCCACAATACCGTCGGCATCCATACGTTGACTGTTTTTCCAGTAGTAATCGTTAAAGTAAGCTGTCACACAAGCTGGGTCGGTCAGTCTTCTCGCATATACATTAAAAAGTTTCTCTGCCGACTGAGCTGCTTGACGAAAATATGAGCATCCAACGCCATCGGTAAAATTAAAAATATTGACCTGCAAAGGAATTTTACTGCGACCATTACGGTTGCAACGTCCTGCCGCTTGCGCAATACTGTCGATACCTGCAACAGCTCGGAATACACAGGGGAAATCAACATCAACACCAGCTTCAATTAACTGCGTACTGATAACTCGACACGGCAATCCATCATCTAGCAATTCTCTTATTTTTTGTAATTTTTCCGTCCGATGCTGTGGGTGCATCAGAGCACTAAGATGAATGTTTGCCCCACTTTCTGGTAGCACTGAAAAGACATCCAAGGCCTGTTGTCTAGAGTTCACAATGCATAAAACCTGTTCATATACTTGCAATTTTTCGGCAATATCTTTCGCACTGAACTCACCGATATAAACCTCAGTTGTTCTCTTCAGGTTTTTAAATAAACCAGGTACATCATGGATAATTTCTCTAACGTCTTTTAATCCTGCCGTGAAATGTTCCGTGTATTTTATTGCCGGCTGAGTTGCGGTACATAGAACCGATGTCACACCATAGTTCAACGAAAGTTCTCTAATAACCTCTAAGCATGGTTGTAATTTTTCTACTGGAATTGCCTGTACTTCATCAAAAATAATGATGCTGTTCGCAACATTGTGTAGCTTGCGACACTTCGACGTCTTGCTTGCATAAAACGAATTGAAGAATTGAACATTTGTCGTGACGATAACAGGCGCATCCCAATTCTCGGTAGCAAGACGGGTTTTCCAATCGGTTTCATCAGGAATGAAGTTACAATGGTGTTCCAATACTGCATCAGCACCAAGATTTTCACGAAATACTTTGGCATTTTGTTCAATGATACTGGTAAATGGAACGACATAAATAATTTTACGCTGACCATGCTTAACGGCGTGATTCAACGCAAATGCAAGTGAGGATAAAGTTTTACCTCCCCCTGTGGGAACAGTAAGAGAAAATAAACCTGCATCCAATTCAGCTGATCGCAGACAATCACTAAGAACAAGTTCACGCTGGCTGTTAACATGACGCTGATTTTCATCTTTTAGCTTCTCAACGTTTGCACGAATTTTATTTAAATTGTCTGTAAAGGATTCTTTCAATTCATTGATTAATGGATATTTTGATCGCCAACCAGACTTCTTTTTATCCAGAAATTGTTCTGTATCCAAAAAATCAGCATCAACTAAACAAGAAAAAAGCATTCTGGTAAAAAATTGCAGTTGAAAGCCAAGTCGCTCAGTTTCAGGTTTATTAATTGGAAAAGTTTGCGGTATCTTTGGGGCAGTAATTGAAATTTTAATTTCAGGGCATTCCTTCTTAACTTTCTGATTCAGTGCGGCGGAGGAAGTATCAACCCAATTTGGTAGTCCACCGTGATGACCGGCAATACAATATGCCAATAATTTTCCGGCTTGATCTGAATGTTTAAATAGCCACTGAGCGCCAACAGCAGCATGACTAGGATGACCTGAATAAAACTTGCTAAATTCATCAATAATTTTATTGGCATGACGTAAATATGCCTGCCAAGATAAAGTGCCTTTACCTAAATCGTGACTGATCCCTGCACTACGTCCCCACTCACCGGCACCAAAAATACTGGCAAATTTCTCTGCTAGTTTCGCCACTCCCTCTAAATGTTCCTCCAACGTCTGCCAATCTGACTTATCCGAATTATCCGTTGAATGTGCATAAAATTGTTGCATAATTACTCCATCGGTTGGGCTCCAACCAGCCATTTTCAACTTGTCTAGTCAACATCACCAACAATATGCAGCCATATCCGCGCCGCGAGCATGGCATCGTCTAAGGCTCTATGGCACTGAATACTACTGTCTAAGGCACCAAAGAGGTAGCGTGAGACGGCCTCTAACTTGTAGCTGTTTAAGCGCGGATATTTTTTGCGCATCAGTTTAAGGGTGCAGTAGCTGGGATTGGGCAGCGGGCAGCCGAGCTGGTCAAATTCGGCGCGTAAAAAGCGCATATCGAATACGGCGTTGTGGGCAACTAGGGGGTGATCGCCGATAAAGTCTCTGAACTCTGTGAATACCTGCTTGGCGGCTGGTTGTCCACGCAGCATGGCGGCGCTGATACCATGCACTGCTTGGGCGGCGGCAGGCATTGGCGCGCCGCTGTCGATGAGGCTACTAAACTGCGCAACTATCTGCGCGTCTACCACTTTTACCGCGCCAATCTCTATGATGCGATGGCCTTGGCGCGGCGAAAGTCCGGTTGTTTCAGTATCAAAAACTACAGCATCCATCTGATCTCTACTTTAGGTGTGAGTGTTTTTTGTTCTGCCCTTGTCAGCAAATAGTGTGAATTTACGCTCATAAAACTCTTGGTTCAACCTTTCTAATAAATTCAATCTAGCAACCAGTTGCCGAGCAGTACCCCTATCATCAATGCCGCGAGCTGTTGGGTGGTTGACTGCGCAGGTGCAGTATTCTGCTGTTTGTTGGCGCTTGACCAGCGCTGCAGCCAGCTCTCTACGGTTGGATTTTGCTCTAATACTGTGGGTAGCTGCCAGTGGCAACTGCTGGCGATAAGGTAGATGGGAATAAGAGTTAGCCATAGGAGTATGCCGAGCATAAACATCAGGATGACGATGAAAATAGCGTGAACAAATGCCATTACTAGGCCGAGGGGAATGCCGAAGATTAGTCCGCTTAAGAGGCTGTATTGGTTGATGCTCCAGCCGATGCTGGCCAGGGTAACTAAAATTACGTAGGGAGGAATCAGGCGTTCCAGGGCATCGAAAAAGCAGATTATCTGCGCGAGGCTGGTTTCGAGCAGGCGGCTGATGATGATTAGCGCTAAGGGGGCGGTGGTGTTTAGTGTTGGGCAATGGGACATGGCGGCTCTCCTGTGTTGGCAATCTGTCTGTATTTGAGAGTCTAAGACAGAGCCTGGACAAAAGATGTCACCCCAAGGCAGTTTTTTTCATTTAGCGATATTTTTCCGCCATTTTCTCAATTTCGTCAATTACCTGCTGGCGCAGTTGCAACGGCTCTAGCACCTCGACTTCGCTGCCGTGCTGGAGGATTTTCATAATGATCTCGCGAAAGTCGGCTACTGGAAAGCAGAGCTGTAGGCGGCCATCGGCGAGTAGTTGCTGCTGTTGGCCATCGCACCAGTGTTGCTCTTGCACAAAGGGGGCACGTTGGGCACTGAATAGCAGTTTTACCGTTTGATGCTGGCCGTCTTGGAAGATACCGCAGGCTCCGGCAATTTTATGTTGCCATTGGGCGCGCTGCTGATAGGTGAAATTTTCGGCGCACAGGTGGAGTTTGTTGATGCGCGAGAGTTGAAAGGTGCGCCACGCTTGGCGCTCTTCGCACCAGCCGAGGAGATACCAGCTGCCGTTGTAGTGTTGGAGGTGGTGCGGATGGACGACGCGAGTGCTGGCTTGATTTTGGGTGGGTGACTGGTAGCTGAAGTAGACTTTGTGGCGGGTGAGTAGCGCCTCGCCGAGCTGTTGAAATATCTCTTCATTTACTGGGATATAGGCGTTCCAGTTGGCGGAGAAACAGCTGGAGAGGTGCTGCTGATCGATGCCGCACTCTTCTAAGTTTTGGAACATCTTGGCGCATAGGGCGTTGAGCTCATTGCTCAGGGGGGAGGCATTGTTGCTGGAGAGCATTTGGCGCAGAATAAGGATAGCCATCATCTCCTGATGGGAAAAGCGCGTCCAGCTCAGGCTGTAGCTGTTGTCGCTATAGCGATAGCCACGGTAGGTGGCGTTGTACTCCAGTGGTGCGCCGACGCTGGTGATCAGGGCTTGGATATCACGCTTGGCGGTGCGCTCGCTGATCTCGAACTGTTCAGCCAGTTTGCGTGCGTTGGGGTAGTTTTTCTGCCGGATTTGGCTATCGAACCAAAAAAAACGCTCTATACGCGGTAGCATGGTAGTCGCCCTCTAGTGGATATCTATCTCGAGCAGTTCGGCCACGATACTCTCTGTGGCGCAGGTTATATACAGAGTTTTATCGCTACGGGTGAACTGCCACTCGACACTGCGTTGCAGCTGAGCTACTAAAAAATTGAGGAGCTCGGCGCTGAGAAAAAACAGCTGCAAATTTTTCATAGTTAGCAGCTGTTTTCTGCTCGCCTCCAGCCAGCGCTCGAAGCTGGAGCCGTAGGCGAACAGCACCACCTGCTCAGAGTGCTTTCCCGCTTTTACCAGCCGCTTTGCTTCGGGCAGGCCAACCTCAATCCAGTCGATCAGCTGGCCATCTAGGCTTTTCGTCCACAGGTCGGGTTCATCACCATCGCAAATGCCCTTGGTAAACACCAGCTGCTCATTATGGCTCAAGGCGTAGGCGATCAGACGGGCAACCAGGCGCTCGGCGGTTTCGGAGGGGTGACGGGCAACGGTGGTAGCTAGATGGGTGTAGTAGTTACGATCGACATCGGATAGTTCAATAGCGACACGATAAATTGTTGCGGGTAAGGCCATATTGGGCTCATCTTTTTATAGGAGATAGCTGCTGCGTTGCAGGGTAACACAGGTGCAGTGTGCAGCGGTATGCTGCTTTAGTGGTTCGGGCAATTTTTACCTCTTTTAAGACGCGTGTAGATAAAGAGCATTATTAGCACTATGGCGCAGACGGAACCAAACCACGAGTCGTGCGGTGGCGCAGCACTTATGTGCCAACTGGTCGCCATGGTGCTATGGGCGTAGATAGCATCGACACCAATACCGAGAACAAAGGAGCAGAGGATAATTCCGCCAAGGTAGAGCAGAGTGGCACGCTTGCCGAGAATGCGACTGATAACGGTGATGGCTGCGGCATTGGTGGCTGGGCCAGCCAGCAGAAAGACCAGCGCGGCACCGGGATTGAGCCCTTTTAAAATGAGTGCTGCGGCAATGGGGGTTGAGGCGGTAGCGCAGACATAGAGCGGCGTGGCAATGAGCAACATGGCCACCATGGCTATCAGCGGATTACCGAGCCAGGCGTCCATCCACGCGGTGGAGACATAGAGGCTGATAACTCCCGAGAGCACAATGCCGATAAAAAACCAGCCAGCAATATCGGCAAACAGATCCCCAAAGGCGAAGCTAATCCCTGTGCGCAGCCGCTGTATGCTGCTGGAAGGTTGATCTTTGGCCGCGCCGGAGTTTTGACAATGACAGCACTCTTCAGCGCCGCTGGATGTAGATGTATTAATGGTGCTGGCAAGGCTATCTGGCTCCGGGTCAAAAACGCGCACGAGCTGGCCAGTTATTAATGCTGTGATAATGGCAGATAGCGGGCGCAGTATGGCCATAACTGGATCGAGCAGCGCCCAGGTGACGGCAATGGAGTCTACGCCGGTTTCTGGCGTGGAGATTAAGAAGGCGGTGGTTGCACCTTTGCTGGCACCCTGCTTGCGTATCCCCGCCGCTGCGGGCAGTACGCCGCAACTGCATAATGGAATAGGTGCGCCAAACAGCGCCGCCTTAACCAGGCTAGAGCTACTGTGGCTGCCGAGGTGGCGGGCGATAAAGTTATCGGGAATGAATGCTTTGAGCAGCGCAGCGCCGCTAAAACCGAGCAGCATGTAGGGGGCGGAGAGTGCGAGAATATGCCAGCTTTCTGTGGCCAGAAGGCTAATACTGTGCAACATAATATATCCTTTATAGGAGTAGTTAATGCCGACTGTGAAGCATTATACAACAGCAAGATCTGAGGGGAATATTTTTGTTCATTAGAGTATGAATTTTGTTTGACATTCACCACAATAATCAACTAGACTCGTCTCTCTGTTTTCATGTGGGCCTATAGCTCAGTTGGTCAGAGCCACCGGCTCATAACCGGTCTGTCCCAGGTTCGAGTCCTGGTGGGCCCACCACTTTAACAGAAATTGCCTAAGGAACTAAATGGTGCGAATGCGCAGGCGACTACGCCACGTTATATCCCAGACAATATTGAGAGAGTGCAACTACAGTTGAGTTGCACTCTCTTTTTTTACGAGCACTGATGATGAAGAAATCACCCACAATGCGGCTCCAGGATCTACTCGGCCTGGTCAATAGCCACTACCCCCAATACCTTGCGGAGGATTGGGATAATGTCGGGCTGCAAGTCGGCGATTTAACGCAGGAAATAACCAAAGTAATGGTGGCGTTAGATCCAGCATTGACCACGGTAAACATGGCAATAAAGCATGACTGCCAAGCTCTGATAACGCACCATCCTCTGATCTTTACTCCACTGAAAAAAATCTCTCCCAGCGACACCACCGGTAAAATTCTCTACACCGCTATTAGAAATAACCTTGGCATAATCAGCGCCCATACCAACTTGGATCACGCCAGTGACGGTCTCAATGACTGGCTGGCAACAACTCTGCAACTGCATGGTTGTCAACCGCTGCTGCGTCCTAAAGCTGGTCAATTGTTGAAGCTGGTGGTCTACGTGCCGGCCAACGCAGCTGATGCTGTGGCCGATGCCATGTTTAAAGCTGGTGCTGGGAGCATCGGCAGATATGACCACTGCTCGTTTCGCAGTGCCGGTGTCGGTACTTTTCGTGCCCAGCCAGGTTGCAATCCCTATTGCGGAACCATTGGCAGTGATGCGCAGGTGGATGAGATACGTCTGGAGACGATTGTCGCTCGCGCCCAGATGCAGCGGGTGGTAGAGCGCATGAAAAAGCAGCATCCGTATGAAGAGGTTGCTTTTGATGTGATTCCGCTGGAGAACAGCGCGCAGGATATCGGGTTGGGGCGCATTGGTAGTCTGGAGACTGCGCTTAAGCTGGAGCAGTTTGCGCGCCAGTGTAAGCAACTGCTCAACTGCACCAGCATGCGCGCTATTAGCGCTGCGGGTGATGATGCCCTAATTTCCAAGGTGGCGGTGTGCGGTGGCAGTGGCGCCTCACTTATCCACGAAGCGGCACGTCAGGGCGCCGATGTTCTGGTGACTGGCGATGTGAAATATCACGAAGCCCTGAGCGCGCAGGAGCTCGGCTTAGCCGTTATTGATGCTGGCCATTTTGCCACCGAGCACATTATGGCCAACTATCTGGCAGATAAATTAACCAGGGCAACGCAACAGCGTAACTGGTCCGTAGAATATATGGTTGCACCACATGAGGTTGATCCTTTTATAACTATTTAACACTGAAGTCATAAATCGCAGCATAAACAACAGTATGGAGGTAGTAGGGTGAAAGAAGATGTACAACTGATGATTGATTTACAGGAGCTGGATAACCACATTCTAGCTGGGCGCAAACAGCAGGAAGTTCTGCGCAAAGAGCAGAAGTCGCTGGAGGGTCAAGCAGACAAGCTGGTGGCAATTATCGAGCAGCTGAATCAAGAGATTGCGGCAGTGCAAGAGCAGCGCACTGCGGTTAATCAATCTTTGCTGCAAGAGCAGGACAATGTGGAAAAAGCGGAAGCTCGTTTGCCTGAGATCAAAACTCAGAAAGAGTATTTGGCGGTGTTAAAAGAGGTGGATGTTGCCAAAAAACAGGCCAAAGATCTGCAAGATCAGCTGACCAATAGCGATGAAGCTATGGCCGCACTGGAAGAGGATCAACAGGAAAAACAGCAACAGCTCGATGGCTTGCAAGAGAGCAACTCTAGCCGCGCACATGAGATCGTTGAAGAGCTCAAGGATATTGATGAGGCTCTGGTTTCAGAAGATGCCAAACGTGAGCGCTTAGCTAAGCAGGTTCCAGCGCAGCTGCGCAAGAAGTACGAGATGCTGCTGGTGCGGCGCAAAGGTGTGGCGCTGGTTGAGGCGGCACGCGGCACCTGCTTGGGGTGCAATATGTATCTACCACCACAATTTTTTAACTCTATGTTGAAAAAACAGGGTATAGATACTTGCCCACACTGTAATCGTCTCCTGTATGTAATGCCGCTGGATCAGCAGTAGCGGTATCCAGATATCGGCAGCGCTGGCGCTGGAGATTAAGTATTAAGTAATGGTCGAAGAAGCACAGACGATCGCCGGTTTCGCAAGAAACGGGAGGAAAGTCCGGGCTCCATAGGGTAGGATGGTTCTTAATGGGAACCGGGGGTGACCCCAGGGCTAGTGCCACAGAGAGAAGACCGCCTGCCTCCATTTCGATGGCGCAGGTAAGGGTGAAAGGGTGAGGTAAGAGCTCACCAGTTCTGGTGGTGACATCAGAAGCTAGGTAAACCCCATCCGGAGCAAGGCCGAATAGAGAGGCGTTTGAGGGCGACCCGTCCGAGGCCTCTGGGTTGGCTGCTTGAGGCTGTCGGCAACGGCAGTCCTAGAGAAATGATCGTCCCCCGTTATCGGGTAACTGATTTCGGGTACAGGACCCGGCTTATGGGCTTCTTCGACCAGTAAAATCTATGGATAGATATATCATGAATGCAAGCATATCCCCCGCGCAACGGTGGCAACAGATTGTTGCAAGTATCCAGCAGGAGCTGTGCTGCGTACCCGAAGACGAGCTGCAGTGGATTAAACAAAATCTAGTTAATATTCACGCGTTACAGTCTGAGCTCCACCAACTGTTTATCGCTGGGGATGGCCTAAATCAGTGCCAAGAGTGTCAGGGTGATTGTTGTGATCTTGGCAATAACCACATGACTCTGGTTAACGTACTCAGTGGCCTGTTGTTTAATAATCTGCCCGCTGCCAATTTTGCTCAGAGTTGCCCCTTTATGGGCGCACATGGTTGTACCCTGGCGGTGCAGACGCGCCCGTTTAACTGTGTAACTTTTATCTGCGAGCGCATTGAAGCGCGGCTGAGTGCTGAGCAGTGCCAAGAGTTTTATGCTTTAGAGAAGCAGTTGCGCGCCCAATATCAAGCCTTTGATCAGCGCTATATTGGTTCTAGTTTACGCGGTTTACTTATTCGCTCACAGAGCATGCCAGGGAGTAAGTTTCTTGCTGGCTGTGATTAATTTGCTGGTTAACTGTCGGGAGTATAGTGGTATTTATGGAAATTAAGTTTAGCCGTAGCAATGGTGAAATTGATACCCTGGTCGATGAATTGATAGATAAGGTTGGGGTGCATCACCCCTATATTATCCGCGAGATGATTCTTTGCGCCCTTAAGTCTGGGCAGGAGAGCGACTATCTTGCCGACTTGAAGCTGATACGCACCACCATGAAGGAGATGCGTTATACCAGCAAAATTTTCGAGCCCTACCGTTCACGGCGTAAGGTGACTATTTTCGGCTCGGCCCGCACTGCCCCTGATCGGCCAATTTACCAGAAATGTGTCCATTTCGCTCGCTTGCTCGCTGACCTTAACTACATGGTTATCACCGGTGGCGGCGGCGGCATAATGCAGGCTGGCAATGAGGGCGCAGGCGAAGAGAACTCTTTTGCCGTCAATATCCAGCTCCCCTTTGAGCAGGATACCAACAAAATTATGGCCAACAGCAAGCGCGGGTTGGTGTATAAATATTTTTTCAATCGCAAGGTGGCGTTTCTAAAAGAGGCGGATGCTATCGCCCTCTTCCCCGGTGGTTTTGGCACTATGGATGAAGCTATGGAGGCGATAACCCTGGTGCAAACCGGTAAGAATCCGCCGATACCTATAGTGCTGATAGATGACGATGACGGCGGCTACTGGGGCGACTGGTTTCAGTTTTTCCGCAATGTCATGTTGCCTAAAGGGTTGATCTCGGGCGAAGATTTTGGTCTTTTTACCATTACCCAAAGCGCTGAAGAGGCAACTGAAATTATCCACAATTTCTATAAGGTCTACCACTCTAGCCGCTATGTGGATAAGTTGCTGGTGATTCGTCTGAATAAAGAGTTGACGGCAGAGCAGATCAATATTCTCGAAGGGGAATTTTCGGAGATACTCTTGCCAGGCACTCACATTAGGGCGGTTAAAGCCTTTGAGAGAGAGAAGGATCAGCCCGATCTATGGAACTTGCCGCGTTTAGCGATCGAATTTAATCGGCGCAGCTATGGCCTGTTAAACTCATTTATCCGTCAAATAAACTCGTTTTAGGAGCCACACTTGGGGTACCCGAATCTTCAATCCTGTGTGCGTGATCTGGAGCAGCATGGTAAGTTGATCCGCATTACGCAACCAGTAGATCCTAATCTCGAAGTTGCCGCTATTCAGCGTCGGGTCTATGCCGCTGGCGGGCCAGCGCTGCTGTTTACCAATGTAATTGGCTGTCAGTTTCCCATGCTGGGCAATCTGTTTGGTACCTTAGAGCGTACCCGTTTTATCTTTCGCGATACGCTGGAGATGGTGCAGCGTCTGGTTGAGGCCAAGGTGGAACCGGCAGCGCTGCTGAAGCGGCCCTGGCAGTTTGCTCAAGCGCCGATCGGAGCGTGGCATCTGTTGCCCAAGCGAGTGAAGCAGGCGCCGGTTTTGGCGGCAAGAACTACGCTGGATAAGCTGCCGCAACTCATCTGTTGGCCTGATGACGGCGGTGCCTTTATAACCCTGCCGCAGGTGTATAGCGAGCATCCGCAGCAGCCGGGATTGCGCCACGCCAATTTAGGTATGTATCGCGTGCAGATATCCGGCAATGAGTATATTGACAACCAAGAGGCGGGGCTGCACTACCAAATTCATCGTGGTATCGGTGTCCATCACAGTGCTGCGCAGCGTAGCGGTCAGCGTCTGGCGGTGAACATCTTTGTCGGCGGGGCCCCAAGTATGACGATAGCGGCAGTGATGCCATTACCGGAGGGGATGCCCGAGATCTCTTTTGCCGGGCTGTTGGCCGGGCGGCGTATCGCCATGACCTGTGGCGACCATGGCTGCAGGTTGCCCTTTCCAGCTGAAGCCGACTTTGTTATCTGCGGCAGTATCGATCCGCAGGCTACTCGTCCCGAAGGGCCATTTGGCGACCATCTGGGTTACTACAGTTTAAAACATGACTTTCCTGTGCTCCAGGTTGATGCTGTCTACCACCGACGTGACGCTATCTGGCCATTTACCTCAGTAGGGCGACCACCGCAGGAGGATACCAGTTTTGGCACTTTTATCCATGAGCTGACTGGCGCGCTGATTCCGACGGTATTGCCGGGGATAAAGGCGGTACATGCTGTCGATGCGGCCGGAGTGCATCCGCTGCTGCTGGCTTTAGGTAGTGAGCGCTACACTCCATATAGCAGTGAACAGCGGCCGCAGGAGCTGTTGACTCAGGGCTGTGCTATTCTCGGGCAGGGGCAGCTCTCCTTGGCCAAGTATCTGTTGATTGCCAACAGCAACGATTGCCCTGAGTTGGATATCCATGATGTGCAGCAGTTTTTGGCACACATGTTACAGCGTTGCGATTGGCGCCGTGATCTGCATTTCCATACCTGTACCACCATGGATACGTTGGACTACAGTGGCAGCGGGTTGAATAGTGGTTCCAAGGTGGTTATTGCGGCTAACGGCCCAGTGCGGCGTCAGTTGCCGACCGAGTTGCCGGTGGATCTGCGCTTGCCTGCCGGTTTTAGTGCTCCACATATTGCCCTGCCGGGTGTGCTAATTATTCAGGGGCCTAGTTGTAGCAGTGCAGATGCCGATGCGCAGGTGGCTATGCAGCAGTTGAGTAATTTTTTCACCGCTGACGATAACATCAACACTTTTGCGTTGCTGATTGTCAGTGATGATAGTGCTTTTGCTGCGCGCAGCCTGAATAATTTTTTGTGGACTACTTTTACGCGCTCCGATCCCGCGCAGGATATCTACGGCGTCGACTCCTTTGTCAGCAATAAGCATTGGGGCTGTAACGGCGTGTTGATTATCGATGCGCGGCGTAAACATCATCATGCGCCAGCCTTAATTGACGATCCTGAGGTGGAGAAGCGGGTTGATCTTTTAGGCGTAAGTGGTGCAGAGCTGCAGGGTATAATTTAGCGGTTAAGCTGTCGATCTCCATGAGGTTGATATTTAATAAACTGCGCAGTAGCGCAGGTTTCTACTCACACAGGTAGTAAAAATAGCAATGAATGAATATGATTTAACGCAAGCCATTGGAAACACACCACTGGTCGAGCTTACCAACATTAATAGAAACTCGGCGGTAAAGATCTATGCCAAGCTGGAGGGAAGCAATCCCGGTGGTTCGGTAAAAGATCGTCCGGCGTGGTATATGATAAAGAAGGCGATTGAGTCGGGTGAGTTGACCAAGGATAAGACTATTCTTGAGCCGACTTCGGGTAACACCGGTATTGCGCTGGCGATGATCGGTGCCTCACTGGGCTACAAGGTGACGCTGGTTATGCCCCCCTGTGTCAGCGTGGAGCGGCGCAGTGTGCTTGAGGCGCACGGCGCACAGGTGATACTCTCGGCACCTGGGCAGGCTACCGACGGTGCTATACGCTTGGCGTACCAGATTGCGGCAGAATCTCCACACCTCTATTTTATGCCCAACCAATATGCTAATCCGAATAATCCTCTTGCTCATTATGAGACTACGGGACCAGAAATTTACCGCCAGTGCCATGGTAAGTTAGATGCTTTTGTGGCCGGTCTCGGTACTTCGGGCACTCTGATGGGGACGGGTAGAGCGTTGAAAGAGTTTGATCCGCGTATTCGTATCATTGGCGTTGAGCCAACCCTGGGGCATAAGATCCAGGGGCTGAAGAATATGCAGGAGGCTATAGTACCGCCGGTGTTTGATCCCACGCGCATGGATGACAAGATTGTCGTCGAAGATGAAGAGGCTTTCGATTGTGCGCGGCGCATGGCTCTGTTGGAGGGTCTGTTTGTCGGGATGTCGAGTGGTGCGGCTGTCGCAGGGGCCTTGCGCGTTGCTGCGACTATGGATTCGGGTAGGATAGTAACCCTGCTGCCCGATCGCGGTGATCGTTATCTGAGCACGGCACTGTTTCGTTCCACCTGTGCCAACTGCCCACCATAACGAGTTCTTTTAGGGTATATCGGATTTTTTTGTAATTTAATGCTTGCTTGCAGGCAATACTTTTATGCGGGGAGTTAACTATGCAACCTCATAGCTGTATTATTGGAACCGGGCATGCGGTTCCGCAGCGTATTTTGACAAATGCTGAATTGGAAAGCATGGTAGATACTACCGATGCGTGGATAGTTGAGCGCAGCGGTATTCGCCAGCGCTATATTGCCGAGCCTGGCAGTTGCCTCTCTGATCTGGCTGCCGAAGCCGCTCAGGTGGCGCTTGCTGCTGCCAATACCGCCGCGGACGAGATTGAGCTGATTATTGTTGGCACCGTTACCGGTGACATGAAGTTTCCCGCTATGGCGTGCCTGCTGCAAGAGAAGCTGGAGGCGAATAACGCCGCGGCTTTTGATATCTCGGCGGCCTGTAGCGGTTTTCTCTACGGCTTGCATCTGGCCAATAGTCTTATCCAGACTGAGGGCTATAAAAAGGTTCTAGTTGTTGCGGCAGAGATGCTCTCAAGCATGGTTAATTGGCAGGATCGTAACACCAGTGTGCTCTTTGGTGATGGTGCGGGCGCGGCGGTAGTGGCACCGGCTACGGATCAGCGCGGACTGCTCAGTACCTATATCAAAAGTGATGGCCGCCATAATCAGCTGCTGTTCAATCCTGGTGGTAGCCGTTATCCCCTCACGCATGAACTTTTGGACGACAACTTTGCCTGTATCAATATGCAGGGGCGCGAGGTGTTTCGTCATGCTGTAGTCTCCATGACCGATGCGCTGCATGAGGCTTTGCAGCGGGCGCAGTTGGCTCCAGATGATTTAGATCTGCTTATCCCCCATCAGGCCAATATTCGCATTATTGAAGGTATCGCCAAACGCTTTAAGATAGATCCGGCCAAGGTGTATATTAATGTTGATCGTTATGGCAACACTTCGGCGGCCTCAATTCCCATAGCTATCAATGAAGCTATCACTACTGGGGTGATTAAGCCTGGGCACGTTGTCGGCTTGGTGACCTTTGGCGCGGGCTTGACTTGGTCAGCAGCTATATTACGTTTCTAGGTAGGTGGTTGTGAGATTTGCTCCACTTGGCTTATATCGAGTGGAGTGCCGATCAGGTGGAGAAATTGGCGCACGAAGCGATAGGTTAGCCCCCAGAGTATCGGCAGATCGGTGCTGATGCTAATGGCGGGAACCTCTAAGATTTTACCGTGCCAATCGACCTGATGCATACCGTGGCGCTGGCGCTGCTGCAGCTCGGTGATGGGAAACCAAAAACTGCGTGCTACCTCTTCATTGCTGCAAATTTTCTGGCTGGTGTCGACGATAAACACGTAACAACTGACCTGTATTGGTACGCGGCTGCCGTGCCTGTCATCTAACTGTCCAATCAGCTGCTCTTCGCTTAAATATAGCCCAACCTCCTCTTCGGTTTCGCGAATTGCCGCCGCCAGTGGCCCCGCATCGCTGGGCTCTATGCCACCGCCGGGAAAGCTAAGATTACCCGACCAGGGGTCGCGTGGATGGCGTGCGCGCTGCATGAACAGCATCTCAACGCCCTGCTCACCGGGACGCAGCAACAGGGCAACTGAGGCCTGTTTATCCTCTTGCTGAGCTAGTTGTTGGGGCTGATAGTTACTCAGCGCGTGGCGTATCTTCTCCATGCTTGGCCTATTTCACCTGTGCTAACATCAAGGCTCGTCGTGGTGCCGGATGGCCTTCGATGGTGTGGAGTTCATCTTCTGGGTCAAGAAAATCGCTGAGCGACTCTGTTTGAATCCAGGCTGTTTTACGCTGCTCTGCTGCTGTGGTGCGGCTGACATCAATGCAGCGGATATTGGTGAAGCCAGCTTTTTCCAGCCACGAGCTCAGGCAGGCCACGGTGGGCAGAAAGTAGACATTGTTCATCTTGGCGTAACGTCCAGGCGGCGATAGCGCTAGATGTTCATCTCCGGGAATGATCAGGGTCTCCAAAACAAGCTCTCCGCCGCGGCACAGAGTGCGGCGTATCTGAATGAGGCTGTCCAGCGGCGAGCGCAGATGGTACAGCACCCCCATGTGGAAGATGGTGTCAAAATAGCCCTCCATCAGAGGCAACTCTTCGAACTTGGCTGGGATGGTGTAGCAGTTAGGCGCTTGAATTAGCTGCTGCAGCAGGCAGAATTGAAAATAGAAGGTGGCATAGGGTTCTAAGCCGAGTAGCAGTTTTGGTTGCTGACTGCTCATGCGATACAGATAGTAGCCACAGCTGCTGCCGATATCCAAAACCCTTCTGCCGCGCAGCGGTGCTATGGCATCCTGCAGGCGATTCCACTTGAGATAAGAGACCCATTCACAATCAATTTCAGTACCAAAGATTTTAAATGGTCCTTTGCGCCACGGACGAAGGGCAAAGAGTGCATGCAGCAACTGCTCAGCTGGTAGCTCTTCCAGCTCATCGGCGCTGCCTATGCTGATCCAGTCCTGATCAAGCGCGCATTTTTGTGGAGTAATTGCCGGTAGATTGGCGAGAATATCGAGATATTTTTGGCTTTTGCGGTCACGCAGGCGCTGAAAATTGTCTTTAGTCTGCAATAAAGCTTCAACTTCACTCAACCAGGGCAGCTGTCCACTCGGATCTAAGGCGTGTAGAATCTGGTCAGCGGAAGCTTTCATCATTTAATGCATAAGATGGAGGTAAAGTTAAACCACTTCAGCCAGACATCTATTTTATGAAATCCGGCACTGTTCAGGCGTAGTTGATGTTGTTCGATGGTCTCAGGGATAAGGACATTCTCCAGTGCGTCGCGCTTTTGGCTGATCTCCAGTTGCGAGTAGCCATTCTCTTTTTTGAGGCGGTAATACCAGTCCTGCTGCAGGGCACAGAGCTCTGCATCGGCGTGGATGACTTTTTCGCTGAGTAGGAGAATACCGCCTGGCAGTAGCGCGTCATAGATGCGCTGTATCAGCTGGTCGCGAGCGCCAAGAGCCAGAAATTGCAGAGTAAGATTTATAACTACTACCGAGGCGTTGGTTAGTGGGTAATCCTCGATAGTAGCTAAGTTGAGAGATATATTGTGCGGCGTAGACACCTGCTGTAGTCGTTGCTGGTACTGCTCCAGCATCGGGGCTGAGCTATCTATCGCCTGCATATTAAAGGGGGTAGTGCCCATCTCTTGTAGCAACTGGACGCCAAAGTTGCCGTGGGAGCAGCCGAGATCGTAAACACAGCTATCTGGTTGATAGTAGTGGGCAGCAAGCTGCGCTTGACGCTTTACCGATTCGCGGTATAGCGGAACGCTACGGGTTATCATGTCGTCAAAGACTCCGACAACTTTAGCGTTAAATTCAAAAGGCGTTACTTCGTGCTCTTGTGCATAGATTGCATCTTGATGTGGCATTGTACCCTGTCTGATTTGGGCTGGCGCAGCTAGCCGATTCGTTCCTGGCGTTCCTGTTCGGTTTTACAGTCGATACACAGGGTCGTTACGGGGCGGGCGCGCAAGCGTGCTTCGCCAATCTCCTCTTCGCAGCATTCGCAAATGCCGAAAACACCATCGTCAATACGCTCTAAGGCGTCACGAATTTTGCCAATAAGGCGCCGTTCACGGTCACGGATGCGCAGTTCGAAATTGCGATCAGACTCCATGGAGGCACGATCTGTAGGATCGGGGAAATTTACGTGTTCATCGGTCATTCCTGAAACGGTTTTACCGGCTTCACGTAGTAACTCTTCGAGTTGGGCTTGTAAAATTGCGCGATATTCTTCGAGTTTTTCAGTAGTCATATTATTTTAATCCCCACTAGCTAAGTTTAGTGTGCAATAAAATCGTGCAATATTAGTAATTATCTTTTGCTAAGTCAATGTTTTTAGGGCAAATAAATTACATCTTTTTTATGCAGAACTATGTGGGTTGGTGCGCTGTATATTGGTTGATCTTTGGACGTGAGCTACTAGCTGTCTAGCAGGTTATTACTGCTGCTTAAGATTTATCAGTTGCTGAATGTTCTGCTCCTCTTCCTGCACCAGTTGGGCAAAAGAGCATGAACTTAGTTGCTCTATCATGCTATCGCGCACACTGCTCCATTTGTTGTGTACCGGACAAAATTTGTCGCGGTCACAGTTGCCCTCTTCGGCCAGACATACATTGATATGCAGAGGATCCTCTTGGATTTTGAAGATGTCATACACACTGATCTCTTTCGGATCGCGTTTGAGGAAAAATCCACCACCAACGCCGCGTTGGGAGCCAACTATGCCCTCCTTAACCAGAGGTTGAAATATTTTGGTTAAGAATGCCGGAGTTATCTCCTGAGTACGGCAGATATCTTTTTTCAAGATTATGTCGCCGGTGGGAAATTTAGACATATACAGGATGGCTCGGATAGCATATTCAGTGGCGCGTGTGATAATCATAATAGTTCCTACAATTTAGCAGTTAATAATAAAGATGACTGTTCTTGTAATGAATAGGATGTCGTACTATTTTTGTCAACTATTATTATATGAATAGGCGTATTTCTTGACTTTTAACGAGGCAACTTTCATCATCACCCCATGAACTCATCTCTAGCGCTAAATAAGCAGGTCGGCAGGTTTGCGCCCAGTCCCACAGGTGTGCTCCACTTTGGCTCTTTGGTAACCGCAGTAGCTAGTTACTGTATGGCAAAACAGACTGGTGGGCAGTGGCTGGTGCGCATCGATGATCTTGATCAACCGCGGGTCGTGGCTGGTGCTGCCGACGCTATTCTGCAGCAGTTGGACAGTATGGGGCTGCACTGGGATGGGGAGATCCTTTACCAAAGCCGGCGCACAGAGCGTTATCGGGAAGTGGTGCAGCAACTGCAAGCCTACAGGTTAACATACCCCTGTTGCTGTAGTCGCAAACAGGTAATTGCCTCTGCACCGCACTTTGGTGATGAGGGGCCCATATATCCACGCACCTGTCTGGGAAAGGTTCTAACCGCCCCTGAGGTAGCTCAGCGCCTAATAACCACCCACGATGAGTTAGTTTTTCATGATTTAGTTCAAGGTGAGATGCGTCAGGATATTGCCGCCGAAGTGGGTGATTTTATTTTACAGCGCCGTGATGGTGTTTTTGCCTATCAGCTGGCGGTGGTAGTTGATGACCATGACTCTGGTGTAACTCAGATAGTCCGTGGTCGCGATCTCTTAGCCTCTACCGCGCGCCAGATATATCTATCTCGTTTACTTGCCTATGCTGTGCCGGTCTATGCGCACCTGCCTCTGGCTTTAACCCATGCCGGGGAGAAAATAAGTAAACGTCATCATCAGATTGATATGCGAGGTATGGATACGGGGCGCTTGGTCTATCAGGCGTTGGTTTTTTTAGGGCAAAATCCACCCGCTGAGATGTTTGGTGAGCAGGCGCAGGTGCTGCTGCGTTGGGGCTGTGAAAACTTTTCTATTGCTGCGGTTCCAGCGCAGGATGGCTGTGTAGAGTTGGCGGATGGGTGTAGCTAATGATTAATTTAAGCTCTGCTATAAATTGCGGATAAAAAAAGGGTGAGCCGTAACAGCTCACCCTTTTTAGTCTTAGGCTAGCAGTTAAACTATTTTGCTAGTGCCTTGATGTACTCACGGTTGGTTTTAGCGATAAATTTAACGCTAATACCTTTAGGGCAAGCCGCTTCGCACTCATAGTGGTTGGTGCAGTTACCAAAACCAGCATTGAGCATAGCTTCGGTCATCTCACCGACACGTTCTGCAGCTTCAATTTCACCCTGTGGCAATACTGCCAGTTGAGCAATTTTGGCGCTGGTGAACAGCATTGCGCTACCGTTAGGACAAGCGGCAACACAGGCACCGCAACCGATACAGGCGGCAGCATCCATTGAGTAGTCAGCAACTGGTTTAGAGATCAGCGTATTGTTAGCTTCACCAATCTGCTCGCCAGTATAGGCTGAAGTGTAACCGCCAGACTGGATGATATTATCCAGAGCTGAACGATTAACAACGAGGTCTTTAACTACAGGAAATGCTTTGGCGCGCCATGGCTCGATAGTGATAGAGTCACCATCGTTAAATTGACGCATATGTAGTTGACAGGTCGTTGTCTCTTTTTGTGGACCATGAGGGATACCATTGATTACGCAACCACAGGTACCGCAGATACCTTCACGGCAGTCGTTGTCGAGTTCAATTGGATCGATACCCGAAGTGATCAGGTCCTCGTTTACAATGTCCATCATTTCCAGGAATGAGCTGTCGGGGCTGACATTCTTAGCCTCGTACTGCTCCAGTTTGCCCTTCGCATCAGGACCTTCTTGGCGCCATACGTATAGTGTCAGATCCATTATTTATAGCTCCTTACTGCAAGTTTGATGTTTTCAAATTTGAGAGGCTCTTTATGTAACTCAGGCGCCTTGCCAACACCCTTGTATTCCCATGCCGCAACATAGCAGAAGTTCTCATCATCACGTGTTGCTTCGCCATCTTCTGTCTGGTGCTCGACACGGAAGTGACCACCACAGGACTCTTCGCGGTGTAAAGCGTCAGCTGCCAAGACTTGAGCGAACTCGAAGAAGTCGGCAACGCGACCAGCGTCTTCAATTTGACCATTGCGAGTATCTTTTGCGCCGGTAACTTTAACATTTTGCCAGAACTCATCACGCAGCTTAGGAATAGCTTTCAGTGCGTCAGTGAGGCTCTCTTTGCTACGTGCCATACCGACATCTTCCCACATGATTTTACCAAGAGCGCGGTGGAAGGATGCAACTGAGCGGTCGCCTTTGATGTTTTTCAGTTTATCAATGCGGCTTTCAACTTCTTCACGTGATCTTTTGAACTCAGCGTGCTCTTCAGTTACTTCACCTGGTTTTACACCGGCAAGGTAATTGCCAACGGTGTAAGGGATGACGAAGTAGCCATCGGAGAGACCCTGCATCAATGCAGAAGCACCGAGGCGGTTAGCACCGTGAACCGAGAAGTTAGCTTCACCGAGAACAAACAGACCAGGTACGTTGCTCATGCAGTTGTAATCAACCCACAGACCACCCATAGAGTAGTGAGGTGCAGGATAGATACGCATTGGTTGTTTGTATGCGTTTTCGTCGGTAATTTTTTCGTACATATCAAACAGGTTGCCGTAGCGCTCTTTGATAGTATTTTCGCCAACACGATCAATAGCAGTTTGGTAATCGAGGTATACGCCACGCTTACCAGGTCCAACGCCACGACCATCATCACACTGCTCTTTTGCTGCACGAGATGCAATATCACGTGGAGCCAAGTTACCGAATGATGGGTATTTACGTTCGAGATAGTAGTCACGATCTTCTTCAGGAATTTCAGTGACTGGTTTTTCGCAATCTTCAGCTTTTTTAGGTACCCAGCAACGACCATCGTTACGCAGAGACTCGGACATCAGAGTCAGTTTAGACTGTTGGTCACCGTGCTGAGGAATACAGGTTGGGTGAATCTGGGTGTAGCAAGGGTTAGCCATGAAGGCACCCTTTTCGCATGCTTTCCAAGCAGCAGTAACACTGCAACCCATAGCATTTGTTGACAGGTAGAATACGTTTACATAACCACCTGTAGCGAGGATAACTGCGTCACCCCAATGGGAGGTAATCTCACCAGTAACCAGGTTACGGATGGTAATACCTTTGGCAACACCGTCAACAACAACTAGGTCAACCATTTCAGTGCGAGGGTGCAGCTTAACTGTGCCAGCTTTAACTTGGCGAGAAAGAGCTTGGTATGCACCTAACAGCAGTTGCTGTCCGGTTTGACCACGAGCGTAAAAAGTACGTGAAACTTGAGCACCACCGAATGAACGGTTGGCTAACAAGCCACTGTATTCACGCGCAAATGGAACACCCTGAGCAACACATTGATCAATGATGTTGTTACTAACTTGGGACAGACGCCAAACGTCAGCTTCACGCGCACGGAAGTCACCACCTTTGATGGTGTCATAGAACAGACGATAAACGCTGTCGCCATCATTGTGGTAGTTTTTCGCTGCGTTGATACCGCCTTGAGCCGCAATACTGTGAGCGCGGCGGGCGCTATCTTGATAGCAGAACGCTTCGACATTGTAGCCGAGCTCGCCTAGTGTAGCTGCACCAGCACCACCAGCTAGGCCTGTACCAACCATAAGAATTTTATATTTACGTTTATTCGAAGGGTTAACCAACTTCATTTCAAAGCGGTATTTATCCCAAGACTTCTCAATAGGTCCGGTAGGACACTTTCCATCTAATATCACGTTGTACCCTCCTAAACGTTAATCAGGCCCAGAAGTATGGACACCGGGATAGACACAAAACCAACAAAAATAACGATAGCAGCAGCACGAGCGATCTTTTCCATTACTGGAAGTGTGTTGCCATTCAGAACACCAAAGGTCTGAAATAGACTCTGAACACCATGACTTAAATGGAGGAGCAGAGCGGCCATCGCGCCAGCGTATACAGCACTGATGAAGAACTTTTGAAAGCTCAGAACCATCATGGTGAATACGTCACTGCGACCGACTGCGTCCAGAGGAAGTACACTAGCGGAGATCTCTGGGTTGGTCACATGCATGGTGAAGTGAAACAGGTGATAAACAACAAAAGCCAAAATTACTAAGCCAGTGTAGATCATTGTTTCAGCACCAAAAGTAGTGCGAATGTTTTTCTTCTGGTTGTAATCGATTGGACGTGCCGCACGATTTTCCAGAGTTAGCTGAATACCAAACAAGATATGCAGCCCGAAAAGGCCAAGCAATACAATACGGAAGATCCAAACCAAGGGACCGAGTGCATGTAAGTGCTCAGCATACGCATTGATACCATCCGGACCAATAAATATGGATGAGTTACCAAGCAGGTGAACAAGGACAAAGCCAACCAGACATAGTCCGGTCGCTGCCATCACGAGCTTTCTGCCAATAGAGCTTTGAAGCATTTGCATAAATCCTACCTATCCTTAAAAGTTTGTTCTGAATAGAGAGCTAGATTCCCTGCCAGCAATTGCAGGGCCATGCCCTATCCCGTCAAAACGCCACAACTGTTCCGGCTTCAATACGGTGGTGGCCTCCAACTTACATATCGCATTACCATTTCATACCCCCCTAAATTAAACAGTGAAAAAACTAAAACACCTCGCAGCAAAAATATTGCTAACTGTGTTGTTAGCGCAAATAACGCATAAAATAACCAACAGTTTATATTTGTACGAGGATCACATATTGTTCCCAATACTAAACATCGTTTGATGAAATTGCAAAAGGAAAATTGTATACAGTGTGCATTTTGTTGGATGGCTATCCTTGGTAATTGCTCTGTTTTTTGCCAGAGATAGTGCCTACCATAAGAAAAGTTTTAGCGCGCACAGTATGATTGCTAATGTGACTACGCGACGTATCCAAGCGTGACCTTTTTTGACTGCCATGGGAGCAGCTACAGCAGCACCGGCAGCATTGCCACAAGCTAAAAGCACGCCAATGTACCAGTTTACTTGACCGTGCCAGGCAAAAATTACCACTGCCGGTATGGTGAAAATAAGAATTACCACTACTTTGAGGACATTACCGCGTACCAGATCTAGCCCCGCTAGGGTAGTGACTATAAGGATCAGAAAGCCTATCCCTGCTTGGATAAAACCGCCGTATATGCCAATAAAGAAGAACCCGAGCAGCATTAACCAGTTGGCTTTGGGGTTTGGAGCTGTCAGCTTGGCACCGTAGCGTTTTACTGGATCTATGGCAGTCACTATAACCATCAGTATCATTACTGCAGCTAGTATTTGACGAAACATGGCCGGATCAATGTCTACCGCAAGATAGGCACCAATGCAGGCTCCGACAATTGCCGGAAGTGAACACATGATTGCCAGTCGCCAAGATAATACGCCGCTTTTGCTGAAACTGCGCACGCCGATGATGTTTTGCACTGCAACGCCGATGCGGTTGGTGCCATTGGCTTCAATTGGGGGGAGGCCGATAAATATCAGCATTGGCAGGGTGAGGAGCGAGCCACCGCCGGCTAAGATGTTTAAAAAGCCGCTGATGAAGCCGGCACCAGTCAACAGGAGTAATTGCCACCACTCAAATGAGCTCATCTGTTTTCTCCACTAAGTGTTTAACTACTACTCCCGCCATCATGATACCGAACAGTGAGGGTATAGTGGCGATGGAGCCTAATGGTGGTTGTTGCCAGTTCTCCCCACTCACCCGTACTTTGGACGGTTGAGCTGTGAGTGGTGGGCGGTACTCTTCCAGCGAATAGACCACTGGTACTTGGGTCTTTATACCGCGCCGGCGCAGCTCTTTACGCATGATGCGCGCGAGACGGCATTTTTCGGTGTTAAATAGATCGGCGATCTTAACCAAGGTTGGATCAATCTTATTGGCAGCACCCATAGAGGAGATTATCGCTAAATTGCGCAGGCGGCACTGCTCGATAAGGTCGATCTTGGCGGAGATGGTGTCGATGCAGTCGAGAACGTAGTCGTAGGTTTGGTTTAACAGAGTGTCGGCAACCGCATTAGTGTAGCGCATACTGTGGCAGGTGAGGTGCAGCTGCGGATTGATTTCCAGACAGCGCTGGGCAACAACATCGACTTTAGCTTGACCAATGGTTGTATCCAGAGCATGGAGTTGTCGGTTGATATTGGTTAGGCTGAAGTTGTCGAAATCGATCAAACTCAGATGGCCGATACCGGCACGAGCCAGCGCCTCTACCGCGTAGCCGCCGACGCCACCAAGGCCAAATATGGCGACGTGGCTGTGCTGTAAGCGCTCGACCCCTGCTGGGCCGATTACCTGCGCGGTGCGGCTGAAGCGCTGTTCTGGCTCCAGTGGAGAGTGCTGCTCTGGTTGGGGTGTGGTCATGGGCGGTTATGTGCTTTCGATATTTAATATGCGTATGCAGTTAGCTGCGCAGATATTGGCGATCTGCTCTTGGCTCTGCCCGCGCAGTTGGGCAATTTGGGCAACAATACTGGGCAGCGCTCCTGCCCCCTGATTGCTAGCGCCATGGTAGGCCACAGTGTGTTGTGGCCAGGGCGCATCACTCTCGATAACATAAGCTGCATCAGGAAGCGCCATCAGTGTAGTGCGCAGGCGCTGGGCGCGTGGATTTAAAATTGTCCGGCCGATGCCAATGGCAAAACCGAGCTGCCATAGCTGCAGCGCAACTTCCAAACTACCGCTGTAGCCATGGATGATGCCGCCAACTTGTTGCGCCTGCTCTTGGCGCAGTATCTCCAGCAATGCACCATAGCGTTTATAACAGTGCAGGATCAACGCTTTATCTGCCTCCACAGCGATTTTTATCTGCTGGCACAACACCTGCTGTTGCCGCTGGTTAGCGCCACTGCCAGCACAGTTGGCATCTAAACCAACCTCGCCGATGGCGACAACACTGGGGTGCTGCACCAGTTGGCTGAGGCGCGCCGCCGCCTGCAGGCTCCATTGCTGGGTATAGGCGGGATGCACACCAAGAGCGATATAGTGACCAACGCGGTGAGCATAATCGCGTAGCAGTGGCTCCCACTCATCTGGCTTAATAGCGGGAATCAGCGCCCAATTTACCTGCGAATCGAGCTGATCCTGTGGAGCAAGATGGTGTAGATGGATGTGGCTATCGAATAGGCGCATGGGTCAAAAGCTGTAGCGTATGCCAGCGTAGAGGTTGTTGTTGCCCTCAAACTGACCGAAGAAGGTTTCGTCATGGCTGCCAAAAAATAGATTACCACCTAGATAAACACTCAGCGCATCACTAGCTTTGTATTTGATGTTGGGGCGCAGATAGGCATCCTGATCTGATGGCGACCAGTAGGCAAACAGCGATAGCGTCAGGTTTTGATTAAGGGCCTGTTGAGTTAGACGTAGGGTAACCACGTGGCGCGCGCGGTCGCGCTCCACGCTGCCAGTTGGCAGGTTGCTGCTGTAGTTGGCGTAATCATCCAGATATTCCAGATAATACTGCAGCGCCATTGATAAATTGCGCCGCAGCTCCTGTTCGTAGCCCAGCAACAGGCGATATTCGCTGTTGGGGATAAAGGGATCAGTGCCAGCGCTGTCGCTATAAGAGTCGTAGTAGCCACCCTCAATGTTGAGAATGCCCGGCCCGGCATTGCCGCGCGCACTGGCACCAAAGACTCGTAGCCGCGGGAATGTTTGCCGCGCGGAGGCGAGGTCATAACCGTTTGGACTCTTCCAGAAACCCGAGTAGCCATATAGGGCGAGTTCGTAGCCAGCAAAGTTGCGATAGATGCGCCCGCTAAATTCAGCATCTTTACCCCAGTTATTGCGCGTGTCGACGTGCATCTCATCAGCGCGCAGGCTGTGGCGTCCCAGCATTGGGTTCCAGAATGACACCCGCTCGCCAGATATATAGCGGTCGGCATCAAATTCTGGAGTAAAGATTATGTCTATGTTGGCGAAACGGGGAAAGAGGCTGATCAGCACAGCGTCGGATGGTGCTTTCAGGTACTCCTCATCGCGACCAATAAAGAACGACTGCCAATCCTTGGGGAACATGTCGTTGATAAACAGCAGGTCGCCAGTGCCCCAAGTGAGAATCTGCCGCCCCAGTTTTACATCGACAAGCGGGTGCGGATAAAACAGCACATTGGCTTCGCGCACATCAACCACACCCTGACCACTGTCTAGATCCAAATTGTGGCTGCCAGCGGCTTCGTCCCCCACCAGATCGCCGCGCAGTTGCCATACCGACCAGTCGTTGCTGTGACTCAGGTCTAACTGCGCGCGCACTTCGTTTAAAATTGCGCGGCGCTGACCAGAGTTCTGGTGCAGGCTAATGCCGCTGCGCCCATCAATAAAACCGTGTAAATTCCAAGCGTAGCTGCTGCTGGCTACAACGGTCAGCCCGATTGACATAGCAATAAATAGTAAAAAACGGGGCATCTTTATCCTCGATAACTCAGTTAGCGCCCTTAGTAGGCAACTTCGCGCGGTGGTCGGCGTAAAAAGCGCTCAGTGAATATCTGGGCATTTAGGCCAATATTATAACTGATGTTGCTGAATTCGTTGCGGGTAACGCTGCCGGAGATAAGATCGCTGGCTTCGGCGACAACCACCGTGGGGAAGCCCTGAATCTGTTCCACCTTAAGAGCAGCAACGCGACGATACAGCTGCCCCGCCTGATCATAGTATTCGGCTAGCATGGGCAGAAACGTCTGTTTATCAATCTGCACTCTATAGTGCGCAAATTCAACCGCAGAAGGATCTTTGGGGACATTCTCGATGATATAATTATCGGCAGTCTCGTCGATAAGCCTATGTACATCCTCCAGCGGGCTGCGCCCAGATACATCTTCGTAAAGAAAATCCGAGCCGACAAAGCTAGTGCGTTTATCGCCTGGAGCGATGCGTTTTTTCAGATTAAGCGCAGGTAGCCATAACCAGCGATCATCGTTGCCGCCGACATTTTTCCACACCAGATAGGCCATCTTATATACATCCGCTGGGGCCTTAAAATAGGTGTAAAACTTTTGGTCGCCGTTTGTCTCACTTAAACGCAATAGGGTAAATTCGCGCACGCGCTCAATACCGCCTTTAGCGATGATGGTCATTTTAACATCGGCCTTGCCATCCTGCCCAGCGTAGTAAGATGCCAAATTGGCGCGCTGAATAATTTCATCGGCGCTGAGCTGTTGCGCTGCCACCGGTGCGGCAAAAAGAACAATGCTTGCCAGTAGAGCCAATTGCAAAAGTCTCGGCCTCTTGATGGAAAAGACTGCCACTATTAAAGCTTGACCCATTTTTACGAGATAAAAACACTGAAGAGCGACCTGCGAAGCCGTTTTCCCAAATTTCAGGCAGACTGCTCCCTTTAAAAACTATTTTT
>JAVETC010000032.1:0-32618 GCA_034006225.1 Desulfuromonas sp. | reverse complement strand
ATTAGCATTCGAGCCGAGTTGCACCAAACCATGCAGCGGAATAATCGCAGCCGCCGGTAACAACATACTCATTACCGCCAACAATAATACACCTCCGCCAACCCCCAGCGCGGCAGTCATAGCGGACGTCAGGCAGGCAGTGACAATCAGCACTAACACCGCCCACACTGGCAGACCAACCGGTACAACCCACTCAAATAAGACGTTCATCAGCACGCCCCTCTTTCAAGCAAAGTGTTTCATCTGAAAAAGCTTTTACATCTTCCACGTCATGAGTGATTAAGATCAGCGGCACCGCTAAGCGCTCTTGTAATTCACGCAACTCATTACGCATGTGGATACGCAAATCAGGGTCCAGCGCGGAGAAAGGCTCATCCAGTAACAAGGCGCGTGGCTCAGTTATCAAGGCTCGCGCCAGCGCTGTACGCTGTCGCTGACCACCCGAGAGCTGATATGGTTTTTGCTGTTGAACAGCAGTTAAGCCGAAGTTTTCCAGCCAGTAGTCAACCGTCTCATTCTGCATATTCACCCGCGGATTAAACACACCACGGCGTAAACCAAAAGCAATATTTTGGCGCACGCTGAGATGCGGAAACAAAGCATAACTCTGAAATAAGAAAGCCACTTGGCGTTGCTGCGGGGTTAAATTAATCCGTTGTTGCTGGTCAAACAGCGTGCGCCCTGCCAGTTTTAAATAACCTCTATCAGGTGTCAGTAAACCGGCAATCATCTGCAGCAGTAAGCTTTTTCCTGAGCCAGACGGTCCCAAAATTACCAAACGATTACCACTCGATGCATAGCTGAGCTGTAAGTGAAACTCACCTCGCCCTGAGCGCAGGGTCTTACTGATATCAAGATCCAATAACATGCGCTTACCTTGTCCGCTCGGAAACACGACCCGGCGCTAAGCGACTGGCAGTGAGCAGCACCACGACACAGACAATCGACGTGATCACCACGAGCATATTGGCTGTATCGTCTTTACCTGCCTGCACTGCTTCATACACAGCAATCGATAGCGTCTGGGTTTTGCCAGGAATACTGCCGGCAACCATTAAGGTTGCGCCAAACTCACCCAGCGCACGGGCAAATGCCAACAAAACACCAGCTAAAATGCCACGCCACGCCAGCGGCAAAGTGATGCGAAAGAAAATACTGATCTCTGAAACACCGAGCACGCGAGCAGCCTGCTCCAGTTCGCTATCAACCGCTTCAAAGGCTGCGCGGGCGGGCTTGAACACCAACGGAAACGCTACTACGGTGGCGGCAATCACCGCCCCTTGCCAAGTAAAAATCAGATTAATGCCAAAAGTATCGTACAACCACGAACCAAACGCGCTTCTGCGTCCCACCAAAACCAGCAAGTAATAACCCAATACTGTCGGCGGCATCACCATTGGCAAAGTCAGTAAGGTGTCCAGTAAATCACGACCAAAGAAACGCGTGCGTGCTAAGAAATAGCCAACGCTGATACCTAGGACAATGTTTAATGCTGTTGCCCAGCCTGCCACTTTCAGTGACAAACTCAGAGCAATCCAGACCGATTCCATACAGGCTGAGCTACGGCTGACTAAAACCGTACTGACTCAGTACAGCTTGGCTTTGCGGACTAAAAATAAAATCAATAAACTGCTGGCTGAGCTGTTTTGCACTGCCCTCTTGCGTAATCACAATCGGGTAACTGACTACGCTTTGTAACCGCACAGTAAACTGCACTTTGACTTTATCCGCCATAATCGCTGCATCAGTGGCGTAGACAAATCCTGCATCAACTTCGTCGCGCGCGACATAATCCAAGGATTGGCGCACGTTTTGTGTGTTAATCATTTTATCGCTGAGCGCAGCCCATAAATTGTTATCTAACAAAGCCTGCTTACTGTAGCGGCCAACGGGAACACTGTCTGGATTACTGATAGCTAGACGCTGTAACGCAAGCTGTTGTAAATCATCCAGAGAGTTAAGCTTGAGCACGCTATTGCGCGGACTAATCACCACCAAAGTGTTCTGCACAAAGTCTTTACGACTGCTGTTATCCAGTAAGTGTTGAGCCTGCGCCTTGTCCATAGTCTCTTGGTCTGCCGAAGCAAACACGTCAACTGGTGCGCCTTTGGCAATTTGCTGGAGAAGCTCACCTGAACCCGCAAAGTTCAGGTGAATTGTATGCTCTGGATGCGCAGCCTCAAAGTTCGTCGCAATATCCTTAAAGGCATTAGTCAAGCTGGATGCGGCCGAGACCGTCAGATCAGCCGCGTAAGCAGTCACCGAAGCGGTCATCACTACTGCTGTCAACAAATTACTCAAAGTCGTTTTCAGCATCACATATACACTCTAAATTGCCACCGTTATATACACGAGACTATAACGATTTGTGAATGACTTAGATAGAACCAACGTCGACTCTGCGACAACCCGACGCTGCGGGGAAAACTAGTTAAGCAGGCTTGAAAACGGCCAAAACCGTAACTGTTCACCCACTGCACAGGTGGTATTTTCAGGAATTTCTAATAAGCCATGGGCTTGTGCAGCACTGCGCAAGATACCGGAGCATTGGTTGTCGTATTTTTCTGCACGCCCATCCACCAAGCCAACCCTCATAAATTCACGACGAGCACCCGAGACAGGCACAGCAAAATTAACCGGCACACTAAAACTCTGCGCAGTAGCATCAGCAACACCCATACGTTTTAAAATATACGGCCGCGCCAGCATAAGAAACGTGACTAAACTTGAAGTCGGATTGCCCGGCAAACCAATCACCGGCATACCTTGATAGGTTCCGAAGGTAAACGGCTTGCCTGGTTTCAGGGCCAACTTCCAAAACTGGAGGTTGCCTTCCTCTCGAATGACTTGACCGAGATAATCCGCCTCACCAACTGAAACACCGCCACTGCTGATCAATAGATCGACATCTTGCAACTGCGCCAAACGCTGCCGCGTCTGCTGTAAATCATCCGGTAAAATACCCATATCCAGAACCGCACAACCGAGGCGTTTCAAGCATTGGATCAGCATGGTGCGATTGCTGTTATAAATTTGACCCGCCGCTAACGGCTGACCAGGCTCAACTAACTCATCACCAGTCGACAACACTACGACCCGCAATTGCCGGCGCACCTTAACTTCAGCACAACCCAAGGAAGCCGCCATCGCCAGTTCGATCGGGCCTAAACGAATTGCGCCCGGTAATATTTGATCACCGGGAATCGCCTCTTGGCCGCGCGGACGGACAAATTTAGCCTCGGGCACTGCTTGCAAAAAACGTACGCTGCCATCCGCCAACACTTCGGTGTTTTCTTGCATCTCTACTGCATCAGCACCCTCAGGTAGCGGCGCGCCAGTGAAAATACGCGCGCAAGTACCCACCGCTAATGGCGCGGGACTGTGCCCAGCAAAAACTTTTTGACTGACCGCTAGCGCCTGCCCTGCGCGCACCTCCGTACTGCGCACGGCGTAGCCATCCATCGAACTATTAGGCCATGGCGGCATAGCAAACTGAGCCAATAAAGGCTCAGCGAGAACACGATTCTCGGCGTTTTCAAGCGGTATGCTTTCAACGGCTAAAGCGTCCGCTGTTTGCGCTTTCTCAAGCAGAATCTGCAGCGCCGCATCGACATTCAACAAGCTCATTTAGCCGCGTCCTGTACAAGCCGTTTTTTGCCCCAAGTGAGCCACAAAATTGCAAGGCTTATGAGTTGCGTCCAACTGCTGCAACAAAACACCCTGCCACGCCGTGCGGCAAGCACTGGTTGAACCCGGCATACAGCAAACGAGGGTATGATTCGACAAACCCGCCAAGGCTCTGGACTGAATTGTCGAGGTACCTATTTCGGCGTATGACAGTTGCCTGAATAATTCACCAAAGCCTTCAACAACCTTATCAAACAGGCAGCTGACCGCCTCTGGCGTGCTATCGCGGTCGGTAAATCCAGTGCCTCCCGTGATCAAAACCACGTGAATGTTATCACTGGCAATCCAGTTCGCCACCTGCGCGCGAATTTGATATAGGTTATCCTTTAGAATCACCCGTTCAACAACGTTATGACCAGCACTAATCGATTGATCAAATAAGTATTTTCCGGAGGTGTCGGTTTCTGTTGTACGTGTATCGCTGACAGTTAATACAGCGATATTTAGAGGCGAAAATTGACTGCTGATGTGGCTCATATCATGACCTATGTTGATAACATTTTCGCCAAGATATACCACAAAACACCTAAGTAAATGAGCTTTGCATGCCTAAATACCCCTTATTATCCAACTGCTCCATCGTCCTGCTTGCTGGTGGCCGCGGGCAACGTATGGGCGGTCAAGATAAGGGTTGGGTGACGTGGCAAGGCAAGGCACTGATTGAACATATGCAACACGTCGTGCGCCCGCTAACCGATGATCTAATTATTTCCTGCAACCGTAATCATGCACGCTACCAAACACTGGCCGATCAAATCGTCAGCGATCCCACACTGAATTTTAACGGCCCTTTAGTCGGCATACTTAGCGCCCTAGAAGTGGCTCGTCATCCATATCTGATGGTATTGCCCTGTGATGCACCACTGATGGATCAGGCATTACTGACCCATCTCTACCAACAGGCCGGTGAGCGCCCAGTCTTACTCAAGCATCAAGACCATTGGCAACCACTGTTTAGCATCATCCCCTGCGCGCAACTCAGCATATTACAACGCTTATGGGTGGCAGGTGAGCGCAGCCCCAAACATGCTTTATTAAAGTTAAATCCTGTGGCAATTCACTGTGCTGATGACGAGCAACGTCTGGCTAACTTCAATGACCCCAGTGTCTTGCAACAACCCCTATTGATTAAGGAGACATCATGCTGACCCATCTTGATGAGCACGGTCGCGCCAATATGGTCGACGTCACTGACAAGGCCAACACCCAGCGCGAAGCCACAGCTGAAGCATGGGTACGCATGCTGCCCAGCACCTTAGCGATGATAGCCGAGGGGCAGCACCCTAAAGGCGATGTGTTTGCAGTGGCTCGGATTGCCGGCATTCAAGCAGCCAAACGCACCCATGAGCTGATTCCGTTGTGTCATCCATTATTACTGACCAGCATTAAAGTACATTTAACTGCGCATGTGCCCGACCAAGTACAGATCACCGCCACCTGCAAATTATCAGGACAAACGGGTGTGGAAATGGAAGCGTTAACCGCTGCCAGCGTGGCAGCATTAACCATTTATGACATGTGCAAAGCAGTGGATCGCGGCATGGTGATTGAACGTACTCAATTGCTAGAAAAACTGGGTGGCAAATCTGGGCACTATCAAAAAAGCGTTTCAACCCCCTTACCGCTGAATGGAGAGTGAAGATGTTAAACGTGCAGTTTTTGGCCCGTTACCGTGAAGTATTAAACTGCGAATCTGAACAGCTCGCATGGCAAGAAAACTGGCAAAGCATTGACGATGTTCGCCAGTTCTTAATCGCGCGCGGCGAGCCATGGACAGTCCTCAGCGACCCACGCATGATGTGTGCACGCAATCAAGATGTCTGCTCACTGCAAGAGTCTCTGCAGGCTGGCGATGAGCTGGCGTTTTTCCCAATGGTCACTGGAGGCTAAGCGCATGAGTATTCGGGTACAAACAGCGCCGTTTGATCCAGGTGTCGAGCTCAATGCTGTGCATGCCGGCGATCTTGGGGTTGGCGCGGTAGTGACCTTTACCGGTTATGTGCGCGATATCAATCAAGATCAGGCCATTACCGAGCTGTTTCTTGAGCATTATCCGGGTATGACTGAAAAAGCTTTGCTTAAAATCCGTGATGAAGCGATGCAGCGCTGGCCGTTAATTGACGCGCATATTTTGCATCGCGTTGGCGCATTGCATTTGGCCGAGCCGATTGTCTTTGTGGCCACATCTAGCATGCACCGTGAAGCCGCTTTTGCGGCCTGTGAGTTTATTATGGATTACCTGAAAACCCGCGCACCGTTTTGGAAAAAAGAACAGACCAGAGCAGGTTCACATTGGGTCGATGGTCGCGATAGCGACACCGATGCCGCCGCTCGTTGGCATAATTCAGAGAAGGAAAACCGTTAATGTCAGTCTGCGAACAAGGCACTATGCACAGCATTGAGCAAGCCATTAGCGCATTAACCGCCACGCTGAACATCAAAAAAACTAAACAAACACAAGCATTGTCAAGTGCCCACAACAGCGTGCTGGCCGAGCCTGTGTATGCGCAAGTGGACGTACCGCAATGGGATAACAGTGCAATGGATGGCTATGCTCTGCGCGCCAATGATCTGCAGCAGCCTGATAACAGCTTACCCTTAGCCGGTCGTATTGCTGCCGGTGATAGGCCTGAGCAAAGTCTACCCGCTGGCCAGTGCATGCATATTCTCACCGGCGCACCAGTGCCGCTGAGCGCAGACACTGTAGTGGCACAAGAAGACTGCACAATCAACGCTGAGCAAATTCAGTTTAATCATTGTAAAGCGGGCGGCAATATTCGCCGTCGTGGCGAAGAAATCCAACAAGGACAATTACTACTCGAAGCCGGCACCCGTCTACGCGCTCAAGAAATCGGCTTGTTGGCCAGCCAAGGCTATGCGCACGTTGAGGTCTACACGCCACTGCGGGTCGGCTTAATCAGCAGCGGCAATGAACTTTGCGCGCTGGGTCAGCCACTTAAGCCTGGGCAGATTTACGACATCAACAGCTACAGTCTCAACGCATTGTTACAAGGCTTGGGTTTTCAAGTCACCCTCTACGCAAAGATGCCTGACGACTTACAACAAAGCAGCGACTGCCTCGCCAAGGCCAGCACCGAGCAAGATGTACTGATCAGCAGTGGCGGTGTGTCAGTGGGCGAAGAAGATCATCTTAAAAATGCGGTCAGCGCGCTCGGTCAACTTAATCTCTGGCGCGTTGCCATTCAGCCCGGCAAGCCTTTAGCCTTTGGCAGCGTCGGCAACACACCTTGGATTGGTCTGCCCGGTAACCCTGCTGCAGCCTTAATCACTACGTTGATTATTGCCCGTCCGGCACTGCTGCACGCTCAAGGCGTAGCTCATTACAGCCATCAAGCGCTGCATATTCCAGCCGCATTCGAGTGGAAAAAGCCACGTCCGCGCCAACAATATCTGCATGCGCGCTTAGTGCGACAAGACAACGGCCAACTGCATGCCGAAATCCATCCCAAGCAAAGTTCAGCCATGCTGATTGCTGCCAGCTGGGCAGATGGCTTAATAGAAATTAAAGCGCAGCAGACTGTGCTCAAAGGCGATTTGGTGCGGTTTGTGGCGTATTCGGAGTTGCTGGGGTAATTGCGATAGCTTACTCAAAAAGCATTAACTGGAAACAGACAAGGCGCTCTCCTCTCAAGGGAAGCGCCTTGTCTGCAGGTTTAAGATATCAGTAAGCCCAGACGATCACCAACAGTAAAACCCAGGCCAACAAAGCAGCGGCAATGATGGTGTAGGTTGCCGACATATTCGCCATTTCATTACCACTTTCATCACTCAAAGCTTTACAGCCTCGATACACTAGAGCAGTTGAAACTACCAGCGCCAGCGCAACCACCAGCACATTAAATAACAGCACTGGCACCAGTAACGCTAGCGAAGACAGCCATAACGGTAAGGGCGCAATCGCAGCCACAAGATAAGCATCATGGTAGCTGACATTTAACTTATGCCCTTCTAAAACAGAATGAATTAACCATCCCATTACAAAAAAAGTCAGCAGCTCTGCTAAAAACAGAGTGGTGGTAATAAAGCGCCAGTCTTTACCGGCAAACCCCGGCAGAAAGCTATCGTCATAGTGGGTCCCTGCATAGTACATAAGCACTGGCGGTAAAAACGATAAAGGCACCACCAACAGCCAAGCCAGCAAAGGAATCGATAGGTTTTTTTGCTGCAGTTGCGACCAGCTTTTAATCGAAAAAGGCAGTCCAAAAATCAATAACATATTCATGCTGACCTCCAGATATATCACGCCATGATGTATCTGTTATAATCCAATCTCACAACGCTTACAAGCGGAGTTTAAAACTACAAGGACAATAAAATGAGTCAGCTCAGCAAGCAAGATTTCCAAGACCTTTCAGATTTTCGTTTTCGCTTAAGGGCTTTTCAAAAACACAGTGAAGATATTTGCAAAAGCCAAGGGATTACCGGGCTGCAATACCTACTTTTATTACATTTAAAAGGCTTTACTCACCGAGATTGGGCAACAATCAGTGAGTTATCAACAAGGTTACAGTCAAAACATCATGCTACGGTAATGCTGGTTGACCGTTGCTGCGAGCTAGGATTAGTGAAACGATGTGAGTCCCTTAAAGATAAGCGCTGCATCGAAATACATTTACTTGCGAAGGGAGAGGCTCTCGTTGAAGCCATCGCGTGGCTACATCGTCCTGAGCTTAATCACTTACAACAAGACTTCCCTGTCGCGAATTAAAAACCTGAATAGACTTGTGCGCTGATCCAGCCTGCACGCCTAACGTTTACAGTGGGCAGCCGACAATTACACTCGATGCCTTAAAAATCGCGGTCACCACACTGCCCTCCGTGAGTTCTAAGTTCTCAGCACTGCCATTGGTAATCATCACGGTCAAACTGCTATCACCAACAGTGACGACCACTTCAGTATTCACCGCGCCTACTTGCACTCGCGCCACGCTGCCGGTGAATTGGTTACGCGCAGAGAAGCGCACGTCTGCAGCATCGCTGACCAAAATAATGGATGAGGCTTTGATCAGTGCAAAGACTTCGCTGCCAACCTTTAGTCCCAGCTCTTGGGTGCTTTCACGGGTGACGGTGGCAACAATTGTTTGTCCGCCGCTGATGGCAATTTTAACCGCATCATTGGTTGCGCCAACTTGGATCGATTTTACGCTGCCAAAGAACTGGTTACGCGCGCTAGTTTTCATCGATAGTCTCTTTAAAACAAATAAATCATCAATAATATTGCCGGTGTCTTGGCTCAGTTCTGCAAGAAAGCGCTGATGCACCTGCTCAATGCGCTGAAAGTTGCTGATTAATTGCTGGCCGCGCTCAGTCAAGGTAGTCGAGCCGCCGCCTTTGCCACCCGTCGCGCGATGCAGTAAAGGTTCACCGGCAAGATTATTCATGTGGTTCACCGCATCCCAAGCCGCTTTATAGCTCATTTTCATCGACTTAGCGGCTTGCGAAATCGAGCCTAGCTCAGCAATTTTCGACAGCAAATGGATACGCCCGTGACCGCCCATGCTCTGATCACCTGCGGTAATCCAGATTTGTCCTTGCAGTCCAAACTCTGTGCTATCAACCATAATGTCTCGCCTCTTTTAAACCGTCTTCAGTTGCTTGCATAACTCAACCGCTGCATAAATCAGCTCAGCCAGCATAGCGATATTTGCTCAATCGCTAAATCTTTCGCACGAAAGATGTGCTCTCCCCACCCTGTTTTATTGTGCAGGCGGTGTCCAGCTCATAAACGCCCAGCGCATCGGCTCGCCACCCTGCTGTGCATACTCAGGATCACGCTGATACCAAGCGCTAATTTTAGCTTCGTCATCGAGGCTTAGTTCGCCAAAGCTCCAACGGACCTTATCAATCAGCTCGTCTAAACTGCTACCTCCAGCTAAGCGGCTGGCTGACTCAATATAATCCAGCGTTGGATAAATATTACGCTGGTAAAGCATGTTCATAATGTAGATGTGGTCGGGAAAGCTGCGGTCTTCACGACCGAGTAACTCAGCAATTTCTCGACTGACAAAACGCCCGCCCACCAACTGAGTCATATAGACCTTTTTACGCGCATGGCGGTTAAGCTTATCCAGTGCATGATCCATATCAGCGACAATACTAGCCCGCGAGACCACGGCGATATCACACACCGGCACCTCGCTCCAATCATCTTCCCATGAAGCTAAGATCGGCTGCACATTATCAGCCTGCAACTGCGCGGCATTTTCCAGCATGGCATTCAGCATGCCCTGACTGTAATCCAAACCGTACACCTGCTTAACCTTCTTTGCTAAGGCCAAACCAATGGTACCGGGACCACAACCAATATCCAGCACAGTATCCTCGGCAGAAAACTGCATGAGACTGACAAACTCAGTACGGTAGCTGCTATCGAGCACCTTGGTGCGCATTTCGGCCGCTTTCGCATCCCACTCACTGGCTGGCTTAAACACGCGACCACTGCGGGCTAAGTGTTCACGGTACAGCTGGCCAAAATTAATGTTTTTTATCATCTGACTAAATCTCTTTTTAATTGCGCATAAACATGTTCAACACTGACGCTATACAGCCAAGCTAAATTCTCGGCGCTGCCCAACTGCGCCACGGTGCCAATTTTTTCAATGCGTCCGTGTTTAAACAGTGCTAAACGATCCGCTACTTGCAAAGCATGCTCGGGCTGGTGAGTGCACAGCAATACGCTCAAACCTTGTGCACGTAAACGTTGGATTTGCTCAAGCACTAAAATTTGGTTGGCAAAGTCGAGACTGGCGGTTGGCTCATCTAACACCAATACTTTGGGTTGCTGTAATAGCGCGCGGGCAATCAAGGTGAGTTGCCGCTCGCCGCCACTGATATGCGGGTAAGTACAGGCCGCCAAATGCGCAATGCCAAGTTCGGTTAAAATGTGCAGCGCCAACTGCTGATTACTTTGACTGGGTTGCGCAAATAAACTCAGATGCGCGGCGCGCCCCATCAGCACCATGTCCAGCACGCTAAAGGCAAACTGGCCGTCTTGCGCTTGCGGTACATAGCCAACAAACTGTGCAATTGAGCGGCGTGAGTGTTGGCTTAAAGGCAGGCCTTGTAAAAGCACTTGCCCAGCCAACGCCGGCAATAAACCAAGCAAGGTTTTGAACAAGGTTGATTTACCACTGCCATTGGGGCCCAGTAAGGCCAAAATCTCATTACCATACAGGCCGACATCAATGCGCTCGCCGACGACTTTTTTGCCGTAGCCAATACTCAGACCCTGAGCGCTTAATAAAGTCTTCATGTACGACCACCGCGCGCTAATAAGTAGATAAAAAACGGCGCACCGACTAAGGCAGTTAAAATACCCAGCGGCAATTCAATCCCTGCCACAGTACGCGCTAAGGTATCGGTTAAGAGTAAAAAAGTAGCGCCAAGCAGCAAGGCTACTGGCAGTAAACGTGAAAAGTGTGGCCCAACCAATAAACGCGCGACATGCGGAATCACTAAGCCGACCCAGCCAATAATCCCAGTAAAAGATACCGCACTGGCGGTCATTAAGGTCGCAGCGACAATCAACAGCAAGCGGGTGCGAGTCAAATTCACCCCTAAAGCAGCGGCTTCATCATCACTTAAACTGAGCAAATTGATGCGCCAACGCAGTAACACTAACGGCGTTAAACCAAGCAGCATCAAGGGTGCGCTGTAGGCTAAATCTGACAGACTAACGCTGTGTAAACCACCGAGCAGCCAAAAGGTTATGGTGGGTAATTGTGTATAAGGATCAGCTAGAATTTTTAATAAAGAAATCCCTGCACCCAGTAACGCACCTAAAGCAATTCCGGCCAGCACCAACACTAAGACCGGATCATGCCGACGCACCAAAGAGGCCAAGGTATATACGGCCGCTACAGCAAACAGACCGCCGACAAAAGCAAACAGCTGCACCAGCAGCATCGGTAAATTAAAGAAAATAGCGCAAATCGCACCCAAACCTGCACCGACTGAGACACCGAGAATGTCCGGCGACACCAAAGGGTTGCGAAACATACCTTGATAGGCTGCGCCAGCCACTGCCAAGCTCGCACCCACTAAGAGAGCAGCCAGTATTCTAGGTAAACGTAACTGCCAAATCACCGTATCAGCACTACCTTGCAACGGCTCACCACTGATGCGTGCAACAAGCACCTGCCATAATTCAGCAAGACTTAACGGAAACTTACCGATTAACAAACTCAAAACAATTGCCGCCAACAACGCCACAGCCAACATGACTTTCACATAGGCAGGTAACGAGCGATTAACATCGATACTGGCACGTTGCGGCATGGTTAAACCTTATAGAGAAAGGGCTGTGCTGACGCTTGATACAGCACGATTATACGGCGCGGGGCTAATCTAATAGCTGGGCTGGCCCAAGCGCTAACAAAAGACTCAAAGATCTATTTGGACTGCGATAAAACAGGTTAAAAAACTCAGCAACTTCTTGTTTTAATTGCTCCCCGTCTAAGCGCCCTTCTAATAAGGCCATCAGCCATAACACGCCCAACAGACGATTAACCCCAGGCGGGCCATCGAGCCAACCAAAGGGCAGCTTCGGTGCACAGTACACACGCCCTGTTTGCACTGCACTCAAACTTTGCCATTGCGATGCCGTCGTTGCTAATGCAACAAACTCTGGGTCTTGAGTCAGTAGGTAATCGGGTTGCCAGTTCAACAGTTGCTCGAGAGAAACTTGACCAATACCCGTATGTCCGCTTTGTTTCGCCACGTTTTCACAGCCGAGCAGCTCCAGCACTTCACTATGAATGGAGCCAGCCAACCCGGTTTCTAAGCCGTCATAACTGCGCGCAAAATACAGCTTAGGTGGCTTTTGCGCGTATTTATTGGCAAAGCATAACGCCCGCGCCAGCAGCTGTTCGCTGTACAGTGCCAACTCTTCGGCACGCTGACGGGCACCCAATAGAGCACCTGCTTGGCGTAACTGTTGTGGAGTTTGGGCTAACAACCCTTCGATTTGTACAGTGGCGATGCCGGTTTGTTGAGTCAGCCGCTGTGCTGCGGAACGCTGGGTGGCACCGGCATTACCCAGATCAACAATCACATCCGGTGCAAGCAGCAATAAGCGTTCTAAGGAGACCGTGCTACCACGTCCTGCTAGACGGCCGACAAAAGGTAAATTTTGTTGTTCTGGATGAATAAACGCTAAGTGAGCTGGCGCTAAATTCATTGGCCAGCCCAGCAGCTTTTCAGGCACCAATACATATAAAAATACTGCG
Organism: Desulfuromonas sp.; assembly: GCA_034006225.1. GTDB lineage: Bacteria > Desulfobacterota > Desulfuromonadia > Desulfuromonadales > Desulfuromonadaceae > Desulfuromonas. The sequence continues at coordinate 19,683 of JAVETC010000032.1, read as the reverse complement.
GCAGGAGGGCCAGCGGCAAACACACGCTGAATCGCGGCAGGCGCAGGTAAGGCACCGTTATGTTCCAGCAGAGTTTTAGCAACGACGCGTGACAGCGGCGTCAGTAAAAAAGCTCCCGCCAACAGACCTTGTAATAGGTCACGACGTTTCATAGATGCCTCGGCTTAACACTCGCCAACCACTGCTCAATGGCAGCACGCTGTAAGGGTAAGGTGTGTGCCAGCCCAGCAGAAAACGCCTGCCAGCCGTCGAGGTACTTTTCACTGACCAGCGTCAGCACAGGAATGCCCGCACCGATCAATTGAGAAAACTCTTGGTTTAAGCCGCGACCTTGGCTTTCACCGTGGCCAAAGCGGTTCACAAAGACCAAGTCAGGCTGCTCATGCAACGCTTGGCGTAACACTTTACCGGCCTCAGCCAAGCCACCTAGATCTAAATTACAGCCGCGCGAGTCGCGACCTAAATTCTGGGAAATCACAAAAGTTTCGCCTGAATTTAGATCGCGTAACACCATCGGCAACAGCCCACTTGGATCTTTACCTTGCTGGGTCACTAACCCACGCACACGCCAGCCCTGCTGCTGACACTCGGTCAATATCGTGGCAAGTAAAGCATCGCCGTCACCTTCACCAGAGTGGACTATTGCTGCTACAGATAACTGCATGGGGTGGCCTCTTAGTTCACTCAGATTAAAAACTATAGTTCGCGCCAGCAAACCAGGTACGACCCGGCATTGGATAGCCATCAGAGTACTCATAATTTTTATTATTGATGTTGCGTATGCCCGCTTCAATGCTTAAGCCGTCTTGAATCATATAGGTCGACTTAAAGCCTGCGACAGCAAAGCCAGATAAGGTTGGATAACTATCAGGCGTTCCTTTTCTTTCGCTATAACTAATTTTACGGCCGGTTTCAGCATCCAGATTAACCTGCAATTCAAGACGTTCAATCGGCAACCAGCTAGCATGCGCAAACAATTTATGAGTTGGCGTATCGGTGAGTTTGACCGAGCTATCACTTAAATTATCGCGCTGTAAATAGGTGTACGCGCCACCCAGACGCCAATCCTCACCTAACCTTTGCTCAAGTGATAGCTCCACGCCACGATGACGTGTCTTACCAATATTTTGTGCTTGCTCGCAGGCATCTTTACCTTTTTTACCGCAAGTCAACACATGGGTTGTCGCTGTTTGTATCTCATCGAAAATGCCACTGTAAAACGCAGTTGCTTCAGCGTATGCATCTCGCCAAGGCGTACCACGCAGCCCAAACTCAGTATGACGCGCCACTTCTGGTTCTAAATCAGGATTAGGCAAAGCACGCCCCAAACGCGCTGAATAGCGATCTTTTAAAGTGGGCAGGCGGGTTTTCTTGGCGACACTGGCGAACACCTCTACGTTTTCATTCAAGTCATGGATGATTTCTAGCAAGCCATTAGTGGCGCGCGCGGTGCCTTTATCGTACAGATAGACTTCACGCGAGCGACGCTCTTCATGACTCGCACCAACACGTAAACGCCACGTATCACTTAAGCTAATCATATCCTCTAGGGCAATCGACTGAGTGACATCACGGTATTTTTTATCACCATCATTATGACGATCGTCTTTGTGCTGGATCGCCAAATGCAGTTCATGTTGATCGATCGAGGTATTCACCCACTCAATCGCGGCACCATAGATTTTATCATCGTATGGGCTGTGTTCGTCCAATGTTTGGTAGTTCACGTCCTTGTACATACTCAAAGCATTTTCATACTTATCTTGGTAAGCCCGCAGCTTAATGCTGTTGTTGTCATCCAGCGCGGTGCTGCTTAGGAAGTAAATACTTTCCTTATCCCAAATTGGCCATTGCCAGTAGCGTAAACTCTCATTGGTGTTTTTGCCAGCATAGACAGGGTTACCCTTCTCGCCTTCTTGCTTGGTATAACCCAAAGCATATTCATCAGTATCGTTGGGGGTGAAACCCAGTTTGAAAGAGCCTTTCTGATCGGTACGGTAAGCATTGTCACGGCGATGACGGGTGTCAGTCGGTGTTGCTTTACCATCTTCAAAGCCACGACCTAATTTAAAATTATCCGCTTCAAGATATGACAAGCTGGCTTGTAAATACCACAAGCCTTGGTTAGTACCAACGTTGGCAGCAACCAGACGCTCACTGCCGGTGGCAATGCCAATGCGCACGTTGCCTTCCAGCTCTTTACTCGGTTTACGTGTGACTAAGTTAATCGCACCACCCATAATATTGGAGCCGTACAATAACGATGCAGCACCCTGGGCTACGCGTATTTCCGACAGATCAAGGGTGCTAAAACGCGCTAAGTCGACATTGCCATCGTAAGGCACATACTGAGGGATACCATCAAGGAAGACTGGCACTTGCCGTGAATCAAAACCGCGTACGCTGACAGTTTGCTCGTTGCGCGTGCCACCTTCGCGCAAGCTAACGCCTGGCAGCATATTCACTGCTTGACCAACATTGTCGCGATTAAAACGCTGCAGCTTTTCACTGCTAATCACGTGCTCAGAAGCCGTTTTCGGATCGTCATTAGTACCTGTGACAATCACATTACCTAGATTGAAAACGTTTGCAGCGGCCTGCGCCAGCCCTACATCGAAGAACAACGGCAAACCGATGAACGCCGTCAGCGCTAACCTGCTTTTAGTGTTCCCTTGCTGCATATAAGCCTCTAAGCACCGTTATGTAAATTGAAATATAACGGTACTTGAAATACCTATGCGAATAAATTCGCTCTAACGAAGTACCTCTTTAGGATTAAGGTCTAAAGCCGTCCAATTACGGCGGAATGCTCTTACATACAGCTTACAGTCTAGAGAAACGTACACCCACATCCGCTGGTTTGCCAAAGTAAGTCGAGGTCGTCACCAAGCCATCCACACCTGTCGCAGCGTACTGTGCAGCATTATCAAGGGTGATGCCGCCGGCAGCCAATTGAATCAGAGCAGGATTAATCTGACGTACCTTTGGCACTAAAGCAATCAGCTGCTCTGGGCTCATTTTATCGTATTGCACCCCATGAATCGGTAAACACATCACGGCTTCAAGTTCTTCCGCAGTTTCCACTTCCAGCAGAACTTGCTTCTCACAGTCTTGCGCCAAAATACGCTCAACACATTGCGCTACGGCGGAAAAACCACCAATAAAGTCAACATGCTGTTTAAACAATAAAACCGTTTCAGAAAGACCCAAACGATGCGGATACGCACCACCGGTTAGAATGGCCTTAATCGACAAGGCTTTGCTACCGGGAAAGACTTTACGCGTAGTTAAGATATTAATCGCCGGATTAACATGCTTTGCCGCGCAGACTAATGCGTGCGTACGCGTGGCGACGCCGGAGGCATATTCAAAAATATTTTGGATGACCTTAGTGATCTCATTGAGTGCGCTAAAGCTGCCCTCAACAATAAAAAACGTTTGCTCAGCAGCAATCGCCTCACCGCTGCTCGCCATACTCACCACCTGAGCACCAACCTCATGCACCAATAACACCGCTTCTTCAGTGCCACACACAATCGCAGCATGGCGACAGTAATACGTCATCCGTGCTGGCTGTTCACCAACGCCTAATAACTGCGTGGTCAAATCAAAATAAGGCAAATCCTCTTCCAACCAAGCATGCACGGTATTAGACTTAATCCGCATGATACATCTCCATCATAATTAGGCTTTGTCTGCGCTAACGTTGGAACACACGTAAACTACAACAGCCGTCTTTAATTCAACTCGTTCTCAACGACCCAAACTGCCGCTTCAGTACGCGAGCGCATACCCAGCTTACTCAACAGACGTTTAACATGTACCTTCACCGTACCTTCAGCAATATCAAGACTGCGTGCAATCATCTTATTACTTTGTCCTTTAGCGATCAGTTTCAACACGTCTTTCTCACGCTTAGTCAGCATTGGAGGGTGCGTTTGACTACTGGTTGAGCGGCTGCGGATCGCTTGTGCAAGAATCTGCGTCAACTCAGAACTCAATGCAAGCTTACCCTGTGCAGCTAAGCGTATTTGCTCAATCAGCTCTTCAGGCTCCATATCTTTTAATAGATAACCGTCCGCACCCTCGCGCAAAGCCTCCAAAACATCATCATGATCATCCGACACACTAAAAATAACGATACGGGTATCCACTCCAGCACTACGTAGCGCTCGAATCGTTTCAATTCCGTCCATACCCGGCATATTCAGGTCGAGTAAAATTAAATCCAGATCTAGAATAAGTGCCAGCTCCACCGCCTCTTGCCCTGAACCCGCCTGCGCAACTGGTAATAGGTCATCCTCCATGGACAGCAAATCACTTAAGCCACGGCGCAGCATAGGGTGATCATCAACCAACATGATCCGTGTGCTATGACTGTTCAAACTATTCAAAGTCAATCTCCCGTTCTAACTGGCTGCGCTTATATTGCGGCAAGAATTGCACATGAATACGCGTGCCTGGCTGCAAAGCACCAATGTGTATGTTTCCAGACAGGCTTTGTGCACGCTCAGTTAAAATACTGAGCCCGTAGTGACCTGTCGGGCTACTCGTGGCGCTGATACCTATACCATTATCATCAATGCAGATATGTATATAGCCTGTAGCATCTTGGTGCAAAGACAACTCGCACTGGCTGGCATGTGCATGCTTAACCACGTTGCTCAACGCTTCGCGAATAATTTGCAAACAATGGATTTCTTCGTTTGGGGTTAGCGGGCAGTGCTCCAAGGCATAACTTAACTTTATTTCTACGCCCGAATGCCGGCCAAATTCTTGTACTGTCGCACGCACCGCTGCAGATAAACCTGGCGTATCCAGCTGAATACGGAAAGTCACCAAGAGTTCTCGTAATTGTCGGTAAGCAGTATTTAAACCTGTTTGTATTTCCGTCAGGGTCGTATTCATATCTTCTTTAGAAAAATCAGCCGCGATTTGTTTTTTAAGTCGCACCAGTTGAATTTTCTGATACGACAGCGCCTGCGCCAGCGAATCATGCAACTCTCTGGCAATCACTGCACGTTCCTCCATTAAAGCGATGCGCGCTTGATTTTGCCCCATCTGATTTAGACTCAAAGACGCCGAAAACAGCTCTGCAAGCGCATTCAGCAACAGCTCTTGCCATTCCTGCATCCGCATCTCAATTGGCACCTCGACACGCAAATCACCTAAGTGCTCACGCTCAGTGCAGATCACAAAACTCATCACGCGCGCACCGCTAGGGACAAGTCCTTTATTGACCAGTACCGGACATTGCGCGCAACTGGGCAGTTTGCAATAAGAAGGCGCATGCTGCTGCGAGGAAAATGCAGTGTGTGCTTCTTGCTTTGGGTTGTCCAAAGAATAGGTTAGGCACAATGTTACCGGTCCCAAGCCTAAGGTTTGCTCAATAGGTTCAAGTAAATCGGCCAAAATGGGTAGCGGATCAGCGCTGGTTTTATACAAACTGCGCGCACTATTAAACAACAAGGCTAATGACCGATTACTGCGCTGTAATTCCGCAGTTTTTTCATCGACCTTATTCTCAAGGTTCTCGTACAAATCAGACAGCTCGCTGCTCATTTGATTAAGCGTCTCAGCCAACACGCCTAACTCATTCTGCGCGGTAAATTTAGCGCGTCCAGAAAATGAACCACGACCAATGCCTTTAGCTAACTCAACCAGTTCCTGTAACGGCATCAGCAAGGTGTTGTGCACACCTAAAATAACAATGAAACCGATCAGCACCGTGACAAACAATGTGCTGACCTGCAAACCGCGAATAAAAGATAATTTACGCTCGGACTCAGCTTGCAACTCGCCGACAAAACCATCCAGCAGATCGACGAAAATTGGCACTTCTAGACGAAAAGCCCGTTTTTGAGGTGGTGTTTGCTGCAGTAAAGGCAGCATTAACTGACGCCACTGATGTTGCACTCGCACATATCTTTTAGCGAGATCATGTTGTGTATTTTTATCAACAGCAGTCATCAGAACGGGCGTCGCGAGGGTATCTTCAAACTCGTCAATATATGCTGGCAGATCCTCTGCCGCCGCTTCATTGGCCAATAATGCTAGACGGTAAGCCTGCATGCGCAAGCTTCCAGCCTTATTCAGCGCAGCAGCATCACCGCGGATCGAGTCCGACAAGTGCATACCACCCAACATACTCGCCAACATGACGCCAATAATTAAAGTAAACGCCAACAGCGTGCGCACCGCCAGCGAGTGGGTTAAACGCACACGAGGAAACTCAGCCATCGTTATTGATAGTCCTATGGAATTGCCTAGAGGTATTGCTTGTACTGATTATTCAGTAGTCGCTGTTATCAGACTACCCTTATACCCCTTTATATCCAAACTCTATTTTTTTCGTAAAAGCAACCGAAAAATATCATTAAGCTTTTGATTATAAAGGATTTAATCTTACATAAAACGATATCTAAAAGTAGGTATACAGCTCTCCCTATACATATTTACCCTCCATCAATACTGACACAGATCAATTAAGCTTAGCCGCCGCATCCATACAGTGCGAGGCAGTGCAAAGTCACTCCTTTTGCAATAAGCGTGTCATGGAGAGTACATATTATGAGCAACAATATCGAAAAGTGGGATGTGGAAGACCCAGCGTTTTGGGAATCAACCGGCAAAAGAATAGCCAATCGTAACTTATGGCTATCCATCCCCAACTTGCTACTCGGTTTTGCAATATGGCTGATGTGGGGAATCATTACGGTGCAGATGCTCAACCTTGGCTTTCCATTTACGCCAGTTGAGTTATTTACCTTAACCGCTATTTCCGGTTTAGCGGGCGCCACTTTTCGTATCCCGGCATCCTTTATGATCCGCATTGCCGGTGGACGCAACACTATTGTTTTCACCTCTGTATTGCTGATGATTCCCGCCATTGGCACAGGCATGGCATTACAAGACACTAACACACCGTTATGGGTGTTTCAGTTATTGGCTCTTCTCTCAGGAATTGGCGGTGGTAAGTTTGCTTGCTCCATGAGCAACATCAGCGGCTTCTTCCCGAAAAGCCAACAAGGTTTAGCGCTCGGCTTAAACGCAGGCTTAGGCAACTTTGGTGTGACCACCATGCAAATCGTCATTCCGTTAGTGATGACCATGGGCATCTTTGGCGCACTGGGTGGCGGATCAATGGAGCTGATGAAAGACAGCGGTACTTTAATTGGTCGTATTCCAGCAGGTTCAAACACTTGGATTCAAAACGCTGGCTGGATTTGGTTAGTGTTTTTAATTCCACTGATCGGAGTGAGCTGGTTTGGCATGAACAACCTGCTACCCATCACGCCCGAGCCCGGTTCAGTATTAGGTGCATGCAGCAAAATTTTCGGTCTGTACGGCATTAGTTTTATCACATCAGTTGTCGGTTTATACCTCTACCTACCCGAGCCGATCGGTCTTGGCGTACTGAATATGTGGCTGGCCATGCCGCTAATTATGCTGAGCACACTAGGCTTACTGCGCCTGATACCAGGTAGCATCAAACCCAACATTAAACGCCAGTTTGCAATATTTAACGACAAACATACTTGGTCAATGAGTGTTCTTTACATTTTAACCTTTGGCTCGTTTATTGGTTTCTCTATGGCGCTACCGCTGTCGATCACCGTGATCTTTGGTTACATCACCGAAGTAGCAGCTGATGGCACTATCACTCGTGTCGCTAATCCGAATGCACCCAGCGCTTTAACCTACGCATGGATTGGTCCTTTCCTTGGCGCGCTTACTCGCCCGATTGGCGGCTGGATCTCCGATAAAGTCGGAGGCTCTTTGGTCACGCAAATTATTACTTTAGTCATGGTCGTAGCATCTGTTGCACTGGGTTACACCCTGCAATTGGCTTATAGCTCTGCTCATCCTGAAACCTTTTTCTTCGCCTTTATTGGTCTGTTCTTAGTGCTATTTGCGGCATCTGGAGTGGGCAACGGCTCAACCTTCCGCAGCATCGGCATTATTTATAACCGCGAGCAAGCCGGCCCAGTTCTGGGATGGACCTCAGCGATTGCTGCTTACGGTTCATTTGTTGCGCCAGTGGTCATCGGCGAGCAAATCAAAGCGGGCACACCAGAAGTTGCAATGTATGGCTTTGCAGTGTTTTACGCGCTGTGCTTGATCCTCAATTGGTGGTTCTACTTACGCAAAGATGCGTATGTAAAAAACCCTTAAACCGCACCGTATATTTGGATATTGGGAGTTACTAATGAACATCATGGTTGCTTACGACAATTCAACAAATGCGAAACAGGCTTTGGACAAAACCTTGCAGATGTTTGCGGCGTTAAAACCAAAAATCACTTTAGTTGGCGTGGTTGAAAATGTGTTGGGTTCCAGTGGCGTTAATGAAGAGCGCTATTTGGAGTTCAAATATGATTTTTCAGAAGGCCTGCGTGAAACCGCACAAACCTTAAATGAATTGGGTATCAGCGCAGAAGTGCTAATTGCTGAAGGCGATCCACGAAAAATGATCCTACAGGCAGTGAAAAACAAACAGCCTGATCTATTAGTGATTGCGCGACACAGTGAAAAACTTGACAGCAACATCATTGGTAAAACGCTGGACGCTTGGGTTGATGAATTCAATTTCATGACCTTTGGCGATGTCAGTTCGTTCCTGACGCGCCGCGCACCCTGCCCGGTACTGATTCAGTCGTGCCAATAAGTACTCAATGGATGACGGAGCCTTAACATGAAAGTTTCTGATTTATTCCATTACAAAAGACCTGAGATTAAAGCTCTCCACTTAACTTGGATTGCTTTCTATATCTGTTTCTTTGTTTGGTTCAATATGGCGCCGCTAGCTACCAGTATGCTGAAAAGCGTAGGCTGGCTAACCAGCGATGACTTGCGACTGTTTGCCATTGCCAACGTGGCACTAACGATTCCAGCGCGGATTTTAGTCGGCATGGCCTTGGATAAATGGGGACCACGCCGCGTATTCTCAGTTCTGATGGTCACTATGGCCATTCCAGCAATCGCTTTTGCCTTTGGTGAAACGCGCACGCAACTGTTGGTCTCGCGCCTAGTGCTCAGCTCGATTGGTGCCAGTTTTGTGGTAGGTATCCATATGACAGCCATGTGGTTTAAGCCACGTGACATTGGCTTTGCCGAAGGCTTTTATGCCGGCTGGGGTAATTTTGGTTCCGCCGCTGCAGCCATGACCTTACCAATGATTGCCTTGAACGTGTTTGGTGGCGATGACGGTTGGCGTTACGCGATTGCTACCACTGCTTTACTGATGGCAATTTATGGCGTGTATTACTGGTTTGCCATCACCGACGGTCCCGTCGGCTCGGTGCATCACAAGCCTCGCAAAGTCAGCGCGATGGAAGTCAGCACTTGGGCGGATATGATCAAACTGATCCTTTGGACTATCCCTATGGTCGGTATTTTATCAGTACTGGTCTGGCGCATTGAGAGAATGGGGTATATCGACGCGCAATGGGCGTGGGTCTGCCATACCGTCATTGCGTTAATCGTCATCTACCAAATCATCCAGATTTTCAAGGTCAACTTACCTATTTTGCGTAAGGGTGTCCCAGAAGATGATAAATACCACTTCAACTCAGTCGCCGCGCTGAACTCCACTTACTTCGCCAACTTTGGTGCTGAGTTAGCCGTGGTATCCATGCTGCCGATGTTCTTTGAGATGACCTGGGGGCTTACGCCTACCGTCGCCGGGATGATCGCAGCCTCGTTTGCTTTTGTAAACTTAATTGCGCGTCCGATCGGCGGGCTGGTTTCTGACCGTTTTGGTAATCGTCGTTTTGTGATGTTGGCCTATATGGTTGGTATCGCTATTGGCTTTGCGCTGATGGGTTTAATGGGCGGCTCTTGGCCGCTGTTTGTGGCGGTAGCTGTGACCATTTTGTGCTCCGTCTTTGTGCAAGGTGCAGAAGGTGCAACCTTCGGCATCATTCCATCGATCAAGCGCCGCATCACTGGGCAAGTCTCAGGCATGGCCGGTGCCTACGGTAACGTCGGTGCAGTTTTTTACCTGACGCTGTACACCTTTGTAACGCCTTCACAATTCTTCTTCATTATCGCAGCAGGTGCACTATTGAGTTTTATTGCCTGTTTCTTCTGGCTGAAAGAGCCAGAAGGGGCATTTGCCGAAGAATACATTGTTTCATCAGTAGACCGCGAACTCGCAGCTAACCAGCAAGCAGGTCAGTAATGACGTTCTTCATCTACAAACATATGCGTGCATACAGCTGCCAAGCTTCATTGCACGGCAGCTTTTCAAGAGGATAAAAATATGAGTCGCATTTTAGACCAACTGCATTTTTTAAAAAGAAAACAAGGTGAATTTGCTGATGGCCATGGAGAAACCCGTAAAGAATCCCGTGAGTGGGAAGACGGCTATCGCTCGCGCTGGCAGTATGACAAAATCGTTCGCTCCACCCATGGAGTGAACTGCACGGGGTCCTGCTCATGGAAGATCTATGTCAAAAATGGACTGATCACTTGGGAAACGCAGCAAACGGATTACCCGCGCACCCGTCCTGATCTACCCAACCACGAGCCCCGCGGCTGCCCACGCGGCGCCAGTTACAGTTGGTACATCTACAGTGCCAACCGGGTTAAATACCCGAAAGTACGTAAAGCTTTACTGCAACTGTGGCGTGACGCGCGCAAATCCTTGGCGCCTGTGGATGCGTGGCAGAGCATTGTTGAAGACCCAGTCAAAGCCAAGTCATATAAAAGTAAGCGCGGCCTTGGCGGTTTCATTCGTTCCAACTGGGACGAAGTCAATGAAATCATCGCAGCGGCCAACGTCTACACCACCAAGGCGTATGGCCCTGACCGTGTTGTAGGTTTCTCACCGATTCCTGCCATGTCGATGATCAGCTACGCAGCAGGTTCACGCTACCTGTCCCTTATGGGCGGCGTATGTCTAAGTTTCTATGACTGGTATTGCGACTTACCTCCTGCCTCACCCATGGTTTGGGGCGAGCAAACTGACGTTCCAGAATCAGCCGACTGGTACAACTCCAACTATATTATTGCTTGGGGTTCCAACGTCCCGCAAACACGTACCCCAGATGCGCATTTCTTTACTGAAGTACGTTACAAAGGCACCAAGACTGTTGCGATTACGCCTGACTACGCGGAAGTAGCGAAGCTCACTGACTTATGGCTGAACCCTAAGCAAGGAACTGATGCGGCTTTGGCGCAAGCTTTCAACCACGTGATTTTCAAAGAGTTCCACTTGGAAAAACCAAGCGCGTACTTCACCGATTATGTGCGTCGTTATACCGATTTCCCAATGCTGGTGATGCTGGAAGACTTCCAAAACGGCTTTAAACCCACGCGTTTCTTACGTGCCGCTGATTTAGCCGGCAACCTTGGCCAAGAAAACAATCCAGAGTGGAAAACCATTGCACTGGATAGCCTCTCAAACGAGTTCGTCTCGCCACTGGGCTCCATCGGCTACCGCTGGAATGAGAAAGGCAAATGGAACATTGAAGCTCGCGAGGGCACCGACGGTAAAGACGTTGAACTGCAACTGTCTTTGCTTGATGAAGGCAATCCTGTCGACGTCGCATTCCCCTATTTCGGCGGTGATTTACACGATCACTTCCAGCACGTTGAAGGCGAAGGCGTGCAGTTCCGCCGCGTACCAAGCCGTGAGATTACTTTAGCCGACGGCAGTACAACGCGCGTCGCCACAGTGTTTGATATCAGTGCTGCAGGTCTGGCGATTGATCGCGGCCTCGGTGGTGCAAACGTCGCCAGCAGCTACGATCAAGCCGACATTCCAGGTACTCCTGCTTGGCAAGAAGCCATTACCGGCGTCAGCCGTGAGAAAGTGATTCAAGTCGCGCGTGAGTTTGCTGATAACGCCGACAAGACCAAAGGTAAATCCATGATTATCGTGGGTGCCGGCATGAACCACTGGTACCACATGGACATGAACTACCGTGGCCTGATGAATATGCTGATCATGTGCGGTTGCGTGGGTAAAAGTGGCGGCGGTTGGGCGCACTACGTGGGCCAAGAAAAACTACGTCCACAAACCGGCTGGCTACCCGTGGCCTTTGGTTTGGACTGGAGTCGTCCACCACGTCATATGAACGGTACCAGCTTCTTCTACAACCACAGTTCACAATGGCGTCATGAAACCATGGACATGCATGAGATTCTTTCGCCAATGGCGGATCAATCTAAGTTCCCCAAACATGCGCTCGATTACAACATCCAAGCCGAACGTGGCGGTTGGTTACCCAGCGCCCCACAACTGAACCGCAACCCGCTCGAAGTATGCCGTGAAGCCAAAGCAGCCGGCATGAGTCCAAAAGACTATGTGGTGAAATCGCTAGAAGACGGCTCGTTACGTTTTGCTTGTGAGCAACCGGATAACCCTAATAACTTCCCCCGCAACATGTTTATTTGGCGCTCTAACTTGCTGGGTTCCTCAGGTAAAGGGCATGAATACATGCTCAAGTACCTGCTCGGCACACCCAAACATGGCGTCATGAACGAAGACACTGGCAGCATCGGCTACAAGCCAACTGAAGCTGAGTGGGCTGACGAAGCGGCGATCGGCAAGATTGACTTAGTCACCACGCTCGACTTCCGTATGTCATCGACCTGCGTGTACTCCGATATCGTTTTACCCACGGCGACGTGGTATGAAAAAGACGATATGAACACCTCGGACATGCACCCGTTCATTCACCCATTATCGGCGGCGATTGATCCAGCGTGGGAATCCAGAACGGACTGGGATATTTTCAAAGGCATTGCCAAGAATTTCTCCACACTCAGTGAAGGCCATCTTGGCGTTGAACAAGATATCGTCACCATCCCAATGCAGCACGACAGTCCTGGTGAGTTGGCGCAGCCGTATGGCGGCACCGACTGGAAAACCTCTGGCGAGCCATTAGTACCGGGTAAAAACGCACCGAACATGGTCGTGGTTGAACGTGACTTCCCCAACACTTACAAAAAGTTCACCTCACTCGGCCCACTGCTCAACACCTTGGGTAACGGCGGTAAAGGTATCGAGTGGAATACCGATGCTGAAGTCGACTTCTTAGGCCAGCTCAATAAAAAAGTACTGGATGAGGGTGTCAGTCAGGGTCGTCCACAAATTGATTCAGCCATTGATGCCTGTGAAGTCGTTCTGTCGCTGGCGCCGGAAACCAACGGCCACGTGTCGGTGAAAGCCTGGGCGGCACTCTCTGAGTTCACCGGTCGTGACCACTCTCACTTAGCTGTGGGTAAAGAGCACGAATCGATTCGCTTTAAAGATATTCAAGCGCAGCCAAGAAAAATCATCTCCAGTCCAACATGGTCAGGACTGGAAGATGAGCACGTCAGCTACAACGCATGCTACACCAACGTGCACGAGATGATTCCATGGCGCACCATCACCGGTCGTCAACAGTTCTACCAGGACCACCCTTGGATGCAGGCGTTTGGTGAGCAGTTAATGAGCTACCGTCCACCGATCAACACTCGCACTATTGATCAGGTTAAAGGCAAGCGTGTCAACGGCAACACCGAGATCGTTCTGAACTGGATTACTCCGCACCAGAAGTGGGGGATTCACAGTACGTACACTGACAACTTACTGATGCTGACCTTAAGCCGTGGCGGCCCGATTATTTGGCTGTCAGAAGTGGATGCACGCAAAGCGGGTATCGAAGATAACGACTGGGTTGAGTGCTTTAACGCCAACGGTGCCCTCACCGCTCGTGCGGTCGTGAGTCAGCGGGTTAAAGAAGGCATGGTGATGATGTACCACGCCCAAGAACGCACTGTTAACGTACCCGGTTCAGAAACAACCAAAACCCGCGGCGGTCACCACAACTCAGTCACTCGAGTGGTGTTAAAACCAACGCATATGATTGGTGCTTACGCACAGCAAGCTTATGGCTTCAACTACTACGGCACCGTAGGTTGTAACCGTGATGAGTTTGTCGTAGTTCGTAAAATGAGCAAAGTCGACTGGCTAGATGGCTCAGATACCGATGATCTTCCACAGCCATTACCACAAGATCTTTAAGGAGAACGCCATGAAGATTCGCTCACAAGTAGCCATGGTGCTGAACCTCGACAAGTGCATTGGATGCCACACATGTTCAGTGACCTGTAAAAACGTTTGGACCAGCCGTGAAGGTATGGAATACGCTTGGTTCAACAACGTCGAAAGCAAGCCTGGTATTGGTTACCCGAAAGAATGGGAAAACCAAAACAAATGGAAAGGTGGCTGGGTACGTAACAGCGACGGTTCTATTCGCCCAAGAATTGGCGGCAAGTACCGCGTATTAGCGAATATTTTCGCTAACCCGGATCTGCCAGAAATTGACGATTATTACGAGCCGTTTGATTTCGACTACCAACACTTGCATACCGCACCAGAAGTAGCGCATCAACCGACAGCGCGCCCTCGCTCGGTGATTACCGGCAAGCGTATGGAAAAAATCGAATGGGGTCCAAACTGGGAAGAGATTCTCGGTGGTGAGTTCGTGAAACGCCGCAAAGATAAAAACTTTGACAATATCCAAGCGGATATTTACGGCCAATACGAAAACACTTTTATGATGTACTTGCCACGTCTGTGTGAGCACTGCCTCAACCCAACGTGCGCAGCAGCCTGCCCAAGTGGTGCAATCTATAAGCGTGAAGAAGACGGTATCGTCTTGATTGACCAAGATAAGTGCCGCGGTTGGCGCATGTGCATCAGTGGTTGCCCGTACAAAAAGATCTACTACAACTGGAAAAGCGGCAAGTCTGAGAAATGTATTTTCTGCTACCCGCGTATTGAAGCAGGCATGCCGACTGTTTGTTCAGAAACCTGTGTGGGTCGTATTCGTTACTTAGGCGTTCTACTGTATGACGCGGATAAAATCCACGAAGTGGCCAGCACACCCAATGAGCACGACTTGTATCCAAAGCAGTTAGCTATGTTCCTGGATCCAAACGATCCTAAAGTGATCGCGCAAGCGCGCAAAGATGGTGTTCCAGACTCTGTGATTACTGCTGCGCAAAAATCACCGGTCTACAAGTTAGCCGTTGATTGGAAGCTGGCACTGCCACTGCACCCGGAATACCGCACCTTGCCAATGGTTTGGTACGTACCACCTCTGTCACCGATTCAAAACGCCGCAGAGAGTGGCAAAATCGGCATGAGTGGTGTGCTGCCTGATGTCGACAGCTTGCGTATTCCACTGCGTTACTTAGCCAACCTACTCACCGCTGGTGATGAAAAACCGGTTAAGTTAGCACTTAAGCGCCTACTTGCGATGCGTGTCTACAAGCGTGCACAACAAGTGGATGGTGTTGAAGATTTAACTGCACTTGACGATGTGGGTTTAAGCAAAGCACAGGCTGAAGAGATGTACCGCTACTTAGCCATCGCCAACTATGAAGACCGCTTTGTTATCCCAACTGCACACCGTGAAGAAGCAATGAGCGATGCCTTTGCTGAGCGCAATGGTTGCGGCTTTAGCTTTGGTAGTGGTTGCAGTGGTGATGACAGCGCCAATATGTTTGGTGGAAAGAAGCATACCAAGCGTGAAGTGATGAAAACTGTGCAAGTGTGGGAGGACTAAGTATGCAAATATTAAAAGTCATCTCCCTCTTGCTCGATTACCCATCACAGGTGGTCATTGACGCGCGTGATGAGTTGGCTGAAGCCATTTCGGCAACGCGCGTAATTAGCCCTGAGCAGCGCACTGCTGTTCAGACGCTACTGAACGAATTAACCACCACTGAATTGCTCGACACACAAGAGAACTATGTCAGTCAGTTTAATCGTGGCCGCCATTTTTCTTTGCTGTTGTTTGAGCATGTGCATGGCGAATCAAGAGACCGTGGTCAAGCCATGGTCGACTTGATGGCTCAGTATGAAAATGACGGTTTCAATGTCGATGTCAAAGAACTACCTGATTATATTCCTCTGTATTTGGAGTATTTATCCTACTGTGACGAAGCCACTGCGCGCGCAGGCTTGGCCGATATTGAACACTTGCTGGCATTACTGGCTGCTCGCTTAGAAGAGCAAAACAGTCCTTACGCGGCCTGTTTTACCGCACTTTTACAAATTGCTGGGTTTGAACCTGAACTGGTAGTGGCTGAAGTGCGCGAACAAGTCAGCAACGAAGTCTATGACGATAGCCTAGAAGCGCTTGATGCGCTCTGGGAAGAGGAAGCCGTCACCTTTATGGACGGCAGCCAAACCGCCAGTTGTGGGGTCAGCAATGGCAGTACTGCCCAGCATAAACCTCGTGAAGAATCGGCTGTTCCGCTGCATTGGGTCGATTTCGCCCATGACGCTACCGCTGCTCATAAAGTATAGGAGAACACTATGTCTAACTTTAACCTGTTATTTTTTGGCGTGTACCCGTATATAGCGCTAGCGATCTGTTTGATTGGTAGCTGGGCACGCTTTGATTGGTCGCAATACACCTGGCGCGCCGGTTCCAGCCAAATGCTTGATGGCAAAGGCATGCGCATGGCCAGTAATTTGTTCCACATTGGAATTCTCTTTGTTTTGGCTGGGCACTTTGTGGGCTTACTGACACCGCATGCGCTTTACCACCATGTGATCAGCACAGAAAACAAACAATTACTGGCGATGGTTTCCGGTGGTGTTTTCGGCATTATCTGCTTGATCGGTTTGATCATGCTGATCAAGCGCCGCATGACCAATCCACGCATCCGTGCCACGTCGAGCACCTCAGACATTATGATTTTGTTTGTCTTGCTAGCGCAGCTGATTCTGGGTTTGCTAACCATTGTCGCCTCCACTCAACACCTTGATGGCTCGGTGATGGTGATGCTCGGCAATTGGGCACAAAGCGTGGTGACACTGCAGCCCATTAAAGCCGCTGCAGCGATTGCTCCGGTTGGCATTATCTACAAACTGCACGTGTTCCTCGGTGTGACTTTATTTGTTCTGTTCCCATTTACCCGTTTAGTGCATATTGTTAGTGCGCCAATCTGGTATCTAGGCCGCCGCTATCAAATTGTTCGTCAAAAAGGTTAAGGAGTGTTGTTATGCATCATTCATCTACCCCCCTGTTTACAGATGCTGCTCACGCAGCACCTGTAACACCTAACGATGCTTTATTACCGCTATTGATTGCCACCAGCAATCAAGATTTACCGATTGTGCGCGTCAATGGTGTCGAAATTAGCAGCACTGCGATTGCTCAAGAAATGCAATACCATCCTGCTGATTCACAACGTGAGGTGGTTTTTTTAGCCGCACAAGCATTAGTTTTGCAAGAACTTTTAAAACAACGTGCAGCAAATATCAACCTTGCGGTTAACGTGCAAGATGCTGAATCCTTAGAGGAAGCTACCACTCGCTGCTTACTCGATCATGAGATCAGCACGCCAAGTATTGGTGATGCAGAGTTAGAAACCTTCTATCATCACAATCCGCGCAGCTTCACTACACCACCTTTGGTCTCTGCTAAGCATATTCTAATAGCAGCCGATCCTGAGGATGATGCAGAGCGCAGCACACAGCAAGAAATCGCTGCAAACATTATCGAGCAGCTACAGGCTGGTGCTGATTTTTCCCTGATGGCACTGACACACTCAGCCTGCCCCTCTAAGCAACAACAAGGCTCACTAGGACAGCTATCCCGAGGACAGACGGTACCTGAGTTTGAACGTCAACTTCTACGTTTGCCGCTCGGCTTAGCAACACAACCAATCGAGTCTCGCTATGGTTTCCACATTGTCGTGGTTGAACAGCGTGTTGAGGGTGAACTACTACCCTTCCACATAGTTAAAGAGCGCATTGCGGCCCAACTAAGCCAGCGCGTTTGGCAAAAAAGCGTCACTCATTATCTACAGATGCTCGTTGGAGAGGCGACAGTTGAGGGCATTACATTGCAGGGTGCGGCCTCGCCGCTTCTGCAATAACAAGCAAGAGGAGTGACGTCATGTCTTCAGCATTGATTGATGGTTTTGGTCGAAAAATAGATTACGTACGCTTATCGGTGACTGATCGCTGTGATTTTCGTTGCATCTATTGCATGGCTGAGGACATGACTTTTTTGCCACGCCAACGCATTCTAACCTTGGAAGAAATTCATCGCTGCGCTGAGTTATTTGTTGCCAATGGCGTTCGTAAAATTCGTCTGACCGGTGGTGAGCCGTTAACCCGTAAGGGTATTGTTGGTCTGTGTGAGAAAATCAGCGCTATCCCAGGCTTAGATGAACTAGTGATGACCACCAATGGCTCGCAACTGACTAAATATGCACAACCCCTGGCTGATGCAGGCGTTAAACGGCTTAACATCAGTTTAGACTCACTCTGCCCTGATAAATTTAAAGCTATGACCCGCGTGGGTGATCTGCAGCAGGTGCTGGATGGCATTCAAGCCGCACGTCAAGCTGGCTTTAAAAACTTAAAACTCAACAGTGTAGTGATTCAAGGGCACAATGATGATGAGATTCTTGCGCTAACGGATTACGCCGTCGCCAATCAACTCGATATCACCTTTATTGAAGAAATGCCTCTCGGTCATGTCGGTCGCTCACGCGATATGTCGCTCTTCAGTAGCGACCAAGTACGCGACAGCATTGCCCAGCGCTACGCTTTGCTCGACAGCACCGAAAGCAGCGGCGGCCCAGCACGTTATATGCGTTTAAAAGATTACAGCCTAACCCGCATTGGCTTTATTTCACCGCACAGCAATAATTTCTGCAGCACCTGTAATCGTATTCGTCTTACCGTTGAAGGCAAGTTGTTATTGTGCCTTGGCAATGAACACTCTTTGGATCTACTCGCACTGCTGCGACGCTACCCATTGAGCGATGAACCCGTCTTAGCCAGTATCCATAAAGCATTACACAACAAGCCGAAACAACATAACTTCAGTCATGACGGCGATGTACAAATTGTGCGTTTTATGAGCGCCAGCGGTGGTTAACCTATAGCGCTACAGCATCCAAAACTCAAGAGAGCACCTATGACTATTGCAAATTATGATGACCTGTTACAGGCTGCAAAATCACAAGCAGAACCACAATTGCTGCTCTTTGTGTTTACCAAGGCAGAGTTACCCGAAGACGCCACAGAGCTAGAAAAAGAAAACTTTGCTCAAGGCCTCGGTGGCACCTTAACACCTGTGGTCTGTGTTGATAAAAGTCCTAAAGAACTCGATAACTTTGCGACTTTACTAGAAGAGTCGAAAAAGACTGGGCAAGATTGGGATGTAGTTTTTGTCAGCAGTATGTCAGGCCACGGTGGTATCGCACCGAACTCTGATCAGGCTGAGCAACCCTTACAAATGATGGTGCAAGCCATTCAAGCCGGCAGCATTGGTAGCTTCTTAGCCTTTAGCAACACAGGTGATATTTTAAATATCAGCTAAGCCAATCTCATACGCTACACGCCCATTGCCTCTACGCCGTGGGCCATGCCTATCAAGCTAACCACACTACTACCCTCTATCTAATAACGAAGCAGGGCAACTCCAGTCTCGTATCGACAGGCAGAGCAGAATAGACGTGCGAACTAAAAACCACAGATCCAAATCCTAAACGTTTTACTATAAAAAAAGCCGCACAAGGCGGCTTTTTTAACACAACAAACTTATGCTTGTGACGCTTGCTCTGCCTTGGCGGCAGCAACATCTTTAATCGACAGCTTGATCCGGCCACGACTATCAACGTCCAGTACCAACACGTCAACCATTTCACCTT
>JAVETC010000068.1:0-5325 GCA_034006225.1 Desulfuromonas sp. | reverse complement strand
CAGCCTCCTGTCTATTATTTGGTGTGGTAACTTAATAATATCAGTAAGTTGTTTTTGAAGCTCGACTTTTATGAGGGCTCAGGCAGAATATTCAAAAAACCGAATATAGTTTTGCAAGAGGCTCTGTCGGTATTACTTTTTTTCCGCAGCACAACGCCCAGCTAACCATCCGGTAGAGAACGCGGCCTGTAAATTGTAACCACCAGTGTCAGCCTGCAAATCGAGCAACTCACCGACAAGGTATAAACCTGGCACTAAGCGCGACTCCATGGTGCGCGGATCAATTTCGCGCAGGTTAATACCTCCTGCAGTTACTATAGCCTCTTTCAGGGGACGATAATCGGTAATTGTCATTTGGAAGTTTTTTAGCCAATGACGTAATTTTTTGCGCTCGATTGCAGATATACTATGCCCAAGTTTATCGGCAGGAATCTCTGTAAGTTGCAGACACACCTCGACCATTTCTCGTGGCAACAAGCCCCGCAAAATGCTAGAGATAGGCTCCTTATCGCGTTTTGCAAAATCGCGCACTAACCGCGCATCCAGCTTTTTATCATCCAATGCTGGTTTCAAGTCTAGAATCATCTCGACTTGCTTATTGTGGCGCAGAGCATCTACCGCAATGCCACTAACCGTTAGAATAACTGGGCCGGTAACGCCAAAATTGGTAAACACAACCTCACCGAAGCCAGCTGCAGCCTTTTTGCCATCCACCAGCAACCGCACCGCGATATTGCGCAAATTTAGGTCAGCCATCTTATGCGCCACAGTACCCTGGGTAACTAAAGGTATCAAAGCTGGGCGAATATCAACAATTGTATGCCCAACCTTTTCCACCA
The DNA here is from genome assembly GCA_034006225.1 of Desulfuromonas sp. Taxonomy (GTDB): domain Bacteria; phylum Desulfobacterota; class Desulfuromonadia; order Desulfuromonadales; family Desulfuromonadaceae; genus Desulfuromonas. The sequence continues at coordinate 4,486 of JAVETC010000068.1, read as the reverse complement.
TTGGATAACCGTCACCAGTCGAACCAGTTGCCGGATAGCAGGCGCCGCCGGTAGCCAAAATTACCGCATCGGCATAAACTGACTTTTCATTACAGACCACACCGCAGACCTGCTGGTTTTCAACAATCAAAGCGCTCACCGGGCTGCTATAATCTATTTTTACGCCACTCTCTTGCAACCAACGCAGTAGAATCTGCACCACCTGTTGCGCCTTACCTGCGGTAGGAAATATGCGGCCACCGCGCTCAGTGGTTAGAGATAATTTTTTCGTTTCGAAAAACTTGACGAGCTCAGTATTAAAAAACAGGTGAAAGGCTTGGCGCAAAAATCGCCCATTTCGGCCAAAGTGGTCGATAAATTCAGGAATATTTACCGCATTAGTTAAATTACACCGGCCCTTTCCGGTAATCGCTAACTTTAATCCCGGACGCCGCATCTTCTCCAACAATAACACCTCAGCTCCAGATAGAGCCGCTTGGCCCGCTGCCATCATTCCAGCTGGGCCGGCGCCAACAACTATTACTTTTCTCTTACTTTCCATTACCACTCTCTTTTTATCCGCCACAACGTTTCACCTGCCAGCCATGTTGCTGCAAGATTGGCATTATAATAGTACGCTGATCACCTTGAATCTCTATCACACCATCCTTTAGAGTTCCTCCACTACCACACTTTGTTTTCAGCTGCTTAGCGAATAGTTTCAGCTCAGGAACATCTAGAGCAATACCAGTAATAATGGTAACGCCCTTACCGCGGCGCCCTTTAGTTTCATAGCTTACCCTTACTACCCCATCACCCTTTGTCGTGTTTTTTTGTTTTTTGCACACACAGTTAGTTTTTGGTTGTTTGCACTTATGGCATATTCTGCCGTGTTCGGATGAATAAACTAACGCTGTCTCTTCATTCATTTGCGACTCTCCTAAGTTTTTTTACGAAAAACGCCGCCCAGTATTACCCGAGCGGCGTCTAAGAAGTTATGCAATAATTACCGGTACTTTTATCCAATAAGTTGTAGCGCAGCATTAAGTCTACTAATGCAGCGCTCGCGCCCTAGCACCAACATTACTTCAAAAATACCCGGAGCACTAGTACCTCCTGACAATGCCACCCGCGTTGGCTGACCAACTTTACCAAACTTGAGTCCGGTCTGTTCTAGCACCTGTGCAAACGCTGCCTCAACCCCAGCATGAGTAAATTCGCAAGATTGTAGTTGCGCCACCAACAGCTCAAATATTTGCTGCTGATCCTGAGTGATAAATTTCTTCTGTGCTTTTTCATCATAAACCAGAGTATCACTACAGTAAAATGCTGCTTTTTCAGCCATCTCCAGCATAGTTTTACTGCGATCTTGCAGAGTTTTTACTACTTCGACCAGGTCGATATCTGCAGGAACACTAATACCATCATTGGCTAGATATTCACGCAATAAAGTAGCTAACCGCTGAGGTTCCCCAGTCTTTATATAGTGCTCATTCAACCATAAGAGTTTCTCGGGATTAAACACACCTGCTGACTTACCGACATTTTCCAGACTGAATTTTTCAATCAAATCTTGCATAGAGAAGATCTCTTCATCGCCATAAGACCAGCCCAAACGCACTAAATAGTTTACCAACGCTTCAGGTAAATAGCCCATATCACGATAAGCCATAACAGAAGTTGCGCCGTGGCGTTTAGACAGACGCTTTTTATCCGCACCAAGAATCATAGGCACGTGCGCAAAAGCTGGAATAGCATAACCTAAAGCTTTATAAATTAGAATCTGGCGCGGCGTGTTATTCACGTGATCATCACCACGCACTATGGTAGTCAACCCCATCTCGGCATCATCGATAACTACAACAAAATTATAGGTTGGAGTACCATCCGAGCGTTGAATAATCATGTCATCCAACTCTTGGTTGTTAAATGAGATTGTCCCTTTAATCAAATCATTAAAGCTGGTAATACCCTCTTGCGCTGATTTGAAACGCACCACATAGGGTTGATCATCGCTGCGCGCAGCGGCATCGCGGCAAGTACCATCGTATTGTGGTTTATCCCCGCGTTTTAAAGCAGCATCACGTTTGGCAGCCAGCTCTTCTGCGGAGCAATAACATTTATATGCTTTGCCTTCATCCAGCAGTTGTTGAACTTTCTGTTGATATAACTCAAAACGCTGAGATTGATAAAATGGCCCTTCATCGTAGGAGAGACCTAACCAATCCATAGCTTGAAGAATAGCGTCTGTCGACTCTTGAGTCGAACGTTCAACATCAGTATCTTCAATACGCAGAATAAATGTACCCTGCTCTTTTTTGGCTAAAAGATAGTTAAACAATGCTGTTCGTGCCCCACCAATATGTAAATAACCAGTGGGACTAGGGGCAAAACGTACACGTAGTTCTGACATTTATATTCTCTCCATAACAACCAGAATTTTATAGAAACAAGGCGCTATTGCTTAACACCTGTTTATAAGCAGTCCGGTTATACTGCATAATTGCATCACGAAACAAGGGATAATTATTAACTGATTACCACTCCAGCATAACCAACGACCTGATCATAGTCGCCACTTACCTCACCAGAATTAGTATACTGTATCAATTCTGCTCGGCTGGCTCCGCACTTTGTCAAAGTAAGCAACATTAGCACTACCGCACCCATACCACACATAGTTATGTGTTTAGCCGTGACCCGTTGATAAAGCTTTTTGGCATCTAAATTTAACACTGCCTCCAAAGCAAACTTATCCTTTTTCTCTGCCGTATCTACAGGTTCGTAATGGCTCATATCCGAACTGGCAACAATTAACACCGGAGCAGATTGTCTTTGAATAATACCACTGAGCTGCGAAGCTATTTGCTCAATGCGCTCATAAGAGATAGCCATTAAGCTAATGGGGACAATTTGTAACTGCGGGTTCCGCACTTGTAAAAATGGCAGCATAACCTCTAGTGAGTGCTCATACTGGTGTGCAAGATTGTCGGCACACATATCATCGACACCATCGATTATAGCCGCAGCCAGCTCGGTATCGACATTAACTGAGCCCAGAGGAGTTGCCCAACTACTGCCATTATAAACCGCGCATTCTGCTCCAATACCGCGATGATTTGGCCCCAGCAGCACAACAGTATTCGGTACATCAACCTGAGCAAAGGTAGCTCCTGCCGTGGCACCGGAATAGGCATATCCTGCGTGTGGAACCACAACGCCCAGCGCGGGCTGGCTACGCGAACAATTACCTAGTAAGGTTAATACTTCTTGCTGTAACTTCTGACGATTAGCTGAATAAAATTGACCAGCAACAATAGGAGAACGTGACATAACGCACCTTTCTATTCTACTTTGCGTTTATAAAGCAGACCAGATGACCCGCAACCCAATAACAACTAATAACGCGGCAAACGAAGCCACCAGCCTAGCATGAGAAAAGCGTCCCGCAAAATGGACACCAATACGCGAACCCAGCAGTGAAAAAGGTATAACCATAGCCACCGCGGGAAGAAATACATATCCGAGAAAACCATCAGTTAGCGTGGTCAAATCCCAACCGGCATAAACATAAGAGCATGTGCCAAAAAAGGATGACGCTATAATGAGAGCCGCAGAATTACCGACGGCTAAATGCATAGGAAAACGTAAACATAAGACCATTAACGGTACAGCAACCACACCACCGCCAACACCAAAGAAAGCTGAATATGCGCCACCAACCAAGCCGGTTAATATCAGCAATGATTTTTGTGAGCATAACTCCCCGCTGGGGGTATTCATTGAACCAGTAATCATTTTAAGCGCAACAGCTATTTGCATAATACCAAACGCTAACTGCAAGACCGCGCCATCAAGTAATGACGCCGCCCATGAACCTAGCAAGGCACCAACTACGGCACCAACCGCTAGATATATTACCTGATCTCCCCGCACATTACTGCGTTTAAGATGTCCCATGGTATTACTAATAGCCGTGGGGATAATAATTGCCAAACTAGTAGCAAATGCAGAATGAACCAGAATCTGTGGGTTAATGCCTGCCGCCTTAAAACTCCACATAAAAAGCGGCACCAAGATAACACCGCCGCCTATACCTAATAGTCCAGCTGCAACTCCGGCACAAACACCAAAGACGGCAAACACAGCCAACATCTCAACGGATAATAAATCCACACAGCCTCTCACATTAACAGTAAAGTGTTAAATTAATTTATAAATAGTCGTTTACAGTGTTCAGCACTTTTTGTAGCATAAAAAATCACTACCTACCAAGATACGCCCGGCTAGACTTAATGTATAGCTGGCAAAAAATATATATAAAGCAGGTCGAATGCTTACCAATAAAACAAAATTTCAATATAAAATCACCGCAGATCAACTAGCAGTTTGTCGGACTTTCCGAACGTAAAATGTTAAACTCTCCGGGCATTTAAAATTCCTGCGAAGGTGAAAATTCATGAGCGATAAGTTCCGCCAAGTTGATCGAGACACCCTGTTTCTGCTG
>JAVETC010000031.1:0-33770 GCA_034006225.1 Desulfuromonas sp. | reverse complement strand
CAGAAAGGTATCAACACACACTTGAGTAGATGAATTCAAATCGAAAATGAATTAGTTATGTCAAAGAACTAGTATTCTCAATGGCTTACGTTGTTATTATATTTTTCAACCGGACAGTAGTGAAGTTTTACAGCTAAAAAATTTCCATATGCTTCACCATATCAACGGTTTTTTATCGTAGATGAAGCGATAAGCTACATCGTTGATCCAACAACTCATACTCTTATGCGCTATGCTGGATATGACATTAAACAGAACACTGATCCGACTAGTGTAACTGGCGCTCTTGTTGCGCAATATTTAACTTTAAAAGAAGCAGATGGTGTCACAGATATTGTACCATTTACCTACAACTCCAGTACCTCAAGTCGCAGCGGTTTAGTAACCATGCAACTGGCTATAGAAAAAGATGAAGAAAGAATCACGTTGCTTCACCAAGTTCACGTAGACAATGCCCCGTAGGGTCGGCCTGCGGTCGCCCTTGTTTGTTTGGCGTAATATAACACTATGATGGTTATCACATGCCCCTTAACAACCAAAAAGGTTTTACCCTCGTTCAAGCGATCTTCATCCTCGTGGTGCTGGCACTGCTCGGCACCTACATGGTGCGCTTGAGTACCGTCCAGCAATCGACCACCACTCAGGCACTCATGCAGGCGCGGGCTTATCAAGCGGCGAGGGCGGGGTTGGAATGGGGAATAGTCTATACGCCAAAGTCAACGACAGATGGCAATGTTGAGGTGTTTCCATCTTTTAGCGTTGACGGCACTGGCTGTAATGTCGAGGTGATGATTACGACAGCGGAATATCTCGAAGGCACCCCGGAGACAAAATATATACATCACATTGAATCCATTGCCTCATCAAGCAATCTAACCCTTGAGAGTCCCGATTATGTCTCCCATACGTTGGAGGTGACAATTCATGAATAGGTTGTATGCTACATTTAGCGCTATTGTATGGCTGTGTTGCGGGCTTATGGCCGCGCCTGTTTGGGCAATGGGAACCTATGATGTTTGTACTGAAATAGGGGATGTGACCATTAATGAAGTCTACGATTCTGGGCAGAAGCACTTTGTTGAGGTGCGACAGAATGATCCGTCTATCAGTATGGATGATTTGTTCATGCGAATTTGCACTCAACAGGGAAATCAGAATAGCTTGCAGTGTACTGTGTACGATTTGGAACAGGCAGAAAACAACTCACCTTATTATGTTCTTGATCCTGGCGATAATATTCTTAAGTTAGAACAAAACGCTAATATGGATATAGTTATTTTCAAAACTGTTAGTTATTTTTTTTCGACAAGATACATTTTTTACGATTATCTCTCCATCAACGAATATGATTATCAGCAACCCAGCTGTTCTTTTGTGATTGATACAACTATTCAGACAAATTCACAGTACAAAGGAATTGAACGTACCCCAGATGGAACTGGTGAATGGGAGGAAATTGCTGGTCCAGGAAATCATGACGAAAACACAGAGGGCGAGACGAATGATGCCGATACTGTAGGTCCTGATCATTTCGAATTTATCCATGACGGCAATGCCTTAACTTGCATGGCAGAACAGGTAACGCTGAAGGCGTGCGCCAATGCCGATTGCGATCCATATGTTGGAGAAGTGGACGTGATTTTGTCGGATATCGGCTGGGTTGATGGGAGGAACCAGACGCTCGATTTTCCTGCTGATGGCAGTGTCGCTATTGAATTCCATCACACTACGGCGGAAACGGTCACTTTAGCAGTGGTATCCTCTAATCCAGAGGCCGGGGGGGTGATCTGTAGCGGAGGTAGCGAGGACAGTTGTGAGATCGCCGTGGCTAACAGCGGCTTTCTTTGGTCGTTAACTGATTTGACCTCTTGTGGTACGCAAACGGCCAGTATTCAGGCCGTAGAACTCGGTGGTGACGGTGAGAGCTGTGTCGGTGCCGATGGTTTTAAAGATCGTGATGATGTGCCGGTGAATTTCTGGGCTCAATATCTAACACCGGATACTGGAGTGACCGCTGTTAAAATTGACGATGACCCAATCGTAACAGTTGCAGCTGCGGATTCTAGCAATGGTGAAGAGCGAACTCTTAATTTTAATGAGAATGCCTTGGCTGAGTTCACCGTTAATTACGATGATGCCGGCAAGGTAAAACTGTCAGCTAAATATAGCGGAATCATCACTGATTATGAAGGTAATGTGCAGACGCTGACATTGGAAGGCAGTGATAGCTTTGTTAATACCCCAGCAGCATTGTATATATACAGCCCCAATGATGATAATGATTGTGATCCTGCCAGTGCTGTATGCTCAGTTTTTAAAAAAGCTGGAGAGGTCTTTGATTTGAATGTGCGGGCGGTGTGTGGGCCGATTGATGGCGATTTGAGCGACAATACGAAGACTCCCAATTTTCGCCTTGATGGAATTATGATCAGTTCCGATGTTGTGGCTCCAGATCCAGGTGAAGATGCGACTGTAGCCGTCAATTCATTTGATATGGTAGAAGTAGACTCAGGGGAGCATTCGATCAATCAGGCTGTGTCGGAGGTAGGGGTATTTACCTTCACGACACCGGAATTAACGTATCTGTTGAAAAAAGACGGAACTAACAGCAATATCCCATCGGCGACCAGTGCCAATATCGGCCGTTTTACCCCAGATCATTTTATAATAGAGAGCAATACTTCTTCGTTTGCCAATAGATGTTCTAGCTTCACCTACATGGGGCAACCGTTTTATTATGCAACACCTCCAGAAATAACTATAACGGCAGTGCGATACGATGAATCCGATCCAGATAATGTTGACCATGTGACGAAAAACTATCAGGGGAAAGATGATAATACTGGGTTCTGGAAACTTGGCGACAAGATATCTGTTTTCAATCCTGAAGAGTCAGAAGATGTTTCAAGTTTTACCTATGCTGACAATGTTGAGGGTGCATCATTTCTTATATCACCGGCAACGGCTATAAATTATATAAACACCGAAACTTCTGGTGGGACGCAAACGGTATTTTTTCATTCTTCGGATCAGTTTATTTATTCTAGACCCAACAGTCTTGTTGCCCCCTTTGATCCAGATATCCAGTTAACAGTTAATGTGCAGGATAAGGATGGAGTTGTCGGTGGTATAATTTTGCCACATATTGGTGCGGAATCGGATAGCTTTGATGATATTGCTGGTGAAGATGATTTTAACGATACTGTCAGTGGTTTGCTGCGCTTTGGTCGCGTTGTTGTCGGGAATGCGCATGGCTCTGAATTTTTGCCATTACAAGACATTGAAATTCGCACCGAGTATTATGATGGAAGTGTTTTTGTGTGGAATACCGATGATAATTGTACCGAATATAATGCGGCGGATATTGATTGGTCTGCCGCTGATTATCCTGATTCTGATGACCCATTGGATGCAAGTATGTTAGCAGCATCAGGAAATAGTACACTCAGTGGTGGCAGTGGCGTTTTTAGTATTCATCAGCACGATGACACTACTATGGGACCGGGTGTGATCGGTACAGTGGATTACCATTTCCCAGTTGATTCATGGCTGCAATACGACTGGGACAATGCCGATGAGGACGATGATCCATTAACCGGTCAGGACAACCCCACCGCCCGCGCCACCTTTGGCATCTACAAAGGCAGCGAAAGTATTATCTATCTGCGTGAGACTACTTGGCGTTAATATTATGTTTAGGCGCAAGGCCTGACCCTACAATTCTATATAAGAGAGAACATACCCTATGCAAGATGTATTTATCGGTCGTCAGCCAATTTTTGATCGCAATATTAAGGTCTATGCCTACGAATTGTTGTATCGCCACGGCTTTGTGTCGCATGCGGTAATAGATGATGATGATGCCGCTAGCGGTACTGTGCTGGTAAATTTGTTGTTGGAAATAGGTCTGGATAATCTGGTTGGCAGGCACAAAGCTTTCTGTAACTTCACCCGTGGTTTTCTGTTGCAGGAGAAGGATCTATCTTTTGCCGCTGATCGCTTGGTTGTGGAGGTGCTGGAGTCGGTAGAGGCCGATGATAATATTTTGGACGCGGTGCGTGGATATAAGCAACGCGGGCATATGATTGCTTTAGATGACTTCGAATATCGTGAAGAGTTGCGCCCTCTAGTCGAGTTGGCGGATATGATTAAAATTGATGTCCTGGCGTTGGGCATGGAACGTGTGGTTGAGCAGGTGAAGATTTTACGCTCAATTAAGCCGCTCAAGTTTTTGGCGGAAAAAGTTGAAACCCGCGAAGAGTTTCAGCAGTGCCTTGATCTGGGTTTTGATTATTTTCAAGGCTATTTTTTCAGTAAACCAGTGGTGGTTACTGGGAAAAAATTGCCCCCAGCGCGGCTGGCTATGGTGCAACTACTGGCTGAGTTGCAAAAGCCTGATGTCAGTATGGAACGTATTGAGGAGATCATTCAAACTGATGTGAACTTGAGCGTTAAATTGTTGCGCCAAGTCAACTCTAGCTACTACAGCCTGATAAGCGAAGTGACATCTATACGCCAAGCGATTATGCGCGTAGGCTTGTTGCATATTCGTGTGTGGACCAGCGTGGTTATGATGGGTAGCGTCAGTGACAAGGCCGATGAGTTGATGACTATGGCTCTGGTGCGTGCCCGCATGTGCGAATTGCTGGCGGTGCAGCAGCGGGTCAAAGATGTAACTGGATATTTTACCGTGGGGCTGTTCTCTCTGCTTGAGAGTATTCTGGATGCGCCGATGGAGCAAATTTTGCAGAGTCTGCCGCTCGCGGCGGAGATCAATAACGCGCTACTTAATGGTAGCGGAGATATGGGTCGGGTGCTGCGTTGTGTGCAAGATTACGAACAGGCTAATTGGGCAGCGGTATACAGTTACAGTATCCCGCGCGAGGCCGTTGTTGATGCATACTGGCAAGCAGTAAACTGGGCTGAAGAGATCATTGCCGGTACCTATTAGCCAGCTCGATTGCGGATGTTATTGGCGATAATAGGTATAACTGGATAGCATGGTGGAGAATGTCTTGAGCAGTTGCTGGCGCTCAGCAATGCTGATCTCCCCGTTGCTAACAGACGTCTCAGCGCAGCTACGCATACTCTCAAAGAGTGCTTGGGGGCGATAATCGACATACTGCAAAACTTCGCCGATGCTGTTGCCACTCTGCTCCTGTATGATGTCGTAAGCGCCGCTGGTGTTGAGGCGGATGCTTACGACATTGGTGTCCCCAAACAGGTTATGAATATCTCCCAATGTCTCCTGATAGGCTCCCATTAAAAATACTCCGAGATAGTATTTCTCTCCTGCCGCAAGTTGATGCAGAGGCAGGGTGCTGCGCTGTGCTCCGTTAACGATAAAACTTGCCAGCTTGCCATCGCAGTCGCAGGTTAAATCGGAGATAATGCTCTCCTGTTGCGGGCGTTGGTTATGACGTTGCAATGGCACGATGGGGAACTTTTGCCCAATGGCCCAGGTATCGGGCAGGGATTGAAAAACGCTGAAGTTGCCATAGTAGATGTCGGCCAGGCTTTCACGCAGGGCGTTTAATTCATCCGGGGTTAATCTACCCTGGGCACTGCTGGATTGGTGGTGATAAATCTGTTGGGCAATGGCGAGAAAAATCTCTTCACCTAAGGCACGCTGCTGCAAATTTATCGAGCCATGTTGAAATTGTTGCCGCAGTTGCTGTTGTAGCTGTTGGGCGTTAGCATAGGTGGCGCTGGGGTCTGTGTGGTCGATATCTTGATGTATAGCAAAGAGTTGGCGCACCACCTCGGAGTTATCGACATCTAGCTGCTGTGGCAGAGCAATAGCACCGAAGTGCATAACGTCGATGATGTCAAAAATCAACATGCTGGAGTAGGCTACGGTAGCCCGCCCCGATTCGGTGATGATATGCGGGTGGACAATGTGGTGGGTGTCCAGCGTGTGCATGACATTGGTGACGATGGTGCGGGCGTAATCGGCTAAGGAGTAGTCACGTGAGTGCTCTTCGCCGCTGCTGTTGCCGCTGTAGTCTACCGCTAAGCCACCGCCAAAGTCGATATAGCCCATGGCCGCGCCCTCTTTTACTAGACTGACATAGTAGTGGCAGGCGGCGCAAACACCGGCGCTGATGTCGGCAAGGCTAGGAATTTGCGAACCAAGGTGGCAGTGGAGCAGCTGCAGGCAGTCGAGCATATTCTGCTGGCGCAGTAGCTCCACCATAGTGACCAGTTCGCGGCTGTCGAGGCCAAAACTGCTGCGATCACCACTGGTTTCTGTCCACATGCCAGAGACCTTTACCGCAACTTTTACCCGTGCGCCAATCTGCGGGCGAATTTTTAAAAGTGCGCTGCGTTCGAGCAGAAGTTTCAGCTCGGGCAGGGACTCGATAACGAAAAAACAGCGCTGGCCGAGTTTTTGCGCCCACAAGCCAAGATCGATAAAGTCGCGATCTTTATAGCCATTGAGGATAAGCAGACTGCCGCGGCGGTTGTTGGCCAGTGCCAGCACCAACTCGCCTTTGCTGCCAGCTTCTAAGCCGTAGTTGTAGGGAGCGCCAAAACGGCTGATCTCCTCAATTACCTGACATTGCTGGTTTACTTTGACCGGAAACACCCCCTGATAGGTGCCCTGATAGTTGGCTTGATCTATCGCCTGATAAAAGGTGTCGTGCAGTAATTTTATGCGCGTATCCAGAAAGTTTTCTATGCGCAGCAGCACCGGCATGTTATGCCCACGTTGCTCTATTCCGTGAATAATGTCGATGAGAGCGGTGCTGATTTCGCCGTCAGCACCGCTTATTTTAACCGTTAAGTCACCCTGTGCATTAATATCAAACAGATCCTGACCCCATTGGCGCACACCGTACAGTGTTGCTGAATCGTCAACTGTCCAATTATTTTTCTGTTGTTCTGGCATAGGGGCTCCGTTGTCTGACAGTAACTGTTACTTGGCGATATTCTCACGGGCAAATGTAGGCAGCATGAAGGCACCTAGATGGAGATCTTCATTGTAGTACTTGGTGTAAAAACCACGTTCGGCTGCACGTTGGCGGTCGAAGTCGGTCACAGGGTGGTAGCGCTTACTGGCGAAGGCGAAGCTCCAGAACCCACTGGGATAGGTGGGGATAAAGGCTTGGTACATCTCTACGATAGGAAATACCGCACGCAAATTGGTGTACATAGTCTTCTGGATTTCTGCGTGATAAAATGGAGATTCGCTCTGGGCGACCATGATGCCATCCTCTTTCAGCGCGCCATAAACCAAGCGGTAGAAATCTTCTTCGAATAGACCAACCGCCGGCCCGATTGGGTCGGTAGAGTCAACCAGAATAACGTCAAACTCATTTTGATGATTGCGGATGTAGGCTAAACCATCATCGACATGCAGCAGCACGTGCGGGTTGGAGCCGTCAATTTCGCAGGCTAGATTGGGCAAAAGCTCGATGGATTTATCAATAACCAAACCATCAATCTCACAGAGCACCGCCTGTTCCACTTCAGGATGTTTCATGATCTCGCGGATGCTGCCGCCATCACCACCGCCGATTACCAATACTTTTTTTGGGCTGGGATGGGTAAACAGGGCGGGGTGGACGATCATGTCGTGGTAGATAAATTCATCGCGCTCGGTAAGCATTACCAAGCCATCGAGGAGCATCATCTTGCCATACTCTAGAGTCTCCACTATCTCCAGTTGCTGAAATTCACTGGCACCGGAGAATAGGGTCTTGGTAACCTTCATGGTTATGCCGACATTTTCGGAATGTTTTTCTGTGTACCATAAATCCATGATATTGATCCTTTTATTAGCAATAAAGCCAAATACTGTAGTGCTGGCGCACAGGCGCCAAGCTCAGATACGCGATTACCATATAATATGGAGTACTCAGTGCCGCCGCAGATGGTGAGTTTGGACGCTGCGGTTAATGCTAGGGGTAATTAATTGACTATGTAATGGACACGCATTCATCTTATGCCGTAAAATCGCCGAAAGCTCAATACTATAGTTTTTAAAAATATAGCAATATAAAATTTCACTCCACAGCGGTGGAGCACTAGCGAAAGGAACATAGCATGCAACAGATATCAGGCACAGGGTTTATTGGTGGGGGCAACATGGCCGAAGCGTTGATCAAGGGGTTGATCGCCGCTGGTGTTGCAGCTGATACACTTATGGTGGCCGAGTTGCAGAACGAGCGGCGCGAATACTTGCAGCGCACCTATGGTGTGGAGGTTAGTGCTGATAGTCGTAAGGTTGTCGCGCACAATGCGACTGTAATTTTAGCGGTTAAACCGCAGAGTTTGGAGCAGGCTCTGCGCCCCGTGGCTGATCTTTTTAGCGCTGATAAGTGCTTGATCTCTATTTTAGCTGGGGTGGCAACAGCCAAGCTGGAAGCGCTAGTTGGTGACAAGGTACCAGTGGTTAGGGTGATGCCAAATACTCCTGCACTTATTGGGGCGGGTGCTGCTGGCATCAGTGCGGGGCGTTATGCCGACGCTGACTGTATGGAGTTGGCTTGTGATCTGTTCCGCTGTGTCGGGGTGGTTGAGGTGGTCGCAGAGTCGTTGCTGGATGCTGTTACTGGGTTGTCTGGCTCGGGGCCAGCTTATGTGTATATGATTATCGAAGCACTGGCCGATGGTGGTGTGCTTGAGGGTTTGCCGCGGGCAACCGCGTTGATGTTGGCCGCTCAGACTGTGGCTGGAACCGCGCAGTTGCTGTTGGAGACTAAGGAGCACCCCGCTGTGCTGCGCGATCGCGTGTGTAGCCCCGCCGGAACTACGATTGCTGCAGTACAAACTCTGGAGCGCAATGGTGTGCGTGCTGCGATGATCGAGGCGGTGCAGAGTGCCGCGCGCCGTTCGCGTGAGCTCGGTTAATCTGTGCTCTGCTCTTCATCCTCAGGAGTCTCATCTTCCTCAGGATCGGGAATCTCGACATCCTCAGCTTTAACCGATAGCGGGCTCAACCCAGCAAAATAGAGTTTATCGTTGCTCACATCAGCCACTACCGAAAGCGGGCCCTGCTGTTCAAAGCGGATCTCTTCGGTTATGTTCTGCAGCGAGATAATCACCCTCTCTTTTAGGCGATTGTGGACATTGATTTTGGCGTTACTGTCGTGCTCTTCAAAGACAAAAGTGTCGAGTTCTTGATTGACCTCTTTTTGGAGCACCTTCAGTATATCTATGCGCTCCTCTAAAATTTCCAGGCGCTTTTTTAACGCACCGGTAATACTGGTGTCGCGTTGTGCCTTATTGGCCAGAGGGCCGAGAATATGCTTGATAACCTGATTTTGAATAGCAATGTTTTTTTGTTGATTTTTAAGCTTTTGGAGACGATCCACCTCTGGAAAGTATACTCCGGAGCACAGCTTAGTTATTACCCCAGCTTCAGCGCCAATGTCTTTGGCTTCAATGCCATTTAGTGCTACGCACTCACCGCCACTGATGACACCATTTTTTACCATAATGACATCGGCAGATTTTATCGTGCAGTTACGAATCTCATTGGCGACGGTAACGCTGCCCATGCACTCAACGGTTATCCCATTAAGATAGTTGGCCTTTAAGTTGCCAGCACAGCGAATGAGTCCATCATCTAACCCCGACATGCTGCCAATAGTAACGTCGCCATCGGTAGTTAAATGGCAGGAGCCGACTGCGCCAGCTACGGTTATCCCCTTTTGGGCGTAGATGTCAAAGTGGTCTAAAACATCACCACGAATATTGGTGTAGCCGGGGAAACTGATATTTCCGACCTCAAGATCAACATCACCGTGGACAATGTAATCCTCGCTTACCGAGAGGACATTGTCGCTCAAATCGGCGCGCCCAGCAATCTCTGAGATAAAGCTAGTGCCGTTCTCCTCTACGCGTACCCCGCTACCCAAACGAATAGCCAGCTCTTTACCCATTAATGGGGCTAATACTTTACCGGTAACCGTGGTGGATGCCTCACCCAGTTGCGGTGGATGGAGTACGGCTATTTTCTGTTCCGCCTTAACACAGGTGAATAGGTTGAGCGTGTAGAGGTCTACTCGGCCGCTTTCATCCTCGGTATACTCATGATCGCTGTCTTGTGTTTTAATTAGAGGTTCAATCCAGCCATCAGCGCCGGGGGTGGGGGCGGTTGTGGTGGCGACGACAACATTCTGTTGCTCTTTGCCGGAGCGAGCACCTCTCTGTAGAGTCTCCAATGCTAGAGGATCGATACCCTCGATAATACCTGCGCGCATGAGGGCTGCAGAGATGTTCTCAATGGAGATTGAGCTTTTTTTGCCTTTAAGAGGAGTCAGGTTAACTGCGGCGGACATCTCATCTGTAGCTATGATGACCTGAATGTTGTAGTCGGCGGTTTTCTCCTCGAAACTGACCGCTGCGCTTGGTTGTTTGCTCGCGGAGTGCGATTTTTTTTCAGCTTTAGGTGTTAACGCCATTATCCCTGCCTGTAGTAGTGGACATCTGTATAGGATGGATAGATGCTACTCGTACTGTACAGTAAATCGGTACTATTTACAGGTAAGTTTAATAGAATTTTGCAATAACTCGGTGAAATCATGGGCCGGCAGAGGTTTACTAAAGTAGTACCCCTGAATTAGGTGGCAATTTAATTTACGCAGTATATTTAGCTGCTGCTCGGTTTCTACGCCTTCAGCTATGACCTTTAGCTTTAATTGCTGAGCGAGGGCAATTATCGTCGGCACCAGTAGATCGTTGCTGTCGCTGCTGAGCTGGTTGATAAAAGAGCGGTCAATCTTCAACTTGTTGATGGGAAACAGGTGCAGGTGGCTCAAGGATGAGTAGCCGGTGCCGAAATCATCAATCGCAATGGAGATCCCTTTTGCGGTGAACGCGTCCATAATAGCGATGGAGGAGTTGACATCGAACATGGATAGGCTTTCGGTTATCTCAAGCTCCAGATATTTAGCAGGAAAATTGGTGCGTTGCAGAATATCCCAGACATCGCGCTGTAGGTTTCTATCCAGAAATTGGCGCGCAGAGAGGTTTACCGCTATGCTTAATTCGGGGAAACCTGCGGCTTGCCATTGACTATTCTGCCGACACGCCTGTTCTAAAATCCACATGCCGATCTCGGTGATCAGTCCGGTCTCTTCAGCTATGGGAATAAAGTCATCAGGTGGTACTAGCCCGCGTTGTGGGTGTTGCCAGCGGACTAGCGCTTCACTGCCGACGATCTTGCCGCTACTCAGCTCAATCTGCGGCTGGTAATATACCACAAATTCATTGTTGGCTAGCGCCTTGCGCAGACTGGTTTCCAGTGCCAGGCGCTCGCTGGTGTGGGCATTCATATTGGAGGTGTAGAACTGGTAGTTGTTGCGCCCCATATCCTTGGCGCGATACATCGCGGTTTCCACAAAGCGGATAAGTTGGTCGGTATTGTCGCTGTCGTTCGGGGCAATACTGATGCCGATACTGGTAGTTATGTAGACCTCTTGCTCTCCCAGATCAATAGGCTGTCGAATGACGTCGATGAACTTCAGTGCTAATGTGGCGATATCTGCGATATTGTTAATGTTTTCTACCAATATCATAAATTCATCACCGCCAAAGCGTGCCACGGTGTCGGTTTCGCGCAAACTGTTGTGAATCCGTTGGGCGATGGTGGTTATCACCTTGTCGCCAGCACTATGGCCGAGGGTGTCGTTAATGTTTTTGAAGCGATCCAGATCGAGAAAGAGAAGCGCGGTTTGGCTGTGCTGGCGCTTGCCCTTGAAGATGGCCTGTTGCAGGCGATCGGTGATCAGGGTGCGGTTCGGTAGGCCGGTTAGCGGATCGTGCTGAGCCTGATGGCGCAGCAACTCCGCAGCCTCTGTACGTTCGGTAACATCGCGTATTATCGCCTGTAGTAAGCGGCGTTCTCCCACCTTTATCCAACTGGCGGTGATCTCAACTGGGAAGGTGGAGCCATCTTGACGAAATTGCATAGAGGCAAAATTGGTCTCGTTATGCTGCTCTAGTTGTCGCCACATCAGACTGCACTCTGTATCCCCCATATCGCACATAGCGCGCAATTTTTTCTGGCGCAACTCTTCGATTGGTTGACCGTAGGCAGCTATCGCCTGCTTGTTGGCATCTATAATGACTCCATCCTCGTTGCACAGGACGATAAGATCGTTGGAGTTTTTGGTCAGGTTATCAAAACGGGTAATAATTGTGCGGTTTTGTAGCTCCTGCTCGTAATGCAAAGCGCGGCTTATCGCCTGCTGGCGGCGCCACCACAGCCACATTATCATGCCTACGCCACCAATTATCAGCACTATGGTGACTGCGATAAGTGCGCCTAGTTGCGCCAGCGGGCGGAGGACTTCGGCACGGTCTATCTTGGAGATCATGAACCAGTTGGATTTGGCTATTTTGGTTATGGCGGCAAATATGCGCTCGCTGCGGTAGTCGTAGCCAGCGAGGAGGCCAACTTTGCCAAGAGTTACATAGTCGCCGGGGGTCTCTAGCTCTGAAGGTGGAGTTATCGCCGTCATGGTGCCACCACTGATAAAGCGCAATGGGGTTAGGCGTGTTATTTTATCCCCCATCTTACGTACCAGTACCGATTCGGCACTAGTGGCTTTAGTCGGCCACAACTGCATAAGCGGCAGCAGAAATTTGTCTGGATCTATTACTGAGATTATGGCACCTAGTGGTTGCTGCTCGGGGTCGTTGTTGCGGTATATGGGGGTGACCAGATCCATATGTAAATGGCGCCTATTGATGGAGGGTTCGTTGCTGTCCTCTGCGTTGGTACTCGGGCTGTAAATAGGGCCAAAGAGCGGCTCATGCGCTTGTTGCGCCTGTGCAATCATCGCTGCATAGTCACGCTCTGCACAGCGATGTGCGGCACCTATATGCAACAGGAGTTGATTGTTTTCGTTGATTAAAAAGATGCTGTGGTCGCCATCTCCGCCGATTCCCGGCTCAATAGCTTGAATGATCTTTTCACGTAAATCGGCATTCTGTTGCTGGTTATATTGTTGAATTAAGTTTAGCAGATACAGATTTGCAGTCATCAGGTGGGCCCGACTGATGCGCTCTTGACGCCAATGACTAATCTGATGCGCCTTGAGGTCTGACATGATACTCAGGTTATTCTTTGCCCCTGTTATGATCGTATCTCTCTGGTAGGCATAGAAGATTAATCCTACTAAAACCACCAAAGCTGAGAACAGGGCAAAGCAGGCCACCAGAAAGGTTTTACTGGAAGCAAGTTTGTTGTTGATTGTATCTAGGTTCATCCTAGGGCTCTCTTATAGCAAACGGATGGCGTTCATCAGCTGATTATACACAAAGCAGTTACTCAGAGCATGCAATTTCCCCGCCGTTATCAGTTGTAATAGTCAATGCCTATAGCTTTACGTTTTAGACGTAGATAACCTGTTTCGACAATCTCACTGCTAATTAATAAGAAAACAGCCAAAAGAATCCCTGAAATTGGTAGTTTGATGAAGATGTTTGCCAGCCAGAACAGCAGTAGGTAGGCAAATTTAACTATGGTAGCCTTACCGAGGACAACGGTGTGGTGGGTGGCGGTAAAGTAGGCGCGCAGCAAGTTGGTGCAACCATAAAAAAATGGGTATATAGCGCACAAGCTCAGGGGAATAACTATATAGTGGCGCAGCTCGGGAGCTAGTCCAAAGATGTTGGCGAAGACCAGCTTGTTAGCGGGTAAGGCTATAGCGAGGGTGAGTGCCCCCATGCCGACGCTGGTCCACCAGAAAAAACGCAGTAACACGCGGTAATCGGCCGCGCTGTTAATCAGGGTAAGATATACCTGTTGTAGATTGCGCATCGGGCCGGAGAGCATGAACAGCAGGGCGCGCACAACGCCAAACGCCGCCAAGGCTAAGTTGGCATCGGGCAAGCGGCTGATAATCGCATTTATTACCACGGGGATAGTCTGCTGTAGACCGGAAGAGATGGCCACCGGCATGGCAAAGCGCAAAATTTGTCCGGTGCTCTTCTCTTCTGAGTGGGTACCAGTTTCGCTGTGGTAGGCATAGGGAAACCTAGTGTAGCAACTCCAGGCGAAGTAACCCATCAACATGCTTTCGATCACTATACACAATAGCAGAGCAAAAGCTCCTAACTCAGGGCCATGAAACCAGCGTTGGCCGATATGTAACCAAGCCAGCAGTGCCGCCACTCTGACTCCCGTGGCAATAGAGACTAAATTGGTACGGCGGGCGCGGATGACCAGCCCTTGAAATAGCCCACGAAAGCCGGTAAAAAAAGGTAACAGAGCCAGAAGTGCCAAGGTTTTTTTTGCCCCGTCAGCGACTTCGGGGGAGACACCCAAAACCCTTATTAGCAGCAGGTCGCCCAACGCGGTGTGGGCGATCAAGTTTAGCATTAACGAAACGTATACGGCGATTAGCAGCACACAGATAACCATGCTAATCAATGTTTTTTTGCCGCGCACTATGGCGATGGTGATGGTGTGGTTCTGGTAGGATGGTGAAGCAAATAGCAGATGTACCACCATGGCTACGGCAAATGAGGCCAGAGCTATGACGTAATCATTCAGATGGGCTAAGGCCGCGTTGATTATAGTATGCGAGACACTCATCAGCTGTACGTTGAGTAGCAGCGGAAAGAAGAAGAGGCTGATGGTGCCGATGGTCAGAGTTTTATACTGCGCTGATTGTGGTGAGGATGGTCCCTGGGGTGTCTGCGTCTTCATGGGAATAACGCCAGTAGTTCAGTGGCGTGGTTGACACTCCAAGTACTCTGGTTGCCAGCGGCATCGCCAAAACCGTAGTGGCAGAAACAGCTAGCGCAACCTGCCGCTTTAGCGCTGAGCAGATCGGTTGCGTGATCGCCAATCATAACGCAGTTTTTCGGTTCGACCTGTAGCTGTTTCAAAGTGTGTAAAATGGGCAGCGGATGGGGTTTCTTGTGGGCTAAGCTGTCGCCACCTATGACTAGGCGAAACGGAGAAAGAAAATCGAGGCCACGCAATAGCGCCACTGCCAGATGGTGCGGTTTGTTGCTCACTACGGCCATGGCCGTGGCGGGAGATTTATGCTGATGGTGGGCTACAAATTCGCGCACGCCGGGGTAACAGTCGCTGTGTTTGAGCAAATTGTCGGCATAGAGTTGGAGAAAAAGTTGTAGGTGTTGGGGTTGCACAACCTCGGTGTTAAGGGCGCGTTGCACCAATTTAGTCGCTCCATCGCCAACATAACTGAGTGCGGTTGTTTGCTTTAGCGCTTCCAGGCCTAGGTGCTGGCGTAGCTGGTTTACAGTATTGGCTAAATCGAGTGCTGAATCAACAAGGGTGCCGTCGAGGTCGAATAGTAGCGCTTTTATCTGCATGACGCTTTTCACATTCCCTGCGCTCAGAAACTGAACAACTGAGCAATAGAGCTAAATAGACCGGCCTCTTCCATCTTGAAATACAGCACAATTGCCACGGCCACTGGAGCAATGTAGCGAATAAGCCAGTGCCACAGAGGATATACCCACCCACGTCCACTGGCCAGCAGTTCCTGCTTCTCTTCCTGACCATTCCAAAACCAGCCGACATATATGGAGATCAGCAGTCCGGCGATGGGGAGGAGGTAATTGGAGGCGATCAGGTCAGCTGAGTCGAAAAAGGAGCGTTGACCGATTATATGCCAGTCACCGAGGACATTGTATGATAGCGCTGTTGGAATACCGACGATGAAGGCCAGACTGGTGATGGTGAACGTCGCCTTGTTGCGCTGCCAGCCACGTTCATCGATCAGATAAGCGACCTGGGCTTCAAGCAACGAGATGTTGCTGGTCAAGGCGGCAAAGGATAAGAGGACAAAGAAGAGGATGGCCAAAATTGAGCCCCCCGCAATTTGCGAAAAGACTACAGGTATGGTCTTGAATATTAAACCTGGGCCAGCGGCTGGGGCCATGCCTACCGCAAATACGATAGGGAAAATAGCAATGCCTGCCATCATGGCTATCAGTGTGTCCAGCCCGGCTATGCGCAAGCCGGCGGCAAACAGATCCTCATCTTTACTGAGGTAGGAGCCATAGGTAATCATCGCTGCCATGCCTAGCGACAGGGTGAAAAAAGAGTGCCCCATCGCTTCGAGAATTGAGCTAGCCGTCAATTTGCTGAAATCGGGTCGGAACATAAATTCCAGCCCTTGCGTGGCACCGGAGCTGAGTAGGCCGTTGATAAACAGCAGTGTTAGGAGAATTAAAAGTAACGGCATGAGGATCTTGTTCCAGCGTTCGATACCCTTCTGCACGCCGGCGATAACGATGGTAAGGCAGATAATTGTGAACAGTAGATGCCACAGGGTTTGGCGGCCACCATCGGCGATTAGGCTGGCAAACATTCCCTCTATGGCGGCAGGGTCGCGCTGGCTGAAACTGCCTATTATGGCACGGTAGACATAATCGAGAGTCCAGCCCGCCACTACTGAATAGTAGGAGCTGATGATAAAGGCGGCACTGACACTTATCCAGCCTGGAGTGCGCCACCACGATTTTTTATGTTCCAGTGCAATGAAGGCACCAATGGCATCTTTGCGGGTGTGGCGGCCGATCATCAGCTCTGCCACTAAAATGGGTAAGCCAACGAGGACAATACAGATTAAATATACTATTACGAAGGCACCGCCGCCATTTTGTCCGGCAATGTAGGGGAATTTCCAGATATTGCCGAGACCAACTGCGCTACCAGCTGCGGCAAGAATAAAACCCAGGCGTGAGCCCCATAGCGGGCGGATTTTGGTGGCTGTGCTAGTTGAGGCCATTTACCTACTCCCGACTACCAAAAATTGCTGTGCCCACTCGTACCAAGGTAGCTCCCTCCTCGATGGCTATGGCGAAATCGTGACTCATGCCCATGGATAGATGCTCCATGCTAACTTTGGGGATATTCAGGGCGTCTATGCTTGCAGCAAGCTGGCGAACTTGGCGAAACCACAGTCGTGCCTGCTCCGCCTCATCAACGCTGGGGGGGAGCGCCATCAATCCATTAATCCGCACATGGGGTAACTTGGCTACCGCACCAATCAGCTCTGCGGCATCCTCTGGTGCTACTCCAGCTTTGCTGGCTTCCTTAGCGATATTAACCTGAATGAGAATATCCGCCACCTGATCAATCTTGCTCCACTGCTTATCGATCTCCTGTGCTAGCGCCAAGCGATCTACGGAGTGGATCATCGCGGTGCGTCCACGCAAATATTTGACCTTGTTGGTCTGTAGTGCGCCGATGAAGTGCCAGCAAATATCCTGCGGCAGTTGTTGCTGCTTGTCGCAGAACTCCTGCACATAGTTTTCGCCGAACAGCATTTGTCCTGCTTCTCTAGCCTGCTCAATCAAGGCGGCCGGTTTTCTTTTGGATACCGCAATTAACTCTACTTGAGCTGGATCACGTTGGCAACGCTGGCAGCTGAGCTCTATCTGCTGGTGAATGGCGGTAAGATTGCTGGTGATATCAATAGTCATGATGTACCTCATACCTAGGTTGAAAAGCTTTGGAGTCGGTGTGTTGTGCAGCAAAGAGTTTTCGCAATGGGTTGCTCTGCCTATTGTTGTGTCATCTCTTGTGTATGGGCAAACAACTCGATGGCGCCCAACTGTTTTAGGTCGGTTACTATCTGAGCTAAGGGTAACCCGACCACATTGGTATAACTGCCATTTATGCTGGTGACAATGTAGCTGCCTAAGCCTTGAATGGCGTATGAACCAGCTTTGTCAGCCGGTTCACCGCTAGCAATGTACCCCTCAATCTCCTGATCTGTCAATGTGCGGAAGGTTACTTCGGTGGTGACGCAGCGGCGCAACCTGATGTTGGCGCGACGATCAATGATAGTGTAACCCGATAAGACCTGATGGGTGCGACCGGATAATTGGCGCAGCATCGAGGCCGAATCTTGGGGGGAGGTCGGTTTGCCGAGAATCTGCGTGTCGCAGACGACGATGGTGTCGCTGCCGATGAACCAGCGTCCTGCAATACCTGCGCGTTGTGCCACTTCCGTGGCCTTCTCTTCGCTTAGGCGCAGCACTAAGTTTGTTGGCGTTTCGTCGGCCAGAACAGTTTCATCTACATTGCTGGGAATGACTTGAAACTCGATGCCAATGCTGCGCAATAGATCTTGACGGCGCGGTGATGCTGAGGCCAGTACAATAGCAGGTTGTGTTTTATTCATGGGCAGGCTCGCTCGGCGCACCACTGGCAATGGCCGTGGTAGGTGCAGGGTTAATATGGGCCAGCCAGTCATCAAATGCCGCTAGGGCGCGCTCAGCCATGGCGAGACGGCGCAGTGCCCGTTTCATCTTCTTGCCTTCAAGGGGGGGAAACAGGCCATAATTTACATTTTGTGGTTGAAAGCTGGTGCCATGCTCAGGTGTATTGCTCAGGTGGTGCAGTAGTGCACCGCAGGCAGTTGTTGCTGGTGGCGCTAGCAGTGGCAGCTGTAAAAGTTGGCTGCTGGCAAATAGTCCGGCCATGAAGCCGCAGGCTGCTGATTCTACATAGCCTTCGACGCCGGTTATCTGGCCAGCAAAATAGATGCGTGGTTGGGCTATGAGCTGCAGTTGTGCGTTTAAACAGCGTGGGGCGTTGATGAAGGTGTTGCGGTGCACACTGCCGAGGCGTTCAAACTCAGCATTTTCTAAGCCGGGAATGGTGCGAAAAATTCTTTTTTGTTCGGGGTAGGTCAGCTTGGTCTGGAAGCCGACAATATTGTAACTGCTGGCGTGGCGATTATCTTGGCGCAATTGGATGACCGCGTGCGGTATCTTGCCGGTGCGGGGATCTTTTAATCCCACCGGTTTCATAGGGCCAAATGCCAGGGTTTGTTCGCCGCGCATGGCCATCTCCTCGATGGGCATACAGCCTTCGAAGTGGATCATCTTCTCGAAATTGCGCGCCTCAACTTTGTCGGCACTGCACAGCTGCGCCACAAATTCTTTGTACTCTGCTTCGTTCATGGGACAGTTAAGGTAGTCGGCATCGCCCTTGTCGTAGCGTGAGGCCCGCCATGCGATGCTCATGTCGATGGAGTCGGCACTGACAATTGGGGCAATGGCATCATAGAAATAGAGATCGTCGTCGCTGGTGAGTTCGGCGATGTGCTGAGCCAGGGCGGCTGAAGTCAAGGGGCCGCTGGCGATGATGACATTGCCAGTGTCGGGGATGTGCAGTGCCTCGCGGCGGCTAAGCTCTATGTTGGGGTGGTGCTCAATTTTGGCGCTGACGAAGTCGCTGAAGGCCTGACGATCAACCGCCAGTGCGCCACCTGCCGGCACTGCCGTAGCATCAGCTGCTTGCATAAATAGAGTATTGGCGCGACGCAGCTCCTCTTTCAGGCAGCCGACGGCGTTGTTCATACCGCTGCCGCGCAGACTGTTGGAACACACCAATTCAGCCAGGCCGTCCAGCTCATGGGCGGCGGAGAAACGCTGGGGTTTCATCTCAATTAAGTTAACTTTTACGCCTAATTGCGCGGCCTGCCATGCCGCTTCGCAGCCGGCTAACCCACCACCAATTATGGTTAATTCATGCATATATCATCCTTTGCTGGCGACGCCTGTGTCCATAAAAAAACGTGTGCGACCCTGTTGCCAGAGCCGCACACGTAGATAATTACTCTTTATGTTGTGTCAAACTATTCTGATTTTTTGGCGGCCTTGGTTGAGGCCGTTTTTTTTGCTGGAGCCTTCTTGGCCGCAGGCTTTTTGCTGGCAACTTTTTTAGCTGGGGCTTTTTTGGCCGGAGCTTTTTTAGCAGTTGCGGCTTTTTTAACTGGTGGCACTACCACCACTTCCCAATCGCAATCCTCCTGCGGGCATTTATGGACAGTGCCGAAGCGCTTGGTAGTTTTTTCTACTGTAAGCGGGAACGAGCATTTGGGGCAGGGTTGTTCCAGCGGTTTATCCCACAGGGCAAATTTGCACTTGGGATATTGGTTGCACGAGTAAAATATCTTACCGTAGCGGCTCTTTTTCTCCATCAATTCGCCATCATCACACTGCGGACAGCTAATCCCTAGCGCTTTAGGCTTAACTAGAGGTTGAATATTTTTACATTCTGGATAGCCCGAGCAGGCGAGAAACTTGCCGTAGCGGCCTATTTTGATCAGCATGGGAGCACCACACTTCTCGCACTTCTGATCTGAAACCTCTGGCTCCTCCTGTTCGGCTCCTTCCAGAGGCTCGGTATGTCGACACTCGGGAAACCCGCTACAGGCGAGAAACTTACCCGAGCGGCCGAGTTTGATGACCAGCGGCTTTTGACACTCAGGACAGATCTTATCGGTCTTTTCAGTCGTTATATCGGCTTTGTTGATCTCCTGCTCTTTTTGCTTCAGCAGCTCAATAAAGGGTTCCCAAAACTCCTTCAGCAGCGGTTTCCACTTCTTCTCGCCACGCGATACTGCATCGAGGTCTTCTTCAAATTTGGCGGTAAAGTCGTAGTCGACATATTTGGTAAAGTGGTTGGAGAGCAGATCGCTGACCACTATGCCGATATCCTCAGCATAAAACGCCCGTTTTTCCAAGCGCACATAGTTGCGCGTAACCAGCGTGTTCATAATCGAAGCGTAGGTTGAGGGGCGGCCAATACCAAATTTTTCTAAATTTTTCACCAAGCTCGCTTCGGTGTAACGTGGTGGTGGCTGGGTGAAGTGTTGGTAAGGTTCCAGTTCGTTGCAGCTGATACTCTCCTGCTCCTGCAGTTGCGGCAACAGCCCCTCATCTTCTTCGGGATTTTCATCGTCGGTGCCTTCGATGTACAGTTTCATGAAGCCGGGGAAGCGAATTATTTGGCCACTGGCTCGGAAGCTGTAAACTTTGTCAGCACCCTGGGTGGAGATATCGACACTGGTAGCATCCAAAATTGCTTGCGCCATCTGTGATGCTACCGTGCGCATCCAGATAAGGCGGTACAGCTTGTACTGATCTGAGCTCAAAAAGCCTTTTATTTTATCGGGATGGTTAGCAATGGTGGTGGGACGCACCGCCTCATGCGCTTCCTGAGCATTTTTGGCCCGATTTTTGAACATGCGCGGTTTCTCCAGCGCATATTCCGCGCCATATAGCGCTTTAATCACTTCGCATGCCTCACTGGTTGCCTGATTTGACAGGGCAACGGAGTCAGTACGCATATAGGTTATCAAGCCGACAGAGCCTTCACCTACATCTAAACCTTCATATAGCTTCTGGGCTACAGTCATGGTTTTGCGCGCTGAAAAGCCGAGCTTACGGCTGGCTTCCTGCTGCAGGGTGCTGGTGGTAAATGGTGCGGCTGGGGTGCGTTTTTTCTCTTTGCAGACAATATTTTCCACCACCAGAGGCTGATCTTTTATCGCCGCGACTAAATTTTGCGCAGCAGTACTATCAGCTATGGCATATTTAGTTAAGCTTTTGGCGTCAATTGAGTGCAGCTTAGCGCTGAAACTTTTGCCCGCGCTGTTTGCTAATTGGGCTTCAATACTCCAGTATTCACGAGGTTTAAATTCACCGATCTCTTTTTCGCGCTCGCAAATCATGCGCAGTGCTACCGACTGTACGCGTCCAGCTGATAGGCCGTAGCGGATCTTTTTCCACAAAAATGGTGACAGGGTAAAGCCAACCAGATAATCAAGTATGGAGCGTGCTTGTTGAGCATCGACTAAATCGTGGGCTATTTTATGTGGATGAGCTACTGCTTCGAGGATGGCGGACTTGGTAATTTCGTGGAAAGTGACCCGTTTGACTACTGGGGTTGTCCCTTTTTCGGAGATACCCAACGCTTCTAGCAGGTGCCAGGCGATAGCTTCGCCCTCGCGGTCGAGGTCAGTTGCTAGTAGCAGTTCTTCACACTTATCTACCTCTTTTCTCAGCAGGTCGATATGTTTCTGACTCTCGGGCATAATCTGATATTTAGGTACGAAACCCGCGGCAATATCAACTGAACCCTGTTTGCTTGGTAACGCACGAACATGGCCGTAGGATGCGAGGACTTTGTAGTCCTTGCCGAGAAATTTCTCGATAGTTTTTGATTTTGCCGGTGATTCTACAATGACCAGTGTGCGCGCCATGAATGATTCCTCGATTATTTAGTTATGTCGCAGTAGCATTTGAACAGCGCTAGATTGTGTTAATGGTATAGCTTGTCCAACTTGTTTTCGATGATGCAATCTATCTCCCGCGAGTGATCCTGATTTAGGCTGGCAAAGAGAGTTAATACTGTAAGTGACTTGATTTCGGCCAAATTACTGGGCTCGTCATCACTTTGACAGGCTTTGATGATTATCTCTTCTTCAATCTCTGGGGAAATAATCCCGCTCAAGCGCAGTTGGAGCAGAAAACCACGGGCGGCAACAGACAACACTTTTTGTTCTTCGGCAGAAAACAGGCGCATCTTTGGCGACTTTAGCGGCGGTAGCTGGTGGGGCTGTTCTGGGTGCAGTGTGATAGACTCCATCCAGACAAAAGCTTCGTTTATTTCATCCTCTTTAAAGCCCGCACCAAGCAGCTCTTCGACGATCTCGCGTTCATTGGAAAAGTTTTGTTCATTCAAGAAATACTGAGCAATAATTCCGACAATAATTAATACGCGTTCGTTCAAATTTCACCTATAAGAAAGCAATTGTACTGGTTTTGGTGCCAACGCTTTAACCTGCAAAGCCTCGTATATAGCGGCCTCCGGGTAGGGCAGATGCTAGCCCTTCCAGCTCTAAGTGCAGCACGATAGCCGAAACGTCCATAGGTGTCAAGCCACTTTGCTGTGCCAGTTGATCCAGATGCAGCGGGGTTGGCTGGAGGATATTCAGGACGATTTTTTGTTTTTCATTCAGTTGTGCAGCGCTGTAATTTAGTGGTGATTGCCGAGCAACGACCTGTTCGGCGATGTTTAGATTCTGTAAAATATCCTTGGTCGCTGTGACTAAAATTGCCCCCTGTTTTAAGAGCTGAAAGTTGCCTTGGCAGTTGGCGTTATACACCGAGCCTGGGGCGGCATAGACATCGCGTCCCTGGTCGAGAGCGAAATCGGCAGTGAGCAGTGAGCCACTGTTGTCGGCAGCCTCTACAATCAATGCGCCTTCGCTTAAGCCGCTGATGATGCGATTGCGTGCGGGGAAATGGCCGGCGTGGGGCTCTGTCCCGGGTGGATATTCAGATATTATTGCCCCCTGCTGCTCTATTTGTTTAAAGAGATCTCTGTTCTTGGCGGGGTAGACCCTGTCTATACCGCAGCCCAGAACTGCCACCGTTGAGCCCTGGCCTTGCATGGCTCCAATATGGGCGGCAGCATCGATGCCGCGTGCTAATCCGCTGACGATGCAAATATTGTATTCAGATAGTTGGCCGGCGATTTCGCGCGCAAAGCGGGCACCATCGGGGGTGGCGTGGCGCGAACCTACTATGGCAAAATATCGTGCTTGAGGTAGTTCTCCGCGAATATATAGCAGTGCCGGTGGATCGTGAATAGTGCGCAACTGTGACGGATAATCTTTGTCCCATAAACTGATAATGCGTGCGTGGCAGCGCAGCATGTTATCCCACGCCTTGACAAAGATAGGCTCGTTTAGCGCCGGGGGCGTGCCGATGCGTTTTGATGTCAGGTTGGCTTGTCGTGTCCATTCGTGGCGCGACTGTTTAAGGGCTTCAGTGGCGCTGCCGAAGGTAGCTATAAGCTTATTTATGCCAATACGTCCCAGTCCGGCAGTTAAGTGGAGACGGAGCCAGTTTTGTTGTGAATCCTGGTGCATATAATCACCGCTTGGTTGGGGTGAGCTAATGGTGCTACTAAGAAAAAAGGGTTGAACCTAAGCCCAACCCTTTTGGGGATGCAAAATAATGTGCGCTAAGTAGTGAGAGCTGCCGCTATTCGGTTTCGCTAAATACCGAGTCGCCGCGGTAAACTGGTTCCGATGATTTTAGGATCAGTGCTGCTGCTACATTGGGCTCGGATTTCACAACTAGCGCACGGCCTAAAAGGGTGTCGGGCAGAACGAGGTTGCGATCCTGTATGGCCAATTCACTGGCATTGCGTGGCCGGATGATGGTTAGCATGTTACCGACTTCGATACCATCGTCACTGCCTTTGTCGATATAGAAGATATCGTATTGAGCAAAGGCGATCTTCTCTGGATGGGCGGCAATAATGCAGGCGTCAACCTGATTGGCGGCACGTTTAAGGGCAATGGTACTAGCACGCTCAACTTCTGGGAGTAAAATATCCCCACGTACTATCTCGCCTACGGCTTTAGTGATAGTTCCGGAGTAGACCTGTGTATGTGCTTGGCTCAGGAGTAATTTCCCGCGCCAGGTTATCTGGTGGCCAATCTTTTTGCCCGTCTGAGGATGGGTGACAACATCTCCTACCGAGAAGATATCGTATACATCTCCGACGCTGGCGACATCCTGCATCTGCACAAAGGCGATGTCGTTTTCTGTCATCATAATGCGGTTGTCACTGGTATCGACAATGCGTCCAGCCGAGTTTAACCCAGCGGTGCTGATGAAACTGTTGAGCTCGCCATATACCTTAAGAGTAATGTCTTCCTGAGGCGTGGGTAACTCCTCAGCTATTTGCTCTTCTGCAACCTCTGCAGGTTGTTGGTTGTATTCGGGTAACAGCTCTATACGACCGTCGTAGATGGCCAATTTTTGGCCGGGATAGATCAGGTGCGGGTTGCGGATAAATGGATTGTTAGCCCATAGATTTGGCCAGTACATGGGGTCAGTTATGAAGCGTTGGGAAACTCCCCAGAGGGTATCCCCTTTTTGCACAGTATAAATATAGGGATTTTCTCTGGCACTTGCCAGTGATGGTAGGGCAAGCAAGCAGGCAATAACTAACAGTTTACGTAAACTCATTTTGATCTCCTTTTAATGCTCAGGCCAAGTATGGGTGCTAATTTATAGCCCGTATTCTCGCCATTTATACTAGCGCGAAAGTAGCTCGAGTAACTTTGTCGGTATGTTCTTATTTGCCGTACTGTCTGGATACTGTTGCCTTAATGTTGTCAGCGCCGCCTGTGCTTGGGGTGTCTGGTTGAGCTGGGCATAGATCTGGGCCAACTTCAGCTGGGCATCCGCTGCTTTACTGGCGCTGGGGTAATTTTTTACCAAGGTACTAAACACGTCGCGGGCAATCTGCATTTTGCCCTGAGCTAGATAGGTTTCACCTAGCCAATAATAGGCGTTTGCTATATAGGGGTTACGCGGATAGTTGCTAATAAAAGAGGAGAAATTTTCCGCCGCTGCGGGGTAGATTCCGCTGGTGTATGCAGAAAATCCGCTTAAATATAGCTCTGTAGCGCTGGGTTGAGCTGGCGCGCTTTGTTGTTGCGCTTGCGTATTTGCCCCGGTGTTTAGTTCTGTAGTGCTGCGGATAGGAAGCGTATTGGTGTGCTGATTACGACTATTTATTTGGCTGATCTCTGCGCGTAAGGTCGATAACTCATTGTTGGTGGCGTCAACTGATGCCGCGAGTTGCTGAACTTGCGCTTCCAAATTGGTGATGTGTTGATCTTGAGCCTTTAACTGTTGCTCCAGAGGACGAGTAGAAACCGGGCGCATGGTTGCTGTTGGTGGTTGGGTAACGCAACCTGCCAGTACAATAGTGAGTGCTAGTAAACATAACAATGGCAATGTGACACAACGCATGGAGCAGTTTTCCTGTCTTTTGCAAGGAGGATAGGTTAAGTTGCAGCATCAAGCTAACTTACTATAACCAGTACGAGATTTATTACAAAATATTCTAATTTTTATAGGCTTTTAGCCCCCTTGTCAAGGGCGAAACTGTATGCCACCCTGTTGAAGATGAGAGTTGGCGACAATTTTACACTACGCTCTCGAAGTCACTCTGTGCATAGTATATGGTTGCCAGTTCGTGGCAGTAGGAAGAAGCGGAGTTATCGCCCTGAATTAAATGGAATGGAGTGAATATAAATGGGAAAGAAAATTTTACCCGCGCTGCCGGAATTATTAGTTCCGGCTGGTGATATGGATAAATTACATATAGCACTACTCTATGGCGCTGATGCTGTCTATGTTGGTGGTGATCAGTTTGGCCTGCGTGCCAGTGCGGGTAATTTCACCCTGGCCGATTTGCGTGCCGCAGTTGCCTTGGTGCATCAGTATGGGAAGCGGTTGTTTCTGACGCTGAATGCCTATGTGCGCCCTAGCGATATGCAGCACCTAGATGACTATTTAGAACAGTTGCAAGAGCTGGATATCGATGCATATATTGTCTCCGATCCTGGGGTGTTGGAACGGGTTAAACAGCTGGATCCGCAGCGCGAGATTCATCTTTCCACTCAGGCGAATACCATCAACGGAGCGGCTTGCCAGTTTTGGTTGCATCAGGGAGTGCGGCGGGTCAATCTGGCGCGTGAGTTGACTATTGCTGAGATTGCCACCATTAGAGCGCAGACAGCTGTAGAGCTGGAGGTGTTCGTCCATGGTGCCATGTGTGTGGCATATTCAGGACGCTGCCTGCTGTCGACAGCACTAACCGGGCGCAGCGCCAACGAAGGCACCTGCGCTCAGCCCTGTCGGTGGAACTATGCCCTCGTGGAGCAGACTCGTCCGCAACAGCAATTTCCCATCGAAGAGGATCGCCATGGCACCTATATTATGAATAGCCGCGATCTGTGCTTGTTGGAGCAGTTACCGCAACTTATCGCTGCTGGTGTTGATAGCCTGAAGATAGAGGGGCGCATGAAAACCCTCTACTATGTGGCCGCAGTGACCCGCGTGTATCGCGCAGCACTGGATAGCTATCTAGCCAATGGCGACAGCTATGCGTGCGATCCCCTGTGGCGCTCTGAGCTGGATAAGGTTAGCCATCGCCCCTATACTAGCGATTTTTTGCCGCTGGAAGATGCTGCCGTACATAGTGTCGACTCGAGCTATCTGCGTACGCATGATTTTATCGCCATTGTGCGTGAAGTAACTGCTCAGGCGGGCCAGCCTGTCGCCCGCATTGAAGGGCGTAATCGCTTTTGCCGTGGCGATGCTATCGAGCTAATTGGCCCCAAGATGCGCCAGCATGAATTTTGTGCCCCAGTATGTCAGGATAGCGATGGTAATGCGGTAGAGGTAGTCCAGCCCAATGCTCAGGTGTGGATGCCGATGACCACTGAGGTTGCAGTGGGAGATATGCTGCGCCGCAAGAAAATTTAGGAGTGTGTAAATATGTTGCCAGAATACTTTGCGTCAGCGCTGCATCTGCCCTTTAACCGTCACAGCTTGGAGAGTGAGTTCGAGTTTCTTGCGCCAGATAAAGAGCCGCAAGATGATGGTCTGTGGTTGATTCTTCAGGGTGGTAGTGTGCTGCTGGAGACTCAGACCGGGGATCTTGTACCGACCCCGCCACAGCCACTAATTGGGCAGGCACTGTTCATTGGTTACTGGCGTGGGCAGGCGTGCCGTGTTGCCGCCTATTCAAGTTCTCTGCCGTGCCCCGAGGGCATGCAGGCGCACGATATTATGGCTGACGATCCACAGCTGTCACTGGCGTTGCTCTCTCTGGCCGCTCTGGGACAGCAGATGCTCAACTGGCATAAAAATAGTCAATACTGTTCCCGCTGTGGTGGCCAGATGGACTTTATCGCTGGTGAGTGGGGGAAACAGTGCCACAACTGCAATAGCAGCCACTACCCCCATGTTCATCCCTGTATTATTGTCCTGATTACGCGTGGTGATGAAGTACTGCTGACACGTAAGGCTAACTGGGTTGCTGGCCGTTATAGCTTGGTGGCCGGATTCGTGGAGCCGGGAGAGTGCCTCGAAGAGACAGTGGTGCGCG
This sequence comes from Desulfuromonas sp., assembly GCA_034006225.1. Classification (GTDB taxonomy): domain Bacteria; phylum Desulfobacterota; class Desulfuromonadia; order Desulfuromonadales; family Desulfuromonadaceae; genus Desulfuromonas. Next base: position 6,046 of record JAVETC010000031.1, on the reverse strand, counting down.
AAGTGCTAGAGGAGACCGGTATCGCCGTGAAGAATATTCAGTATATCGGTAGTCAGGCGTGGCCTTTCCCCAGCCAGAATATGATGGGATTTACCGCAGAGTACGCCGGTGGTGAGGTGGTTGTCGAGAGGGCAGAGTTGGAAGATGCCCGCTGGTTTCACCGTGCCGACTTGCCGCTGCTACCCTCGCGGCGCAGTATTGCGCGCTTTATGTTGGATCACTATCTGTAGAGGTTGTTCTGTGTTTGCAGCCAGTTGAGATAGCACTATTTTGTTCTGCTGTGTGGATCCACCGAGTAGTTTACCGCTTTTTCAAAGTCTTTTTTGTTGAATCCCGCCCATATACCGCGTTGCTGGTGGCGTGCAGTGGTCTCTACCTCGATGAAGTCATCTTTGTGGATAAAATTAAAACGGCGATAGACCATGGCGCGCCCCTCCTGCAACATGATGCGATTGAGCATCCTGCCATCGGGTAGCCACACATAGGCCAACATGCGGCCATATCTGTCTGTCCCGTCGCTACCACCTTGAAGCTGTACCTTTTTCCCTTTACAGAGTTTAATGACTTGTTTGAGTGTAGCGGCACTGCTGGCGCGAAGCGTGCCGCGATCTTTGCAGCCCATCTTCAGATACTTCCAGTCCCGATCTGATTCTACCTTCTCTGGGCAGTCTATGCCGATTAAGCGGACTGTGCCTATGCCCTGTACTTGAATAGTGTCCCCATCATAGACCCAGGTGACAACGCCGTGGCGTGTCGCTGCACTGGCCAGAGCCTGCGCGGTTGTGCCAGCAAAAAATAGGCACAGCAAAAAAATGATGGTGGTGCGTTTCAGGTATACAAGTTGGCGCATCAGTTAAAAATTCCCGTCGATAGGTAGCGTTCACCGCTGTCGCACAGGGTGGTGACTACATGTTTACCGGCTCCGAGCCTGCTGGCGATGCGCTGGCTGGCACAGACATTAGCTCCGCTAGAGATGCCGCAGCAAATGCCACTCTGTGCCAGTTGCACCGTGGTGCTGATGGCCTCGGCATCGCTGACGCTTATGACTTCATCGTAAACTGCGGTGTCAAGAACGTTGGGGATGAATCCGGCACCAATACCCTGAATAGCATGCGGGCCAGGAGCGTTACCGGACAGTACTGCTGAGGCGGATGGTTCTACGGCAATAATTTGGATTTTATCTGACTGTTGGCGCAGATAGCGTCCAACTCCAGTTATGGTGCCGCCAGTGCCAACTGCGGTCACAAAAGCGTCGATGTTGCCGCCGCACTGGCGGTAGATCTCTGGGCCGGTGCTGCGCTCATGGGTGGCAGGATTTGCGGGGTTGTTAAATTGCTGCACCATAAAATAACCTTGCTCGTGGCTGAGCTCTTCGGCAGCGCTTATGGCTCCCGCCATACCTTTGCTGGCTGGAGTAAGGAGCAGTTGCGCGCCTAAGGCCTGCAGCAGTTGGCGTCGCTCCATACTCATGCTCTCTGGCATCGCTAAGGTGATGTGGTAGCCTTTTATGGCGCAAACTAACGCCAGACCGATGCCGGTATTGCCGCTGGTAGGCTCGACCAAGTGTGCTTGGTCTGCCAATAGTCCGTCTTGCTCTGCTTGGACTATCATCCCCAATGCTATGCGGTCTTTGACGCTGCCCCCAGGGTTAGCGCTCTCCAGCTTGCCCCAGATAGCTGCACCGCCAGGTGTCTCCATGCTGGTTAGGCGTAGCAGAGGTGTGTTGCCGATTAAATCAAGAATCGTCGGAGTCGTTGTTTTCATATTGAGCTCCTTGCTGGCTGTGACGGCCGGTACGTTGTCGAAGTTGCTGCTGGTGCAGGATTTTTGCAAAGGGGATCCCTTCACTTAGGGTGAAGCCGCAGCCGCGCGGAAGTGCGCCGCCGCAGAAAAAAATCCCCTTGTGGGGAAAATCCCGACAGAGTTGTGGGCGCTGCTGATAATCCATACAGCGATTGTCGGCACCCAGCATCTGGCAGTTGAAAACTAGTAACCCTTGCTGATCGCGACCGACAATTTTAAAGCGGGCAAACTCGGGGTTAGTCTTGACCAAGGCGGCGAATTTGCGTTTCGAGCGCAGCCATTTATGCTGGTACTCCAGTTGCAGTCGTTTGCAACAGCTACCGCATTGGCGACAGTTGCCGGTAATGATCAGCTCTTTGCCGCTCATACGTAGGCGCAACTGGCGCCACCAGCCAGCTATGCAGAGCATGTTATAGCTGGAGCTTTTCGGCGACGAAATCCAGATCCTTATCCCCGCGACCGCTGAGGTTGACCAGAATGCGCTTGCCAGCCATCTGCGGTGCGACCCGAATGGCGTAGGCGAGAGCGTGAGCACTCTCCAAAGCCGGAATAATTCCCTCAGTGCGCGATAACATTACAAAGGCATCTAGGCAATCCTGATCGGTGGCGTGTTCGTAAATGACACGCTTAATATCTTTTAAGTAGCAGTGTTGTGGTCCAACGCCGGGGTAGTCGAGACCGGAGGCGATAGAGTACACCGGTAGTGGTTCACCGGCGGCATCTTGCAGTAGATAACAGCGCATACCGTGGAGTATACCTGGGGAACCTATGCTGAGGGTGGCCGCATGATCTGGGGTGTCTAGCCCAAGCCCTGCGGGCTCAACGCCTACCATGGCGACACTGGTATCATCTAAAAAAGCCGTGAATAGACCCATAGCGTTGCTGCCACCGCCGACGCAGGCGACTAGGGTGTCGGGCAGACTGCCGGTCATCTCCTGAAATTGCTCACGTGCTTCGATGCCGACAATCTGTTGAAAATCACGCACCATCTGCGGAAAGGGGTGTGGCCCGACGACTGAGCCGATGGCATAGAAAAAATTTTGTGGATCGCGCAGATACTCCTCAAAGGCGCTATCGACAGCGTCTTTTAGCGTTTGCGTGCCCCGACTTACCGGTATGACATTTGCCCCCATTAACTTCATGCGCAGTACATTTGGTGCCTGTTTCTCCACATCAATTTCACCCATATGGATTTCGCAGGTAATGCCAACTAGAGCACAGGCTGCGGCGAGAGCTACGCCATGTTGTCCGGCTCCGGTTTCCGCAAGGATTTTGCTCTTGCCCATTTTTTTTGCTAGCAGTGCTTCGCCAAGGCAGTGGTTGATTTTATGCGCGCCGGTATGGTTTAGATCTTCGCGCTTGATATAGATCTCAGCTCCGCCCAGCTGTTCAGTCAGACGACGACAGAAATATACCGGACTGGGGCGACCAACGTAGTGACGCTGTAGATCGTGCAGCTCCTGTTGGAACTGCGCTGAAACTTTTATTTCGTCATAGGCTGCCGATATATCGTCCATGACTTGTTTTAATTCGGGTGGCAGTTGCTGCCCACCGTATGCACCGAAAAATCCCTGAGCATCGGGTAGTTTGGTGTTCATGGTGTCTCCATTTTAGCTGGGGTGCTCTTTTTATGGCAATCTTTACGGCGTAGATCCTCGCGACGCTGTTGGTATCCCGAGGGAATATACTCATTATACGCATGGCGAATGCCGAGAACAAACAGGGCGCTCAGAACGCCAATAATAGCGCTGTACAGCGGTGGTGTTATAAAGGCAACGCGAATCATCAGGGTGGCTACGGCAAAGCCGCTGTTACGAAAAGCGACGCGGTAAGATGAGCCATAGCGCATGGATATCAACATGATGAGAATATCACTGAAGACTAACAGGGTGAAAAAGGATTCAAAGGTGGAGTTATGCTGCCCATAAAACAGGCTGTTCCAACCGTTGATAGATAGCAGAGCGATAAAACAAACCATCATAAAGAGAGCAATTAATTTTTTAGTGATGATAAACCGTGCTGTTTCATCCTCGTCATCGTTGAGAATTTTGGGTTCGATCTGCTTATAGTAGAAATGGAGAATGATGAAAATAAGCAGTGCTGCTGTCGCCAGAGCGGCTATGTCGAGCACGATGGGGGATATGTCACTCCACACTATTGGTTCTTGAATATGGGAGATCTCTTTAAAGATATCTCTCAGCAGCACCAGTGACATAATTTCCACCTGTTTACCGACTGAAGTCGAAACCGAATAGGCAAGACTAAACAGCAGCCCGAGGGCTTCAAATGCCAGCAGTACGGTAAAGACTAGGTCAATTGCTTCGAGATGGTTGGTTGGGGTGATGGCTGCTAGTGCTGGGGGGAACAAGCCAAACAGATTGGCTTGAATCCCCGCTAAGCCGCCAATGAAGAGTAAGACCAGCAGATTGCCGACGCGGCGTTGGCCGGATATACCCTCAAAGGCGTGCTCGGTTTTATTAAATGTCTTGTTTATGATCTGGTAAAAAGGATTTACAACCATGACCCCTCTTTGCTATTTGGCTAAGTTGTGGCGCAATACGCACAGCACCACTATTTCGCGGTCGGCACGATCAATAAGAAATTTCTGTTGTGCCTGCTGGGGATATTCGGCCTCTACAAGCTCTTCGCCGTACTCTTCCCCTTTTTGGTAGTGTACCTCGTATGTTGTCAATTTGCTGTCCTCTTCTTGAGTATTGCTCATGCAACTATTTGCTGGGGATAAATTCGTCCGCCGTATAATTTTGTGTGACGAAGTAGTCGGCAATGGTCTCGGCGCGCCGGATGAGTTCTACGCTGCCATCTGTGCGCAGGAGCAACTCCTGAGGACGGAGGCGACCGTTGTATTGAAATCCCATTGCATGGCCGTGAGCTCCCGAGTCATGGATGGCTAATAAATCCCCTTCAGCAATCTTCGGTAGCTGACGCTGTACGGCGAACTTGTCATTGTTTTCACACAGGGAGCCAACTACATCGTAGGTGACACTGGCTGGTTGATCCTGTTTGCCAACCACATCGATGTGGTGGTAGGCCTCATATAGTGCAGGTCGCATGAGTGCGGACATACAGGCATCCACTCCGACATATTGGCGATAGGTGTCCTTAAAGTTAATTGCCTTGGTTATCAGGCAACCGTGAGGCCCGGTCATAAAGCGTCCGCTCTCCATGTACATGCGGGGAACAAAGCCATTCTGCTCCTTAAATTTATGGAACAGAGCAGTGATCTCTTGCGCCATAGTAGTAATATCCAGCGCTTTTTGCTCAGGTCTATAGGGGATGCCAAAGCCGCCACCAATATTGACAAACTCAAACTCAATGCCCAACTCCTGTTTAACCAGTTCGCTTAAGGATAGCACCATGCGCGCTGTCTCCACCATATAGGTGTAATCCAACTCATTGGAGGCTACCATGGTGTGCAGACCAAAGCGTTTAGCACCGCGCTCTTGCGCCTGGCGATAAGCGGCAACGACCTGCTCGTGGGTGATGCCATATTTGGCCTCTACCGGATTGCCGATAATTACATTACCGGTACGCCTTGGCCCTGGATTGTAACGAAAACAGACCAATTCGGGAAAGTTGGGTACTTTATCGATAAGAGAGATGTCATCAAGGTTGAGAATGCATCCGCCGTCCTGCTCGGCAAAGGCAAACTCTTCTGGGCTGGTGTTGTTGGAGGTGAACATGATCTCCTCCATGGTAGCGCCTAGTTCACGGCTCATCACCAGTTCAGGGATTGAACTGCAATCAAAGCCAAAACCCATCTCTTTCATCAGCTTGAGAATGCGTTTATTAGGTAGTGCTTTAACGGCAAAATATTCGCGAAAGCCCTCAATGCCCGCAAAGGCCTGCTTGAGTTGCGCCCCAGTATCACGAATGCCCTGTTCGTCATAAATATGAAATGGGGTGCCGTAGTGGTTGGCGATTTGAGGTAGCGCGTTGAATAGTCGTTGTTTAAACCCTGCGGACATGGGCATAAATAAATCTCCTTATTTTTATGAAAATAGAGTAGTTAGCTAGCATAGGTACTTGGTGCTGTCTGGCAAATTGTGAATTGTAAATAAAAGTGCACCCTGAGCGCAACTGCTATTTTGCAATAATGGGTCACTACTGTCCGGTTAATAGTTAAACAGATTCAACTGGTTAGATTCGAGAGGTTCTGATATATGCTTAAGAGCATCAGTAACCAGTGATGAAATTGGCTTTTTCTCGAACAAATTGACCTCCA
>JAVETC010000067.1:0-5422 GCA_034006225.1 Desulfuromonas sp. | reverse complement strand
TGGAGTCAGTATCGCCGCGCCTGAAGATACCGCTTGGGGCGGCCAGTTCAGCACCATCGGTGATAGATCTGCAGCCGTCCCCTTATGGTGGCAACTCATTCATAGTCTCTCCAAAGGTGTTTCAGCGGCAGCAACAGCGAGTATTCCTTGCACCCCTGATGTGCGTGAAATAGTGATGGAGATTCAAGAGTCTAAAATCAATAACAAAGTATTGCTTCAAGAAGTCGCAGCATTTACTAACAACTGCTACGGAGCAGCGCGCTCTGTTCTCTTTAGAAAAATGCCTGAGCTGACCAAAGAGCAGGATTACGACACCTCTTGGATTGGCTCAAACTACTTTCTCACTCAGCCTGGATATTACGATACCTTTCGTGCTCTAACGCCTCAAAAGCGTTGGCCGTATGATGCAAATCGTGATGAAGGGTTGCCCAATCATGGTGGTGGATTCCCACAATGTTACGACTGGTGGAACGCTCCAAATATCGGTTTACGCACCCAGCTGGTTAATGAAGTCGATCCAACACTTATGACTCGAATTAAAGGCTGGTGGGCAAACGAGTCTGAGCAAGCAGTTCAAGACGAAACCATTCGCCAGCTGGTCAGCCCTAAACAGCAGCAGCGTCAAATGAATCGTGGCGATTATTACCAAGCATATGGTGCAGACCCCAGAGGGGATCTCATGGGCGACAGCATAGGTAATGCCGCAGCCGGTGCTGGTGTTGCTTGGGAGTCTTTATCTTACTTGCCGTCCATGAGAGCTCTAAAAACAGCACTACCCATGCTGCAATCCTTTGTGATTATGGCCATTATCATATCGCTGCCTATCGCAATGCTTATCAGTAGTTACTCACTAAAAGCTCTGCTTACGCTCTCTTTCGGGCTGTTCACACTGCATATGCTGTCATTCTGGTGGGAACTCGCTCGCTGGATTGATACCAGCATGCTGAAAGCACTATACGGCGACCTATCGTTCACAGATAAAAGCCTATGGTGGGCAGGTATAGGTACAGACAATAATTTAGCCGGTGAGCTGATGCGTAATCTGGTGATGCCGACGTTGTTTGTGATCTTGCCGATTGTATTTGTGGCAGTAATAAGCTGGGTAGGGATGAGTCTTGGAAGTGGTCTTCAAACGTCCTTAGAGAGAGGGGGTGCAAGCTCTGCTAAAGGCGGCGGTGAGGCGGCCAATTCAGCTAAGAATAAAATCAAGTAAACTCAGCTGATAACTCTGAATAGTTCAGACTGATATCTGGCTGTTCAGAGTTAATTATTGATCTGAATACAAATCCCGACGAAAACTTTCTACATCATAATAAAGATCTGGGTTGTAACCATGGCTGTAAGCCTCATCGCGCCAAGCAGAATCATTTGAATCGCTTTTACGATTAAACACCATAACCAGCACAGCCACAATCAACGCCAGTAGCGCGATGTAAACCGCCACAGCCATGCTAGCGATCGCTAAAATCACCAGGCCAACTTTAATGCTTAAAAACAGCAAGCGAGCGAGCCACACTCCGTACTTCGGATAGGATTGCCCTGCTTTTCTCACAAGTCGTGACTCATGATTTTTAAGAAAAGATCGTAGACGTTTAAAGCCTGAACCGATTCGGTAGCCTAAGCCCTGTGCTTTTTCCTCCATACTAATGACCTCCTGACATACGCCCTATATTCACTTTATCAATCCACTGCATATGGGACAAGCGACAATTTCACACTTAATAAGACACTGCACCCATCAACCTAGTTCACGCCCTGGCAAATGATTTCTGGGTGCCATTCTCTTGTGTAGCACAGCAAAAACAACTAGCTGCTGCTGGTGTACTACATAGTAAATAACGTGACTCGCATAAGGAAAGCTTAATACACCCTCACTGACTTCAGGCCGAAGTCTCTCCCTGAGCAAGAAGTTCAACCAGTACACGCAGCGTCTACCTCAATTCTAACTCTCAATGGATACACTGGTTTGACACCGTAGAAAGCATAAGTATAGTTGACTTTAGTCACTGAAACCGATTACTGCTTGTGGCATGGTCATCTAACGCTAAGGACTTATCGTGAGGTAGCCGCTTATTACAGGGTAGCTTTACTCTTATAAGGAAAACGAAAATGATTTTTCTTAAAAAACATAATATTACTTTATCTACATTGTTACTGACAGCAGCAGTATTTTCAAATGCCGCACAAGCAAACGTTGTTGACATCGTCATTAATAATGTAACAGACGTAGACCTGATTCTTGTATCGGAATCTACTTACGATAAATTTCCGACTACAATCCCTGCCAAGAGAAAAGAGCCGGTAACACTTTATATGGGAGGTACTCGCTCCGATATTGAGGTCGTATATAAACGTTCAGACAGCGGGGCAGCTTGTCACTTCACAACCTCACATATTGAGCAAGTTTCAGGCCCTTATTTTGATAAGTCCGCTACTTCAATAGGGACTCCTATGGCTACTTGCTCAGCTTATCAAACACCGACTTGGCGTCCTCCGTATAACTATAAAGCAGAGTTTGCATTTTACAACTAAAACAGTGAGGTGTATGCACCGCTCATAAGGTTCATGAGAGAGGTACTTTGCTGGTCACAACTGGAGTAAGGATGTGGCAATTCAAATTAATCATATTATAAAGTCGGCATCCAATTGGCAGCCTGGTGTTACGTTCAAGAGAGAGCACCATTATAACCAAAAGGCTGATGTCACTTTAGCTGAGTCTGCTATGCGCATGACGGCTCTTCTTCAGGACGAAGCTAAGAACACGGGAACGGCGGAAGCAACGGGTTTTGACAAGGTTGTTTTAACGCTACATCAGCAAATGCTGAAAAGCGGCAAAAATGCGGAAGTTTTCAAAGAAGTCCCCAGCGATAGGGACCCGGCACGCCTTGAGTTATCCCGGCAGGCAACCAACTATTTACTCACCGCCCTCTATGGCAAAGAAAAGTTGCACCAGGGCGTCTCTGATGAAAATCCTTTCGCAGCACTGGATAGACTGACCCTGTCTAGCATGGCATTTGATGATTCAGGTGCTTTTACATCAGCTGAACGTCAACTGGCGTTTCTGGAAATATCGACACGAGACGAAGAATTTATCAAACAGACATTTGACCTTCAGGCCTCTTTGAGAAAAAAAGATGATTCTATTGCCTGGGGCGAAGCAACAAGCTACCTGCGCGATGCTCAACTGGCCACGGCGATGAGTGAGGGAGAAAGGATCTGGCGGGGCTGGCCTACGGCAGACGAACTGTCTGATCGAGCCAGTTTTTTTATGCACCAACTTGGAATAGAAGAGCTTGATTTTCCCGTCTATGACAACCTGAAAAAATCGACCGACTCGGCCCTAGTGGTAATGGTCAGTCAAGACAAGCTCACTGAGTGGAAGTCCATTCCCATCAAAAGCCTTGAGACCGGCCAGAAAAATATCAGCCTGGTGCAAGCCATTGTGGATACTGCAATTTCCAAAAACCCCAGGCTCGACATTACTGGTAAAGAACTCGGTCCGCAGATTGCTCTCTATGTGTCTATAGATAGTTATAAAAAATAGTCTATGTCGCAACAAAAATGACCAGCTCTGCCTAAGTTACCACACTGCTCCTTCAACAAACCTAATCAATCATATTACTACGGTTACCCAAGTAAATTACTAAATCGAGAAACTGAAACAGCTGTAATTTAATAACTGCTGCTATTAATCTGAGTGCAAGTCTTGATAAACATCTTCCCGACGGGAATAAACTGTGGGTACTTGCGCTTGTGCATACGGCCGAACTATGGCCACCAGTTAAGCAATCTTATTGTCGGAGCGCTAACATCGGCTTTCAGATTTGCCACACTAAAAAAAGTTGATACAAAGACGTGAAGTAGGGCCTTTGTTTTGGCTTTTCAGGAGCTGTTTCACATACACTTTGGCTGTGTACCGCTGCTCGTTGAGCAGCAACATACCCGTAGCTTTGCTACACACCCTAAAACCTGTGTGCATTTGAAAAACAGGCCATCACCTCTGGTGAAAATGCTTACTAAACCTACCCCCCTTGCGGAGAAATTACTTCTCCGTCATGGAGCTGTGTTTCTCTGTTTTATGAGGAACACACTTATGTACACCACCGGCATTCTGGGCGAGAAAATTCGCTTATCCGATAAGTCATTAAAAGAGCTATCACCTGCATATCTTGCAGGCCATAAGCTTGGACGATTGACTAAAAGAGCGTTTTCAGCCTTGCAATCAGCTTTTCAACATACATGTACGCACATCATGTACAGCATGACTGCCAATGCATCCAACACCCTTCAAGATCAAATCCCTGCCGATTATCACGAGCCCGCCATTCTACGCCGTCTAGGTAGCACTCAAGTGCTCCACGACTGGCAAATCAAGAATGGACTGATCTTAACGCAACGCACTGCAACCACTTTTGGATCGCTCAACGAGTTGATCTAGGCCTACCTACGCCACTCCCCTAATCTTGCATCTACACGGGCATAACTACCCGTGTGGTGGTTATGCTTCTTTTGAGGAATAACCAATGACAACTGCAACATTTCTTCAACCTAGCTTTGACCTGGAGCTCATTGAATTCAAAGCCAGCCAGTCCAGCCCGCAAGCACCCCAAGCATTGTTTGAGCTGGCGGTAGTTCATTTTTTCGCAAACGAAGAAAGGAAAGCGTTTGAAGCTGCATCAAAAGCAGCCTACCAAGGGCATACCGAAGCTCTCACATTTATTGGTGATGCATACCTTTGGGGCAAAGGTGTTAAAGCCGACAAAGAAAAAGCTTTAAAGCTATTAGAGCGAGCAGCCAAACAAGGCTGTGAAGCGGCTTCCTTCACTCTCAAAAAGCTCTACGCGTAATGGAGCTTGCCATGCCTGCTGCAATGCAACCATGCCTATCTTTTTTTGCGATTTGGTCTGATGAACATCGTCAGTACTGGACACAAGATGCTTATGACTACACACCAGGCCTGGATAAAGCTGGATTCCTTTCAGCTCAAGAAGCTCATCAAATTATCAGCTCTGCTGGTGAAGATAAGCAGCTGAAGTTGATTCAATACCAACCCAGTCCTTTGCGTTTAAAACTGAAAGAACGCTTTCACCCGTAAGAAGCTTTTCTTACATCAAAACTAAACCCTGAAGGGGCACTCATCCCCTGCAGGGAATGCTGTGTCTCCCTCATTTAACAATGGAGATATAAATGAATAAACTTTCACGCTTTAAAGCGTGGCTAATCAATCTTTCTACACCAGACTCTAAAACACTGGCGACACTTGGCGAAGATATTCGTAAGTTTGGCATAACCAGTATAGGCATTGGTCTAGTTGGTTTAACTGTTGCAGGAGACACCATCACTACGGGGGAAGCTCTCGTAATTTTAGCAATTGGAGTCTGCACATGGTTGTATGGTGTATACTTAACTCACTTAGCCAACT
>JAVETC010000030.1:0-37195 GCA_034006225.1 Desulfuromonas sp. | reverse complement strand
ATTGGAGGTCAATTTGTTCGAGAAAAAGCCAATTTCATCACTGGTTACTGATGCTCTTAAGCATATATCAGAACCTCTCGAATCTAACCAGTTGAATCTGTTTAACTATTAACCGGACAGTAGTGCAGACGACTATTAAACGAAAACGATCTCGATGTAGTGCGTGGCGTTGAAGGCAAGGCGGCAAATGATTATTTCGATATTTTTGACCATCTGATTGTCACCGCTAAAAACGATTTTCAGTTTACTGGTCGCAATCGCCGCCCACCCCTTGATCGGGTAAATTGCCTGTTATCATTTTTATATTCATTACTCTATCACGATGCCCGATCTGCTCTCGAATCGGTTGGGCTTGATCCAGCTGTTGGATTTTTGCATCGCGATCGACCCGGACGGTTAAGCCTAGCATTAGATTTAATAGAGGAGTTCCGCCCTGTTATTGCTGATCGCTTGGCGTTATCATTGATTAATCGTGGTCAAGTAAAGAAGAAGGGTTTTACCGTCACTGAATCTGGGGCGGTCACCATGAGTGATGAGACGCGCAAAACGTTACTTGTCGAATACCAAAAACGTAAACAAGTTGAAATTGAGCATCCCTACTTGCAAGAAAAAATGCCCCTAGGGATGTTGCTATTCGCTCAAGCGCAACTACTTAGCCGATTTTTGCGCGGTGATATCGACAACTACCCGCCATTTATTTGGAGATAAAATTTATGATGGTCTTAGTCAGTTACGATGTAGCGACATCAGACCCCGGTGGAGCTCGACGCCTGCGACGAGTTGCAAAAGTTTGCTCTAACCATGGGCAGCGGGTACAATATTCGGTATTCGAATGCATTGTTGATCCTGGCCAGTGGGTAAACATGCGGCAACAACTCGTAGCAGCCATTGACAAAGAAGCCGATAGCCTAAGATTTTACTTTTTAGGGGCAAAATGGCGCAATAAAATTGAACACGTTGGCGCTAAAGAAGGGATAGATCAGGAAGGCCCACTAATTCTTTAGCGAACCCCTAGTGGTGGCAAAAAACCCAGTAGGTTCGCAGATGAGCTAACCACCCGTGATTACACCTTGATGTAAATCAACAGCAAACCCAACATACAAACAGTTGTCCTAACGAAATAAGGTTCGCAAAAAGTGCATAAAAAGATCAATAGATTCAATTAGTTAAAATGCAACAGTCGCGCCCCTCGCGGGCGCGTGGATTGAAACGGTTAAGACGTGTGTCCCTTTGGCCAAGCAACCGTCGCGCCCCTCGCGGGCGCGTGGATTGAAACTCCACACTTGAAACATACCTTTGTATCCATTAACGTCGCGCCCCTCGCGGGCGCGTGGATTGAAACTGAGGCGAATGGTTCAGGAACCTCAGTGATTAAATGTCGCGCCCCTCGCGGGCGCGTGGATTGAAACATCGAAGCGAGAAAACGATAGGCGCATATCGGCCGTCGCGCCCCTCGCGGGCGCGTGGATTGAAACAATCACTTAACACCCCGCAAAGTTGGACACAGTTGTCGCGCCCCTCGCGGGCGCGTGGATTGAAACGTTTGCTTTCTCTGCGGCATTAACCGCTACAACCGTCGCGCCCCTCGCGGGCGCGTGGATTGAAACGTCGTTGTGCTGCTGCATGTAGTGCATCACGCCAGGTCGCGCCCCTCGCGGGCGCGTGGATTGAAACAGCCTACCAAACGTGGCTATCACTCGGTAACTCTGGTCGCGCCCCTCGCGGGCGCGTGGATTGAAACCCATATCACGATCACTGTTGCTGTAAGTGTAAAGGGTCGCGCCCCTCGCGGGCGCGTGGATTGAAACCTCCAATTGATGGTTTATTTTTCCAACCAACTAATGTCGCGCCCCTCGCGGGCGCGTGGATTGAAACCGCCCAATACAATGGCTACCACGCCAACCAGTTTGTCGCGCCCCTCGCGGGCGCGTGGATTGAAACAAAACAGACTTACTTAAATCAGTACTGGTCATCTCGTCGCGCCCCTCGCGGGCGCGTGGATTGAAACAGCCTACGCACGATGGATACCGAGCGCAGTACCAGTCGCGCCCCTCGCGGGCGCGTGGATTGAAACTCAGTGTAGCTTTGCACATATCTCTGGCTTTGCTGGTCGCGCCCCTCGCGGGCGCGTGGATTGAAACCACTCGCTGGCGGTGAAGAATACCTAGTGCCGATTGTCGCGCCCCTCGCGGGCGCGTGGATTGAAACTTACTAGTGATACATATAATAGCGTTGATGATGGTGTCGCGCCCCTCGCGGGCGCGTGGATTGAAACTTACGATATCACCCAACATCTAGGTCAAATCTGGTGTCGCGCCCCTCGCGGGCGCGTGGATTGAAACGCTCCACTGTGCTACAACCATATAAGGCAATCCGTCGCGCCCCTCGCGGGCGCGTGGATTGAAACTGCGGAGTACTACCCCCTCGTTGGCGGGGTCTGGAGTCGCGCCCCTCGCGGGCGCGTGGATTGAAACCGCCTCTGCTATAGCAGGTGCTGTTACTTTGGCGGTCGCGCCCCTCGCGGGCGCGTGGATTGAAACACCTCCAAACGCCTACCGCGACGCGTTCATAGCGTCGCGCCCCTCGCGGGCGCGTGGATTGAAACTGCTGGGGTGCCGAAAATCATCGGCTTTGTTGACGTCGCGCCCCTCGCGGGCGCGTGGATTGAAACGTTAGCGTCTTTTAGCGGTAAGTTGATTACCTTGCGTCGCGCCCCTCGCGGGCGCGTGGATTGAAACAACGTAGCGTTGGCTTTGCTGTGCGTAGCTTGCGAGTCGCGCCCCTCGCGGGCGCGTGGATTGAAACATTCTTGTTTGCAGAGCTATATGAGGGGTTATTGTGTCGCGCCCCTCGCGGGCGCGTGGATTGAAACGACAGATTTCCAAGAGGGTGATCTCGTGGCTACAGTCGCGCCCCTCGCGGGCGCGTGGATTGAAACATCTTCAGCGTTGTGTGTCCTGAATTTAAGCTCTCGTCGCGCCCCTCGCGGGCGCGTGGATTGAAACTCGGCCTGGTTGCAAAATGCTAAAGGTTGGTCTGGTCGCGCCCCTCGCGGGCGCGTGGATTGAAACGCAGAGCAACACAAGCTTGACTCAGCGGCTATATGTCGCGCCCCTCGCGGGCGCGTGGATTGAAACTACCTAGTGATAGGTGGTATGCCATCGCCTCGCGGTCGCGCCCCTCGCGGGCGCGTGGATTGAAACACAACAAGTAAAAATCATAAAAGCATAAGCTCTCGTCGCGCCCCTCGCGGGCGCGTGGATTGAAACAATATGACCTGTTCGGTGTTGCTCGGTCTATATGCGTCGCGCCCCTCGCGGGCGCGTGGATTGAAACTTATCTGATGCCAACTTAACAGCATCAAGGATGTGGTCGCGCCCCTCGCGGGCGCGTGGATTGAAACTACCTAGTGATAGGTGGTATGCCATCGCCTCGCGAGTCGCGCCCCTCGCGGGCGCGTGGATTGAAACTGCGAACCATTGCATACCGCGAGCCTCTGCCATGTGTCGCGCCCCTCGCGGGCGCGTGGATTGAAACTCTTTGCAGTTTTTACAGTCTGGCCCGACATTCTGGTCGCGCCCCTCGCGGGCGCGTGGATTGAAACGCGCAAAGCTAGAGTATGAATGCAGTGCAGCGAAGTCGCGCCCCTCGCGGGCGCGTGGATTGAAACGCCATTTGCTCTGCCTATAGCTGCAAGAACTCCCCGTCGCGCCCCTCGCGGGCGCGTGGATTGAAACCTGTTATCCGTTAAAAACAAACCGCCATAAGTTTCGTCGCGCCCCTCGCGGGCGCGTGGATTGAAACTTACGATATATCAGTTATTGCCTTACGTTGTCAAGTCGCGCCCCTCGCGGGCGCGTGGATTGAAACTGTGCCGTCGACATTCCAGCCGTTTTGTTGATCCAGTCGCGCCCCTCGCGGGCGCGTGGATTGAAACTTTTGTTGATTTATTGTTTATACCCACAACTAATCGTCGCGCCCCTCGCGGGCGCGTGGATTGAAACAAAAATGCCGGAACTTGTACTGCTACGGCTGGTTTGTCGCGCCCCTCGCGGGCGCGTGGATTGAAACTAGATTCGGCATCAAGCCAAATAGGGACGGATGGGGTCGCGCCCCTCGCGGGCGCGTGGATTGAAACGCTCCATTGCGCTACTACCACATAGGGCAATCCCGTCGCGCCCCTCGCGGGCGCGTGGATTGAAACCCACGCTGGAAACACCCTATAGCTACCTGTAGACGTCGCGCCCCTCGCGGGCGCGTGGATTGAAACCGGCTCAACTGTGCCAGCACAACCACGGGTATTTGTCGCGCCCCTCGCGGGCGCGTGGATTGAAACCCACGTTCGCCACGGGCTGCAATACTCGTTGAGGTGTCGCGCCCCTCGCGGGCGCGTGGATTGAAACGCTTTTACAATTCCCCATGTCTCTATCGCTGTTGGTCGCGCCCCTCGCGGGCGCGTGGATTGAAACTCCCAATCCGGTTTCTATCCCTACAATTTCCCCTTGTCGCGCCCCTCGCGGGCGCGTGGATTGAAACATCTTTATCAGCGCGAGCGCTTTTCTTTTGCAGAGGTCGCGCCCCTCGCGGGCGCGTGGATTGAAACGCTTTTACATCGTCGACCATGGCCAACAGACAAGGTCGCGCCCCTCGCGGGCGCGTGGATTGAAACCTGGATCAACAAAACGGCTGGAATGTCGACGGCACGTCGCGCCCCTCGCGGGCGCGTGGATTGAAACGGACAAAAGAATGAAGTAAATGTCCACATCATCACGTCGCGCCCCTCGCGGGCGCGTGGATTGAAACCCGTGTTTTCAAATGTTGACTCATCGCCACAAAAGTCGCGCCCCTCGCGGGCGCGTGGATTGAAACTGGCTTTGTCAAAGGTGTCGCCGCTGCGCTCGGTAGTCGCGCCCCTCGCGGGCGCGTGGATTGAAACACTAAATCTGTTGTTTCCATTTTAATCATCACCGTCGCGCCCCTCGCGGGCGCGTGGATTGAAACGCTCATTTCCATTTCGGAAGTGAACGGCGCGACGCGTCGCGCCCCTCGCGGGCGCGTGGATTGAAACTTGCTGGATGATAACAAGGACGCCGACACACAAGGTCGCGCCCCTCGCGGGCGCGTGGATTGAAACAAACATGGTCGTTCGCCATGCCACAGCAATCTGAGTCGCGCCCCTCGCGGGCGCGTGGATTGAAACCGATGCCTAGATTGGTGCATCCTTGCAACTGCTCGTCGCGCCCCTCGCGGGCGCGTGGATTGAAACCATTAACAACAACACTATAAACCTCTGTATTATGTCGCGCCCCTCGCGGGCGCGTGGATTGAAACAAAGCAACCAGCCGCGTTGATTTAAACACCTTCGTCGCGCCCCTCGCGGGCGCGTGGATTGAAACCCATCGTGTGCCTGTTCTAGCAACGTCCCTGCCAGTCGCGCCCCTCGCGGGCGCGTGGATTGAAACTTTTCAGCCACAGTAGCATTTAATACCGACTGCGTCGCGCCCCTCGCGGGCGCGTGGATTGAAACTTGCGATATACGAACACAAACGGAGATGTGGTAGGTCGCGCCCCTCGCGGGCGCGTGGATTGAAACGATGCCCTCGACCAATCTGCCCGCCGCGCCTTTGTCGCGCCCCTCGCGGGCGCGTGGATTGAAACAAGGCGAAACCGGCCCACAGGGTGAACAGGGTATCGTCGCGCCCCTCGCGGGCGCGTGGATTGAAACAATCCTTATTGGGTCAGAGGCTGGTGTTGGCACAGGTCGCGCCCCTCGCGGGCGCGTGGATTGAAACTTCTCAGGCTTATTAGCAGCCAGAGCCGCAGCAAGTCGCGCCCCTCGCGGGCGCGTGGATTGAAACAGCAAGCCTGCCGGCATTACGGTTATGACGACAGTCGCGCCCCTCGCGGGCGCGTGGATTGAAACGAGGTGTGCGACGTACCAGGGCGCAGCCACATACGTCGCGCCCCTCGCGGGCGCGTGGATTGAAACCGGTATCCAAGGTGGCGCGGCTGGCGAGTATTATGTCGCGCCCCTCGCGGGCGCGTGGATTGAAACTATATACAACTGGGGTGAAGAGTCTTTTGTAACTGTCGCGCCCCTCGCGGGCGCGTGGATTGAAACTTACGATATCACCCAACATCTAGGTCAAATCTGGGTCGCGCCCCTCGCGGGCGCGTGGATTGAAACTATCATAGCCCAATGAGCGCAGGGCGTTGTTTATTGTCGCGCCCCTCGCGGGCGCGTGGATTGAAACACCCCCCATAGCTATGACGGTGAAATTACACAAGGTCGCGCCCCTCGCGGGCGCGTGGATTGAAACGTTAATTATTCTGTTGTCGTCGGCGTCGGTTATCTGTCGCGCCCCTCGCGGGCGCGTGGATTGAAACAAAGAGCGGATTCCAGAGTAATAAGGTGGATGGGCGTCGCGCCCCTCGCGGGCGCGTGGATTGAAACCGTGTAAGAGATGTTAAGATTGAAGTCTTCGCTTGTCGCGCCCCTCGCGGGCGCGTGGATTGAAACAAAACCGTGCTTAATACCGTGCATGGTGGCTTCACGTCGCGCCCCTCGCGGGCGCGTGGATTGAAACTTCCACCGCGCCCTGCATGGTGGTGCGTGCTAACGTCGCGCCCCTCGCGGGCGCGTGGATTGAAACGCGCACGAAACTTTGGCGCTCACTGCTAATATCAGGTCGCGCCCCTCGCGGGCGCGTGGATTGAAACATGCGTTTGGCAATGGCATCGTGCACGGGGATGATGTCGCGCCCCTCGTGGGCGCGTGGATTGAAACTCCTACCCCGCAAACACAAAACCAAAGGACAACACGTCGCGCCCATCGCGGGCGCGTGGATTGTAACGCCAGGTAAGAGACGTTGCATGCAACGTCTCTACGGGTTCACCGCCGCATAGGTGGCTAATTTTGAATTCGGCGGGCAGTGCCCGCCATACTGTAGAATGTGCGTAGTCGACTTCAACATGTCGCGCCCCTCGCGGCGCGTGGATTGAAACCAGATTGTTGCAGAAGTTTATCTCGACGGATAACTTTATTAACCGTCATAGCCTTCAGTCTCCATCCAGCTATGACGGTGTTAAATTTCAATCAGACTATTTTATCTCTTCAATAGGCAAATCTAATGCCTTAGCCACACCACCACCGTAGGCGGGATCAGCTTTATAACAATTTTGCGCATGACGCACCTTGATCTCGCGTGGGCAGTCACCCATGGCGCGCGCGGTATTACCAAACAGCACCTCTTGTTGCGCTGGGCTCATCAAGCGGAACAGGTTGCCTGGCTGGGTGTAGTGATCGTCGTTATCTTCGTAATGATTCCAGTGATCTGCCGCCCCGTCTAGCTCCATTGGTGGCTCGGAAAAATCTAGTTGTTCCTGCCACTCACCGTAGCTGTTAGGCTCATAGCCTAGAGTACTACCGTGGTTACCATCGACACGCATAGTTCCATCACGATGGTAGCTGTGGAATGGGCAGCGCGGCTTGTTTACTGGGATAAGGTGGTGGTTGACCCCGAGGCGATAGCGCTGGGTATCTCCGTAGGAGAACAACCGCCCTTGCAACATCTTGTCCGGTGAGAAGCTGATACCCGGCACGATATTGGTCGGGTTAAAGGCCGCCTGCTCAACATCGGCAAAATAATTTTCCGGATTTTTATTCAACTCAAAGTAGCCAACGTCCTGCAGTGGATAGTCGCTGTGCGGCCACACTTTAGTCAAATCGAAGGGGTTAAACGGAAAGTTGGCGGCTTCGGCTTCGGGAACGACCTGAATCTGCAGTTTCCAACGCGGGAAATCACCCTTTTCGATACTCTCGTACAAATCGCGTTGATTACTCTCGCGACACTTACCGATAACTTTTTCGGCCTCATCGTCTGTTAAACACTCAATACCCTGTTGCGTTTTGAAGTGAAATTTTACCCAGTACCGCTTTTGATCGGCGCTAATGAGGCTGTAGGTGTGGCTACCGTAACCGTTCATGTGGCGGAAAGAGCGGGGAATGCCGCGCTCACTCATGGTGATGGTGACCTGATGTAGCGCCTCAGGCAGTAGTGTCCAGAAGTCCCAGTTATTTTTTGCACTGCGCAGGTTGGTGCGCGGATCACGGTGAACAACGTGGTTAAGGTCGGGGAATTTTAGCGGATCTTTGAGGAAGAAAACCGGCGTATTGTTGCCAACCAGATCCCAGTTACCTTCGTCGGTGTAAAATTTCATGGCAAATCCGCGGATATCGCGCTCGGCATCGGCAGCACCACGTTCTCCGGCCACCGTAGAAAAACGGGCGAACATCTCGGTCTGTTTACCCACCTCGGAAAAGATTTTTGCTTTGGTGTATTTAGTGATGTCGTGGGTGACGGTAAAAGTACCAAACGCCCCAGAACCCTTAGCATGCATGCGCCGCTCGGGAATCACCTCGCGATCAAAACTGGCCATTTTTTCCAGATACCAGACATCTTGGAGCAGCATCGGCCCGCGCGGACCAGCAGTCATAACGTGATTGTTGTTGGCTACAGGTGCGCCGGCGTTGTTTGTCAATTTCTTCTTCATTTTACATTACCTTTCTTGTGGGCTGTTTTAGAGTTGGGGTGCTTTTAGTGAGGTTTCATTGGCTAACCATAACAGAGTTTACACAATAATCAATGGCATATAGTAATTGTTCCTATTTTAATGGTAAAAAAAACTCCTACCCACCACATTTACGGCACCGACCGTAGATAACTAAATTTTTCTTTTTCACCTTGCCCCACTGTTTTACCTCTTCGGGCAGGGCAATTTCATCGATCTGCGGCCACTGAAAATCGACAATCTCTTGGCAGTTCTCACAGATAAGATGATGATGGCGCTCTACTGTAACCTCGTAACGGGCCTGGCTCTGCACCGTCTCCACCTTGCTGATAAGATCTAAGCGCGCAAATGTTGCTAAAGTACGATACACGGTATCCAGCGACAGGGTGGGCAACTTGCTCAGCAGGCGCTGGTGAATTATCTCTGCGGTGGGGTGATCTCCGGCATTGGCCAACTCGTTAAATATATCGATACGCTGCGGAGTTAAGCGTAAATTTTTACCGCGACAGGCCTCCTTAAAAGAGGCGAATCTAAGCTGTTGAGTTGGATGCATATCTGTCACCTATTAGGAATAATTACTAGCTGAGATACTATAGCTACACCATACTCTTGTCAAGGGGTGTTGTCCAACCAAAGTACATTCATTAAGAAATAGACTAACTAACATTTTTTTATTAACAAGAGCGCTGCATAACCATTCAGCGCTGCCGTCATCAAATAAAACCATAACTGCGCAAGATAAAGATGCCACAGGTGGTAGAGAACAGGGAACCTAAGGCGGTTGCGGCAATGATCGCCGCCGCCAGATGTTGACTACCACCCAAAGCGAGGGTCATAGGATAACTAGCTGCAGCGGTTGGCGTCGAACTCATCAAGTAGAGCACGCCCAATTCTGGGCCGCGCAAACCAATGAGCACACCACCACAGGTCAGCAGCGCAGGGGCCACCACCAGTTTGATCACCGTGGCCCAATACAGCGGTGGCGATGCGCTAAACTCCTGCATGCGGATGGAGGCACCCGCACAGAGCAGTGCCAGCGGCAGCGTCATCTGGGCCAGATAGTTGCCGGTAGTTAGCACCAAGGCTGGCACCGCAATGCCGCTAAGCGACACCACTACCCCGAGGGCAATAGAGAGGATAAGGGGATTTTTACCAATATCTACCAGCAAACTGAGCTTGCGTTGTTCATCAAGTTGGGTAAGCCGATGCCGCGACAGGGTCAGTACCGCCAGCACGTTATACAGCGTGGTCATAACCGCCAGATAGATAGAGGCAGCGGCAATCACCGCATCGCCAAAGGCACTGAGGCAGTAAGCGAGGCCGATAATCCCCATATTGCCACGAAACGCCCCCTGCACAAATACGCCGCGCTGCTCCTTTTGGGTAAGCAACGGCGTGGCAAAACGATCCAAAATAAAAAATAGCGCTATGGTTGCCAGCGTAGCATAGCCAACTAGTGTTAGCGGCAGATCGTGGCGAAAATCGGTTTTCACCAGTTTGACAAACAGCAGACAGGGCAAAGTCACCTTAAACACCAGATCCGAACCGCTTTTAGCAAAGGCGTCGTTTAGCCAGCCCCAACGCTTGAACAGTATCCCTAGCGCTAAAATACAGAAGATTGGCGCCGTAATGTAAAAGGCAAATTGCAGGTCGTTAAGCATAGTTCCTCCCTAGAGTTGCAGAGTAGATACCGCGCTATCCTACAGGAAAATAACCACTATTACTGCTAGATAGTAAGTGTCGCAGTGCAACGTCGCAGTGTCGCAGCAGCCTTGCAACGCGACGTCGCACCAGCTGAGCACCGCAGCGCTCATATTTGTTAAGTATCTAAAATCATTAGACAACCTAAGTTGGCACGCCAGTTGTAATACTAACTGACCGACGTGCTTGCCAATCTATAAGAAGTAGGCAGGCTTAACCCTAAACCTAAATATTAAATGATGGAGGATGAGATGGCATATCTTAATCTGATGAGCGAACTGGATTGGATGCAACGTGAAATGAACCGCACCCTGGGTGCGTTAGGGGTAAACCAGAGCAGCGACGGTGCGCTGAACTATAGTTTCCCGACCATAGCTTTAACCGAGCACGAGGATCAGTTGGTATTGAGTGCGCAACTGCCCGGTATCAGTGCGGATAAGCTGGAGATCACCCTGGAGAAGAACCTGTTGACCATCGCAGGTGAACGCGAAACTGACGCACCAGAAGCTACCACCTGTCACCGCCAGGAGCGTCACCATGGCCACTTTGAGCGCAAGATAAAGCTCCCGCTCGAAGTTGAACGCGCCGGAATCAGCTCCAAGCTGGAGGACGGAATACTCACCCTGACTCTACCCAAAGCTGAGCAGGAGAAGGCGCACCGGATTGTGGTCAACGCTTAACACAGAAAGATAAACTACATACTTTTACCTAAATAACAGGAGATATATCATGAGCACAGCAACTAATCTGCAACCGAGCAACGAAACTTATGTCACCCCAGCGGTAGATATTTACGACAACGAGCAGGGGGTGTTTTTTATCGCTGACATGCCAGGCATCAAGCGGGAAAACCTGAATATAGATATCGACAAAGGGCTGTTGACCATTGATGGCTGGCAGGATATCGCCACTAACGCTGCGCCCGAGAATGGCGCTGAAAACGAAAAAGCCCGCCATCACTATCGCCGGCGTTTTCAGTTGGGCAACAAATTTGATTCTGCCCAAGCTAGTGCTACACTTGAGTGCGGTGTACTTAAGGTTCATCTGCCCCGCCTGCAAGCCGCTACGCCACAACGTATCGAGATTCAGGTAGCCTAAGCACAGCAGCAGACGCAGCAATAATTAACATAGCGTAATGGAGGACAATGTGAACAGAGATCAATTAACCCGCAACAGCCAGCAAGCCATACAACAAGCTCAGCAATTGGCAATGGAACGCCAGCACGCTGATATTGATGTCGAGCACCTGCTAGTAGCCTTGGTGGAACAGAGCGACGGTCTGATTCCCCGGTTACTGGAGAAGATGGGTGTAGCTCTGCCGCCATTGCGCCAAGAGCTGAACAGTCTGCTGGAAAAACGCGCCAGTGTCAGTGGTAGTGGCCAAAAAGTGTATATGTCGCAACGTCTGGATCGTCTTCTTACTCGTGCTCAGCGCGAAGCTGAGGGGCTTAAAGATGAGTATATCAGCGTTGAACACCTGCTCTTAGCTATGGCTGGCGAAGATAAAAATTCTGATATCGGCGCACTCTTTGCGCGGCACAATCTGAGCGGCAAAACCATCTTACAAGCGCTGGAGTCGGTGCGCGGTCAGCAACGGGTAACCAGTGAAGACCCCGAATCTACCTACGAAGCCTTGGAGAAATATGGTATCGACCTGGTGGCGGCAGTACGTGCTGGCAAACTCGATCCGGTTATCGGCCGCGATGAGGAGATTCGCCGCGTTATCCGCATTTTATCGCGCAAAACCAAGAACAATCCGGTGCTAATCGGTGAGCCTGGGGTAGGTAAAACCGCCATTGTCGAAGGGCTCGCGCAGCGTATTGTGCGCGGTGATGTTCCCGATGGCATGCGTGACAAAACTATTTTTGCTCTGGATATGGGCTCCCTGATTGCTGGGGCCAAATATCGCGGAGAGTTTGAAGAGCGCCTGAAAGCGGTACTTACCGAACTGCGCAACAGCGAAGGGCGCATTCTGCTCTTCATCGACGAGTTGCACACCATTGTCGGCGCGGGAAAAACCGAAGGGGCCATGGACGCAGGCAACATGCTGAAACCTCTGCTGGCCCGTGGCGAACTGCACTGCATCGGCGCTACTACTCTCAATGAGTACCGCAGTAATATCGAAAAGGATGCGGCGCTGGAGCGGCGCTTTCAGCCGGTGCTGGTACAGCAACCCACGGTGGAGGATAGCATCAGTATCCTGCGTGGCTTAAAAGAGCGCTTCGAGGTGCATCACGGAGTACAAATTCAGGATCAGGCCTTGGTAGCAGCGGCAACCCTGAGTCAACGCTACATCTCCGACCGTTTTTTGCCTGATAAAGCTATCGACTTAGTCGACGAAGCCTGCGCCATGATCCGCACCGAGATCGACTCCATGCCTGCGGACATGGATAGCGCGGCGCGGCGGGTGATGCAGCTAGAGATTGAAGAGGCGGCGCTGGTTAAAGAGAAAGATCCGGCCAGTAAAGAGCGCCTGAAAAATTTACAGTCCGAATTGGCCGAGCAAAAACACATAGTTGACACCTTTAAAGCCCAATGGGATGTGGAGAAAGAGGCGCTACATCAGGTGCAGCAGGTACGCGAACAGATCGAACAGGCTGGGCATCAACTTGAAGCTGCCGAGCGCAATTACGACCTGAACACAGCGGCAGAGATTCGCCATGGTCGCCTGCCTCAACTGGAGCGCCAACTGGCCGAGCTCGAACAGACTGCAGCGCAGCGCCCCGAAGGGCAAAAGCTGTTGCACGAAAGTGTCGGTGCCGACGAGATCGCTGGCATTGTCGCCAAGTGGACCGGCATTCCGGTGGAGCGCATGCTTGAAGGGGAAAAAGAGAAACTGCTTAAACTCGACGAGCTGCTGCATAAGCGGGTTATCGGGCAGGACGAGGCGGTGCAACTGGTCAGCGATGCAGTTATCCGTGCGCGCGCTGGGATTAAAGACCCACGCCGTCCCATGGGTTCATTCCTCTTTCTTGGCCCCACCGGCGTCGGCAAAACTGAACTGGCCAAAGCGCTGGCAGAAGCGCTGTTCGACAGCGAAGAGCACATGATCCGCATCGATATGTCGGAGTATATGGAGAAACACAGCGTCAGCCGTATGGTCGGCGCTCCTCCGGGCTATGTTGGCTACGACGAGGGTGGACAGTTGACCGAAGCGGTGCGCCGCCGCCCCTATGCGGTGGTGCTCTTTGACGAGGTGGAGAAAGCCCACCCCGATGTGTTTAACGTGCTATTGCAAATTATGGACGATGGCCACATCACCGACTCGCAGGGACGCACGGTAGATTTTAAAAATACCGTTATCATCATGACCTCGAATATCGGTTCCGATGTGCTGCTGCAGGGAGTTACCGAAACCGGGGAGATACCGGAAGCGGTGCGCAACGAAGTTTTAGGCCGGCTGCGTCAGCACTTCCGCCCAGAATTTCTCAACCGTGTCGATGATACCGTGCTGTTCCATCCTCTGCGGCCAGAGCAGCTGCGCCAGATCATCGATCTCCAAGTGGCCGAGCTGCAACAGCGCCTAGCCGACCGGCGTATCAACATCAGCATGAGCGATGAGGCCAAGCAGTTAGTCTGTGATCGCTCTTACGATGCCCACTACGGCGCGCGTCCACTGCGGCGCTATTTGCAACATCAGCTCGAGACACGTATTGGCCGCGCCATTATCGCTGGCGAAGTTGGCGATGATAGCCAAGTCGAAATTGGCGTTGCTAACAACGAGCTTAGCTTAAATGTAATCAACAGCTAACCAGAACAGAACATAGCAATATAAATCAGAGTATTACGGCCACCTGCACCACAAGCAGGTGGCTGTTTTTTTTAAACTCTCGGCACCAGTACCGCGCACTAATGTTTTTGCCATCTATACACTTATATAGTAGTCTGAAAAGTTGTTGCAGGAGTAGCGGCGCGGCAGTTATACCAGCATAATTTCACCAAGCCCCAAGTTCCACACTGCACAGATAGCCGCCAATTTTTCCTCATTTCCTGCACTTTTGTGTCACGGTTATTGCACAAACATCTGCTACTTTAGGTTAATATTCCGCAACCGCACATAACTTGCTCTACATAACAAGGAATCTACATCTTGATCTTAGCTAAAACTCCATCTAGGGCACGGTTTTATGCCGTGAGTTTATTGCTGCTGATTACCCTGTCAGCATGTAGCCCGTTTGCCCCCCAACAGCGCCACGGCGATGAGGTTGAGCTACCGCAACAGTTCTCTCTATATCGCAACACTGTGGAGCAACCGACTAAATGGTGGACAGATTTTGCTTGGGAAGATCTGGACGGCTTGATCGACAAGGCGCTAGCGCAAAATTTATCTTTACAAGAGTCTTGGGCGCGTCTGCAGCAGGCACAGGCAAATGTAACCATCAGCTCAGCAGACAAGTGGCCCTATCTGTACTACAGCGACGAGGCCAGCCACAGCAGACAACAGGAGGAGGGCGATAGCCAGTTCAACACTACCAATAGTTTCTCTCTGGCCCTGGCCAGCAGCTATGAAGTTGATCTCTGGGGTCGAGTGGCTGCCAATATCCAGGCCGACACCCTGACTGCTCAGGCGAGTGCCGATGACTGGCACACTGCGCGTCTAACCATTGCCGCTCAGGTAGCCCAGACCTGGATCAATCTGGTGGCGCAAAATGGTCTGGTGCCCTTAGCCCAGCAGCGCTGGCAACGCGCGGTGCAGCAGTTACAACTGCTCCAGCTACGCTACCAACAGGGAATGGCTACCGGCATGGACGTTGCCGAGCAGCAGCGGCGTGTCGCTGAGTACCGTGCGCTCATACTGCCGATGGAGGAGCAGCAACAGCAGTTGGCTTATGAGCTGGCCCTCCTCGTCGGAGAGCTACCCAGTTGGCGTTGGAGCGCCAGCCAAACAACGCTGCCCCAATTTACCACGCCAACCAATATCGGCATTCCAGCAGACCTGCTGGCACAACGCCCCGATGTGCGCGCTGCCGGTCTGCGCCTGCAAGCTGCCGACTGGTATGTCAGCGCCGCTCAAGCTGAGCGCCTACCTGCATTAAGCCTCAGCGCCAGTCTATCCAACTACAGTAGCCATCTAAATGAACTCTTTGATAATTGGTTAGCCAACCTGGCTGCCAGCGTGACCGGCCCAATATTTGACGCCGGACAGCGCCGCGCTGCAGTCGACAGCGCCCGTGCTATCGTGGATGAGCGTTTAGCTAACTACAAGCAGACGGTGTTGACCGCCATGAGCGAGGTGGAGACCGCACTGATGCAGGAGCGCAAACGCGCTCAGGAGCTACAGGCGATAAACACCCAGCTGGAGCACCAACGCAATCTCTGTGCACAACAACAGCGCCGCTATATCAACGGTGACGGCGGCTATCTAGCTTTTCTTGAGAGCCAGCAAACTTTTAATTTATTGCAGCAACAGCAGTTACAAATGCAGCGTGACCTGCTGCTGGCACGCAGTGCTCTGCATCGGGCTATCGGCGGCCACATGACTCTGTAAATTTTGCAGTTTTGCAGCATGGCATGGCGCTTAACTGCATAAGAGACCCCGATTAGCACCAAGCTAGCGTTCAGCAATTAGACTCCACCTCTCCCAACTAGAGAGGTGTTACAGCGAAAATTAGTATTGATTCGATAATATAATGAGAGGTAATCCCGTATGACCAATCAGCAACCTACGCCACCTGCAGACCCTGAGACTCCGAAGCTAATCAGCCGCGCTAAAGGATTGAGTGTTCCGCTGCGGATTTTGCTCGTGCTGCTCATAATTGCTCTAGGAGTTTCCGTCGCTGTTTTTTTGAAAAAAAGCGCCCCCAAAGCGCAAAAGCAGGCCCCAGTAAAACGCGCCTATTTGGTACAGACACAAATGGCACTGGCGTCCCAGGCCCAGGTATCAATCACCTGTTTTGGTCAGGTGGTGCCAGCGCGCAGCGTTAATCTGCAAAGTCAGGTTAGCGGTCAGGTTATCGCCATGAATCCGCATTTCGACGTCGGCGCGCGCTTAGCTAGCGGGAGTGAGCTGGTGCAAATTGAGCCGCGCGACTACCAATTAGCCGTTGCCAGTCAGCAGGCCGCAGTTGAAAAAGCGGCCGCCGCCCTGGAAATAGAGATGGGACAGCAGGATATAGCCCAGCAGGAGTGGCAAATTTATCAATCCAGCACCAACTCAGCCACGACAGCAACAGACTCAGCACCATCGCCATTAGCATTACGCCAACCATACCTGCAACAGGCTCAGGCTGAACTACTGGCCAGCAAAGCGGCACTGGAGCAGGCGCAGTTGTCGCTACAACGCACCACCATCAGCGCCCCTTTCGACTGCTTGGTGCTAAGTAAAAGTGTTGATATCGGCACACAACTCAGCAGCCAGACGACTCTGGCCAGCGTAGTCGCCACAGATGAATTTTGGGTTGAGGTCAGCGTTGCGCTGGATCAACTACCCTGGTTGGCGCTGCCAGATATTAACAGCAGCACAGGTGCTCCAGCACACATAACCCTGCAGGGGCGCGAGCTGCAACGCACCGGTCAGGTTATCAGACTGTTGGGCGACCTCGCCAGCGGCAGCCGCATGGCACGCCTCTTAGTAGCTATACCCGACCCTTTCGATCTAAAGCGCCCGCTTGACCAGCGCCAACCGCTATTACTCGGTGAATATGTTGAAGTAACTCTGCTCGGCCAACAGTTAAATAACATTATTAACCTGCCGCGCTCTGCACTACACAACGGCAACCAGGTGTGGATTGCCAGCTCCGATAACACTCTGAGTGTGCGCCCCGTCAACATTGTGTGGAAAGATCGCCAGCGCGTGTTTATTGATGAGGGCATTAAACCAGGCGAAGCCATCATTACTTCGGATTTAGCCACGGCGGTAGATGGTATGGCAGTTAGAGTAGCTACAAATGCGGAGCCCCAACAATGAAGGCAGAACAGACTCCACGCCTAAGGAGACCGCGCGGCGCTATTGCCTGGATGGCAGGCAACTCGGTAGCCGCCAACCTACTGATGCTACTGCTGCTTGTCGGTGGCCTACTTATCGGCACTCAGCTTAAGCAGGAGGTATTCCCCGAGTTCGACATGGATATGGTGAATATCTCGGTGGTCTATCCTGGGGCTAGTCCGGCGGAGGTAGAGCAGGGCATTATCTTAGCGATTGAGGATGCAGTTCAGGGTCTTGACGGTGTTGATGAGATCACCTCCAGCGCCAGCGAAGGGGTGGGTTCGGTAACTGTCGAGCTGCTCCTCGGCTCTGATCTGCAGACACTTGCCAACGATATCGACAGTGAAATCAATCGTATAACCACCTTTCCCGAAGACGCGGAAAAGCCCGAAATCACCACAGTAAGTCGCAAGCGTGACGTTATGTCGCTAGCACTTTACGGCGACCAGAGCCCAGCGGTGCTGCACAATTTAGCCGAACAGTTACGCGATTCGTTATTACAAGATAACGATATCACCCAGGTAGAGCTGACTGGGGTACGGGACTTGGAAATCGACATTGAGGTGCCCCAAGAACAGCTGCGCCGCTATGGATTAACCCTCGCCCAAATAGCTAGCACCATCGGCAACACTGCCTTGGAGCTGCCGGGTGGTGGGATCAAAACCAGTGCTGGTGAGGTGTTGGTGCGTATGACCGAGCGCCAGGACACGGCAGCCGGTTTTGCCAACATCCCTTTGATCAGCAACAACGATGGCAGCCAGGTACGCGTTGGGGATATTGCTACCGTTATCGACGGCTATGAAGATAGTGACCACTTTGCCCTCTACAATGGCCAACCATCAGTTATGCTGGATATCTACCGCATCGGCGACCAGACCCCCACTGGAGTAGCCAAAGCGGTAAAATTAAAGATGCAGCAGTGGCAGGAGACCGAACTGCCACCAGGGGTGGGGCTCACCGTTCTTAATGATCGCTCAAAAGTCTTTACCCAGCGGGCGGAGCTACTGCTAAACAACGCCTACCTCGGACTGTCCCTGGTACTGATTCTGCTGAGTATATTTTTAGAAATTCGCTTGGCTTTTTGGGTAACCATGGGCATCCCGATCTCTTTTCTCGGTGCCTTTTTCTGCCTTGCTGCCGCAGGCGTAAGCATCAACATGATATCCATGTTTGCCTTCATTATCGCCTTAGGCATAGTGGTCGACGACGCAATTGTGGTGGGGGAAAATATCTACAAATACCGCCAGCAGGGGTTGCCATTTCATCAGGCAGCGGTTGCTGGAGTACGCGAAGTAGCAGTGCCGGTTACTTTTAGTGTTTTGACCAATATCGCCGCATTTTTACCGCTGTATTTCATTCCCGGTACTATGGGGAAAATAATGTTTGTCATTCCGGTGGTGGTTATCAGTGTCTTCTTCATTTCTCTGATTGAGTCGCTATTTATCCTACCTGCCCACTTAGGGCATCTAAAAGATAAGAATCAGCGTCAGGGAATTATGGCGAAGTTTCACCACCAGCAACAGCGCTTTAGCTCTGCATTTAAGCGCTTTGTAGAAAACTACTACGGCCCAGTATTAGAAGTGGTGCTACATACCCGCTACATAACAATTGCTTTTGCGATAGCCACGCTGTTGATCGCTGGCGCCTATGTGCAGAGCGGACGCATGGGCATGACTATGTTCCCCAAGGTGGAGTCTGACTTTGCTGAAGTTAACCTGACTTTGCCCTATGGCTCACCAGTGGAGAAGACGGAACAGATATGCCGCCAGCTGCTCAGCGCGGCTGACCAAGTTATTGACCAGTACGATAGGGAGCAACTGGTTATTGGTACTTTTGTCGAAATCGGCAAGAGTGGCAGCCATCAGGCACAGATCAGGATATTCTTGACCGACCCCGATATCCGCCCAGTATCAACCGATATCCTAGTTAACCAATGGCGTCAAAAGGTGGGAGATATTGCCGGTATAGAAGCTATCCGTTTTGCTTCTGACTCGGGTGGCCCCGGTTCCGGTTCGGCCTTGACCATAGAGCTCAGCCATACCGATCTCGACGTTTTAGAGCAGGCGAGCAGCGATTTAGCCGAGGCGCTACTGTACTACCCCAGAGTTAGCGATATTGACGATGGTTTTGCCCCCGGCAAGCAGCAGCTCGACTTCACCCTGACCGAGAGCGCACGCAGTTTAGGTTTAACCGTGCGCGATGTAGCACGGCAAGTGCGTGCAGCTTACGACGGGGAGGAGGTGCTGCGCCAGCAGCGTGGACGCAATGAGGTGACGGTGCAGGTACGGCTACCGGAACGCGAGCGTATCTCGGAATATGATCTGGAACAGTTGATCGTGCGCTCCAGTGACAATGTGGAGATCCCGCTGATGGAAGCAATAAATCTGAAGCGCGGACGCGCCTACATCTCCATCGACCGGCGCAGCGGTAGACGGGTAGTAACGCTATCGGCGGATGTAACTCCACGCGCGCAGGCCGGACAGGTTATTTCGTCCCTTGAGCAGGAGACCTTGCCGCAGTTGGTAGCTAAGTATCCGGGGCTAACCTATAGCTACGAGGGCCGGCAGGCGGATATGGCCGAGAGCATGCAGGGCTTAGCGCTCGGAATGTTGCTCGCCCTGATGATAATCTACCTGCTGTTGGCCATCCCGTTTCGCAGCTATCTCCAACCGGCCATTATCATGATTAGCATCCCTTTCGGGGTAATCGGCGCTATAATCGGCCATATAATTATGGGCTATAGTTTAAGTATTATGAGTATGTTTGGCGTGGTAGCCCTGTCGGGAGTGGTGGTAAACGACTCGTTGGTGTTGATAGATTTTGCCAACCGTCGCCGCCATACAGGGGAGTCGGCCCACGATGCCGTTGTCGCTGCGGGTATTCAGCGTTTCCGCCCCATTTTACTTACCACTTTGACTACCTGTTGTGGGTTGGGACCGATGATCTTTGAGACTTCGCGGCAGGCCCGCTTCCTTATTCCTATGGCAATTTCTCTGGGGTTTGGTATTTTATTCGCCACCCTGATTGCCCTGCTTTTGGTGCCAGTGTTGTATATGGTGGTAGAAGATTTAAGCCCACGTAAACTTTAAGCAGTTTTATCTCTGCTCTAAGGTGCCAGAGCCAAAAACAACAATGGGCCAACACATTATCTGTGTTGGCCCATTTAGGTT
The DNA here is from genome assembly GCA_034006225.1 of Desulfuromonas sp. Lineage (GTDB taxonomy): Bacteria > Desulfobacterota > Desulfuromonadia > Desulfuromonadales > Desulfuromonadaceae > Desulfuromonas. Next base: position 16,828 of record JAVETC010000030.1, on the reverse strand, counting down.
ATAATCCCCTCTTTTCGGCCCAGAGGAAAAATCCCAGCCCAGCGGCAATCCATACGGGAATAATCACCCAGGGGGAGATATCTAACAGCTGCGGCAGAGTGATCTTGCCAAAATCACCCCAACTCAGGATATTATTCTGTAACAGCGGATAGAGATGCGCATAGGTCGCAGCGCCAACCAACATCCCCAGCAACGCCCAGAGTGCATGCCAGCGCCCTTCCGCTAAGGCACCAACTGCGGTACCTGGACAGTAGCCAGCAATAGCCCAGCCAATGCCAAAGATAAGTCCACCGCCAACCACTGCGCCAATCAGCATCGGTTTTGGACTAAGAGCAATCCAGCCCAACTGGTAGCTGGTGTAGATACCGACCATGCCTACCAATACTGCCGTGACCATAAATTTAATTATGGTCATATCTCTTAGCAGCATAAAGCCAATCTGCTTTTCAAAGCGCAACACCTGCCCTTTTTGCAGCAAAAAACCAAAAACTATGCCGGTTACCAAGCCAATAATTAGATCCATTAGCGACCTCCTTGGCGATACAGCAGATGCGCCGTTATAATGCCCGCGGCCATAAAACAGACCAGAGCCAACAAACTGCTTACTGCCAGTTGCATATTACCTGACATCCCATGACCACTGGGACAGCCACCGGCCATGCGCGCGCCAAACATCAGGATAATACCGCCGCAAAAAGCTCCGAGTGCGCGGACAAAGCTGCTGGTGCCAAAACGCTCATTCCAGATCGGGGGCACGCTTTCACTGCGATAGGTCTTACCCAAGCGCGCGGAGACAAATGCGCCTACAAATATTCCCACCACAAACAGCATCTGCCAATCGACCTTTACCTTTTTACTCTGATAATAGACATTTGCTGCTACCTCATCGGCAGCAACAGCCTGCTCCAGCAATCCAGCGGCACGCACAAAAGTAGTTGAGGCACCCAGATATTGACCTTTATCCAATACCGCCGTTGTGACCAGTACTGAAGCTAAGGCTAACAGGCCAACTAGCGCCCCAGCAACATAGGGATTCCACACCGCCATCTTTAGAAATTTAGTCATTGAACACCCTCCACGTAAAGCTACCTGAGAATAGGCACGCAAGCTATTGTCACCCAGTTCGAGCACAGCCACTTAATTTATGTAACTGTATAGAGAAGAATAGCACAAAAATTTTCCACTGCTTAAGATTGCCACAATTGCAACCCATGCCCAATTGCGCTCAACTACTTCAACAACAGCTAGGCGGTTTCAAGCTCGGCAGCGATTTTTTTTACAGTTTCAATGTCAGACTCTTCGAACTCTTCAATCCATAAAGCGGTTGCCAAATATAGCTCGATAACTGGAGAATCCTGATAAATAACCGCAAGTTGAGCATAGATATTCAACTTAGTGGCGTTATCCTCATTGTCACTACGTTCTAAAATCTCCAGATACTTATTATTGATCTGCGGTGCTATGCCGGTAAAGTAGCCAACCAGCACATCTGCAGCCAAATGACCTGCTTCTGCTTGGAACAAAGCGCTATCCAGGCGTGCTGCCGCCCCAGCTTTGCGCTTTAATACCGAATCGCGGCGAAAACTTTTCAACCCTGCGGCATGACACCAGCGATCAAAAATTAGCGGTTGCTGCTGGGCACATTGACGACAAATTTGCATTTTTAGTTTTTCGGGCAACTGTTGCCACCCCTTAGTTACAGATGAAGGAACCACTAGCAAATACCTTTCGTGTTAGAAGTAGATTTAAGATCAAATTAGCTAAATATGCTGCCACTATGACAGCATAACCATGGTTGAACAACGATTAACCTCAGAGCTATTTTTGTGCTTTTGAGCAAAAAAAATGGACTAACTCGGTTAAAGGCGATTATAATATTGCTCGTTTGTATACTGTATACTTTATCTTACCTGTGCAATTATATAGATATTCAATGACATTTAGGAGGGTCGCATATGGACGACACATGCTGTAACGCTAATGGAATCAAGCAAAAATTCATCAATGCAGTCTTATTTGGCAAGCAGATACTGCTCAATCCAGCAACGGTTTTTCGCAACATGCAGCGTCAGGGAGGCTACAGCGATCCGCTGCTATTTATGGCCACCATCGGCTTTATTGCCGGCGCATTAAAGGTTTTAGTTACCTTCTACTTTATGGCGAATGGTGCCAAGGTGGCGCTAACCAGCGCCCTGGCCGCAGTAATTATAATGCCGATTATCGTCATCGCCTTGGGCTACTTAGGCGCTTTTTTTCTGTCGGTTATAATGCATTTTATCGGCGGGGATGACAACATAGAACTAGCGCTGCGCGTTGCTTCTTATCTCTCCATCATCACTCCCATTGCCGTATTAGTCTTACCGATACCCTACTTCGGTAACCTATTGGTATTTGGTATTCTGGCCTACCTTCTGGTTACGGCAGGGATTGAGGTGTACCAGCTCAGCAGTAAAACGGCCTGGTTAGTATTTGGTCTAAGTCTGGGGGTATTAGCGCTGCTCTCCTTAGGCTCAGAGATTGTTACTCGCCATGGGGCAGATGCACCACAAGCACCAGCGTCAATCGGTTGTCCAGCCGAATGTAAAAGCCGTGCGCACTAATTAGGACTTTTCTAGCGCCAGTTACCCCGCACAGAGGATAAATTTATGCTTACAGTTAAACTCAATAACGGCAACTACTTATCACCACCAGCAGCCCCAGGTTGGCTAAGCAGTAAACTGCCATCTGTATGTTTTTATCCACGAGCATTCAAGGTAGTTTTGCAGGCGGCACTTATGGCAAAAAAGGGGATATATACCGAGGGAGATTGGGCTAAAAGCAGTCTGGACATCCTGCGCGCGCTGGAGTTAAGTGGGGTTGAATTTGCCGTAAGTGGCATGGAACATGTTTGCGCTAGCACTGAACCCTGTGTGTTTATCGGCAACCACATGAGCACGCTGGAGACCTTTGTTTTACCAACCCTGATAGCTCCATATCGCTCCAACACCTTTGTGGTAAAAAATAGTCTGGTGGATTATCCGCTATTCAAATGGGTTATGCGTTCGCGCAACCCCATTGTGGTTAACCGCACCAATCCACGCGATGACTTAAAGACGGTACTCAATGATGGCTGTGACCGTTTAGCGCACGGCATGTCGGTTATTGTTTTTCCTCAAACAACGCGAACTACTGACTTTAATCCTGAGAACTTCAACTCCATAGGGGTCAAATTGGCCAGAAAAGCTGGCGTTCCCATTATTCCGATAGCGCTAAAAACAGATGCTTGGAACAATGGCCACCTGCTAAAAGATTTTGGCGTCATTGATCCACACAAAAAGGTTCACTTTGAGTTTGGCCAACCTATAGATTCAGCAGGAAAAGCTGGCGACATTCAAGAAACTATTGTTGAATTTATTCAAACCCGCCTGCAAAACTGGTAATTAATTTGCCACAATACAGCGTTTTTATAAAAAAAGAGCCGCTCACAATGGAGAGGCTCTTTTTTTATATCTACATCAATGATGAATTTAGCCGCAGCTACCACCACAACTTGAACCACAGCTACTCCCATTTTTGGAGGAGATGGTAAAACCATCCTGCATAAAATGGATCACTTGGTCATCGGAAAAGCGGGAAACTTGCGCATCCAGCAAAACTTCTATCTCATTTATTGTAACGACTTTATCCTCAGCTGTTGCCTCATCCAGAGTCAATCCCAAAGAGGGGCCACCTCAGCCAAAGCCTGCCATAGTTACCCGTAGTGACTTCCCGGGATTTTGTCCAAGAACATCTTTGAGCTCTTTGCTAGCTTCATCAGTAATCGTTAGCATCGTTTTATTCCTTTCGAGTTCATATTGACACAACCAATTTACCATACAAAAAAGATAGGATAAGCTGATCGTTATTCGTGCAAACGTTCACTATACATATCATCATTGAAACCAACAACATAATATTCTCCAACCTTAAAGGTTGGGGCACGTAGATTCCCCGATGGCCCCATAGCCATCTTTAAAATATCCGCGCGATTTTTTTCGCTGACCTCTAGCTCCTTAATCTTGGCGCCTCGGGCCGCAATCACGCGCTGTCCCTGACTAAGCAGGTGCCACGCTGCATCTATATCGAAAGACTCCTTGCGCGCATCAATCTGCGTTGTGATTGCGATCTCGTGGTGCTCAAAAAACTTTTGAGCCTTTTTACACGAAACTCATCCTTTACGAAAATATAGCCAGTCAATACTCTTCATGTTCCCTCCACCGCGTATATTTGGCGTTAATATCAGCTGAAATTATCCTATTGCCGTACCCGAGTTGCCCCGCCAGGGCCACGCACTATCCTGACCCTGTCGCCAACGCTGTAGTAATCATCCGCGCCCTGTACTACGGCAATCACCTCGCCGCTATCCAGCTCAACGGTTATCTCTAAACCATTCTGCGCCGTAGCACTGCTCTCCACGCCGGTTCCAACCAACGCGCCACCTATAGCACCTACCGCCGTGGCTAATGCGCGCCCATGGCCACCGCCTACGGCATTGCCAGCTATGCCACCGATCACGCCACCAGCAACAGTCCCCAAGCCAGACTGAGTCCCCTCGATGGTAACATTATCTACCGCCAGCACCGTACCGTAAAATACCGACAACTGACGCTGGGTTTGTGACCGCCGATATACATCACTTGACTGGCTGGCACAGCCGGCTAAACCGACTAGACTAACCATGAGGAGTAGAACTATTGTACCCTTTGTAGACAACATAATATCCTCCACTTACGGGTTTATCTATGGCGCTAGGTCACTCTATTGCCAACACTGCGCCCACAGAACCAAAGAAAAATTTTGCACCATACTCATTGCGCAGCTGCGCTGCCCGCGCCTGACCGGTACAATGGGATACACCCAATTTTTGAATATCAAACCTTTTCAGAGCCACTAAAGTAGCATGAAACTGCGCCTCACTAACTGGGCCAAGATGAGTTCCGCCCACCACAGCATATATGTGTTTGCGGTTAAATTTTTGGCAGAAATAGTCGAGAGTATTTACAATGCCGGAGTGGGCACATCCCAAAACTACCACCAGTCCACGCGGCGTATCCATGGCCACCGCCATATCATCATTAAACGGGTCCGGCACCAGATTACCCGCAGCATCGCGCTGCACCAGATTGCTATCACCATGCTCAAAATCGGTGCGCCGTGGCACGCTACCACTGGCATATAGATTTGGGGCAATCTGTTGGAAATCGGGAGTAAAGACAAAATCGGCTCCCAAAGCTTCGAGCAGTTCACGCCGCTGCGGTATCCCTAAAAACCGCAATCTCTTGCCACCCTGAGCAAAGCGCGGCACAAAGATATCTGGATGAGCATAAACATTAATCTGCCCCCTTCGTTTAAGAAGTTGATCGAGACCACCCGCATGATCATAGTGACCGTGGCTGATCACCACGCCACTCAGCTGCTCCAGCGGTAGGCCCAACACCTGAATATTGTTCATCAGCCCCAACCCCTGTCCGGTATCCACCAGATAGTGACTACCGTCTATCTCTAGCCAACAGGCGAAACCATGTTCGCCAATAGCAGGAATTGATCTACCTACAGTATTTTCACACACAATAGTTATTTTAATTGCCATAGTACACTCCTATAATCGCGCAAATGAAATTACATATCAATATCGTTTATTCTAGCACGCATTTCGTCGGTTATATACCTATCCGTATAAGATAAAATTACCCCCAGTATGGCAAAATCATCCATCAACCCTAAAATAGGTACATAGTCGGGGATAAAATCTACCGGCGATAACAGATAGGCAGCGGCTACAACCATCAACCCCTTCACATGCAGTGGTGTTGCCGGATCACGCAGCAGTAGCGCATACAAGCGCACCCGAGTAACAGCATAACGCCATGCAGATAGTGGTGTAGATTTAATCAATTGCCACAAAAAGATCTTTTTCATTACCTCACTCCATCCTGTCAACCAACAGTGCAGCAGAGGTCAAAATAACTGTTGACCATACCACCGCGATCGGGTATTAATATTACCTGCGATTGAGAATCGTTCTCATTCACTAGGGAGAATATATGGAAGCACAACAGCAATTTGAACAATTTCTTCAGCGTAGCGGCCTCAAATTTACCCGCGAACGCCAGCAGATTATCCGCGCCATCATCGATTTTGATGAGCCTTTCGATGTCGACCGTCTGTTATTTTACCTTAAACAGCGCGGCGAGAAAACATCTAAAGCAACCATCTATCGCACCATACAGCTATTGCTTGAATCTGGCTCTTTGCGCACTATCAGCCTGTCACCAACCGACGCGCGCAGCACACTATACTCGTTGTGCGGCAAGTTTCGCGCTTACGATCTGTTGATATGTACCGCCTGCGGCAAAGTCACCGATATTGACAAGCAGCCAGTCTGCTCCAGCTGTCAGCTTATCGCCAAAGACCATGGCTATAAGCTGGAATCACATAGTTTAAGAATTTTTGCCCTCTGTCCCCAGTGCCAGAAAAAGGGGCTTGGTAGTTAGTAGCCTATATAACTTATCTTTAACAACGTAAGGAATTACACCATGAAAACAACAGATGTAGCTATCATTGGCGGTTCAGCCGCTGGCCTAGCCGCCGCTTCAGCAATGATTCGTCGTTACCCAAACAAAAAAGTCACTATGATCCGCAATGTGGTAAATACCATGGTGCCCTGTGGCATTCCCTATATCTACGGCACGCTCAAAGGGGTGAAAAAAAACATAGTTGGCGATGCGCTATTTGAAGATGCCGGAGTGGAGATTATCGCTAAGCATGTGGAGCGCATCGATCGCAAAAATAAACAACTAATTTTCGACGATGGCGAGCTTCTCGGCTACGACAAGGTAATTTTAAGTACCGGCTCCAAACCATTTTTACCACCCATTCCTGGGGTTGATCTTAAAAATGTATTTTGTATTCAAAAGGATCCAACCTATCTGCAGACCATCTTCAATGCTCTGAAACCGGCAAAGAATGTCGTGGTTATCGGCGGCGGCTTTATTGGTGTCGAGATGGCAGAGCAGATAGCTCTGATGGACGATGCTCCGGAAAAAATTCGTCTAATTGAGATGTTACCGCACTGCCTGATGGCAGCCTGTGAAGAGGATTTTTGCGCGACGGCAGAACAGGAGCTGAGCAAGTCGGGCGTGGAGATTATGACCAGCTGCCAGGTTAAATCGATCTGCGGGGAGACAACTGTTACCGGTGTCGAGCTAGCGGATGGGCGCAAAATTGAGGCTGATGTGGTTGTTATCGGCATTGGTGCCGCTCCCAACATCGACTTGGCTCTTGCTTCCGACCTAGCGGCAGATGCGCGTAATGGAGTCCATGTCAGCCCCACCATGATGACAGAAGACCCAGACATCTATTCTGCTGGAGACTGTGCCAGCAAATTTGCTTTTTTCAACGGCAAACCCTGCGGCATCCGCTTAGCCTCTATTGCCTCCTCGGAAGGAATGATCGCCGCTGGCAACCTCTACAGTGACTCAGCCCGCGAAACCCGTGGCGCTCTAGGTGCTTTTGCCACTAAAGTTGGTAAACGCAGCATTGCAGCAGCGGGATTAACCACCCATGCCGCTAAAGATCAGGGTGTAGATTTTGTCGTTGGCGAAGCTGTCGCCTCCAATATGCACCCTGGATCGCTGCCAAACGCAATCGCCGATATGCGGGTAAAATTGCTCTTTGAACGTAAGAGCGGTTGTCTAGTCGGTGGCCACGTCTGCGGCGGGGACAGCTCTGCTGAATTAGCCAATGCTATTGCCATTGCGGTGCAAGCAAAACAGACCGCAGCCGACATTGCTGTGATGCAATTTGCTACCCATCCACTGCTAACCGCCTCTCCAGTCGGATACCAGTTGATGATTGCGGCAGAAAACGCACGCCTTGAACTACAAAAAGGTTAATTGATCTGCTGGATAAACAATTGTTAAATAACTGGCAGCTGCAGGGTGACACCAATCCCTGCTCCATAGCAGTAGTTATCCCCGCATTAGGCGAGGGTGCTCAGCTGTGGGCGACCCTGAACAGCATTGCAACAAATCCGCTACCACTGTTACACAAAACAGTGGTAGCGGTTGTTATCAACAGCCGCGCGGATAGCGCCCCCAGCCTGATAAAGCAAAATCTTATCGACCTGAAATACCTGCAGCGCCATAGTAGCAATCCTCTAAGCACGCACCAAAATAGACCCGACTCTGACAAAAAGCTTAATTTTGCCGCCCTGCGGCTAGCTTGGGTAGACGCAACATCTGACAATCGACAACTACCGAGCAAAAATGGTGGTGTCGGCTTGGCCCGCAAGATCGGCTGTGAGCTGATGCTCCCCCAGTTAGACAAGCAGGGAGTTTTGGTACAACTGGATGCTGACACTCGCGTAGATCAACAGTATCTTGGCGCTATCTCCTCAGCATTTGCCTCTACTACCTGCCAAGCCGCAGTCATCTCCTATAAACACCAAGATTCAGCCAGCAGCAAGGAACGTAACGCCATACAGCACTATGAACTATATATGCGCTGTCACGCCCTGGGATTGCGCCTAGCAGGCTCGCCCTATGCCTATCACAGCATCGGCAGCACCATCGCATGCAGCAAAAAAGCTTATCTTAAAGCAGGGGGGATGAACTGCCGCAGCGCCGGTGAGGATTTTTATTTTCTGCAGCAACTGGCAAAAACTTCTGGCGTTCAGCGTATCAGCGCCACGGTGGTACACCCTGCCGCACGCATTTCGCAACGCACTCCGTTTGGCACCGGCCAAGTAATCCATGAACGCTGTACCAGCAACAGCGAGCAGCTGTTCTATGCGCCGCAGTGTTATCAACTGTTACATCGGTGGTTGAAGTTAATTAGCAACAATCTGGATAACTCAGGAGCGGAACTGCTAGCTCAAGCCCGCACCATCAATTCGGATTTAGCCTGCTTTATAGAGCAGCAGAATTTTGCTGCGGTATGGCAGCGTCTATCTGCCACACATCGCACTCACCAGCGCCGCCTGCACGCTTTTCACGAGTGGTTCGACGCCTTAAAAACGCTCCGCTGTATTAAACATCTGAGCGTTTGCACCTACCCTATGGCCAACGCCAGCCACCATGTGCCGCCGCTGTTACGTATGGCGGGGCTAAACTGTGGCAGCGATGTGGAACACTGGCTGCAAGTTATGCAGGAATACGATGGGGCAATATAGTCAGCCTGCGCGCCTAGTCGACGACAGCATCTCCATCCAAGACAGATCTAGTGGTGCTGATTAACTGATCCATGTTCAGTGGTTTCAGACAGAACGCCTTCACCCCAATCGCGCGCGCCTTCTCCTCATCGACCTTACTACTGTAACCAGTACACAGAATTATCGGCAAGTCGGCCTTTATTTGCAGCAGCTTAGCGGCAAGATCGCGTCCCGACAACTCAGGCATACTCTGGTCGGTGATAACCAGATCAAACGCTTGCGGATTTGCCTGTACACACTCCAACGCCTTAACGCTGCTGGTAAAGGTTGTCACCTGATATCCATACTCCTCCAACAAGCGCCGCATGATGCGCACCAGCTTCTCTTCGTCATCGACGAGCATAACTTTTTCGTTGCCACCGCTGGGCACCAGTTCCGGTTCAGGTACGCTAGGCGCAACTGAATCTGTTTGACTAATGATGGGGAAAAAGAGCTCAAAGATAGTTCCCACTCCAGGGGTACTGTTCAGCTGCAGAAAGCCGTTGTGACTGTTCATTATGCCCTGAACAACAGCTAACCCCATACCTGTCCCCTCTGAACTCCCCTTCGTGGTAAAAAATGGGTCAAATATCTTATCCATGATATCCGCTGCTATACCTTCACCATTATCGCGGATAGTTAATTTAGCGAAGCGGCTACTCTCAGTACTATACTGCGCAGGATAGCTCACCTGGTCACCAGCAAGTGCTTGCAGCTGCAACTGCAGTGTGCCACTACCCTGCATGGCATGAACAGCATTGTTACACAGGTTAATAATGACCTCCTGAATCTGCGTAGCATCACCATTAACCGTTAGAGCACTGTCCCCTATGTCGGACTCAATAGCTATAGTTGTTGGAATAGTAGAGCGCAACAGACTTACAGTTTCTGTCACGATATCGACAATATTCAGCGCTTCGAGGGTGTGATCGCCCTTACGGCTGTAGGTGAGGATCTGATTGACCAAATCCCGCGCGCGTAAAGTTGCGGTTTTGGCATTACTCAGCGGAAGCGCTATCTCGCTGTTGGGGTCAGCTTTTAGCTGGGCAAATTCAATATTGCCAAGAATAATAGCCAATTTGTTGTTAAAGTCGTGGGCAATACCACCAGCCATAACCACGATAGCTTCCATCTTATATTTTTGATGTAGTTTTGCCTCTAACTCCAATCGTTGCTGTTCGGCCTGCTTGCGGGCGCTGATATCACGCACTACTACGATAACCATGAGATTGCCACCAATAGTAGCTCTGCTCATATTCACGCCAGTCCAAAACAGCCGCCCACTTTTGTGTTTACAGTGCCAATCGAAAATCTGGGGTGTACCTGACGCCACTTTATCCATCAATTGCATAACGTCTTGTTGAGTGAACATCGTATCCTCAGCACTTAGTTGTGCCACGGTAATATCACTCAACTCTGCGCCAGCATAACCAAACATGTGCGTAAAGGTTTCGTTAGTGTCCAAGATCTCGCCAGTTCGCGCATCGTGGATCAAGATAGCCTCATGTACCGCATTAAAAATAGTACGAAACTTCTCCTCACTAGTGTGCACAGCTGCGCGCTCGGCCGCTAACTCCTCGACCTTTTGATCGAGCTTACGCCCTACCGACTGCACATAGAGCTCATCGAGATGCAGTTTAGAATCGGAGAGTGGTAACTGACCATTAGTTGATAGGTCGGGTGCGGCAGCCAACACTTCACGCACAATTTTGCACAGGGCATGGGGCTCGTGGGGCTTAGTTACAAAACCGGCCACTCCCAGAGCTTCAGCTAGGAGGCGATCCTGTTCATCTAAAAAAGAGGCGGTGTACAAAACAATGGGAATATGCGCTAAGTTAGGATTATTTTTCAACTGTCGACACAGCTCATACCCATCCATTTTAGGCATCATAATATCGGAAATAATTAGATCTGGCGGTTGCTTGGTGGCACTCTCCAGCGCAGCGACACCATCCGCAGTTGCGGTAACAGTAAAGCCACCACCTCTGAGTGTATGCTCTAGTAACAGGCGAGAATCTTCAGCATCGTCAGCAATAAGTATATTCATCAAACCTCTCCAACATTTTGGTCAAGGATACTTTCACGGACCAAGCGCCGTGGTTTAGATTCTAACAAAAATTATCAGGGTTGTTGGTGAACAGTTAAAAAATGTTGATTTAACAAAGTGATAGGGGGGGTCTATATGCGCCACTCTCAGCGCAGGGAGTATTAAAGTGCTGCCTCAGGTAGTAATATAACTACCTGAGGCAGAGGCTGAACTAACTACCAGTTTTCGGCAAAGACTTCAAAGTGAGCTTGCGGATGGATACAGGCTGGGCACACTTCAGGTGCGGTCTCTGCGGTATGCAGGTAACCGCAATTACGGCAGCGCCAGGTAATTTGCTGGGGCTTGGTAAAGACGGTACCATTCTTGATATTGGCCAACAGGTCCAGATAGCGCTTTTCGTGCTGTTTTTCCGCAACGCAAATTGCTTCCCATGCAGCGGCGATATCGTTAAAACCCTCTTTGCGCGCAGTGGCAGCAAAGGCGGGATATAGGTCTGTATGCTCTTCGTGCTCACCACAGGCAGCCGCAGCTAAATTCTCTGCAGTTGTCGACAGTTTTCCCGCTGGGAACGTAGCACTGATTTCCAAATCGCCACCTTCGAGGAACTTAAAAAAGCGCTTAGCGTGCTCTTTCTCCTGATTTGCTGTCTCCTCAAAGATATCAGCAATTTGGACAAAGCCCTCTTTTTTAGCGATGCTGGAAAAATAGGTATAGCGCATCCGTGCTTGACTCTCACCGGCAAACGATTTCAATAGGTTCTTTTCTGTCTCGGTACCTTTAACACTGCGTGACATAGGTTATCCTCCTTAAAGATAAGTTAGGGTTAAGTTATCTCGTTACTCTAACAACATGACAAACAATGGCATGACCAAAGCCGTTATCATACCATTGATTCCTATAGCAAGGCCAGCAATAGCGCCACCTAGAAGGTCGATTTCCAACATCCTGCCCGTACCAATACCGTGCGCAGATGTGCCAATGGCCAACCCCATTGAGGCATAATCCCTAATCCCCAGCAAGCGACAAAACCATGGGCCAACTACCGCACCTAGACAACCAGTGACCACAACAACTGCAGCGGTAAGCGGCGTTATGCCGCCAATTTTATTGGCAATACCAATGGCTATCGGGGTAGTGACCGACTTAGGTGCCATCGTCAAGGCCAGCTGCTTGCCACCACCCATAAGCAAGACAATACCCGATGCGGTGGCTATGGAGGTTACTGCGCCCACGCTGATGCCAACAACTATCGGGACAAAGCGCAACATGATTTCGGCGCGGCGCTGATATAGCGGCACCCCCAGCGCTACCACTGCAGGCCCGAGCAAAAACAGAATCATATTACCACCGCGCGCATAGTCCGCATAAGGAATATGACATTGCAGCAACAATATAATTATCAACCCAATAGCCACCACAGCCGGATTCAATATCGTATATTGGTAACGCCTATATATGAGCATGGCCAACTGAAAGGCAAACAGAGTTAGCGCAACACCAAACAGCGGGGTCGAGAACAGACTACTGCTCATGCTTCACCTCCGCACGCGTCAGAAGTTTAGCGCTCCACCCAGTGGTGGCCATGACAGCCAGGGTACTGATCACTGTCGCCACACTCAAAGGCAACCAGTATTGGGCAATCAGATCAAAATAGATCATCACCCCAACACCAGCAGGCACAAACAGCATAGCCATATTATCCAGCAGCAGCTTGGCACTGCTACTGACCCACTTCAACTTAATCAACCCTGTGCGCAATCCGAGCAACATCAGCGCCATACCGACCACACTGCCGGGCAACGGCAAGTCCAGCCATTGCGACAGCAATTCACCCAGCCACTGGAGAGTAAAAAGTATTGTAAATCCTCGCACCATAATAGATCCTGACTATCCAATAGTTAAATCAAGATAAAAAGAGTAGTTTCGATTGCAACTAGTCGAAAATCAATATACACCTGTAGGCTAGTTCAACTTAACAGCTTTTTACTTGAAGATACTATGACGAATTTAGCGCTCCAGCCTGATCCTCAGCAATTTATGGCCCTGTACACCACCCGTATGCCTTACGGTAAGTATAAAGATTATCGTTTAGTCGACCTGCCCGAACCATACGTAGTCTGGCTGCACAACAACGGTTTTCCAGCGGGACGCCTAGGCGAAATGCTAGCCAGTGTTTACGCCATCAAGGTTAACGGATTAGAGTATCTCTTCGATCCACTGCGCGGCTAAACTAGCAGGTGCAACTTCTATCCTGAACGGAGGCATTATGGCCATTGAGATAGAGCGTAAATTTTTGCTCGCCAACGACAACTGGCGCCACCACGCACTAAATCGCAGCTACTACAAACAGGGCTATCTATCGACGGTTGCCCAGAGAACAGTGCGCGTGCGCATTGCCGACAAGTCGGCCTGGTTAACCGTTAAGGGGAAAAATAGTGGGGCAGTACGCAGTGAATTTGAATATACAATTCCCCGCACGGACGCCGAGCAGATGTTGGCACAACTCTGTGAACAGCCGCTGATAGAAAAGTGGCGCCACCAGATCCACCATCACGGGCATCTATGGGAAATTGACGAATTTTGTGGGGTCAACACTGGGTTGATAGTGGCAGAAATAGAGCTCAAGCATCAGGATGAGCAGTTTGACCGTCCGGATTGGCTCGGCGCGGAGGTTACAGATGACCCCCGCTATTTTAATGCCAACCTGTTGGCGCTACCCTTTGCGCAGCGGGATACAGAGTAAGCGCATCAGTCTAAGCGGAAGAAATCGCGCGCTTTCAATTTATTTTCGTCGATAGCATAACTCGTCGGTGCACTGCCGGGAATAAACATCTCAATAGGGGCGGTACTACTATCTTCTGGCTCCAGTAGACCGCTCTTCTCATCTATAGGATGAAACTCCATACTATCCGGCACCACAAAACTCTGCACCGGCATACCCTTTACTGCCTGCTGCATAAACTCTACCCACGCCGGCGCTGCCGCCCTAGAACCCGTCTCATTTTTACCCAAGGGCCGCTCTTGGTCATAGCCCACCCAGGAGACTGTCACCAACTGGGGAATATACCCAACAAACCACGCATCTTTGAGATTATTGGTGGTGCCAGTCTTGCCAGCGACAGGGCGATTGAGCACCTTCGCCCGCCAGCCAGTGCCACTGCGCACCACGCTCTCCAGCATGTTGGTTATCAAGCAGGCAGTCTCTCTGGAGATGACCCGTTGCCGCTGCAGGCGAATCAGTTTCTGATCGGCCTGCAAACCGTAAGGAAAATCGGCAGGATCTACCGATTGCAACACGCGGCCATTGCGATCAGTGATACGGGTAATATAGTTGGCCGCAGTCTTAACGCCGCCACTGGCAAACACCGAATATGCAGTCGCCAACTCAATCGGCGTCAGGGCGCTAGAACCTAGAGCCAGGGTCAAATCACGATTAAGATGCGATGTTATCCCCAACTTTTTCATATAGCGCACCGTGTAACCAATACCGATCTGCTTGAGCAACTTTATGGTAATAACATTGTAGGAGTGGGTCAGGCCGGTACGTAGAGAGGTGGGACCTGCGAACTTGTTCCCATAGTTGCGCGGTTTCCATTCCCGTTTTTCTCCATCCTTAGTTGTCTCTTTAAAGATCAACGGCGTATCCATAATAACCGTGGCCGCGGTATAGCCTTTATCCAGTGCCGCAGCATAGATTAGCGGCTTGATGGCGGAACCGGGCAGGCGGCTGGATTGCAAGACACGATTAAACTGGCTGGTAGCGAAATCATAGCCACCGACCATGGCCTTAACATAACCGGTCTGCGGATCCATGGCCAGCAACGCCCCCTGCGCGATAGGTTGCTGAAACAGCTCGACCAATGGCTGCGCAGCTTCCGCACCGTTAAGGCCAGTAGCCTCGCCCATCTCGATAACCCTTACCAGCACTACGGAACCAATTGGTAATAACTTTTCCGCAGGCACTGTGGGCATCAACTGGGCATCAAAACCAGCAGGAACCACCGTCAAATTACCCGCCCACGCGCTGCTTTTTTTAGTCAGAACGGCTCGATAAGGGCCAATCTGCACCTTAATGCCGGCATCGCTAGCACCGGTGACCACGGCCTCGACTACTTGGCCAGCCTTTAGCTCATGTTTGAGAAAGTGCTGTTCCTGATCTTGGATTTCGGCAATAGCCTCAGCTTCTGTCAGCTTGCGCAGCGCGCCGCGAAACCCTTGGCGCTTATCGTGATTATGCAGATTATCTCGTACCGCCTGCTGCGCTGCCTGCTGCATGGCCAAATTCATGGTGGTGTAAACTTGCAGACCGCCAGTTTTCAAGCGTTCACTACCATACTCCTGCTCCAGATAGCGGCGCACCTGCTCACTGAAATAACCTGTCCCAGCCGCTGAGTTATCACCACGCGGATGAATAGTCAGCGCCGTGGCAAAGGCCTTGTCAGCCTCATCAGTAGTAATATAGCCATTGGCAACCATTCTATTGAGAACATAGCGCTGCCGATCTTTGGCGCGTTGATAGTGTAGATAGGGAGAGTAGCGACTAGGTGCCTGAGGCATCCCCGCAAGGATACTGCACTCAGCCAAATTAAGATCTTCGACATTTTTATCGAAGTAATTTTCTGCGGCGGCCTGCACCCCATAGGCACCGTGGCCTAAATAGATTTGATTGAGGTAGAGATAGAGAATATCCCGCTTAGTGAAGCGCTGTTCCATGCGCCATGCCAAGATAGCCTCTTTAAATTTACGCGAGAACTTGCGCTCTGGTGTCAGCAGTAAACTTTTTGCCACCTGCTGCGTGATAGTACTGCCGCCCTGCACGATACCACCAGCCTTGATATTTTTCAGCGCCGCGCGAAAGATAGAGACCAGATCTATCCCCTGATGCTGAAAAAAATTGGCATCTTCCGCGGCAACAAACGACTCAATAAGTTTTTGCGGCATGCGGTTAACCGGCACCACAATGCGCCGCTCCTTATAGAACTCGGCGATAATCTGCTCATCTTCACTGTAAACACGCGTAATTGCAGGAGGCTGATAATCCTCCAGCGAATCAAACTTGGGCAATGAGCTCGAAACATATAGGTAAGCACCAGTAAGCGCAGATAACCCGGCGACCACAGCAACTAAAATCAGCACCAACAACCAGCGTAAAACTTTAATCATCATAACCCTGAAAATATTTGAGAACTGCCCAAGTGCCTGCACTCCAGCAACACGGCTAAAGTACCGCATTATAGGTGAATTACGCTAAATTGACAGGAAATAACAGGCGTGAATACTCCCTATCTTGTCTCTGAGAGCGGTGCTGCAGCCTATTTTACTGCGCAGGGGAAAACCATGATGATCAAAATCCCCAGCACGCCAAGCACAATCACCCCGCAATAGCAGATACCCAAGATAGCGCACTAAATAGTTGCAACCAACCCTCTTTATTCAGCAAAAACCATGCTAGCAGTTTGTCGGACTTTCCGAACGTAAAATGTTAAACTCTCCGGGCATTTAAAATTCCTGCGAAGGTGAAAATTCATGAGCGATAAGTTCCGCCAAGTTGATCGAGACACCCTGTTTCTGCT
>JAVETC010000006.1:0-134618 GCA_034006225.1 Desulfuromonas sp. | reverse complement strand
TTGGTGAGAGCTTTGATAACAGCAATGTCTTAGATGTTATTCCGGTATTTAAACATCTGCAGAAGAATATGAAGATCATTCTTCTCGCCGATAACGCCACCGAAGGCTTCCTACGCCAGGCCAGAGCAGCAGGCATCTTCTATCATGCCCTAGAACCTAATGATGCAGAAGATTGCCAAGAGCTAAAACTGGCTCTGGAGTGTGCTAAGCAGGCCAGTGAGCAGAAGAGTTCCACTCTATGGAAGAAGCTGGCACCGCTATTTGGAGCGGGACACGCAGCTTCGTAAACGAGTTATTTATTTCGATGTATTTTTGGTGTTTGCTGACGGCGATCCTATTGGGTCGCCGTTTTTTTATGTGGTTGGTTGTTTGTAGGGAGTTGTCTTGATTTTATACTAGCGGCAAGCAGTCCCAGTTGGTGGTATAGGCTGGCGAGACCATATCGCGCTGCATAAACCAGTCTTTGACTGGGCGCTGACCGCCAAACCATACTTTTGCCGTACCACTGTGGTTTATATTGTCAATGGTTTGCATGAGTTTGTCCCGTTGAGCCGTTTGGGCTGGTGCTTGAAACAGGCTGAGTTGACTCCTGCGGGCGGAGCAGAAATCGGCCAGCATCACTCCAGCTTTAGCATAGGGATAATCTGCTTTATAGATACTATCCAAGGCAGTTGTAGCTGCCGCGATAATTGCGCCACTGTCGGAGCTCGGATAGGCTAAGCGCAAAGTGGCGCTGTTGGCATACTGCGCTGCGTTGTCCAGAAATGGACTGGTGCGGATAAAGACGTTGACATTGCTGGCTAACTGGCGCTCGCGGCGTAGCTTTTGTGCGGCACGCGCGGCAAATTCACATATAGTCTCACGCAGGCTGGCATAGTCGTTTATGCGGCTACCAAAAGAGCGTGAGCAGACAATCTGCTGTTTAGCTGCGGGTGCATTATCCAGATCCAGACAAGCCTCTCCATTCAATTCTCTGACCGTTCGCTCCAACACCACCGAGTAGTGGCGACGTATCCGACTGCCTTTTTGCTGGGCTAACTCCAAGGCGGTTGTAATACCGCTATTGTTGAGGCTGGCACTGAGTTTGCGGCCTACTCCCCACACCTCTGCTACCGGCGTAATGGCGAGTAGCCGCTGCTGGCGTTGTGCGTCCATAAGATTGACTACACCAGCGGTAGCGGGATATTTTTTTGCCGCATAGTTGGCCAGTTTAGCTAGGGTCTTGGTGGGAGCTATTCCCACAGAGACCGGAATGCCGACATCTTTATATACTCGGGTACGAATCTGCTTTCCATAAGCGCTGGGATCGCTGATGCCGCTTAAGTTGAGAAAAGCCTCATCAATTGAATAGATCTCTATTATGGGGCTTAACTCCTCAAGGGTGCTCATAACGCGCGCCGATAGATCACCATACAGGGTATAGTTGGAGGAGAAGATATGCACGTGCTGCTGGCGTAGTAGCGGTAATACTTTGAACAACGGAGTGCCGGTTTTTATCCCCAGCGCTTTGACCTCTTGAGAACGCGCGACTATGCAGCCATCGTTGTTAGATAACACGGCTACCGGCTGGTTCTTGAGCTCGGGGCGGAATAGGCGTTCACAGCTGGCGTAAAAATTGTTGCAATCTACTAGAGCGAAGGTAGTCATGACTTGTGCAGGGAGTGTATGGCATTGGTGACGACACCGAAAATTTCTAGATCGCTCTCTTCGGGTACGACTATCGGTGCGTATTTTGTGTTCATTGGAACTAGGCGCACGCTAGGGGTCGTTTCCAGTTTTTTTACCGTTAACTCCCCATCGAAAGCGACGATGACAATATCGCCATGTTTGGCGTCAAGGGAGCGATCTACCACCAGCACATCGCCGGGAAAGATGCCAGCATCGAGCATTGAGTCCCCCTGCGCTCTAACAAAGTATGTTGCCGCTGGCCTCTTGACGCATAGCTCATTCAGGTCCAAGCGGCGCTCACAATAGTCCGATGCTGGGCTGGGAAAGCCGGCGGCTACCGCTTCGAGAAATAGCGGGATCTCTAACTGAGGAAAGGTGGTACTGGTGGCAATTGGTATTACACTCATTGGGCAGTTTATCCATGTTTTATAGTTTATGTGTTCGCATATAATGGCATAAATAGGCACTATTTTGTTATTATTAAATTTACTGATATGCACTGGTGAAGCTTACTTGCGCTATGGATGCTTGTATGGATAAAAAAGCGATTTCTGCTCTGGGGCACTCTCCGTATCGTATGGTTGTTGTCGGCTCTTCCACTGGAGGACCAACAGCACTGCAACTTATGCTGCGCCAGTTGCCGCCACATTTTCCGCTGCCGCTGGTGGTGGTGCAACACATTGCGCCCGGTTTTATTGCTGGGCTGGTGACATGGTTAGCCAAAAGCTGTGCTTTACCCATCTCCATTGCTCAGTTGGGCGAGCGCATCCAGCGTGGCCATGTCTACTTAGCTCCTGATGGAGTGCATACGGGGATTGATAAGCAGGGGTGCATAATTTTTAATGACGATCCACCCGTGCATAGCGTGCGCCCAGCAGCTTCCTATCTGTTTAGTAGCACTGGCGTGCGCAGTGGTCGGGGCGTCATCGGCGTGTTGCTTACCGGTATGGGGTGTGATGGCTCTCAGGAGCTATATGATTTGCAGCAGAATGGTGCTGTGACTTTGCTGCAAGATGAGTCCAGCTGCGTAGTCTATGGCATGCCCGGAGTTGCCGCAAAGTTGGGTGCGGGTGACTATCACCTGCCACCAGATAAAATCGGTCAGCAGTTGGTTGCTCTGGTGGCTAAGGGGTAGGGACCCGCTGGGTAGGTGCGAAAGCTGGAGGGCGCTGTTGCAAACCCGGGCAGTACTCAAACTTGAGCACTGCCCAGTATAGATAGTGGCCACAACTGAACGGCTAATTGAGCTTGCCTAAAATCTCCTCTAGAGGGTTGTTCTCACATTTTAACTCAGGAGTAACCTCTTCGACCGTAATATCAAAAATAAGCTCTTTGCCCGCTAATGGATGATTACCATCAAGGGTGACTTCGGTTTCGTTTTGATCAATAACCATTACGTAAAATAGAGAGCCATCCTCGTTGCTTATCTCGATCTGGCCACCGACGACAAAATCAACATTATCGGGGAGGTCGGTACGCTTAATGGTTTCAATAAGTTCTGGTTTAGTTTCGCCATAGCCTTTTTTCGGCGGGATGGTAACCGTCTTTTTTTCACCTGGAACCATACCGGTTACCGCTTCATCAAAACCCTCGATAACCTCTTTTTTGCCTAACATGAATAGCAGTGGTTTTTTGCCCTCTGAGGTGTCAAAAACGGTGCCGTCGGTTAAACGACCAGTGTAGTTCACTTTAACGGTATCGCCTTTTTTTGCAACAAACATAAAAAATCCTTTCGATAAACAAAAAATTTCTGACAATATATATAGTTGTGCAGATTCCTAAACTTAATTGATTTAACTAAGAGAGGTTGTAATGGATCATACCCTAATGCGCCGATTAATTGAACAGCAACTAGATGAAAATAAGATTTTTATTAAATGGTACACAACCGCTGATGCCGGCGCACAGATTGAGATGGTGGACTATTTTTTGAACTCTGTGCTGGAGAAAACCAGTGTCGCTAAATTTGAGTTGCTCGACCTAGAACAGATGTGGCAGGAGTTGCTAGCTGTAGCTCAGGATCGAGTGGAACGAGTGTGGCGTAATGATGTTGAAATTATCGATTGGTATGTGCGTGGCGCTGATGGCAGCGAAAAATTACGTTCGTGCTCGTTTCGTGCCCCAGGTTTGCTGGCCACCTACGAAGATATTGTTGCCGCACGCTAGCCTTGGCACGCTGCACCCTATATGCTTTTTGCCGCATTATTTGCGTACTGCGGACATCAGCAACGGCATATAATGAGAAGAGATTGTTACTGCGGAATAATCTTGCTACAATCGGCGCAAACATTGTTAGTATCAAAGCCGTTTACGCTGCTTGTAAAGCGTTGGATGTTCACCACCCAGGAGGAAATTAATGCGTCTACTTACTCGCTCCGATTTTGATGGTATTGCTTGTGCTGCGTTACTCAAAGAGTTAGGTGTTATCGACTCTATGGAATATGCCCATCCCAAAGATTTGCAGGATGGTAAAATAGCGGTATGTGAAAATGATGTTTTAGCCAATGTGCCCTACGTGCCCGGTTGTGGATTGTGGTTTGATCACCACTCCAGCGAAATGGAACGTTTGGCCCTCGACGGTAAATATACTGGGTGCAGCTGCAACGCGCTCAGCGCTGCGCGGGTAATATACGACTACTACAAAGATCCGCGCTTAGAAAAATTTGCGGAAATGTTGCAATATGTAGATCGGGTTGATTCAGCGCAGCTCAGCGAAGAGGAGATTCTTAACCCCAGTGGCTGGGTGCTGCTCGGCTTTATCTGTGATCCCCGCACGGGTTTGGGCTACCATAAGAGTTTTACCATCAGTAATTTAAGCCTGATGAAAAATCTTATGGAGGCACTACGCACCGAAACTATCGACACCATTATGGCCAATGCCGATATTCAGGAGCGAGTGCAGATGTACTTTGAAAACGATGCGCGGTGTAAAGAGTTTTTGCAGCAGAACACCCGAGTTGATGGTTCGATAGCTATCACTGATGCGCGCGGTCTAACCGAGATGCCTCCCGGTAATCGTTTTCTCGTTTACTCAATGTTTCCCGACACCAATATCTCTATCCGCATGATCGATGGTCGCGGTAAGGAGTTTGTCTCAATCTCCGTGGGGTATAGTATTTTAAACCGTAGCGCCACTATAAACGTCGGTTCGTTGATGCTCAAATATGGCGGTGGCGGACACCAGGCCGTTGGTACCTGCCAAGTCCCTTATGCCGATGCCGATCGGGTGTTGGCCGAGATGATTGAGGTTATCAAGAAGTCTTGAGATTGTTGCTAGGCTGATGATAAAAGCCGCTCCACTGGGTAATGGGGCGGCTTTTATCGTTTAGCGGGATAAATTTGGGTGATCAGCGGCAATGTAATGTTGCGTGTAGCACCATAACTTGCGAGATAAATAAAGGTTTTAGGCGGTTTGGGTTGTTCAAAGATTTCTGCTAACTAACCTCATAACATATCCATAACTTCTATTGGTAAATTAGCCCTATATTGGCAAGATATATCCAGACACTTAAACCACACAGGGCAATCGACCAATATTGCAATGGCACCCAAAAGAGTGAGTGTGTTTCTTTTAGTACTAACTTCTCATTGTTTTCTGGATCAATAACTATTCTTCCTGGCTTCTTATTTAATTTTTGCCCAAAGAAGAGAACAGGAATTGCTGATAACATAAAAGCTAAAGGTAATGGCCAGCTTGCTGCTTGGTAGAAACCACTACCGAAAAGCGAATCAACGCAAAACTCTATCAATAATGCGCATATAAGGGGGCAAATAATGGCTAGAATGCCCCACCCTTTCCAAATTAACATATCAATTTCCTCAATATTTCAAGCAAGTTATTATGTAGATCGACAGTGGAGCCACTACAACTCCTCAGGAGTAAACGCTACCACTTGCGCAATATTCTCTGCCGCGGTTAGCAGCATTACCAGCCGATCAACTCCTAGGGCAATTCCGGCAGCTGGAGGCATGTTGCTCAGCTCAGCTAAAAATGGCTCCGGTAGTGGATATGCTTGCTGTCCGGTGTCGCGCCGCTGCTGCTCTTCGGTCACAAAGCGTTGACGCTGCTCATGCTCATCGGTAAGTTCACTGAAGGCGTTGGCTAGCTCCACACCTGCTATATACAACTCAAAGCGTTCAGCTACTAGGGGGGTGTCTGGTTTTACGCGGGCTAAAGCGGCCATGCTGACAGGGAAATCATATATTATTGTCGGCTTGCTGGTGCCGAGTTTAGGTTCGACATGCTCGGTGTAGATCTCTTCAAAACAGTTGTCCGCTATTGCCTGTTGTAGGGTTATGGGCGCATAGACGATGAACGATTGCTCTAGGGTGAGGCGCTCAAATGGTGGCGCTAGATCAATGTGGTAACTGTTGTAGGATAGCTCTAGGGTTGGCACGAGATGGTGCAACAGATTTTCGCAGTCGTGCATTAACCTGGTGTAGTCGCTGTGGGAGCGATACCACTCCAGCATGGTAAATTCCGGCAGATGTTTACTGCCGCGTTCTTGGGCGCGCCAGCAGTGACATAGTTGAAAAATGCGCGTGTATCCGGCAGCGAGCAGGCGTTTCATGCACAGTTCGGGTGAGGTGTGGAGCACCCAGTTGCCGCAGGGCTGTGGCTCGATGTTCAGTTCGGGGGCGTTGCAGGGAATGCGCTGTGGGGTGTCTACTTCAAGAAAGTTCTCCCCAACAAAAAAAGCCCGGATTTGTGCTACAATCCGAGCTCTTTGGTTTAAACGATCCTGTTTTGCTATCAGACCCCAGTTTGGGTCGTTCATGCCTGACTATTCCTTAATTCGAGTTACATATTCGCCGGTTCTGGTGTCAATTTGGATCAAAATTCCCTCTTCAACAAAAGAGGGTACTTGTAGGTTGTAACCGGTTTCAACCGTGGCTGGTTTGTTGTTGCCTGCTGCCGTGTCACCTTTAACCCAAGGCTCAGCCATAGTCACTCGCAATGTGACAAAGTTGGGCAGGGTTAAGCCGATACCCATCTCACCGAACATAAGAACCTTAACCTCCATATTGTCGACTAGAAAGTACTTATCATCGCCTAGGGTATCGGCACTGATGGATACTTGCTCGTAGGTTTTGGTGTCCATGAAGACGTAGCCGGTTTCATCTTGATAAAGATACTGCATATCGCGCTCTTCCAGCGGAGCTGGCTCGAAACTTTCACCGCTACGATAGGTGCGGTCAAACAGAGATCCGGTGATCATGTTGCGCAGTTTGCATTTATATAGTGCCTGTCCTTTGCCTGGTTTGCTGAAATCAAATCCAGCTATAACATGAGGCTCTCCATCCATCATTATCTTAAGCCCTTTTTTCAGGTCGGAACTGCTATACATATGGAACTCCTTTAAAGTGGGATAACCTTACTGCCGGTAAATTTTGAGCGGCATAATTTAAGCACACGCCGTGCAAATTGTCATGAGAAAACGAAAAAGCCACCGCAAAGGATGGCTTTTTCATATTATGGCGTTATGTGGCCTGGTATAGGTATGGATGTTAATAACGCCGAGCGGTTTTCATTGTATTGGTGGTACAACTATTCGTAACGCAGCCAAACGCGAGTGGTGAAGTCGCTTAAGTGCTTGGCAATGCTTTGCGAAGCGCCGCAAATAACAGCTCGACTGATATGCATCAAACGTTCCAATATGAAAGCGTAGTTTGTAGGCGGTGCAGTGGTCGGCTAATACCCTGTAATATAAGCAGAATATGATATTTTGCTGTTATGATACTGCGCTGCTATGAGGTGCGTAGATGTCGTTATTTAGCATAAATGCGAAAAAATGCAGTCAAAATTAGCATGTTTGCAAATTTCTGCATATTTGCTGAGCAACCTATTTGCCGGTGCTACTGATAGTTTGTGCTGTGAGGTGAGAACTAGACCCCTTAGCCGATAAACCTAAGGGGCCTAGTGGTAGGGCATAATAGTAGCTATTTTTTAACTACAGCGCCAATGGGAGCTACTTCGCGTTCAAATACTTCGTTCATAACTTGAGCTAGACCGGTATAGATAGCAGATAGCCCGCAGAAGATACCTTCGTAGCCAGCAATAACTTTCAGGGCGTGGTTGCCGGTAAAGTCTGCCGCTGCTAATAAGAAGAACAGCAGAGTCAGTGAGCCGAAGACCACCTGCAGTGCGCGATTTAAGCGGAAAGTGCCGAGAAAGAGTACGGCGCTAAACAGACCCCAAGTGCTTAGGTAGAAGCCCATCGCCTTAGGAGAGGACGCGGGAATAAAACCAGTTTTTGGCAACAGGATAATAGCCACCAAGGTCAACCAAAACAGGCCGTAAGAGGTAAATGCGGTAGCGCCAAAAGTGTTATTCTTTTTCCACTCCATAGCACCAACAATAATTTGACCAATACCGCCATAGAAAATGCCCATGCCGAGGATCATTGCATCCAGGGGAAAGAATCCTGCGTTGTGCAGATTGAGCAGTACGGTGGTCATTCCGAAACCAAGTAGGCCTAGTGGTGCAGGGTTTGCTGTGGTGTCGCGTAGTGAAATGTTGTTGTTCATGTTGCTCTCCTCTTTTCTCTCTTTTTGATTAAAAAAAATTTCTGCCTGCTCTGGCAGTATCTCAGGGTAACTTGCGGCTAATTGTTGATATTTGCTACAGACTCTATAGTCGTCAGCGCAGTAACTGATAATTGTCTGCACATCGTGGCTAGTAATGTATTCACAGCCGACATCGCAGTCGTCTTCGTTTTTACCAAAAAATGGGCAGAGTATTTTGTCACGCATGCTTCACCTGTTTGCATTAATTGTTGTGTTGCTCAGGTGTATAAGCACTGGTTATGCCAAAATACTGTTATTTTTTTTAAACGATATAATATCAGTAGGTTATCTTGAAAATATCTTTTGGTGTGACGGAGGTGTTGCGCAAAGAATGGAGCTGTTTTGCAGCTGTGCAAATTTATTCTCGCTAAAATTCACATATTTGCGAAACCGCTGATGGCGTTACAGGTTTAGCAGTAGTCCTCTTTATTGATGTGGTGTTTTTTCAGCTTGCGATAGATGGTGGCTATGTTCATACCGGCCAGTTGCGCGGCCTCTTCCACGTTGCCTCCGGTAGATTGCAGCAGGTTGAGCAGGTATTTGGTCTCGAAATTACCCAAAGCGGTGTTGTATTCAGCCTCAGCGGTGATATCTGCCGCTGCTGTTGTCGCAGACTCATCTGGGGAGGTAGCTGGAGGTGCCGCGGAGATAAACTGAGTTAGAATTGGCAAGCTGATGAAGTTGCTGCTCTCTAAAGTCATGCAGGCTTCAATAACATTTTCCAGTTGGCGGATGTTTCCAGGCCAGTCGTAAGAGCATAGTAGGCGGAGTGCATCTGGATCTAAGCCCTGGACACTGGTGCCAAATTTTTTGTTTTGCTGTTTGATGAAGTGGGCGGTTAGTAGCTGTAGATCTTCGCGGCGTTGGCGCAGTGGTGGTAGGTGGATATTCACTACATTGAGCCGATAGTAGAGATCCTCACGATAGTTGCCTGCGGCCATCTCTTGTATCAGATCGGCATTTGTTGCGGAGACAATCCTCACATCAACCTTAATCGGCTTAGTGTCGCCGATGCGCATAAACTCCTGCTCTTGTAAAAAACGCAACAATGTCTTTTGTACGGCTATGGGCAGGTTGCCAATTTCGTCGAGAAACAGCGTGCCGCCATCGGCCGCCTCTATGATCCCTTTGCGATCGCTGGCCGCGCCGGTAAAAGCCCCCTTTTTATAGCCAAAGAGTTCACTCTCTAAGACTGATTCTGGCAGCGCTCCGCAGTTTATCGCCATAAAACGCTTATCTCGGCGTGGGGAGTTGTGATGGATTGCTTGGGCAATCAGCTCTTTGCCGGTACCCGATTCGCCAGTAATAAGGACTGATGTGTCGCGGATGGCAACCTTTTTTACTGTCTCTAAAAGTGTTTTCAGGCTGGATGTGGCGCCGATGATATTTTCAAAGGAGAACTGTTCGGCGAGCTCTTTTTTTAACTCACGGTTCTCTTCGGCCAACTCATTATGGCTCAGAGCGTTTTTAACGCGGTAGAGCAGCTCCTCGGGTTCGAATGGCTTGGTCAGCATGTCGTAAGCACCGCGGCGCAGCGCTTGGATTGAGGTCTCTACCGTGGCGTAAGCAGTTATCATGATAACTGGTACTAGTTGGTCTTTAGCGCGAATGCGCTGGAGGACCTCAAGTCCGTCTATGCCGGGCATTTTTATATCACTGATAACCAGCTGATACTCCCCAGCTTTGAACTGTTCGACCGCCTCAAACGAGCGGGTAAAAGACTCTACCTGATAACCGCTGTCGCCTAGGACTGCCTCCATCATGCGGCATAAGCCCTCTTCGTTGTCGATTAGTAGAATGCGTTTACTGCTCATATCAGGTAGTCCTCGTGATCCATGGGTAAGCACAGCGTAACCGTGGTGCCGACAGCGGTGGTGCTAGTCATAGTTATGGTGCCGTGGTGCTGTTCAATTATCTGTTTAGATATAGCTAACCCCAGCCCCGTACCCTTTTCTTTGGTGGTATAAAATGGTTCAAAAATTTTTTCAAGTTTTTCTGCTTCAATGCCGCAGCCGCTATCACGGAAAATTATCAATACCTCATCCCCTGAACGCTGAGTTTCAACCTCTATTTTGCCTTTATCGGCGATGGCGCCGCCAGCATTGAGGAGCAAATTTATCGCTACTTGACGCATCTGGTCACCATCAATTTTTAACAGTGGCAGTTTGTCGGCAAATTTTTTATTGATAGTAACGTGATGCATGTCCGTGTGGTTGGCGGCAAAGTCAATAATCTGTTCCAACAGGGTGTTGATGTCGGTCAATTCAAATACCGATTGCGGCGTGCGCGCATAGCCGAGCAGATCCTGAACGATCTTGCGGCAGCGTTTGCTTTCCCGTTTAATTTCGTGAATATACTTATAGTTGGGATCGTCAGGCCCAGTCTTGCTCTCCAGATAGCCCGCATAGCCGAGAATCACTCCGAGAGGATTGTTGATCTCGTGAGCCACGCCGGAAGATAGGATTCCCAATGATGCCATCTTCCCCTGTTGGGCTAGGCTGGCTTCCATCTCTTGATTGCGCGCCAGTTTTTCGGTCATGTGATTGAAGGTGCGTGCCAACTCGCCCAACTCATCATTGGTGTCAATATGCATTTTCTCGTTGATATGCCCAGATTTAACGCGGCGAATTGTCTGCGTCATGTGTTGAATAGGATTGGTAAGTATTTTGGCCGCATACCCAATTAAAACTACGCAGACCAAACAGGCCAGCACGGTCGCCAGGCTGGTCACCTGCAGCGTGTTGGAGCTTATGGTGTTCGCCGCTTGATAAAACTCATCTTCGTAGCAGCCGACCCCAACAATCCAGTCCCAAGGTTCAAAGTAGACGTAACGCACAATTTTCATGCGCGAGCTACCATCGTCAGCATTGCTCCACGGGTAGCGAATCCAGCCCTCCTTGTTTTCGCACATCTCTTGGATAAAAGCCTTACCGTTCTTATCTCGGATGTTGTACAGGTTTTTACCCTCATCTTCTGGATGGATGGTAAATAACCCACTACTGGTCATGCAGAAGATGTAGCCAGTCTTGCCGACTAGTTTGCCTTTTATTTTGTCTTTAAGATCTTGAAGTGATTGCTGTTCAAAGAGAATGTCAGAGTAGCTCTCGGCGGTGTAGCCTGCTGCCGCAATTACCCAATCCCAAGCGGGAAAGTAGACATATATTGCCAGTTTATCGCGATCAGTGGTCTCGCCCAACTCTACATTGCGCCATGGATAGTAGATGCGGTGCATTGTGCCAGGTGATGCTTGCGTGGCGCTATTAAGCATTTCGCGGATAAAATAGCGCCCGTGACTATCCTGCTGGCTGAGGATGTTCTCTTGTTCGCTAGCGGGATGCACTTGCAAAGTGCCATCACTGGTCAGGGCATAAATATAGCCACTGGCACCAATGCTCACCTTCTTCAGCATCTTGCGCGCCCGCTGTTGAGCCTGCTCTTTGGAGATGTTGCCACTTAGTTGGAGGCGGTGCTCGGCGGTGACAATATTGTCGGCTAACTGAACTAGGGTCTTCAGTTCGGTGATGAAATCCTCTTCACGCTGTTGCTGATAGACCTGAAACTGACTGTAGTGGGCTTCGAGCATGTGGCGGGTAAACATCGCCATGTGATCCAGGTCATCCTTGCTGACCTGATTGATCCCCTCGCGCGCCAGTTTGGAGGAGCTATAGCCAATAATACCACCCATCAGGAGCAGTGGAATGAGTACCAGGGGCAGAACCACCGCTAGAATTTTGTAACGAATACGCAGGTTTTTAAATAGATTTGATAGGAGCATAAATTTCCCGTGATGCCAAACTTATGTCAGGCGTGGCGGTCAGTTCCGGTCTCAGGTAGTGAGAAGGCGCGGCGATAATGGCGGATTTCGATAAGGGCGATTTTTACCGCACTGGCAATGGGAACGCCAATAATCATCCCCAATACGCCATATATTTTACCCCCCATAACGATGGCGAGAATAACAAAGAGTGGGTGCAGATCGGCAACGCGCGAGATCAGTACCGGTATGAGAATGAAATTATCCAAAAATACCTGAGCAATGAGAATATACAGGATCACTATCCACCAGAACTGCCCCCCGATGCCGAGGTCGACCGCGGCAATGATAATGCCCGGCAGCATGCCAATGATAGGGCCGACGTAGGGGATGAGGTTGGTGATGCCGGCAAAAAGTCCGAGCAGCGGGGCATAGCGTATATCCGTAAAGTGTAAGCCAACTGTGATAACCGCGCCGACAATAACTGCCTCTATTATGCGTCCGCGGACAAAGGTGGCCATCTGGCGGCTGATTAAAAATGACAGATCGTGCGCCATCTCAAAGTAACGATTAGGGGCCAGAGCGACCAAACCGCGCATAAAGTTGTTGCCATCGCGCAAAAAGAAAAAGGAGAAGATTGGTACTAGAACCAGTAGGCTGCCGAGCTTAAAGGCCGATTTTGGTGTCTGCACCAACACGTAGGAGAGT
Organism: Desulfuromonas sp.; assembly: GCA_034006225.1. Lineage (GTDB taxonomy): Bacteria > Desulfobacterota > Desulfuromonadia > Desulfuromonadales > Desulfuromonadaceae > Desulfuromonas. The sequence goes on along the minus strand of JAVETC010000006.1, from coordinate 121,921 downwards.
ATCTGTTTGACGCTGCTCTGGGTCGAAGCGCTGAGATCGTAATTTTTTAAAAATGGGAGCCGCGCTTGCCATGAGCTTTGCGCCTCACGCACGTAGTTGACAAACTGTTCGGTGTAGCGGGGGAAATCACTGCTCAGCGAACCCCACATGTGCTGCACGTAGGGGATAAACCAACTAGCGCTAGCGAAGAACAGTGCCGTTACGCAAAAGAATACCGTTAAAATAGCGCGTGAGCGCGGTATGCGCCGCTTCTCCAGACTGCTAACGATTGGGTCGAGTAGAAATGAGGTCACTAGCGCCAGCAGCAGGGGAACAAATAGTCCCGAAGCTGCGTCTTGCAGTAGGATAGTGATATTTGAAGCAGACGAGAATATGGCTAAACCGCTGGCGATAGCTGCGGTCATGGTCAGGTAGAACAGCAGAAAATGTGCTTTATTCAGATTCATCGCTAGCCACCTGTTGTTGGTTGCGGGTTGTGCTCCATCTCAAGCAGGCGCTGTTGCAGCGCACTTACTTCGATAGTTGCGCGTTGAGCCTGTTCACTGATAAATTTAGTTAGTCCTAGTAGAATACGACAGGCGATAGCTGGATGTTTGCTGGTCGTGGTCAACATGTCAGAACGGAAGAGGCCGATTAGCTCGGTGGCCTCGGTGGTGCGAGCGGAAAAGGTGCGCGGTGCCGGTGAGGCCAGAGTGGTCTCGCCAAAGAGATCACCACTACTCAGTAGCGCCATCTCCTGCTCTTGGTCGTGAATATCGCGGTTAAATATCAGCACCTTGCCGCTGCGTATTATGTACATTCCGGAACCTGGATCACCTTTTTCAAAGATAGTTTCGTTAGCATGGTAGGTGCGGGTGTGCACCATATTTTCCAGATACTTAAAGTCACGTTTTTCCAGCTCATTAAACACCGCGATGCGTTCTAAAAAGCCAGTTAGCGATTCTTCATCACTCTTTAAACGGAAAATATTGCTCCACATTAAATCCATGTATCCTCTCCAGCTATAGTAGTGCGCCAAATTTAGTTGGATTATACCTGTATGGCAGGGCAAAACCAGAAAAAACTGTTCTTCGGTGCATGCCACCTCAATTGACCACTTAAGTCTACACATTGACATTGTTTGGTGCTCATGGTTAATCTCGGTTATTAATACGCAACTGCAGATACCTTTTTAGGAACCTTTATGTCAAAGCAACCAAGCAAAATTGCGCAGCTTGATCTAGCGACCATACCAACTGCCAGTGGCGTTTATCTGATGAGCGATGCCAAGGGCTGTGTGCTCTATGTGGGCAAGGCGCGAAATCTGCGTGCGCGGTTGCGTAACTATGTGCGTGGCGAAGATAGCCGCGCTCATGTCCAGTTTTTGTTGCGCCATGTGGTGCAGGTCGAAACTATTGTGACTGACACCGAAAAAGAGGCGTTGATTCTAGAAAACACTCTGATAAAGAGACACAAACCCCGCTACAATATCAATCTACGTGATGATAAAACTTATGTTTCGCTGCGCATCGATATGCAGGAGGAATTTCCCGCGATTCAGATAGTGCGCCGAGTGCGCCGTGACGGTGCCGTATATTTTGGTCCTTACTCCTCAGCTTCGGCCCTCAAGGTAACTTTGAAGCAGCTGTATCGCGTTTTTCCTCTGCGCCACCATAGTTGGAGACAGTGCCGCAGTCGCCAGCGCCCCTGTCTGTTTCATCAAATTGGTCAGTGCAGCGCACCCTGCCATGGCAAGATAACCCGTGCAGCTTACGCTGAATTAGTCTCCATGACGGTCGCTTTTCTCTCCGGACGCCACGATGAGGTCATCACTATCCTGACCCAACGCATGCAGGCTGCTGCAGAACAGATGTATTTTGAAGAGGCCGCACGGCTGCGTGATCAAATCAAAGCGGTAGAGCAGACTCTGGAACAGCAGAAAGTTGTCAGTGCTGTGCGCGATGATTTTGATGTGGTCGGCTGGCAGCGCCACGAGGGTGAGGTGGAGCTGTGCCTGTTGTTCATTCGCGGCGGACGTCTGGTGGGACGGCGCAGCTTCTCCCTGCGCTGGATTATGGACGAAGATGAGTTGTTGGCGGCCTTTGTGCAGCAGTACTACGCTAAGGACACTCTGATCCCGCCGCTGATTTTGCTACCGATGCAACCGAGTAGTGCTGAAGCCCTGCAACAGTGGCTTGGTGAGCAGCGCGGGAAAAAAGTTAAGTTGCTGGTGCCGCAGCGTGGTGCTTTGGTGGAGATGCTCGCGTTAGCCAACAAAAACGCTGCAGAAAGTCATCGCGAACGTGGTGATAGGCGTGAGTCGCGCACAGCAGCACTCCAAGATATCCACACTGCCTTGGGATTGCAGCGTCTGCCACGACGCATCGAGTGTTACGATATCTCCCATATTCAGGGTACGTACATGGTGGGAAGTATGGTCGTAGTTACCGATGGCGAAGCCGATAAGGATGCTTATCGCCACTATCGTATTAAAACCGTTGCTGGTTCCGATGATTATGCCTGCTTGCACGAAGTACTTACGCGGCGTTTGCGTCGTGGGATTGAGGAGGAACAGCTGCCAGATATGTTGCTTATCGACGGTGGGAAGGGGCAGCTGACTATGGTTGAAGATGTAGTGGACTCACTGGGGCTTAGCGCTAAACTGGATTTGGTAGCCATTGCCAAAAGCCGCGTCAAACACAATGTGCGCGGGCAGGTGGTGGAGCGCAGTGAAGAGCGGTTTTTTGTTCCTGGGCGTAAAAATCCTGTGGTTTTGCGTCAAGGGTCACCGGCGCTATTTATGCTGGAAAATTTGCGCGATGAGGCCCACCGCTTTGCCATCACTTATCACCGTAAACTGCGTGCTAAAGCCAGCTTGGAGTCCGAGTTGGAAAAAATAAGTGGTATTGGCGCAGCGCGGCGTAAACTGTTGCTGAAACACTGCGGTAGCGTCAATAAGATTAAACAGGCATCCTTAGAGAGTTTACGCCAGATACCTAACTTTCCCGAAGCGGCAGCAGTGGCGGTGTATAACTATTTTCACTCTGAGTGATATTGAGTGATATTGAGTGATATGGGTGCGTAGGAGATGTGGGTAGCATTGCAGTAGAGACGTTATATGCAACATCTCTACTGCAATGGTGTGCTAGTTATCGAGGATAAAATGAACTTTGGTATAGCTACCATAGCGACTGCGCGCATAGGCCTCAAGCAGCCAATCCATACCGGCGTTCATTGAAGAGAAGGTTTTGCTCGGGGTGGCAATAGATAGAGCTAAGCTGATGTTGCTATCTATGGTGGCGATGCTCCCAGCGACATCTTTTTTTACGCTGCCAATAGGGCCTTCCTGACGATCAGAAGTGTGCACCAGGTAATGCTCAGCGTTGCCCTTGATAGTGTAATGCAGGGTCATTGGTGCAAGCATGCGGTTCTTCTGCAGTTTGCGCATGGCCATTTCAATGCGCGCCTTAGGCGCATCTTCGGCGGCTAAGCGTTCATCTTCGCTGGCTCGAGCTGAGAGTTTCTGCTGGGTATCCAGGGCTTTCCGGTACCAGTAAATAGCCTTTTCGTAGTTTACGGTTACCCCCTTACCGTAAAAGAAGTCGTCGCCGAGCATGAGTGCAGGTTTGACCTCCTTGCCAGCTTCAGCGGCAGAACGCAACCATCTGTTGGCCACTTTGTACTGCGCTTTTTCGTGGTAGCTGAAGGCCAGTTTACTCATCGCTGAATAATTGCCGTTTTCGGCTGCGCGCATAAATAGTGTCTGCGCCTCTTGTTGTGGTTGGGCGCTGGAGATAATCCCTGTTTCGATTAACAGGGCAAAGTTGAATAGCAGTTGGCTGTCGATAGCCTCCTGCTGTTGAATGTTGGCATAGGCTCTATCAAATAACTGTTTTGCCGCCGCGCCGTTGTTACTTAATAGGCCGGATAAACAGGCTCTAGCGTTTTCATCAGCGCTTTTATAACCAGCGGGTAACTTCCCTAGATAGCCTTCAGCCAGTAGCAGTTGTGCCTCCGCCTGTTTTCTATCGGCTGCTAAGCGCAGAAAATCCAGCCCAGCTTGGCGCAGCTCATCTTTGTCGCGGCAGACAAATTCTTTCCCGCGCTGATAAAAATCCTGAGTTGAGCAGTGCCAGCAAATTTTATAACTGTAGTTGTAGAGGATGGCCGCAGCTGCCAACAAGATACAGCTGAGAAACAATACGCTATTTAATATGATTTTTTTTCGCGAACTCATCTAATTTACATCCTATCTGTGGTGAGGTGCATGTGTCTCTATTCACCGGGAAGCAATGCGTGCGCATTGCCATGGCATTCTGCACAGCTAGCGAAGTCTTGCATCATCTCAGAACTGTGCGGGGTATCATGACAGTCCTGACAACTAGGTACATTGCCGTGTGTATTAGCGTGACAGAAGGTGCAGTTGAGCTTGGCATGGGCTAAGTGCCCCTGATTTAATTGTTGCGCCTGCTGCTCATGACAGCCTGCGCAAGGGCTATTAGGAATATCATCGCTGTAGAGCATTACGCTGACATTGTGAACTGGGTGGCACTGCATGCAGGCTGTGCTACTTTCAAAGGTTGAGTGTGGCTCTTCATGGCATTCGGTACACTTGGGCAGGTAGCCGTGGCGCTGTTGGTGACAATCGCTGCAGGCCATGTCCGAGTGTGCGCTGGGTTGTTGCATCTCTGCTGCTGGTTCTGCGTGGCAGTTTGCGCACAGTGGTTCTAGTTGGTCTACCTGCAGGCTGCTGATTGGAGCATGCGCGTTGGTGTGGCAGGTTAAGCAAGCTGTCATGGCAGGCTCACTGCCGTGCGGTTGGTCGTGACAGTCAGCGCAGGCGGGTACGCGTTCTTCCCAGCTGATATCTTTTTTAGATATATGGAATTGTTCATGACATTCACGGCAATCCATTTTGTGCGCGCCACCATTGTCGCGTAGTGAGGTGAACGCCTGTTCGTGGCAGCGTGCGCACTCCATGGTAGATAACGGAATAATCTGCTGTGTAAAGACATCGACTTCATCCTGAGCTAGAGCCGCACCACCGGCGCAGCATAGCAGACAGATAAGTCCGATAAAGCTGATTGAAACGCGGATACTTGTTCTCTTGGTCATGTTCTATCCCTCACCAGAAAATGGGCTACACGCAGGCGTGTCCCACGGTGTTTAGCTTAATTGCGTAAATTATGTGGCCCTTTATGACAGGTGGAGCACTCCGGAAATTGTTGGTGGATGCTGGAGTCATGGGGCTGGCCGTGACAGTTGTCGCAGCTTAAAATTACTTTGTGGGTTCTTCTGTGGCAATAGATGCATTGCAGCTCAGCGTGCTTGCTGGTGTTGGCAGCTAATCGCTTCAGTTGTCCACTGTGACAGCTGCCACAGAGCTTTGATTTTACCCCTGCGGCGGCAAACACAAGATGGGTCGGCTGATGTGGTTGATGACAGCGCAGACAATCTTTGTAGACCATGTCATCGGAGTGACCACTGTGACACTCCAGACACTGCTGTGATTCGCCATGTTGTTGATGGCACTCACTGCAATCCATTTCAGCGTGGGCGCTGGGATATTTCTGCATAGCACGGCCGGGGTCAGCGTGGCAGGTTAGGCACACGGGTTTAACTGGGCTAACCGTGCTGAGATCCATCTGTAGTGGTTCATGGGGGTTGTGGCAGCTGGTGCAATTTTCAACCCTGTAGTGTGAGCTGTCTCCCGGTGCATGGCAATCGGCGCAGGCGGGAATCACTCCAGCGCTAGCTGGCGGATGATTTTGGTGACAATCACTACAGCTAATATCCGCAGCGTGAGCACCCCCATTGGTGTTCAATGCGTTAACTTCATCGGCGTGACAGGAGCTGCACAACTGAGTCTTGGTCTTGCTGCTCCATTGATATTGAGTCGGTTGATGGGGATTGTGGCAGGAGAGACAATCCGCGTATTGCATATATTCACTGTGGCCGTCATGGCATTCGAGGCAATTCATGAATTGTCCCTTGGCCAGACCATGCTCTTGATGGCACTCGCTGCAATCCTGTTCGGCGTGTTGGCTAGGTGCCGCTTGCATGGCGCTCCCAACTTGCGGGTGGCAGCTTAAACAGGCTGGTTTCACCGTCCCGAGTTCAGCAAAGGTGGTTATCACTGGGGCGTGTGGACTATGACACTGATCACAATTACCCAACAGGAAGTGAGGCGATTGGCTACCATCGTGGCATTCAGCGCACTCAGGAATAACAGCCACGCTCTGCGGCGGGTGGGCAATGTGGCAACCTAAACAACCCATCTCACTTTTATGTTTACCACCCTTGGTGGCAATGTCGTGGGCAGGCTGTTTGTGACACTTGCCGCAGTCGTTATCGGTAAGAGGGGGCGTTGACGTATCCGCAGCCCAGGCACTGGAGGTGCTGAGCACAACGATTGTTGTCAGTATCGACACAATCACGCACTTAATGTTGAACAGATACCGCTTGCTTTTGTTGTTACTCTTTTTATCGCTTATCATGCGTATCAACCGTTGTTAGCGTTAAGTTACATAAGAGGGGTGGCTAGAGTTCTAGCCACCCCTTTCATTCAATTAGCTACTGAGCCAAAGCATGAGGGTCGATGTGACAATCGACACAGTTGGGATATTTCTCGTGCATAACGCCATGAGGCAATCCGTGGCAGTCACTGCATGGGGTGATGGTTTTGTGCTGATCCATATGGCATTCAGAACAGGCCATTTCGCTGTGCAGTGTTTTCGATTCAGCCAGAGTATCCACTATGTCACCATGGCAGCCAGCGCATAGGGAAGATGGAATTTCTGTGTAGGTCACTTCAACTGGACTATGTGGTTTGTGACACTTGGTGCAGTCGGCCACTACCATGTCTGGGCTATGTCCTTCATGGCAGTCGAGGCAGTTGAGGAATTGTCCTTCACCTAAACCGTGAGCAGTATGGCACTCGTTGCAGTCCTGGCTGGAGTGGGCACTGGGGTGAGCTGCCATCTCGCTGCCTTTGTCCGCATGGCAGGATAGACACGCCGGTTTAACATCACTAAGTTGTGAGAAGTCGATATCTATAGGATGGTGAGGGTTGTGGCAGCCAGCACAGTTGGCGAGCAGGTAATGTTGGTTTTCCGCTGGGTCGTGACATAGTGCGCATTGGGGAATAATATCTGTTCCAAGTGGAGCGTGCTCAAGATGGCAATCTTGGCAGCCCATCTCTGCGTGCGCAGCGCCATGCGCGGCCACATCCTTGACCTCAGTGGTGTGACATTTAATGCAGTCACTGTCTGCTAGTTCGTTGGTTGGCTGTTCGGCGGCATAAAGTGGGCAGGTAATGGCAAGCATAGCCAGAGCCAGAAGTAAAGTCCGGTGCATAATGATCTCCTCCTTCAAAAAATACAAATTAAATAAAATTATATAAAATAATTGAGTGGTCAAGTGCCGAGAATTGCGCACAGAACAATCAACTAAAAAGCGGATTGTATACAATATTCATTGAAACATCAAAACAGAATCTAGCGTAAAAATCAACAAATGACTGTTTAACCACGGGATATTTAGTTTGTTTGGGGGGCTAATCTCTGCTCTGGATGGGATTGCCAGACAAGATATCGCAGAATTATAGAGATTGCGGCAAGGTTATGCAGAAAGTTGTTTTAAGTGCACAATTCTGGGCATTTCCTCGCGATTGATTGTCGACATTTTGCCGAAAAAGCGGTAGCCTTGCTGATTTGAAACAAGGTTTTGCCATTCGTGGTTTATTTAACTCTTATCTAGGCGTGCTGGTGCACAGCCAAGAGTAGCGCTGCGTAGCGGTGTGGTGCTGGTAATTATGGCACTAATATGCTGAGTAGAGTTACGTACCAAAGTGTAAGTAAACTATGCTAGCTATCCAGCTGGTCTAATGTAGGCAGCTGTTCAATGTCTGATAAAGCAAAAGGAGTTTTCCGTTATGGAACAGGAATGGAATTTAGAAACAATCGCTATTCAAGGTGGTTATAGTCCCAAGGCAACGGAGCCGCGCATTGTGCCGATAGTGCAGAGCACAACCTACAAATATGACAATGCTGACCATATTGCCAGCCTGTTCGATCTGGATTGTGCCGACCATATGTATACTCGGATCAGCAATCCGACCTGGGCGGCGTTTGAGACTAAAATGGCGCAACTTGAAGGTGGTGTAGGCGCATTGGCAACCTCTTCGGGCCAGGCGGCAACGACACTATCAATTCTAAATATATGTAGCAGTGGCCAACACATTATTACTGCCAGCAATCTGTATGGTGGTACCTATTCGCTGTTTGCTAATACTCTGCCGAAAATGGGAATCGAAGTAACCTTCGTTGACCCGGAGTCTAGTATTGAGGAGATCAAGAGCCATTTTCGGCCTGAGACACGCTTGATATTTGCGGAAAGCATCGGCAACCCCAGCCTTAATGTCTTAGATTTCGATAAATTTGCCGCTGTGGCTCAGCAGATGGAAGTTCCGCTGGTAATTGATAACACTTTCCCAACTCCATATCTGTGCAATCCGTTTAAACTCGGTGCTGATATAGTTATCCATTCGGCAACCAAGTATATCGATGGCCACGCTACCAGTGTCGGCGGGGTTATTGTTGATGGTGGCAGCTTTAACTGGAACAACGGTAAATATCCCGAAATGACAGAGCCCGATCCCAGTTATCATGGGCTGTGCTACACGGAAAAATTTGGCAATATGGCCTATATAGTCAAGGCGCGGGTGCAGTTGATGCGCGATATCGGCCCCAGCCTCGGGGCGCTAAATGCCTTTATGTTCAATCACGGTTTGGAGACTTTGCATGTGCGCATGCAGCGCCATTGTGAGAATGCTTTGCATGTGGCTCGTCGTCTCGAATTGCACCCTAAAGTTAAGTGGGTCTCCTATCCGGGGTTAAAAAGTCATCCCAGCTATGAACGGGCCTGTAAATATTTACCAAAGGGGGCGAGCGGGGTGCTCACTTTTGGCATAGAAGGTGGTGTAGAAGCCGGACGGCGTTTTATGGAGAACACCAAGCTGATCGCCATGGTGGTGCATGTTGGTGATGTGCGCAGCTGCGTGTTGCACCCTGCAAGTACTACTCACCGTCAGCTCACCGAAGAGCAGCAGATCGCCTCGGGCGTAGCTCCAGATTTGATCCGCCTGTCGGTAGGTATTGAGAATGTAGAGGACATAGTTGCAGATATTGACCAGGCTTTAGCTAAGGCGTGCTAGTAGCAGGTGGTGGTTTTCGACAGACATTAGCGATTAAATGCTTTATAGTTCCACCTTTATGGAAATCTGTTGGCTTTACTTAGTTAGAATTTAATGAATTGTTAGCGCTATTGCAGGAGTTGCGGTTATGCCACAGAGTGAAGAACAAGCTAAAAACACTCAGGCGCCTAGTTCTGCTTCCTCCCCACTGCGTAAGGGGATGGCGGCCTTGTTCGAGAGAGAAGAACTTAAAGACCTGTTTATGAAATATTTAATCCTTATTGGAGTTATTGAGGGTTTTATATTTTTTGTTAGTTTTATCAGCCAGTTGGGCCCAGAGAATGTCCCGTTTCCGTGGAAATCGTACTTCTTTGCGGCTTTTATCGTTCCCTTAACTATCACCTTTTTGCTCGGTGTGATTGTGTTGGGCTTTGATCGCTATCTATATGGGCACCAGCCGAGCGAAGCCAGCGCCGGTACCGGCTTGTCGCCAGCGGAACAACAGGGGCGTATTCACAAGTTTCATTCGTTTATCTATGTAATTCGCCAAGTTCCGTTTATGCTCGGATTACTCGTGCTGGTGGTGCTGTCTGGGGTCGCCTATAAGTTGGATGGTATTCTGGCGGTTATTGGCCATGTCGGCGCGGAAACCGCGCACTATGCTCTAGTAGTTTTGTCGGTAGTGCTGGGTGTTGGCACGCTGTTGGGGTTGGTGTGGATGATCATGAGCTATAATCTGCGCAAAAAAGCTATGGAGTACCAATACCAATATAAAAAAGATGTAGTCGACAAAACCGGCATGATAATTCTTGAAAATGATCGAGTGATGGACAAGCAGGGTAAGCTGATCTCCCATGACGATGTCGCCCGCATTGAAAATAAAAAAGATGGTAAGGCTGACGATGCAATTTTGATCGAATAGCTAGAAAAACTATACCCCGGTCGTAATTGACCCCGTTCCTATTTCGGGAGCGGGGTTTTTTCGTTACAACTATTCAGCAATGATAGCTTTGCAGAAAAGGTAGATATGGCACACCAAACGACATACCTAAAAGATTACCGCGCACCTAGCTACTTGATAGAGCGCATGGATTTACACTTTGATTTGGCACCAACGGCAACGCGAGTTGAGTGCCTTTCGACGGTGCGCCGCGCCGCTACCGCAGATAGCGCCGCACCTTTGGTGCTACGCGGTGAGGATATGCAACTGTTAGAGGTGCAGCTGGATGGGGTGGCTCTTGATGCCGAGAATTATGTCCTTGATAGCTCAACTTTGACCCTTAACCAGCTGCCCGAGCAGTTTGTGCTGCGCATAGTTACCGAAATTAATCCCGCTGCCAACAGCGCTCTGGAGGGGCTGTATCTCTCCAGCGGTAATTTTTGTACCCAGTGTGAACCGGAAGGATTTCGTCATATTACCTATGCACAGGATCGCCCTGACGTTATGTCGTTGTATAGCACCACCATTGTGGCTGATGCGGCGCAGTTTCCTGTACTGTTGTCTAATGGCAACCTGCTGGAGAGCCGAGAGCTGGATGACGGGCGGCACTTGGCACGCTGGGAGGACCCGTTCCCCAAACCCTCATATCTGTTCGCGCTGGTTGCCGGTAAATTGGTAGTTAAAGAGGACAGTTTTACTACCTGCTCTGGGCGTGAAGTGTTGTTGCAGATATATGTAGAGGCGCGCAATCAGGACAAAACTGCTCATGCTATGCAGTCACTGAAAAAAGCTATGGCGTGGGATGAGCAGCGCTTTGGCTTTGAGTACGATCTCGATCGCTATATGATTGTCGCCGTGGACGACTTCAACATGGGGGCGATGGAGAACAAGGGACTCAATGTTTTTAACTCTAAATATGTGCTGGCTAGCCCTGAGAGTGCTACCGATGAAGATTATCTGGGTATCGAAGGGGTGATCGGCCACGAATATTTTCACAACTGGACCGGTAACCGCATAACCTGTCGCGACTGGTTTCAGATCAGTTTGAAAGAGGGGCTGACGGTATTTCGCGATCAAGAGTTTTCCGCAGATATGAATTCGGCAGTAGTAAAGCGCATCGAAGAGGTACGCCTGCTGCAGAGCCATCAATTTGCCGAAGATTCTGGCCCTCTATCTCATCCGGTGCGCCCCGACTCCTATGTTGAGATCAACAATTTCTACACCATGACGGTATACAACAAGGGTGCCGAAGTTATCCGCATGTTGCAGACCCTTCTCGGGCGCGAACAGTTTTTGGCCGGCATACGTTGTTATGTCGAGCGTCACGATGGTCAAGCGGTAACTATTGATGATTTTGTCGCTGCCATGCAGCATGCCAGCGGTGTGGATTTGGATCAGTTTAAGCGCTGGTATGTGCAACGAGGCACTCCAGTGCTGCGCGTCTCCAGCAGTTATACAGCAGCTAGTAGGCAGTTAACTCTAAGCTGTACCCAGAGCTATGCTGCTGCGCAAGGAGAACAGGAACCTTTGGCTCTGCTTATCCCCATTAGATTTGCTCTTATTGGGGCAGATGGTGCAGCTGTACCGTTGCGGCTTGCCGATGGCACCGAGCTTGGAGATGAAACGGTGTTGCAGTTAAATGCAAAGCAGCAGGTGTTTACTTTTCATGATGTTCCGGCGTGTACAATTGTTTCAGTGCTGCGCGACTTTTCTGCACCGGTCAAGCTGGAGATGCCACAATCGGTAGCCGACCTAGCTTTTTTGATGGCGCACGATACTGATCTGTTTAATCGGTGGAATTCTGCCCAGCGTCTGGGTGTGCAGCTGATGTTGGAGTTAATTGCAGCACTCCAGAGTGGTGCTGAGCTACACCTTAATCGCGACTATATTGCTGCGGTAAAACTTGTGCTACAGGATGAAGACAGTGACCCGGCGCTATTGGCGTTGGCACTGACTTTACCTTTGGAAAACTATATTGCTGAACTTATGGTCAAGATCGATCCTCAGGCAATCCATAGTGCGCGCGAGTTTATTCGCACCACCTTGGCTACGGTCTTGCGCAGCGACTTTTTGGCCTGCTACCGTCGCTGTCAGCAGCACATCGCCGATATTACCGACGGCGCTGAACAGTTTAATCCTGCAACAGTAGGCTTACGCGCTTTGAAAAATCTGTGTTTATCCTACCTAGGTGTTTTGCCCGAGGAGGAGATGCAGGTCATGGCGCAGCAGCAATACCAGCGCTCTGGCAATATGACCGATGTAAGTGCTGCGCTAACGGTGTTGGTCAACACGCCCAGTGAGCGCACCCAACAGGCGCTCAGCGATTTTTACCAGCGCTGGCAGAATGACCCATTGGTCGTGGATAAGTGGCTGACTATTCAAGCGCGGGCGCAGCATTCAGGCTGTTTAACACAGGTGCAGCAGCTCCTTACCTCACCAGCTTTTGATATTAAAAATCCCAACAAGGTGCGTTCTCTCATCGGTGCTTTCTGCCAAGGGAATCTGGCGCAATTCCACGCTAGCGACGGTTCGGGATATAAGTTTCTGCAACAGCAGGTGGCGCAACTGGATAGTTTTAATGCGCAGATTGCCGCTCGTTTGGTTACGCCTCTGTTGCGTTGGGCGCGCTATGATGAACAGCGCAGCGCAGCGATGAGAGCGGTACTGGAGCAGTTGTTGGCGGAACCAAAGATCTCTGCAGATCTGTACGAGGTGGTGAGTAAAAGTCTTAAATAGAGGACAAGGTCTTGAATAAACTGACGACTACTCTGAAGAGAGCAACCTTCTGGCGCCAACTTATACAGTGGCTGTTTCTGGCGTGGATTTTATATATCGGGCTGCGTTTTGGCATGTTTGTGCAGCACTTTGATAGCCATGGGGTGGCACCATTGGTTCCTCGTCCGGTGGGGGTCGATGGTTTTCTCCCCATCGGTGCGCTGGCCAGTCTGAAGTTGTGGCTGTTTACCGGTGTGTTCGATGATCAACATCCTGCGGCGCTGGTGTTGTTGATTACTTTTTTGCTGATGAGTGTAGTGGCAAAAAAATCCTTCTGTTCATGGTTGTGCCCCGTGGGGACAATTTCCGAAGGGTTGTGGAAGGTGGGTCGCCGTATGTTGGGGCGTAATTTTGTTATCTGGCACTGGTTGGATACTGTTTTACGCGCGCTTAAATATCTGCTGCTAGGTTTCTTTGTCAAAATATTGCTGCTGGATATGTCAGTTTTTGCTATCTCGGATTTTTTGCATTCGCCCTATTGGAGCTTAGCGGATGTGAAAATGCTGCGGTTTTTTACCAATATGTCGAGCTTAACAATGGCAATCATCGCTGCTATAGCACTGTTGTCACTGGTGTATAAAAACTTCTGGTGTCGCTATCTGTGTCCCTATGGAGCCATGCTCGGTCTGGTCAGTATGCTCAGCCTATTTAAGATTCGGCGCAATATAAAAACATGCACAAATTGTGGCGCCTGTACTCAAGCCTGTCCGGCTCAGTTGCCAGTACACCAAAGTAGTATAATCTACAGCCCCGAGTGCACTGGTTGCCTAACCTGTATTTCAGCCTGCCCGCACTCGAGCCTGAATATGGGCACAGCTCTAGATACTAAGCCTATGCCGCATTGGGTGTTTCCTGTAGTTGTGGTGGCAATTTATACTGCTGGTGTAGGTTTGGGAATGCTCTGTGGTTATTGGCATAGCGCTTTGACCTATGCCGATTATCAAAATCTTATCCCCTTGCTAAATCGGCTATAGTAGCCGTTTAGCAAGGGTTGCAGTAAACGAGCTTTATGCTGGTGGTTGATCCTGCTGGGGGATCATGTGCACTTCGTGCTGTGGAAATGGAATAGAGATCCCTTCACGATCAAACCCGAGCTTAATATTTTCTACCAGTTGAAAACGCCCCGCCCAATAATCCTGAGTCTTAACCCAAGGTCTTACCACTAGATTCACACTGCTATCCGCCAGTTCAGCAACTGCTACAGTTGCTGCTGGTTCTTTAAGCAACAGGGTTTCCTTGGCAATAATATCATTAAGCACCTGTTTAACTTTTTTCAGGTCATCTGCGTAGCTTACGCCAACTACTAGATCAATCCGACGGACACTATTGGCAGAGTAGTTGGTGATGTTGCCGCCCATCATAATTGAATTGGGAATGATCACCAGTTTGTTGTCTGGGGTTAACAGTTCTGTGGTGAAAATCTGAATTTGTTCAACGGTTCCTGCTACACCACCACCTTCAATATAATCGCCATTCTTGAACGGGCGAAAGATTAACATCAGCACGCCAGCGGCAAAATTGGATAGTGCTCCCTGCAGCGCCAAACCGATAGCTAAACCGGCGGCACCGATTATGGCTACGAATGATGTGGTTTGAATCCCTAACTGGTTGAGTGCGGCAATAATAACAAAAGCCAGCAGCGCCATATAGCTCAGGCTGCCGACGAATGATATGAGCAGCTCATCCACCTTGCTCTTTTTCAGCACCCGTTGCACCGCACTGCGCATCAATTTAGCTATAAATTTACCTACAACGAGAATTACAATGGCAGCAATCAGTTTCGGGCCATAAAGGAACAGCAGGTCAAGAATGCGTGGGATAATCTTGTCGGCATTAAATAGCATCTCTAAATTCATGTCTAAGCTCCTTGGTGTGTTCCTCGTGTTAGGTGTTTTATTGTCTTAGGTTGATCTATTGCTTGATGATAGTTGTAGCTGTGGTTTGTGTCAATTAATAAGGTGTTATTAGTGCGCAGAATGATGTTAGCTGAGAGCGGTATATCGATCCATGATTTGTCGGTGTCGGGCACCTCTTGCGGTAAATCATTTTAATCGTAGGGGCGCACCCCTGTGTGTGCCCTCGTCCATGATCAGGAACAAGGAAATGGAGGCAAAAACTGCAAGAACTAAGCAGGAAATCCGCCAGAGATGCCCAAACAGAGCCAATTAAAAAAGCCCGACTGAATTAACAGTCGGGCTTTTGGTTGTGCTTAGATGTAGCATTCTAAGTCTTTACGAGATTTAGAATGTATAACCTACAGAAATGTAACCACTGATAGCTTTACCATCTTCGTCACCATAGACATAGTCTTCGTCAGACTCAAAGATGTCATAAGTACCTGAAACTTTGGTGTATAAAGCATCAGTGAAGTTGTAAGTTGCCCCCAGTGTAATTTCATATTGCTCATAGGATAGATCAGAATAACCATCGATCAGGTTATTCATATCCCATGTGTCATAATTTACAGAACCATACATAGCTGCAGATTCGTTACCGTTTTCGGATAAAGGTGTGCCGCTATTTAATGCTAGCACTTGTGCGCGTTCGGTAAATTTCCAATCCCAACTATCTTCTGACTTGTTGTAAATAAATCCAGCATTCAAATTAAGTTTTTCAGTAGCTTGAAAATCAGCATTTAAAGCAATGGTGTGAACGTTTGACTCATACTCAGCATCTCTACAGATCGACCCAAACTGGGTCGAAGCAACTGCGTTCGCTCAGCCATGGTACCAGCCTACGCATGCGCGGTTTTCTGTGTCTTGATTATTAAAGGTATATGACATAGTGAGGTTTAACTTATCGCTAGGAGCATACCAGAAGGTAGCGCCAGGAACGATAGTTGTCTGCTCGTAGTGAACCTCGTCATTCTCTTCATAACGGAAACGCATAAATACTGTGGCCGCCACGTTCGCACTAGGTGACCATGTGGTGCTAAGCTTGGCTTCGTGCACTTCATCTGGCTGGTTCGTTGCATCGAACCCGCGTGATGGGTAGACGGAGTTCCAGTAATATACCCAGTTGTCATTGCCGTCAAGATTAGCGAATTGTGCTGTGTCTAGATACGCTAGACCTGAGCTTGGATCATAAATTGAGCCATCAGCGCCCTGAGCAATCCCAGTTGAATTATGCGTTGAGAATGGCTCATCAATGTTTTGATATTCGTAGCTAACACGGCCTGAAAGTGTGTTGTTGATGCGTGCTTTTACTGCCGCTTTGAGCGTATGTGTTTCTGTTTCGCCTAACTCCTCTTCGTCGCGTTCTACATTTTCATACTCATAACCAAGACGCAGAGTTGAGGATTTTGCCAAGCGATATACCGCATCAACACCAAATTCTGTTACTTCGCGTGATTCTGCCGAAACGTAACTTTGGGTTGTTAAGGTGTCGCCGTCCGCAATTGGTGGTGTTACAGAGTCGCGGCCGTAAGTATCATCGGTATAGGCACGTTGGTCAAAAAATACAGAGTACTCAGGCCCATCAATTTCATAATAACCGCCTCTTACAGACAGCCGAACTGGCCCGAGTAATGTTGCAACTTTAGCGTTGTAACCCTCATATTCACTTTCAAGGGTATTGTCATCGATATCGAAAACGCCAGTTTCATCAGTTGCTGTGCTTTCAATGTCAGCTTTGATGTAACTCGCACTTACACTGGTGTTGTGCGGAAGGTCAAGACGTGCTTTTAGCAGATGTGAATCTTTTTCTGAATCCGGTGTTTTGCCAAACTCGTAATAGTTTTGGCTATACAGCAGTTGGCTACCCTTAGTTAAACCTGCTGCATCACCAGCGGGTTTGATGTACCAGCGCTCAACGTAACCAGCTTGCTCATCAAAATCACGGGTAAGGTATTCATAATCTACAGTTAGAAGACCAAATTTGCCTGTAGCGCCGAGTGTATACTCCTCGGTGCGCTCATCAATCTCTTTGCCGGCAGCACTAACGTGACAACCTGCACATTTGTCGAGACTGATAGCTTGCTCCATGCCCTCACGGGTTTCAATGCGTACACCAGCTTTGAAGGTAACGTTTGGTAGTTGTGGGATGGTTAGCTCGGCTTCATTCTTCCACTCACGGCGGGTAACAATATAATCATTGCTAACTTCTTGAGAGTAGTTCAATCCTGGATCGTATGCTAGTTCGCCAGTACTAGGATCAATAAGTCCTGCACCACCAACGGATACTGCATCGTTTCCAGTTGCTTCAATCAGGTCTGCATAGATTGCATCAGTGGTTACGTTTGGTTGTGAACCGTTGATGTCGTCGCGCCCTGTGGCTCCCATTTGATCTAAAGTTTCATGATCTTTATGGTGTTCAAGAACATTTAATTCGCTCTCAAGTTTAAATACGCGGCCAGCGTCGAGGCTAAGTTCGTGCATCTGGTCACGTGGTCCCATGGTTTCGCTCTCTATTTCCAGAACGAAACTGCCTTTTTCAAATTCGAGATCCAGCTTAGGCGCTAAAGAAACACCGTCTTCGGCGCGAACTGAACCATACTCATTAACTCGTGCTGCATTGTCGTCGGTATTAATACCGCTCATGCCTAGTTCCCAAGAACCAGTGACATGACCCGCACCCTCTTCCGCCATAGCAGTGGTAGCCGCTACCAGCGTCAGGACGGTCAACAGTGCAAGCAGCCATAATCGGCTTTGCTTCATAGTGTGTGCCTCCTTATATAATTAACGGGTCAAGCCGCTACCAGTTAGTGGTTGCGATGGATAATCACTGCCGTGAACAACCTTATGACAGGTCGTACACTTAGTGCCAAATGACATTTGGAACCCTTCGTGGCCATTGACATTGACAAGATCTGCATAAGTTTGACCAGCTATGGTTGCCTCGTCACTAGCATCAGTAGCTGTGTAATTAGACTCACGCAGCATATGGAAGTGACCTTCGTGACATTGCAAGCACAGGAATGGCTCGTTTTGTACCAGCAGATTGTTGGCAACACTACCGTGTGGATCGTGGCAGATAGTGCAGTCATCTTCTACTGGAGCGTGACCGAAGACAAATGGTCCTTGGTAACGGGTGTGGCAGTTCAAGCACAGGTCGTTCAAACGCTCGTCGGTATTCAGGCTTTCACCGGTAGCACCGTGAGCATTGTGACAGCTGGAGCAGTTCATCTTGCCGGCCTCAAGAGGATGGCTAGATGGGAAGTGAGTTTTTGCTTGCTCTTCCTTGTGGCAGGTAAAGCATAACTCAGGATCTTCTGCTTTGAGGCTGTTTTTAGCTTCGGCCATGTGTACGCTGTGGCAGTCGAGGCAGCCAACATCGCTCAACAGGTGAGCACTGTGGTTGTAGTCCATCAGCTTGCCATCGGTGTGGCACTTTTCGCAGATTGCCGATGAATCATCAGCGTTCATTTCTGCGGGACGGAGAATGAAGCATGGGTCTCCATCATTATCAACGTGCTGGCTACCTGGTCCGTGGCAGGATTCGCAGCCTTTTTCCGCACCCATGTACTCCCAGTCTGCTAAACGACCATGAATAGTCTTAGCAAAACCTTCGCCGCCGGTTGATTTGGCGAAATTGTCGCCGGCCATGTCGTCGTGGCACTCAAGGCAGGTCTCTTGACCTACATAAGTGGCACCTTCGATCACAGGCAGGGTTAGAACCTTTTCCCGGATTGTGCCGGTAGCGCAAGCGCCTAGTACCAGCAGTAGGGGAAGGGCCTTCACCAGCCATGAGGCCTTGGTGTTGAACTTCCTTCGCATGTTTTCTCCTTTCGTTCTTCCTCCGATAATGAAATTCTGACATCTTTCTAACTTAGGCAGTTGTCCACACTTTTTTATCAGTTTGAATAATTGCATATTTTAAAAATGTCAGAAAAAACAGAATGTTAGATGACGATAACCACCCTGTGGTGAAAAAAGCGTCATAACACCCACGTTTGTAATCCTGTGTACAATACTGTGCCTAACTGCTAGTGTAAAACGAATGATTTTAATAGCGGCATAAGCGTATCTTATACTTTCATGTAACTATATTCGGGATTGACAATGGAAACACAATATTTGAGAACTTTGGTGATGGCGGCGCAGGAGGGTAGCTTCTCGAAGGCGGCTATTAAACTTAATGTTACCCAGTCGGCAGTATCGCAGCGGACTAAGAGTTTAGAGTCTTGTTGTGGGGTTAAGTTGTTGGATCGTTCTGGTGCAATAATTCAACCGACAGTTGCGGGACGGGTGGCTATTGACTGCGCACAGCGTATATTGAAGCTCGAAGAGCAGATGTTGCGCGAGTTGCGCTCGTTAACAGATAAACAACATCTCTATATATGCTGTACCCCAGCTTTTGGGGTGGCACATTTGCCCCAGATTGTAAGATCATTTACTCAGGAAAATAGCAGTATAGACGAATTGATGTTTCTGTTCGATGCTCCGCTACAGGCGTTGGATGGTTTGCGTGCCGGTGAGTTTGATGTGGCCATAATCGAGCATTTGCCCAATATAGATTTTGGCGGTATTCGTCATTTAGATCTACCGGATGATGAGATGGTCTTTGTGAGTGCTCCTAGCCTCGAGATTCCTGCAGGCGAAGTGGCGCTTAGCCAGTTGCAACAGCACAGCTTTATTATTCGCCGTGCTGGGTGTAGTTGCCGTGATCTGCTTTCTCTCAATTTAGAAGCTGCCGGTAGCGATATAGATTTGTTTCGTAAGGTGATGGTGCTGGACGATTTCAATTTGATCAGTGATGAAGTTTTAGCTGGTTCTGGTGTCACCTTTATCTCGCGTTCTGTTGTAGCTAAGTATTTAGCTGCAGGAACTCTACGTGAGCATCGAGTGGCAGGTTTTGAACATTACCGCCAGCGTAGTATTGTCTCTTTAGCCTGTGAGTCTCCGACTTCGTTGAAACGGATGTTTATGGAAACGGTAATGCGTTATTTTAATATCGAGATGCTGGCCTAGTTTTTTATCAACCAATTAGTTTGTTAAAGCTTATCTCAATATTGACTTTTTGCGCTAGTTGTTCAGAATGAGGTTCACTTGCATCAGGATTAGCCATTCCACTAAATTGGGAAAAGTATTCTAACGCTATATCGCACAATAATCAGTGTTGCTGATTGTTGTGTTTCTGTCTTGGAGAAAATCAGATGTCCAGTTCTTTTGGTACGTTATTTAAGGTGTCAACCTTTGGTGAGTCACACTGTGCTGGTGTCGGCGCTATTGTTGATGGGGTGCCACCGCGTATGGCGCTTAGCGCTGCAGATATTCAAATACAGTTAGATCGTCGCCGCCCGGGGCAAAATAAATTGGGCACCGACCGTGATGAAGCCGATCAGGTTACTATTCTTTCCGGTGTTGAGTTTGATAAGACTCTCGGCTCGCCTATCGGCCTGCTGGTTGCCAACAAAAATCAACGCCCCGGTGACTATGGCGAGATGAGCGATATTCCGCGTCCCTCCCATGCCGATTATACCTATAGAGCCAAGTACGGCACGCACGCCTCTAGCGGTGGTGGCCGTTCCAGCGCACGCGAGACCATTGGCCGCGTTGCGGCTGGGGCGATAGCCGAGAAGTTTCTCTTAGAGGAGTACGGTATAGAAATTGTCTCCTGGGTTAGTTCGGTCGGCGAAGTGGATGCGGAACAGATAGATATGGAGACTGTTAGCCGGGCTATTGTCGATGGGAACGATGTGCGTTGCCCAGATGCCGTAGCTGCGGAACAGATGACTGCGCAGATTATGGCCGCGCGTACACAAAAGGATTCTATTGGTGGGGTATTGAGCTGCGTGTGCCGTAATGTTCCAGCTGGGTGGGGGGAACCAGCGTTTGATCGCCTCGAAGCGTTGTTGGCGCATGCTATGTTGTCTCTACCCGCATCCAAGGGGTTTGAGATCGGTTCCGGATTTGCTGGAGCCCGTCAGCGCGGCTCAGTGCATAATGATCCCTATGTGATGAAAAATGGTCGCCTGGGAACCACTAGCAACCGTAGCGGTGGCGTGCAGGGTGGTATTTCTAACGGTGAACCGGTCTACTTTCGTGTCGCCTTCAAGCCACCGGCAACTATCGGGCAGGATCAACAGACGGTAAACTATAGCGGTGAGCCAGTAACATTAGCTGCCAAGGGCCGCCATGACCCCTGTGTGGTGGCCCGAGCTGTGCCCATAGTGGAGACGATGGCGGCGCTGGTGTTGGCAGATCTGGCACTTATCCAGCGGATGCGGGTGTAGATCTCAGCTGTATTGCTTATCCGCAGAGCTTATGCTATTAACGCTCAAAAGTTTGCCAACAACCTATTCTTTATAACGTTATTAATTGTACTTGGCGGCGACCAAGGATGCGTTTTTGTAGTTACGAAAGGTTAAAAGTTCGATGGAATTAGCTCTTATCCTCTGTGCTGCTTACCTGATAGGGGCCATCCCTAGCGGCGTGGTGTTGACCCGTTTAGCTGGCGTTGAAGATGTGCGCAATAGCGGTAGCGGTAATATCGGTGCCACCAATGTTTATCGTGTCGCTGGTAAGCGCTTAGGGGTGTTGACCCTAGTGTCTGACATGTTGAAGGGGTTGCTGCCGCTGTTGGCTCTGCAGTTGTGGGGCATCAGTGATGAGCGCTGGCTGGCCTCGGTAGCGCTGGCGCTATTTGTTGGCCACTGTTATCCAATCTATCTGCGCTTTAAAGGTGGTAAGGGGGTGGCTACGGCGTTGGGCATCTTTCTGATTTTATCACCGCTGGCAGTACTGGGTGCACTGTTGGTGTTTGCTGGGGTGTTGTGGCGCTGGCGCTATGTCTCCTTAGCCTCTATTAGTGCCGCTGCGCTGCTGCCGTTTTTGGGCTATGCCTTAGAGCCATCTGTTCCTCTCTTTGTGGCTACGCTGGTGATTGCTACTGGCGTTATCTATCGCCACTCCTCTAATATTAAAAGATTACTCAATGGCACGGAAACGCGCTTCAAAAAATAGCCTACGTGGCGGCAACAAGTCGGTGCGCAAGGATGCTCAATCCGCAACAGCAGTACCCAGCAAGAGGGGTAGTGCTAAGCTATGGCGATTTGCTGGGCCACTATTCTTATTGGTTGGGGTGCCAGTTCTTGCTTTTGCTGTGTTTGTGTTGCGCCCGATTCAGACGCCAGCAGCAGGGACGTTGATAACTATTGCATCTGGTCAACCGCTAGCTAAAATTGCGCAGCAGTTAGATGAGCAGCATGTTGTTAGCGATGCTATGGCGTTTCGTTTGCTGGCACTTATCAGTGGTGATGCGCGGGTAATTCAAGCAGGGAGCTATCGTTTCTCTGGCTCCAATAGTCCGCTGGATGTGCTGCGTCGTATGGTAGCAGGAAAAGTCGAGTTGACGCCATTTACTGTGCCGGAGGGTTTGACTGCGCAACAGGTGGTTGAGCGCTGTGCTGCTGCTGGGTTGGGTACGTTGGAGGAGTATCAGCGCCTGCTGGTTGATGCAGCTTTTTGCCAGCAGTTGCAGGTTGATAGCGGCTCGTTAGAGGGGTATCTGTTTCCCGAAACTTACCGTTTTGCTCAGGACACTGCGGCGGCAAAGGTGTTGCGCACTATGGTGCTGCAAGCGCGCCAGCAGCTCAACTCTGGGGTGGTGCAACAGGCTAAACTGCAGGGGCTGAATGAGGTGCAGTTGCTTACTTTAGCCTCGATCATCCAAAAAGAGGCGGGTAACGATGAGGAGATGCCCTTGATTTCGGCGGTATTTCATAATCGCTTAAAACGCGGCATGCCGCTGCAAGCTGATCCGACAGTTATCTACGGCATCAAAAATTTTAACGGTAATCTGACCCGCAAAGATCTGGCTACACCCAGCGCTTACAATACCTATGTAAATAGAGGCCTGCCGCCGGGGCCTATCGCTAACCCAGGATTGGCTGCCTTGCAGGCTGCAGCAAATCCCGCACCATCCAGTGCTCTATATTTTGTGGCGGACGGTAGCGGTGGCCACTATTTTTCTACCAATCTGAGCGAGCATAACCGAGCAGTACGCAAATATCTGCAGTATCAGCGCCAAAACAGATCAACCAATTAATCTATATTTGCCCCATCAGTCGCACCATGGCATCTAAGGCGGTGTAGGGGTGGGGTGGGCAGCCGGGAATATAGAGATCTACCGGCAGCAGTTCATCGACACCACCGAGCTGATTGATCACTTCGGGGCTGCCACGGAATGGGCCGCCGCCGATAGCGCAAGCACCAGAGGCGATTACCAGTTTTGGCTCGGGTACGGCGGCATAGGCATCCAGTAGCGCGTTTTTCATGTTTTCGTTAACCGGGCCGGTAATCAAGAGACCATCGGCATGGCGCGGTGAGGCGACAAATTGAATGCCGAAGCGCCCTAAGTCATAGGTTAAAGTTCCCAGAACGTTGAGGTCGGCTTCACAGGCATTGCAGCCGCCAGCTGAGACTTGACGTAACTTCAGCGAGCGACCAAATAGCTTTTTCATCCGCGCGTCTAATTCCTGCACCATAGGATATTCTGTCTCATCCACTACTAATCCAGCTCTGGTGTTGCTTGCCAGGCGAAAATCCTTGCTGAAACTCAACGCCCCATGTGGGCAGATGTCACTGCAGGTGGGGCAGAACAGACAACGTCCCATATCCAAGCAGACCTTGCCATCTATGCGTTCTATAGCACCGTATGGGCAGCTATCGATACAGAGTGAACACTGTGGTTGGCATAGTTGTGGATTTATGACTGGCCGACCACGAAAGCGTTGGGACAACACTGGTTCAACTTTGGGATATTTGCTGGTGCGATATCCTTGGGCCATCCGTTCGCGGATAATGTTAAACATGGGGTATTTTTCCTTTCAGCACCTGCTGTCTGCTACAGATCAAAGCCACAATATGACAGGTTAAAGCTTTTGTTACATATAGGGAAATCGGATATTTGTTCACCGCGCAAGGCTAGAGCCACTGCACTCCAGTTGTGGAATGATGGATCCACTATTTTGTAGCGGCTAATCCGGCCGTTAGCGTCGGTAATAGCGCAGTGGACTAGCTCACCCCGCCAGCCTTCGCATAAGGAGATGGCTAGGGTGTCGGGGGCCAGAGCTCCCAGCTCAGTCAGTGTTTCCCCCTCGGGCAGATTGCCAAGGGTTTCGCGCAGCAATTCGTGGGATGCGTAAATTTCGCGGCGGCGTACATTCCCGCGCGCGCATACATCGCCCTCAATCTCAATTACCGGTGCCGCATAGTTTTTTATGCTGGTAGCAATGGGATGATGCAGGCGGGTATCACGTACCAAGCCACTAGCTCGGGCCGTGACGCCAACTAGGCCGAGAGTTTCGGCATCATCGGCACTGATACGGCCAACCCCTTCAAAACGTGCCAGCACGGACGGATTGTTGAAACAGAGTTCGATCGCTCCGCGACTGTCTCTCTCCAATACTGCTAGTTTGCTGAGCATGTTGCTGACCTGCTCCTGATTGAGATCGAACAACACACCGCCGGGGCGGACAAGCCCGCGCCCAAAGCGGCTGCCGCACAGATCGGCGGACAGGTTCAGGTAGTCGCCGCGGATACGCCCACAGAAGGATGAAGTCGGTAGAAAACCAACATCTCCCGCCATGGCTCCAGCATCACCGACATGACAGGCTAAACGCTCAAGCTCTAGACCTACTGCACGCAAGGCGTAAGCTCGAGGAGAAGCTTCACGGCCTGCAAGGCTCTCTATAACTTGACTGTAGGCGCAGCTATGGCCGATGGTGGTGTCGCCCGCTGCCGCTTCGAGTTGAAATGGGGTCGTGGGATGTGGCCCGCCAATGAGCATCTGTTCAATCCCGCGGTGCTGAAAGCCAAGGGATATCTCCAGATGCATAACCTCTTCGCCGTGGCACTGAAAGCGGAAATGTCCCGGTTCAATAACTCCAGCATGTATTGGCCCTACCGAAACTTCATGCACCTCTTCACCTTCGACACGATAAAAATCCATGTCGCCGGGGATAGGATGCTGATGGGAATCGCGGCCCCAGATATCAGCACAGTCGACCCAAGCTTTATGAAAACGTACCGGCTTTAACCAGGGATGACCCTCCGGTCGCACGCCGTACTGCTCGGCCAGTTCGCGTTCAAACAGATGCATCTGCGGGCAGTCGGGGGTCAGTGCTGGATAACTATCCTTGACGTGGGTGTGTAGCAGCGCCAACTCACCCTGCCAGTCGTGGGCTAATACGGCATATAGATCCAGTCCGTTATTCTTGGGCTGACCAAAAAAACTGGCCACGCGGGCGTGGTTAGCCACCTCTTCGAGAAGTGATTCACGAAAAGTAGCAAAATCCAGCGTGGGCAGATCGCTGAGCGCAATAGCTGCGCCGTGGCGAAAGCGAATCACCTTAGAATGACTCATGGCTGCACCTCCAATAGGGCTGCTGCTCGCTGCAATGCCGCCTGTAGCGATTCGGGAATATAGATGCCAATTATCAACACCATGACCATAAAACACAGCGGCGAGATATACAGCAGCGGGCGGTCAAAAAACTGTGCGGGCTTGTCCCCCGGTTCCCCCTGCGTAGCGCTGAGGACGGTGGCTCCCATGCCGATAAAAACTACGGCGAGAAACAGCAGCACCAAGGTACCGATGACTATGTTGTCGCTGGTGAAAATGCCGCGCAAAATAGTAAACTCACTGATGAACGGGCCAAATGGCGGGGAGCCGGTTATGGCTAAAAATCCCATGAGGAACAGGGTGCCAGAGATAGGTAGCGCGACAATAGCACCGCGTACTTCGCTTAGGCTTTTGCTGCCAAAGCTGCGCTGAATATTGCCAGCGGTGAGAAACAAGCCGCCTTTGGTAAAAGCATTGTTGATCAGATGGAGCATAGCTCCAAAGGTGGCAATGCCCCCCATGCTGACGCCGATAGCTAGCAGTCCCATGTGCTCGACAGACGAGTAGGCGAGTAGGCGTTTGATATCTGGTTGGCGTACCATGAATATTGCGGCAATCAGCAGCGACAGCAGTCCCATGCCGAGCAGTGCCTGGCGCGCCATGGCACCATCGCCGGCGGCGGTCATAATTTGTAGGCCGCGCAAAATTGCGAGAAAGGCAACACTGGTCAAACCGCCTGCTAGTAGGGCTCCAACAAGCCCTGGTGCCTCACCATAGGCATCAGGTTTCCAAGTGTGCAGTGGAGCCAACCCCATCTTGGTACCAAAGCCGACGAGCAGAAAGATAAAACCAGCGTGCAGCCAAGGCTGGGACATTTTAGGTGCAGAGCGCAACAAAGCATCCAAGTGGAGGCTGACTGGAGCAGCTATTCCTAGCGTCGAGTAGGCGATGAACATAATACCCAGCATAGCTAGCGCGATGCCGACTGAGCAGATCAGGAGATATTTCCATGTTGCTTCAATGGATAAACGGTTGAAGTTGAAATAGATCAGTGGTGCGCTGGCGATGGTTGTCGCCTCTACGGCAAACCACATCAGTCCGAGGTGGCGGGCCACAATAGCTAAAGTCATGGCGCTGAGAAAAATCAGCAGACAGGGAACCATCACTTTATTACCGCGGTCGCGGCGGATATCCAGATAGCCGACGGCGTAGATGGCGCAGCCTAAAAACAGGATACTGGTGGTTACCAGAACCAGTTTTGATAGAGCATCCAAGCCGATCCAGTTGCCGTAACTGGGGAAGTAGTCACACACAAGCAAGATGGATAGTCCTAGATGTGGCGCAGCGCCAAGGGGTAGCAGCCATGAACGCACCTGATAGCGCGGAACTATTAGACTGAGAGCGGCAATGGCCACGGGGTATGTGATAAGGAGCTCAAGCATCGCTTTATTCCTTTAGAGCAGATAGACGTTCGGTGTTTATAGTGGAAAATTCGCGGTTAATCCGGTTGAGAACGATGCCCATAACGAATATGGCTACTAGTAAGTCAAGTAGCACTCCAGCTTCAACCATCAGCGGCATCGCTTCGCTGAGTAGTACACCAAAAATAAAGATCCCATTCTCCAACATCAGATAACCCAAAACCTGAGTGATCGCTTTGCGACGGGTGATCAATAGCAGAAATCCGGCCAACATGGTCGCCAGTGCGGTGGGGACGTGCAGTCCGCCACTGTGGTGACCGAACAGAGGGAGGAAATCCGCGAAGATAAATGATCCGGCAGTAGTCAGTGCCCCGAGAATTAGGGTAGGTACATAGCCGACCAGTGGTTCGATCTCGCGGCGGATACGCACTTCGCGGATGGCGCGCAGCAGCAGCCATGGGATTAGAATCCCTTTTAGCGCCAGGGTGCCTCCAGCGAGCATTAGAGAGTGTCCGGTAAGTCCATGTGTTGCCAGCGGCAGCAACGCCAACAACGCACCCTGTAGGGCAACAACCCGAATACAGGCACCTAAGCGGGCGCTTCCAAGGGTGAAATAGTTGATCAATATCACCATCAGTAAAATTGGATTAGTTAGTTCTGTCATGAAAATATCTCCAGCTTTATGCCGAGTAAGTAGAGCAATTAATGGCTATTGTTCTGGTTAACGCAATACCAGCACCAGGGCGAAAATTGATAAAATTGAGGTGCCTATGAGTACCTGCGGTATCCGAGGTAGGCGTAAGCGCGCCATAGTAGATTCGATAATGCCAATAATTACTGATATTCCTGCCAGCCCGGCGATAAAAAGTAGTGCGTCAGTTAGCCACCAACCCGTTTGCCATGGCAGCACCAAGCTCACCACCAGCGCGCCCAATACTACTAGTTTCATGGCGGCACCATACAGAATCATGCCGAGCGCTGGCCCGCTGTGGTCGAGAACCATCACCTCGTGGATCATGGTGAGTTCCAGATGGGTATTGGGATCATCAAAGGGGATGCGTGAGTTCTCCACCAGCAGGACAACAAACAGCGATATGACCACTAAACACAATGCTGCGCTAGCGTCACTGTGCCATGCCGTGGCTAGGTAGGATCCGAGCAGGGTGTTGAGTGCCATGCCATCGGATAATCGCGCCAGTACCAACAGAGAAAAGAGCATGGTCGGTTCGGCCAGACAGGAGAAAGTTACTTCGCGTACTGCACCCATGCCCTCAAAGCTGGAGCCGGTATCTAGCGCGGCAACCGCAGTGAAAAAGCGTGATAAGGCAAACAGGTAGACGAAGAGGATCATATCGCCCTCAAAACTGAGCGGAGCTGCCAAGCCGCAAAAGGGGATAAACAGTGAAGCTAATAGCGGTATGGCCAGACCTATTACCGGCCCGGCGAGAAACACCCATGTTGTGGTGCGGCTGAAAACAAAACCCTTACGAAATAGGCGCGCTAGATCAAAGTAGGTCTGCAGCAGGGGGGCACCACGGCGTCCGGCGAACAGCGCTTTGGTTTTAGTTATGATTCCCTGCAGCAGTGGGGCGATTAGCAACAGGATGCTCAGATGTAAAATAATGCTAAGGGCTAGTGTGCCAGTCATGACAACGTCACCTTTCAAAATATAAATAGCGTCAGCAACGCTATGATGGTAAGGACAAAATAGAGCAGGTAAAAGGCTATCTCGCCATTTTGAAAAATGGCACGTAGGCGGCGGCATAACCAAGCACTCGCCCTGAACAGAGGCGTGAGCAGGCGATCAAGCACGGCGTCTGGAGTGTGGCTGGAAAACTGTGTTGCTTGTGGAAACAGACCGGAAACATTGCCGCCGTGGCGCTCGCTCCACAGCCCAAATTTAAATAGACGTACCAGCGCATCGGCAAATGAGCTGGCCGTATACTGCATGCGCGTGGTAGCGAACTGGTAGCCACAGCCCCAGGTTGTCAGTGATGGATCAGCGTTTGGTGTGGTGCGTCTCTTAATGCTGCGTAACCACCAGCCAATTACTACTATTAGGCTGAGGAGTAGCCAGCCGCTCAGACTAACCCAGCTCAGAGGTGCGCTTGCTGCGCCAATTATGCCGGAAGAGGTATCCGCGTGGGCCGACCATACAGCTACGGCATCATTGAGTAGTGGTGCCAATGTTGTGGGGAGGAGCCCGATCCAAACGCAAGCGCCTAGCAGCGCCGCCATTGGGGCTATCATTAATGGTGCTGCTGCGTGAGCTTGCGCCGCAGCGCTACTACGGGCGCTGCCGAGAAATGTAGTTCCGAACACCTTGACGAAGCAGGCCACAGCGAGGCCGCCGATTAGGGCTAATGCTGGTGCCGCTATGACCGCCATAGCGACAGCGGAAGTAGATTGCTGCAGGGGCTGAAATGCAGCTAAGTAGATAAACCATTCACTGATAAAACCATTGAATGGGGGCAGTCCGCAGATGGCCACAGCGCCGCCTAAGAACATAGCTGCGACCCATGGCTGGCGCTTGAGCAAGCCGCCATAATGGTCGATGTCGCGGCTGCCGACACTGTGGATAACTGCACCAGCGCTGAGAAAAAGTACCGATTTAAATAGACCGTGATTGACCACGTGCAACAGGCAACCAGCTAGCCCCAAGGCCACCAGCGCTGGCATGTCATAGCTGCGGCCGAGCAAAGCTAGTCCTAAGCCCATGGCAATGATGCCAATGTTTTCCACGCTGTGGTAGGCGAGCAGCCGTTTTATATCGTGTTGCGCTAAGGCCAAGGCTACTCCCATAATCCCCGAGACTATCCCCAGCACCAGCACCGTCCAACCCCACCATGCGGGAATAAGCGCAAAAAATGAGGTTAGGCGTACCAACCCGTAAATCCCAGTTTTAATCATTACCCCAGAGAGCAATGCCGAGGCGTGGCTGGGCGCCGCAGCATGGGCACCTGGTAGCCAGATGTGCAGCGGAATGAGCCCCGCCTTCATACCAAAACCAATCAGAGCAAGAATGAAGATGATGGTACTTCCCGCCGGTGCTAGTGAGTGGGCAGCGGGAAACATTAGTGAGCCAGAGACCCGATCCAGACAGGCAAAAACTCCAAACAGGGCTAAGGTGCCACTGTGTGTTGCTATGAGATAGATGTAGCCAGCCTGGCGCACTTCGCTCTTATTGTCTTCGGTGGTGATCAGAAAAAAGCCCGCCAGCGCCATTATCTCCCAACCGACAAGAAACAGTACCCCGTTGCGCGCAGTTAGTAACACCATCATCGCCGCGCATATCAAACCGTAAAAAAGACGTAATTTGCGTCCGTTACTGGGGTGTTCAGGTTGGGGCCAATAGCGTAGAGAGTATACAGAACCGCAGGCCACCACTAGAAACATGGGCGCTAGAAAAAATGCATTTATTGGATCAATTTGCAGTGCTAACTGTGCTTGGGGGAGTGACCATGGCAAATTAATGCTGCTAGTTGCAGGATGCAGCAGTGCCAAAATTACTCCGAGCATACCGCTTATG
The DNA here is from genome assembly GCA_034006225.1 of Desulfuromonas sp. Taxonomy (GTDB): domain Bacteria; phylum Desulfobacterota; class Desulfuromonadia; order Desulfuromonadales; family Desulfuromonadaceae; genus Desulfuromonas. The sequence goes on along the minus strand of JAVETC010000006.1, from coordinate 91,799 downwards.
GTGCCAGTAATAATTAATCCGCACGCGATGTGCTCGCCGGCGCGACCGGTGCGGCTGGTAAATAGCCCCGGTATCCCCGACATAGCAGTGAGGAAAATTCCCCCTATTAACCAGATCATTTTATCCTCCTGGATGACCACCAGCCCAGAAACTCCAGGCGATTAGCAGTGTACTCGCGAGTAAAATGTAAAACAGGTAAATTGGTAGTTGCCCCTGTTGCAGCCAGCGCAGGCGTTGGCAGCGATCAGCCATCCACTTGAATAGTGGCTGCAGTATGACGGTTAAAACCGGATCATCGGCACGTTGCGCCAAATTGGTTGGTGCCGGTGCTATACCGCTGACTTTGCCTCCAGTTACCGATGGGCGCATTATTTTAGGCAGTAGATGGTGCAGAGCAATTTCGGAATAACTTTCGCCAGTATATTCCATACGTTGATTGGGAAAGTGGTATCCGCACGACCAGGTGCTGGTTTTTGCGTATTGCCGCTGCTGACGCAACCAGACAAATAGCAGTGCTCCAGCAATGATTGCTACCAGCATTAGTATCGAACTGTTACCCAGCGGGGTAACAACCAGCGCTACATCGGCACTGCCCGGCGTATGGCTGATCTTTTTGATGGTGTTGCTGAGCAATTGGACGGCGTACTGAGGAATCAGGCCGATGGTCAGACAACCAGCTAACAACACTCCTATACTTACCAACATCAGAGCTGGAGCTTCGTGAGCTTGTTTGGCGGCTTGCTGGCGTGGTTCACCCAGCATACTGATACCTATCAAGCGGGTGAAGGTGATTGCTGCTATCGCACCGATCATACCGAGCAGACCAAACAACAATAACGGTATTAAGGCGCTAAAGCCGTCTAGGGTGGTTCCCGCTTGGCCCAGACTGAGGTAGATGAGCCATTCGCTGACTAGGCCGTTGAATGGTGGTAGGGCGCTAATGGCCAGACTGCCACCTATCCACAACACTCCTGTCAGAGGCATGCGACGCAGCAAGCCACCCATGAGATTCATATCTCTAGTGCCAGTAGCATGCATCAGCGCGCCCGCACCAAGGAACATCACCCCTTTAAACATAGCGTGATTCCACAGATGTAGCAGCCCACCGGTGTAGGCAAGAATGGCGATGGTGCTATGCCCCTGGGCGCTGGCGATCATGCCAAAACCTAAACCGAGAAAAATGATGCCGATGTTCTCTACCGTAGAGTAGGCCAAGCAGCGTTTAATATCACGCTGCTGGGTCGCCATGGAGATACCGTATAGTGCTCCTGCTATGCCTAGTAGCGCCATTAACCATCCCCACCACTCTGGTGCAGGAGGCAGCAGCGTTACTATGCGTAAAATTCCATAGATGCCGGTCTTGATCAATACCCCCGACATAATTGCTGACACGTGACTTGGGGCTACAGGGTGAGCGTTGGGGAGCCAAATATGCACCGGGAATAGTCCCGCCTTGACGCCGAAACCAAATAGCGCCAATAGGTAGAGCAGCGAAGCTGAGCTCAGCGGTAACTGCGCTAATAGGCCAAAATCGGTGAAGTTGAGACTGCCACAGTGGTAGCCGATCAGAAGGAATAGGGCCAGCAGAAGTACCATGCCCAAGTGTGCGGCCAATAGATAGAGCCAAGCGGCGGCGCGTACCTCAGCTAGGTCATGATCCCATGCCACCAAGAAAAATGATGAGATGGTCATGATTTCCCACGCGGATAAAAACAGCACCGCATTGGCCGCGGTAACTACCAAGAGCATAGCGAGCAGCATGATGGAGAATAAAAACCAGTGCGCGGCCAGCGAGCGTTTGTCTGAGCTGTGTTGCATGTAGGGAATGGCATACAGGGCGCACAGTGGTGCGAGAACGGCAATAGGCACTATAAAAAATGCGGCCAAAGGGTCGATCAATAGGGCAAATTCCCCACCAGGAACAGACCAGGGCAGAGAGATGTAAAGTGTCTGCGCGCTCAGTATTACCGACAGTGCTGTCCAGATGGCGAGCGCACTGGCGCTTACTACCGTTGCAACACCACTTAGGGTTGCCAGCGCTGGTTTGGAGCTCACCAAAGAGACTATGCTGCCAAAAGCTAATATGAGTAATGCGGCCAGGTAGAGGTTCATTTAGTCGCCACAGCTTTCTGTGTTGGTTGTGCTCGCTGAGTTTTTATGTTTGACGTTGATTCTGCTTTCGGCACTCATTAGCCCAGTAAATATCTGTTCGCGGCTGGCGGTTTCGCTCAATATTTTGCGAAAGTTAGAATCTTGCAGAACAAAGCTAAGCCGCGAGAGTAGATGCAGGTGAACACGTAAATTGGGGGCGATAATAATGAGCAGAATGTTAACATCCTGGCCATCAAGCGCCTGGAAATCTACGCTGTTTTCTAAAAAGCACAGCGTTACTTTTGCCTGTAATACATTTAACAACCCCGGGCTGCGTGGGTGGGGAATAGCGACGCCCTCACCAATTGCGGTGGGCGCCAACTGCTCTCTAGTTATTAACACTTTAGCTAGATAGTCGCGGTCAACTTCATCGGGTAGACGCAAATGGTCAACGGCATCTACCAGTACTTCGTTGCGGCTCCTGCCTTCAACGCGGTACACCACTCCACCTGCCTCTATGGCGCTGTACAGCGTTGGCAATGGCTCGCTGTGAGACTCTGGCTCACTGAACGCATCAGCAGCTACGCCCCGCCGCCTAGATGTGGCCCACTCGAGTAACTCGGCGCGGTTAAAGCGGTAACTCTCGTGCACTTTATAGGCGGGCAGGATGTCTTTTTTAATCCACCGATAGATAGTTTTTTCGGAGACGGTAAGTAGCTGCGCGGCATCTTTAACTGAAAGGTTCATTTTTACCCTATTGTGTACACTGGTAGATATATGTCATTCGGTGTGGACATATTGGGACATTACTCTTGGGCGCTAAAAACTGTCAAGATTAAAATGTCGGTTTTTCTGTCTGGGAGCAAAGAGGTAGAGTGTGGAGGGGATTACCTGACCGGTGGTGCTGGTTGTCTCACCACCGGTGGGGATTGTTGAAGTTGCTATGAATATTTATTCGCTGATCTTGTTACGTTTTTTAAATTGCACCAGCCATAGTTGTAGCTCGTGCTCTTCATGCTCTAATTCAAAAGGATTTATCAGACCACGATGGGTGGCTACCGCTACCGCACGATTGCGTGGATTGAAAGCATCTCCAACTTTTTCTGCCTGAAATTGCTCCTGATCAATGCACAGTTTATTGTACAGCGAGTTGAGTCTACTCTGTACACCGCGACGCGATAAATAGCGGCGTTGGGCAATCAGGTTGTCAGTTAAGCCTAAGGAGATATCTATTAATGCCTCAAATTCAATATCCGATAGAGCTGTTTGGCTGTGACCCGTGCGTCCCTGAACTTTGCGCACGTCGGGGTCTATCCAGCACTGTTCGTCGAGCAGTACGGTGACAATGGCTGAAGAGATGCGGCTCTTGGTGTTGGATTTAAGAATATAGCCATACACTGTTTCCGGTGGCACAATTTTAAGCAGAGAGCGGACGTACATCTCATCTTTGAATTGACTCCAGAAGACAATGCGCGCCTGCGGTTTTTCTGCCCACAGAGCTTTGGCAAAATCGATACCATTCAGTTCTGGCATCTGGATGTCACTGATAACCAAAGGCTGATCGGCAGCTAATGCCATCTCCAGGGCTGCTTGACCATTGGCTGCGCGGCTTATGCTGAATTCAGCCAAGTCACAATCGCCAAGAACCTGCTCCAGAAATTCAAAATCTTTCGGATTGTCTTCAGCAATAATAATTGGGATAGCTGACATCGCTTGTTCCTTTATGTTGGTGGTGCGAATGTGATTTGTTTGCATTTATATCCGGTCTGTTTTACAGATTCGTACCATTTGCGTTGGTGCTGAGTTTTTCACTGTTATCCGGGGTGAAGCCTAGAGTCAATTCAAAACGGGTTCCCGAAGAGAACCGTGAAGGTTTCCACTCTACCTGAGCACCGATAGCACGGGCACGCTCTTGAATGTTGTGCAGCCCTCGCCCCAGGGAGTCTTTAGGCAGAGTGAAACCGTGGCCATTATCTTCGACTGACAGTTTTAGCTGGTTGTTTGCGTAATCGAAGTTTACTTCATAGCGGCTGGCACCGGAGTGTTTGTAAACATTGTGGATAGCTTCGACGACAATACGGTACAGCTGCAGTTGGACTGTTTTAGATAGGGATAAGTTCTCGGCAGCCTCAGATGCGTAGTAGTTGCATTCAATGTGGTTGCCGCTGCCATTTTGGTGTCCCTCTATGTGTGATTCTAGTGCTGCATTTAAGCCGAGCACGTCTAGTGTCTGCGGATGGAGATCATCCATAACATCACGCAGATTGTTGATAGCACCTTGGAGCTCAGTCTGTAGGCGCGGCACAATAATGGAGCAATCTTGGTGAGGTAGATCCTGCATGTCGCGCAAAATATTCGACAGGTCGGAAAGGGTTTGATCGTGCAGGTCGCGGGCAATACGGCGTCGCTCCTCCTCGGCTCCTTCGAGTAACTTTTCAGCACCGACAACGCGAATAAGTTTATCCGCCATATTGGCTAAAGAGACACTTAGATCATCGAGTTCATCACTTATAGTGGCTGGGGTGCTGGCGAGGCGCAGTTCTCCGCGCAGCAAGCTGCTAGCGCTGGTGGATATAGATTGAATCCGCCGCAAAATACGTCGAGCAAAGAAGAGTGATAACAGGATGCCGAGAACAATTGCCGTGCTCAGCACGATTAGAGAGACCAGCGCGGTTCTGGCCACCAGCTCGTCCATGTTGCGGCTCTGCAGACTTTTAAACTGACCCCGTTGGTTGCGTGCGGTCTCGATCAGGGAGATCAGGTGGGGGCGCATATACTTCAGAGCCTTCAAAAAACGCTCAGGATCTATGCCCTCTGTGGGATCAAGCTCTGCCAAACCGTCGCGCAGAATCTTGGCGGTCTCCTCAGGCACATCTAATAGCTCAATGGTGTTGTTGACGGCATTGGAGAGATGGCTGTAGAGCTGTTCTACCTCATCAATACGCGGGACGTTGACAATTAGGTTTTTGCTCAAAGCAAGAGACAGGGCGTGAATGCGTTTAGCAGATAGGTCAGCTTCAGCTAGAGCAATAAAGGATTTGCCCAGCCTGTTAGCCTCGCGCCGCTGTACCGATAGGTCCCAGTAGGTGTATTGCAAAAAAATCAATAACAGGCCCATGATAAGCAGGACCGCCGCTGGTGCCATTAGGATCTGATGTTTGAGTTTTATTCGCATAACTGCGAGGCTATCATAGGGGTTATGGGAAAACACTGTGCTAATGCACAGAGCTTATTTGTTAAGTTGTTCGTTTATCTGCTAGGGGGCGCAATAGCCATTATTGTAGGCGCAGGGCGGTAAAGAATAGCCCTTCGCCACGCTGGATGAACAGGCGCTGTACGCTATTATCGGTGGCGTTCGCTAAGCAGGCCGCGAGATCCACCTGACCTGTTAATGGTTGGTTGTTGAATTCAAGAATAACATCGCCCGGCTGGAGCTTGGCGGTGGCGGCTGGCCCGTTGCTCTGTACCGAGGTAATAACTACGCCAGTGTCTGCTACTAGGCCCAGACGTAGCTGCAGCTCAGGAGTAATGTCCATGGTGGTGGCACCGAGTGGGTTGCCGGCGACTGGTGCAGCAGCAGAGGTGGTGCCCTCAGGCTTAGACTCTTCCACCTTTAAGGTGAAGATCTTGGTGCTGCCATTGCGGAAAATTGCTAACTCAATTTGATCCCCAATGGTGACGTTGTCAAGGAGCTCTGGCAGGTCGTTGATGCTATCTATTTTGGTATTGTTAAAGGCGAGAATTATATCCCCACGCTGCAGTTGAGCGCGCTGGGCTGGAGATGATTGCGCGACAGAGGTGATCAATGCACCAGTTTTGGCCGCTAGCTTAAATGATGCAGCTAGATCGTCGGAAACTTTTTGGATGGTGATGCCTAGCCAGCCGCGATTGACATGCCCGCTCTTTTTAAGCTGAGGAAGTATGCTTTTGGCTGTATCGATGGGAATAGCGAAACCGATACCATGGCTGCCGGCGACAATGGCGGTGTTGATGCCGACCACCTCTCCTCTGGTGTTAAACAGCGGGCCACCAGAGTTGCCGGGATTGATAGAGGCATCAGTCTGGATGAAGTTGTCATAGGGTGCGGCACCTATCACTCGTCCTTTGGCCGAGACAATGCCCACAGTGACGGTCTGTTCCAAGCCAAATGGATTGCCTATAGCCATTACCCATTCGCCTATCTCCAGCTGTTTGCTACTGCCCAATTTAACGGTAGGTAGCACTTCGGTGGTGTCGATTTTAACCAGAGCCAGATCAAGCTTTTGATCGATACCCTTGACCGTGGCTGGATAGGTTTTGCCTCCGACTAGTTGGACACGAATTTCACTGGCATCATCTACTACATGGTCGTTGGTGAGGATATAGCCATCACTGGAAATTAAAAAACCTGAGCCGAGTGACTCGGTGTTTTTATCACCGACAAAAGCGTTAAAGAAGTCGTCAAAAAAATTGTGTTTGTCGCTGGAGTGATTTTTTTTGGAACTACTGATGTTAACTACCGCCGGTTTAAGCTGTTTGGTTAGGGCTACAAAATCTGGAGTCTGGCAGTTAGCCGCGCTCGAAATCAGGACGATGATGGTGATAAACGATAATATAGGCGAGATAAGTTTCATACAGTAATCCAAGCGCGGAGGATAATTGTTCTGTTAAGTTAACTGTGTGGCAGGCGGCCCTTCAATAGGTAGCGTCACCGTAAAGGTACTGCCAACGCCTGGCGTTGACTCCACATCAATCGAGCCAGCGTGAGTTTCAACTACCCATTTAACTATGGCCAGCCCCAGTCCCGTCCCACCTGTAGAGCGGTTTCGGTCCTCATCTGTGCGGTAAAAGCGCTCGAAGATATGGGGAAGGTGCTCAGTGCTGATGCCAACGCCGGTATCTTTTATTTTGACAATGACGTCATGCTCATTGCGTTGTGCTTCAATGGTTACACTACCGTTCTCCTTAGTGTAGTGAATAGCATTGGTAAGCAGATTGAGAAACAACTGGCGCAGGCGTAGATCATCACCATAGATTCTGATTTCGCTGTCGGCGCTATGTACTAGATCTACCTGAATGTTCTTAGGGGTTGCCAAGGCACAGCCCTGCATATATAGCTCTTGCAGCAGATCACTTAAACTTAACTGCTTAATGGTCAAAGGTAGCTCGCCGGATTCACTTTTGGCTAGGGTGAGCAGGTCTTCAATGATCCGCCCCATGCGATTTATCTCTTCCATGTTGGATAGCATTGCTGTGCGAAATTCGTCAGTATCCTTAGCCCAGCGTAAGGCAACTTCGGTTTCGCCGCGTAATATTGTCAGCGGTGTGCGCAGTTCATGCGAAGCATCTCCAGAAAACTGACGCATCCTTTTGGCCCCAGATTCGAGGCGTTCAAGCATGGCATTACACGCGGTGACAAAGTTTTGCGCTTCTACGCAATCACCATTAGGTGTTGGTAGACGCATATCTAGATTGTGGATATTGATCTCACTGCACTTCTTGGTAAGCTGGCGCAGCGGTAGTAGGCACTGTGTGGCTATGCGCCGAAACCAGAGTACGGTAGAGCCGAGGTGGAATAGGAGCAACCCTACAAGGATAAGTTTTAGCTGTGGATTATATGCCGCCAATGGTGATCCGGCATCCATAGCGTCGATGCCGATAAAATATGCATAACATAGGATAGCGCTGACTGCAGATGTTACAGCCAGCGCTATGGAGACCCATATAGTTATACGCTTCGTTGCGGAATGCTGAGGCAGCAATTAGTCCTCCTTCAGGACGTAACCAACACCACGAATGGTGTGAATCAGTTTTTTGCTGTGATCTTTATCGACTTTTTTGCGCAGGTAGTTGACATATACATCGATAATGTTGGTAAAAGAGTCGAAAGTGTAATCCCAAACATGTTCAGCAATCATGGCCCGAGTAAGCACCTGATTGGGATTGCGCATGAAATATTCGAGGAGACCATACTCTTTAGTGGTTAAATCGATCTCTTTTTCCGAACGCCATACCTTGTGAGTTACCGGATCCAAACGCAGGTCGGCGAAATAGACTTCGGCGCCACGATCTTGTGCGCCCCGGCGTACCAGCGCTTTAACCCGAGCCAGCAGTTCAGCGAAAGCAAAAGGTTTGGTGAGGTAATCGTCGCTGCCGCTATCCAGACCGGCGACAATATCTTCAACACTGTCTTTGGCTGTCAAGCATAGCATCGGGGTGTTGATACCTTTTTCGCGCAGCTCTTTGATTACCGTAAGGCCATCTTTTTTCGGCAGCATTATATCCATGAGGATCAGGTCATAGTGATTGTTTTCTGCCATCGCAGTGCCCTCTTCACCGTTTGTTGCGATCTCAACAGTGAAATTTTCCTCTTCCAGCCCGCGTTGAATGAAACTGGCAACCTTCTTCTCATCTTCTACTACTAGAATTTTCATGTGTAGTGTACTCCTTTTTTTATGTGCAAACGTTCAGGCTAGCTAAATCAGCCCCGTAGCTTGGCTGCGGGATAGGTGTCATAGATAGTCTTGTTAAAATTTGGTAGTTCAAACGCCCTGTCTACGCCACCAAATGCCATTAATGAGTCTATTTCAGTTTTAATTTTACCAACACTTCGTTGGCTGTCTCTTCTACCGCTTTTCCGGTAACGTTGATAATTGCCCATTTTTGCCGCCGGAAAAAAGCCTTTGCCCGTCGCAGCTCGGCTTCAACCTGTTCAAAGTCAGCATAGGCGGTACGCGGATCCTGTCCCATATTGCGCAATCTGGATGCGCGCAGTTCAACCAGGCGTTCTGGATTGATGATTAAACCGATAACCCGGTTGTGGTCAATCTCTAACAGCTCTTGCGGTGGATCAATGCCACTAACCAGCGGTATGTTAGCCACCTTCCAGCCACGGTGGGCTAAATATATCGATAGTGGAGTTTTGCTGGTACGCGAAACTCCGACCAGGACGATATCGGCCTTATTTAAAAAACGCGTCTCTTGGCCATCGTCGTTGCGAACAGTAAATTCCACCGCATCTATCCGGCGGAAGTACTCTTCATCTACACCATGCAGCAGACCGGGAATCTCATTTGGTGATTCCCCCAGAAATTCTGAGCAGCGCATTAGTATCGGGGTCATGACATCAAGATTGGTTAAACCAAGAGCTTCGCACTCGTCATGCACCAGACGTGATAGCTCGCGATTAACTATGGTGTAGATAACTAATGCACGTTTACCCGCTGCAGCATCAAGAGCTTCATATACTTGATTCTTGTTGCGCACATTGCTAATGCGGGTTATCTGTACATTAATGCTACCAAACTGTGTCATGGCAGCATTAACTAGACTTTCGGCGGTTTCGCCCGTAGCGTCAGATAAAAGGAAAACAGTTTGTATGTCCATGAATGCTGCTGTTGTCCTCGTGTTGTCACTATTCTTTAAAATATGAACCTCATTAGACTAATATAAAGGACTGTATCAGGTTTTGCTAGTACTGCAAGCCCAATAATACGCGATTTGTAAAAAGTTCTAACGACTTGATGAGCAAAAGTGGTATTTTTGTACCAAATACGTTATATTGGCTCATTAGTGTTGAGTAAGATATAAACTCAGTGGCGGGCGGATTGTCAAGGTTTTTTATTGCCTTTATCTGGTGCCTTTGCTACATAAGCGAAATGACTGAAAAATGGCTAGAAATATTGATACCTGTCCCCGTAGCTGCTGCTGATCTGTTGTGTCATCAGCTAAATGAGTTGGGCAGCGTTGGTGTGGTGGTGGAAGAACGCGTTCTGGACACCTTTGTTCCTCCCGATCCAGATGAAACTGATGGGGATAGTTTTGTGGTCAAGGCCTACTTTGCCGATTGTTCACAATTGCCTGAGTTGCGTCTGAAGATAAGTGCCTGCTTGCAAGAGCTAGCCACCTATGTTCCCGGTATGAACGCTACTGAATTTGAAGTAGGCGAAATAGGGCAGGAGGACTGGGCCGAGGACTGGAAACAGCACTTTAGCACTACCAGAATTGGGCGCAGGTTGGTTATCAAACCAAGCTGGGAAGATTATTCTCCTCAACCAGACGATGTGGTCATTACCTTAGATCCGGGGATGGCTTTTGGCACCGGTACTCATGGAACTACCCATCTATGCTTGGAGCATTTGGCCCAGCTCTTTGATGAGCCTGCTACTGGTGGAGCTCCGCAACGGGTCTTGGATGTCGGAACCGGCTCGGGGATTTTGTCTCTCGCAGCGGCGGCATTGGGGGCGCACGAGGTGGTCGCCTGTGATATTGATGCACAATCCTGTCTGACGGCACGGGAAAATATCGCCATCAATGGCTATGAGGCGCAGATTGACGTTACCTCGACGCTGCTTGAAGAGCTGGATTATGGGTTTGATCTGATTCTGGCCAATATCCTGGCTGAAGAGAATATCCGTTTGTCCATACCTTTGGTTGAGAGGTTAGCGTCATCAGGGACGTTGATTTTATCGGGTATTCTTCGTGAGAAGGTAGCTCTGGTAACTACAGCTTTTGCTCATTTTGAGCTTGCTGGGCCGCAGATATTCTATGAAGAAGATTGGGCTTGTATTGTCTATACTAAGGGCGTTTGATGAGACATTTTTTTGTTCCTGAGCAGACGCTTATAGCTGTGGCCACTGGTACTGAAGTTGCTCTGCCTAAAGAGGTTGCTCACCATATAAGAACGGTGCTGCGCTTGGCGGTGGGGACAGAAATTATTTTAGGCGATGGTCTCGGTGGTTGCTGGCGCTGCGCTATTGTGGGTTTTTCATCCAATACTGCTGTCGTTATCGTGAAACAACAGTGGCATACTGCAGAGACGGCTCTGAACGTGCAACTGTTGCAGGGGTTACCGACTGGGGATAAGTTTGATCTGATTCTGCAAAAAAATACCGAACTTGGGGTCAGCGCTTTTCAACCGCTAGTGACGCAGCGTAGCCAAGGTGCTGTACCAGCCAATAAGCTTGGCAAGAAGCTGGAGCGCTGGCAACGCATCATAAGTGAAGCAGCGCGTCAGTCAGAGCGGGCGTGGTTACCTCAGGTGGCGGTGCCACTGTCGTTACCGGTAGCAGTAGCTCAGTGTGATGCCGCATTGAAGCTGATGTTGTGGGAGCAGGGGACGCAGCCACTGCGAGAAGTGCTGCCCATGGAACGACCACAGAGTGTAGCAGTACTTGTCGGCCCCGAAGGCGGGTTAAGTTGCGCGGAGGCTGAGCAGGCACAAGAGCAGGGTTTTGTTTCTGTTACCCTCGGTCCGCGAATTTTGCGTACAGAGACGGCTGGCGTAGCTATCTCCTCCATTCTACAATTTCACTATGGCGACTTTAATTTGGTGCCACAGCGCCATAAGCCAGCAACCCTTGCCGATAACGGGTAAAGGGCTACCATGCGTTGTCCGCAATGTGGATATCATAGCTATGCAGGGTTGAGGCGCTGTAAAAAATGCGGGGCGTTATTATCAGCGCTCGAATTGCCTAGTGTAACTAAGCCGTTAAGCGCGAGCGAGAAGGCGGCGCGTGCTGCAGCGATTGCCAACTACTCAGCCGTTCCACAGGCTCAGCTTAGTCAGGATACGGTTAAAAACCTAACTTTTACCAATGTACAAACGCCTAAAAAAGCAAAGCCATTCCCTGACTTTTTGTTAGAGCGTGATCGCCAACCATCCTTTTTCGATCAAGTATCAGATGTCGACAATCTTAGCTCTGATGACGAAGTGACTGAAGGGCAGCCCGAAGTGTGTGGCACACAGCATTTGCTGTTGCGGCGTAGTGTAGCAACACTGATCGACCTTGTGGTGCTGGCTGAGATTTGGTACGCTTTTATTCTTATCGGTGCATGGAGCTTTGATCAATCGAGTGCTGAGTTTTTGTCCCAGATAGCTACACAGGTTGCGTGGCGCATCGGCTACTACTTTATCATCATTCTCACTATGCTGAGTTATTTCACCCTATTCCATAGCAGCTGTGGGCAAACTTTTGGTAAGTTTTTGTTGCGCTTGAAGGTGGTTACTGTCGATGCCTCGCCTGTGACTAATACTCAAGCGCTATTACGCTCAGTTGGCGGTATTTTAGCGCTGCTCTGTGCCGGTTTCGGCTATGTTATGGCGCTGTTTGATGAGCGGCAGCGGGGCTGGAATGATCGCTTGGCCGGAACGATGGTGGTCGCTGTTGATAATCGTGGTGCACAGATAATTGTCGGCCCAACGCCAGAGGAGGAGAGCTGTGAAATTCGTTAAAATGCACGGTGCAGGCAACGACTATGTCTATATTGACTGTTTTCACCAGCGGGTTGACGATCCTGCTAAGCTTGCGCAACAGGTGAGTCGGCGCAATTTTGCCATAGGCTCCGATGGCCTCATTCTTATTTTGCCGTCTACCTGTTCTGATGCGCGGATGCGCATCTTTAATGCCGATGGCAGTGAAGCCGAGATGTGCGGTAACGGAGTGCGTTGTGTAGCCAAATATGTCTATGATCACGGCATTGCTCGGCGTAGTACCTTGCAAATCGAAACCAATGCTGGGGTGCTGTCACTACAGCTGTTTACCGCTGCTGATGGTAAAGTTGCGCGGGTATGTGTAGATATGGGACAGCCACGCTTGCAGCGTGGTGAGATTCCAATGCTGGGCGACGCCTGTAGCCAGGGCCTCGGAGTAGAGCTTGAGGTGGAAGGACGCACTTTTGTGGTTAACTGCCTCTCCATGGGTAATCCGCACTGTGTGGTCTTTGTCGATGATGTGGATAATTTTGCTGTCCACCACTGGGGGCCGCTACTGGAAAACCACCCCCAATTTCCGCAGCGGATAAATGTTGAATTTGTTCAAATTGTTACCCGTAGTGAAGTGCGTCAGCGTACTTGGGAGCGTGGAGCGGGTGAAACCCTGGCCTGTGGTACTGGGGCATCGGCGGTAACCGTGGCCAGTTTTTTAGCCGGACACACCGATAGAAAAATTGTCAACCATTTGCGCGGTGGCGACCTAGAGTTGGAGTACGCTGATTCGGGGCACATCTTTATGACTGGCCCCGCAACAGAGGTCTTTAGTGGCGAGTGGCCCGAGCAGATGGACTAAGTGATGCGCGCTATTCTGTTTGATCTAGATAATACTCTGTATGGATCAGAGCGCGCTCTGATCAGCCTCATTGATGCGCGGATCAACCTCTATATGCAGCACGTAGTAGGCATTACCGCAGATAAGGTCGACGGTTTGCGCCGCCGCTATTGGCAACAGTATGGGGTAACTCTACAGGGCTTAATACGTGAACACGGTACTGATGCTGAAGATTATCTAGATTATGTGCACGATATTGATGTGTCCAGTCGCTTGCAAGCCAATTTGCCGCTGCGCCAGATGCTTCAGGGTCTGCCTCTGCGCAAATTCGTTTTTACCAACGGAAGTCATGCCCATGCTGTGCGGGTGCTGCAATGTCTAGGCATTGAAGACTGTTTTGAACATATTTTTGATATTCGCTTGAGTAACTATATCCCCAAACCAAACCCTTTACCCTATGAGACTGTGCTCGATGTCACTGGCCTGCAGGGAAGCAGTTGTGTGATGGTTGAAGATTCGCTAGCCAATTTGCACATGGCTGCGCACTTGGGGATGAAGACCATACTGGTAAAATCTGCGGCAGGAGATAGCGTGATGTCAGATCAATTGCTGGCTGGCACCAGCAATGAAGATACTGCTAGCTCTGAGAATAAGCCCATAGATGCCATAGTGGAGCGCGTAGAGCAGGTGGGAAACATTATACAGGATTGGATGAAGAACAGATGCGCGCGGTAATCCAAAGAGTTACATCTGCGCATGTTGATGTGGCTGAGCAGACCTGTGGTTCAATCGGGGCTGGGTTGGTGGTGTTGCTGGGTGTTGCTGCTGGAGATACGCAACAGGACGCTCTGTACCTGGTGGATAAAATTATCAATTTGCGGATTTTTTCCGATGCCGAGGACAAGATGAATCTCTCGTTAGCGCAGGTGACCGGGGAGTTGCTGGTTATCTCGCAATTTACCTTGATGGCCGATTGTCGTAAAGGGCGGCGTCCGGGGTTTTCGCAAGCGGCATTAGCCCCATTAGCCAAAGAGTTATACGAGTTTTTTATCTCGCAGTGTCGGCAGCGTGGAGTAGCTGTAGCCTGTGGAATTTTTCAAGCCGACATGCAGGTGCATTTAGTTAACGACGGGCCAGTCACAATGTTGCTGGATAGTCGCAAGGAGTTTTAATGGAAGAGTTTGAAGATCGAGAAGAGCCTGTAGATCTCCCCCCCAGTCGCTCTGCTCGTAAGCGGGACGCTAAAGGAGTTGAGCTGTTGGCGCAGAAATTGGTCGAATTACCCGATGCCGATTTTGTCCGTCTGCCAGCAACCGCGGATATAATCACCGAGTTGACTAAGGCCAGAGCGACAAAAGGGCATGGAGCGCGCAAGCGTCAGCTAAAATTTGTCGCGGGGCTGTTGCGTCGTGATTTGGAGGGGACTGAAGAGCTGCGCGCCTTTGTTGCCGGAGAGCATCAGCAACAACTCGATGACAATCGTTTGGTGCACAGATTGGAAAATTTACGTGAGCGTTTATGTGATCCCCATACGCGTAGTGCAGCCCTGCATGAAGCCCGTGACTCTTTTGCCGGGTTGGATGTGATTGAACTGCAGCGACTGGTGGCTAGCTATAAAGGGCCGGCAGATAAGAAAAATTATCGCCAGATATTTCGCTGTTTGCGTGCCGGCAGTGATGCTTCGGAGCCGATAAACCAGTAGCACGCGGTGCACAAATAAAAAAGCCTGAACGGTTGAGTTCAGGCTTTTTTAAGGCTAATGTCTCTGTTCTTTATCTCTATAGAGCTTTGTTGAGCAGCTCTTCAAGTTGTGCTTTAGGGATAGCGCCGACAAGTTGATCAACCACCTTGCCATCTTTAAACAGGATCATGGTAGGGATACCACGCACGCCAAACTTGCCCGGAGTATCTGGATTATCATCTACGTTTACCTTGCCGATTTTAACTTTGCCACTGAACTCAGCAGCTAGAGCGTCTATAGTCGGAGCAATGGCTTTACAGGGTGCGCACCATGTAGCCCAGAAATCTACCAACACTGGGGTGCTCGAGTTGATAACTTCAGCGTCGAAATTGTCGTCTGTAAACTCAAAAACGTTGTCGCTTGCCATGGAATAAAATCCTTCCTATGCGGGTTGATTTGGTGTTAATTACGTTGTGATGGTGTTCTTTGCCACCGTTTTATGATAGAAACACTCTAAATAAAAAGCAAGGCTTTATTGAAGCGCAGCCGTTGTTAATTGGTGCGCAATAACAATTTTAGCTGTATCAATTTCTCGTTGGGGACTATGACAGAGAGCAGACTTTTCACCGCTTACCAAAATCATAGTGACGCTCTGGAACAGTCGTTGGCTATTAATGCTGGCCGCATAGAGAGTTACGCGAAAACCTTAGCTGAGTCATTTGCTGCTGGTCAGCGCTTGCTCATTGTGGCCAGTGGTTCACTCGCTGGAGTTGCTTCTACTTTGGCTAACGCTTTTTTGTACCGCCTAGAGATAGAGCGTCCCAGTTTGCCAGCGGTAGCGCTAAGTCACTCTGATGGCCTCGCCCTACTGTTGAGCGGTAGTGGTGATCTGGAACAGATTTTTAGTTGTCAGCTGCAAGCTCAGGCTAATGAGGCTGATCATGTACTATTTCTTGTCAGTTCTGCCTCTACTGCTCTAATAAATGCACATAAAAGCGCTATAGATATTGGTTGTTCTACTGCGGTTATCTGTATTGGGGCAGAGTCGAGCTGGAAAAAAGAGAGTCCTGCGGTGCTGATTCCTTTAATGGCACCTTCATCTGCGCGCGGAATCGAAGCGGCGCTATTTTTTGGCCACATGCTGTGTGAATTGGTTGAGGCGGAGCTGTTTGGCCTCTAATCCGATTGCACGCTGACTGGGTAATTGCTTCCCCAAGATGTTAATGGGGAAAGTAATTGACAGTATTTTGCGTGCGCGCCTACTATTGGCGTTTAACTGACCGTTGTTTATCTTTGATTAGTACGTGAACCGAGGGGTGTCATGGGCGTTAACGTATGGTTATTTAAGCTGTCGTTGCTGTTGTATGCGCTGGCAACGCTATTATATTTAGTGCGAGTAGTGGTAAACAAACCCGATGGTGATCGGTGGGCACGCTGGGCATTCCTGCTGGCCTTTGTCAGCCACACAGTTACTCTGGTTAGCCGTTTTTATGAGGCGGGGTACACTCCGGTGACCAATCTGCATGAGTCACTCTCCTTTTTTGCTTGGTGCATAGCGGGTACATTTCTGTTTTTTGACCGGCGCTTACGTATGGCGGTGTTGGCTACAGCTACAAGCACAATCGTTTTGGTTTTGATGTTGTTTGGCAGTCTGATGCCGATGGGCGTTCAGGCACTCAACCCGGCGCTGAATAGTCTGTGGTTACCTCTGCATATCTTTATGGCCTTTGCGGGCAATGCTGTTTTCACCGTCGCTTTTGTCGCTGCAGTCTTTTACTTGCTACAGGAGCGGATGCTGAAAAGTAAAAAGTTCTCTGCCCTCTATTATCGTCTGCCATCTCTCGATACTCTCGATATGATTAATTATCGCTGCCTGACGCTGGGCTTCCCCCTGATGACAATGGGGATTATCTCTGGCGCGGTGTGGGCTGAATCAGCTTGGGGAACCTATTGGAGTTGGGATCCGAAGGAGACATGGGCGCTCATTACTTGGTTTGTGTATGCGGCTCTGCTGCACGGGCGCTTAAGTACTGGGTGGCGCGGTCGGCGTGCGGCAATATTGGCCATAATTGGTTTTGCCTTTTTACTCTTCACTTTTCTTGGGGTTAACCTGTTGCTGCCTGGGCTACATAGCTATAGTTCAATGGGTGGTTGAGGCTAGAAGCAGTTGCATGCACGGGGTAGTTCTCGTGCAATTGATTTAATGAACTGATTACCGAGTTTTATAGCGGATAAATTAAATATGGAAATTTTAGTTGTTGGATTAAGTCATAAAACTGCGCCGGTGGCGGTGCGCGAGAAGGTAGCATTTGCCCCAGAGCAGATGCAGCAGCCACTAGAGCAGATGTATGCGCTGAGCCAAGTCTCAGAGGCGATCATAGTTTCTACCTGTAACCGGGTTGAACTTTACGCCGCGAGCAATTGCGCCAGTGCCGCTTTGGAACAGATGAAACAGTTTCTTGCCGATTATCATCAACTGCCCGCTGAGCAGTTGGATAATCATCTGTACACCAAACAGGGCGAAGAGGCGATCCGCCACGTCTTTGAAGTTGCCTCTAGTCTGGATTCCATGGTTATTGGTGAACCGCAGATTCTTGGGCAAATCAAGACCGCGTACTCTTATGCGGCAGAATACAAGACAGCGGGGCTGATATTAAACCGTTTTTTGCATAAAGCATTTTCCGTAGCTAAAAGAGTGCGCACCGAAACCAATATTGCCGGTAACGCGGTATCCGTATCTTTTGCCGCAGTGGAGTTGGCGCGCAAAATCTTTGGCAATATAGAGGGCAAGACCGTAATGCTAATTGGTGCAGGCGAGATGTGTGAGTTGGCCGCTAAGCACTTTATCAACAATGGGGTTACCCGAGTATTGGTAACTAATAGAACTTTCTCCCGTGCCGAAAAATTGGCTCAAGAGTTTTCTGGCCAGCCCATCTTATTCGAAAATTTTAAGGATCAGTTGCATCAGGCAGATATCGTGCTCTCTTCAACTGGTGCTACCAGCTTTATCATCAATCCAGAGCAGGTTAATAGTGCTCTGCGTCTGCGCAAAAATCGACCGATGTTTTTCATCGATATTGCCGTCCCCCGCGATATTGACCCGCGCGTCAACGATATTAATAACGTCTATCTCTACGATGTCGATGATCTTCAGGGCGTGGTTAATGCTAACCTCAAAGAACGGCATAAAGAGGCAGAGTTAGCGCAGTTGATCATTGAACAAGAGATTGGTCAGTTTCAGACCTGGATGGCAGGGCTCGATGTGGTGCCGACCATTGTCGCTATGCGCAAGCACATGGAAGAGTTACGCGCAGCTGAAGTGGAAAAAACCTTCAGCTCGCTCAAGCATTTGAGTGACAGCGATCGTAAGGCGATTAACGCCATGAGTTCCGCTTTGATCAATAAAATTCTCCATCCGCCGACTAAAGCGTTAAAACAGGCGCAGCAGGATGACTGTGCCCAGCCGTATGTTGATGCGTTGCAGGTGTTATTTGACCTTGAACTTGGTGCTCCTGAGGGTAAACTAAAAGATGTTGAGAGTGTGTAGCTGATGTCTAGTAAACCTTTGGCCGGACGGCGTATTTTGGTCACCAGAGCCGCGCATCAGAGTAAGGTGTTTACGCGCTTGTTGCACGAGCAGGGGGCAAGTACCGAGGCTGCCGCCTTGATTGAGATTGTCGCTCCGCCTAGTTGGCAACCGCTTGATCAGGCTTTAGCACAGTTGCACCAGTATCAATATATTATCCTTACTTCGGTCAATGCTGTTGATATGCTGCATCAGCGTCTCCAGCATTTGGGGCAAGAAGGATTTTTTTCTGCTGAGCAGTCTTCAGCTGTGGCGGGGCCTATTTGGGTGTGCGTCGGGCCGAAAACGGCGCTGGCATTACAAAAGCTGGGGCGGCAACCAGATTTACAGCCGGAAGAATATCGTGCCGAAGCTATCATCGACTTGCTCGTGCAGCGTGGTATCTCTGGCCAGCGTGTTTTGTATCCGCGTGCTCAGTTGGCGCGTCCGCTTATTCCTCAGCAGTTACGCGCCGCAGGAGCCATAGTCGACGATCCCGTCGCCTACAACACGATTCCAGGCCGTGCGGCCGCTGAGCAAATTAGGCAGCTCATGCGTACTGGTGCTCTAGATGTAGTTACTTTTACCTCGTCATCGACGGTGGAAAATTTTGTTGCTGCCCTTGGTGACGACGCTGTGCAGCTAACGCGTGATCTGGTGGTAGCATCTATCGGCCCGCTTACCAGTGCCACTGCGCGCCGTTTAGGTTTGACGGTAACGGTAGAGGCGCAAGATTATACGCTGGAGGGTCTGCTTGCGGCACTGGTCACTTATTATCAGTTACTTGGGAAGCACTAGCGCAGTTGCGTATAGTGTTCACCTCTACTAATTAATATCAATCAGGAGATAAACTATGTTTTTCCCAGAATATCGTGCGCGGCGCTTGCGGCGCAACAGCAACATCCGGCGTATGGTGCGCGAAACATTTTTACGTGTAGATGATCTGATCTACCCAATGTTCAGTGCGTTTGGTGAGAATATTAAGCAGGAGATTCCCTCCATGCCGGGTATCTACCAGCAATCCATAGAACACATCGTCACCGAAGCACAAGAGGTGTACGCTCTGGGGATTCCGGCGGTGATTTTATTTGGTATTCCTGAGCATAAGGACAGCGTGGGTAGTGATGCCTACTGCGCGACCGGTATTATCCAGGAGACCATTCGCGCGATTAAAAAAGCGGTCCCCGACCTAGTAGTCATTACCGATGTATGTATGTGCGAATATACCGATCATGGCCACTGTGGGGTTATCAAGGGGCAGGATGTTGATAATGACGCCACGCTGAAACTGCTGGCAGCGGAGGCTCTGTCTCATGTGCAAGCTGGTGCGGATATCGTTGCGCCCAGTGATATGATGGATGGCCGTGTTGCCGCTATTCGCTCTGAGCTTGATGATAATGGCTTTGAGAATATTCCCATCATGAGCTACTCGGTAAAATACTCTAGTGCCTATTATGGCCCGTTTCGCGATGCGGCAGATTCCACCCCGCAATTTGGTGATCGGCGCAGCTACCAGATGGATCCGGCTAACCGTTTGGAGGCCTTTCGTGAGGCGGCTCTGGATGTGACCGAGTGCGCGGATTTTCTTATGGTCAAGCCCGCGTTAGCCTACTTGGATATCTTGCGCGACATCAAAGAGCGTTTTGATCTACCTCTGGTGGCCTACAATGTTTCGGGTGAGTACTCTATGCTGAAGGCTGCTGCCGAAAAGGGCTGGATCGATCACGACCGTGTGATGATGGAGACTCTGGTCGGGATGAAGCGTGCCGGTGCGGATATAATTATCACCTATCATGCTAAAGAAGCTGCTCTTCTGCTCAAGGCTCAATAGATGCTTTTTGTTAGTGTGTTGAAAAAAAGTGCATAGTTAGTTCAGGGCGGTTCTGCAGGTTAGAATCGCCCTGATTTTTTTCAGGCCAAACTTGCTAAAGCGTAGGCTGAGGTGCTGGCCGCAGTAGTGAATCAGTGTCTGATTGTGTGGTGGAGGCAGGGGATGGTTGAGCAGCTTTCTATTGATCAACTGGTGGCACTATTTGCCGGTATTTTTGTTATAGGTAGTCTGTGCCAATGGCTGGCATGGTGGGTAAAGTTACCGGCGATTATTTTTCTGTTGCTCACCGGTATTTTAGTTGGGCCGGTGTTCAATCTGGTCGCGCCAGATCAGCTTATCGGGCCATTGTTGTTTCCCTTTATCTCTCTGTCTGTAGCAGTGATACTGTTTGAGGGCAGTTTGACCCTACGCTATAAAGAGATCATCGGTATGCAGAAGGTGGTGCGCAACATGACCTCAATTGGCATGTTGGTCACCTGGGCTATAACTACTGTAGCGACCCATATTGCTCTGCCGCTTAGCTGGGAGCTCTGTCTACTGTTTGGGGCAATTTCGGTGGTTACTGGACCAACGGTGATTGCGCCCATGCTGCGGACGGTGCGACCCACCCAGTCGGTATCAAATATTCTGCGTTGGGAAGGGATAGTTATCGACCCGATCGGGGCATCTCTGGCGGTGTTGGTGTATGAATTTATCATCGCCGGAGGTGGTCAGGGAGCTTTCGGGCATACCATGGTAAATCTGGCGCGTATCGTGTTGATCGGTTTCTCGGTGGGGGCGGTCGGAGGCTATGCCTTTGGGTTGGCCTTGCGCAAACATCTGTTGCCGGAGTTTTTGCACAATATCGGTGCTTTGGCGCTAGTCTTTGGCACCTTTGCCCTGTCAAATATGTTGCAGCCTGAATCTGGCTTGGTTACCGTTACGGTGATGGGGGTGTGGCTGGCGAATATGCCAGGGGTCGATATGGAAGATATTCTCGACTTTAAAGAGAGTCTGAGCATATTACTGATCTCCCTTCTTTTTATTGTCCTGGCTGCACGCCTAGAGTTTAGCAGCATGCAACAGATTGGCTGGCCCGTATTGTGGGTTTTTCTGGCCATCCAATTTCTCGCCCGTCCGTTGAATATCATGGTCTCTACCCTGGGTTCTACCCTGAGCTGGCCGGAGCGTCATCTGTTAGCCTGGGTGGCTCCACGCGGTATAATTGCCGCGGCAGTGGCGGCTCTATTTGCCATGCAGTTGCAAAAAGCCGGTATCGCCAATGCGAGCATGTTGGTGCCCCTGACATTTTTTATAATTATCGGTACGGTACTACTGCAAAGCTTTACCGCGCGTCCGATCGCTATTTGGCTGGGAGTTGCTGAACCAGAGCCGAGGGGCTGTCTGATTATTGGGGCAAATACTGTGGCTCGAGCTATCGGTGCCGCCCTTAAAAATGGTGGTTTTCGAGTGTTGCTGGCCGATTCGAATTGGGATCATATCTCCGCTGCGCGCATGGATGGTTTAGCAACATATTTTGGTAACCCGATATCTGAGCACGCTGATCGTCATCTCGATATGGTTGGCATCGGGCGCATGTTAGCTCTATCGCCACGCGCCGAGTTGAATATCGGCGCAGCTATGCATCATCGCATTGATCTCGGGGTGAATAATATCTTCATCTTGCAGACTAAAACAGCCCTGCAAGTATCGGAAAAACACCAGATTGTCAATCAGCGTCGCGGGCATATTCTCTTTGGGGAGCAGGTAAGTTACTCGGCATTACTGCATAAATTAGGGCAGGGCTGGGAGATCCATGCCACTAAGCTTACCGCTACTTTCACCTTTGAGCAGTGGAGAGCTCAGCATGCGGATTTGGCGATTACCCTGTTTGCCGTGGATACCAAGCATAATTTACGGCTGTTTTGTGCGGACATGCAATTTGTACCGCAAGCAGGCTGGCAATTGTACAGCTTGTTGCCACCGGAATATTGCCCGTTGCCCACTAAATAGCCTTGACTAACTGGTGTTGGGGCAATAGTAGAGAGTTAGATCCTTTTTTATCTATTGGTAGCAGCTGGTGTTCGCTCAATTTGTGGTTTGGAGACTAAGATGAATTATAAGGAGTTGATTGGTAAGGATGCTATTACCCAGCGTGTTGCCGAACTCGGACAAGAGATAAGTGCGCACTATAAAAATGTCGGTGGTGAACTTATCGTCGTAGGCTTGCTGCGTGGCGCTTTTATCTTTATGGCAGATCTGGTGCGTGCTATCGAGTACGATCACGAAGTAGATTTTATGATTGTTTCATCCTATGGTGATAGCACTATCAGCAGCGGAGACGTTAAAGTAGTGATGGATCTGAATCGGGAGATTGGTGGGAAACATCTGTTGTTGGTTGAGGATATTGTCGATACTGGGCACACCTTTCACAATGTAATCAATTTACTCAAGCTGCGTAATCCAGCATCTATCAGTGTCGCAACTTTGTTGAATAAACCCTCGCGGCGGCAGAGGCAGGTACCAATTGATTACTGTGGGTTTGAAATACCCGATAAGTTTGTCTTCGGTATGGGGCTGGATTGTGAGCAGAAACTGCGTAATTTGCCTTTTATTGCGCTGAAGGCTGACTAAGACTATCGCCCCAGGATTGCTTGCGATCTCTGGGGCGATGACTGCTCAAAGAGTTTATTCTGTTATATCCGTTGCCTGCTCTGCAGGTAGGGCGCGCTCGCGTGGTAGTAAGAGGTTTAACACCACACCGAGAACACCAGCAAGGCTGACGCCACTCAGATGCACAGCACCCATTTCCAGGTGCATTCCCCCAAGCCCAGAAACTAACACCAGCGCCACAATTACCATGTTGCGTGGTTGCAGCAAATTTACTTTGTTACGTACTAAAGTATTTAAACCTACCACCGCTATGTTGCCGAACAGCAGAACCATTATTCCGCCCATAACTGGCATAGGAATTGTTTGCAGCACTGCGCCAATTTTGCCGATAAATGCTATGGCTATAGCCACCAGAGCTGTCCAGGTCATGATGCCTGGGTTGGTCATGCGGGTTAGAGCTACTGCTCCAGTAACCTCAGAATAGGTGGTATTTGGTGGCCCGCCAAGAAAGGCTGCTAACGAGGTTGCCAAGCCATCTCCGAGGATGGTGCGGTGTACTCCTGGGCTCTCCAGATAGTCACGACCAGTAACCGAGCCGATAGCTAAAATATCGCCAAAATGCTCGATAGCTGGAGCGATAATAACTGGTAGCATAAAGAGAATTGGCGCTAGCTCAAATGTAGGTGTAGTAAACTGCGGCCATGCAAACCATGGCGCAGAAGCTATAGGCTCGAAGTCCACTAGCCCATAAAACAGCGCCACTATATAGCCACTGGCAATACCGCAGAGTATCGGCAATAAACGCAGTATTCCTGTGCCGCGCAGGGTGATTAACACTGTGATCAACAGCGAGATCCCCGACAAAAGCATGGCGCTGTTTTGTGGCATGATAATGTCGCCACCGCCATTACGGCCATAGGCCATGCCTACAGCAATGGGTGCCAGGTTAAGCCCGATAACCATGATTACTGGGCCGGTGATTATCGGTGGGAGCAAGCGCTCGATAACGGCGATGCCGCGCAACTTAATGATGGCACTTAAGACTATGTAGCCGAGACCAGTTATCACCAGACCGCCCATGGTAGATGCGAGTCCCCATGTGCTGGTGGCGTAGCAGATTGGCGCAATAAAGGCGAAGGATGATGCTAAAAAAATAGGCACTTGCCCGCGAGTTATTAGTTGAAACAATAGTGTGCCAGCGCCAGCGGTAAATAGAGCAACGTTGGGATTCAGTCCGGTAAGGATCGGTACTAGCACCAAGGCACCAAAGGCGACAAATAACATTTGGGCGCCAATGATAATATCGCGCAGGCGGAAGCTGTAGTCATGAGTAGCGGATTTATCGAGCATGGAAATAGGTACTTTCTGGTTGCGGGATTAGTTACTTGGTGCCAAATATTTTGTCGCCAGCATCCCCTAGTCCGGGAATGATGTAGCCGTTTTCGTTGAGGTGCTGATCGATAGCAGCAACATATATTTCCACATCTGGATGGCGCTTTTCTAAGGCCTTAAGTCCTTCGGGGGCGGCGACTAGAAATAGTCCTTTAATGTTGGTGCAACCGGACTCCTTGAGCATGTCTATAGTGGCAATCAGGCTGCCGCCGGTAGCTAGCATAGGATCGACTATCAAGGCGATACGGTCGGACATTTGGCTAGCTAGTTTGTGATAATAGGTTACAGGTTCTAGAGTCTCCTCGTTGCGATATAGGCCAACTACACTGACCCTGGCGCTAGGGATTAAGTCCAATACCCCATTTAACATGCCCAATCCGGCGCGCAAAATAGGGACAACTGTGATTTTTTTGCCTTTGATTTGCTGTACGGTAACCGGGCCACACCAACCCTCTATTGTCTCGTTACAAGTCTCAAGGTCTTTGGTCGCTTCGTAAGTTAATAGGCGCGCTACCTCCAAGGCTAACTCACGGAAATTCTTTGTGCTCACTTCTGCGCCGCGCATGCGCCCGAGCTTGTGCTGGATCAGGGGATGTTTTACTTCATAAACAGGCATTACAGCTCCTTAGTTGTGACAAGTGCCAGCCTGTTTATTGGCCGACATAGTTAAGTGGTTGCGATATTAATCAGGTAAACTAAGCGTTGTGTGGATTAGGATCAAGAAAAAGTTGGTTTATTCCATAACTTATTTTGCGCAAATTGTTAAACTTTAGTACTTGGGTAGGAGCTTTAGTGGTTATTGGTGATGATAACCTCTGTATCTCTTGCATAAATTGATACAAAATGCCACATTCCACTTTTTTGGCAAATGCTTGGCTCTAATAACGGTGGATTTGCTTGCATCTAGGTAGGTTTTACAGGCTCTGTGTCACTATTGTGCACAAAATAAATTCATTAAACAGGAGTCGGCACCAGCATTTAATTAACCATAATGAGAAAGTAAGGAACATGAACAAAACTGCCACTATCTTGCTAAGTTTGCTAGTAACACTACTGCTAATCTGCGCTCAAACGGCTCTGGCTGAGCCAGTAGAAGACTATTTTATGAAAACTGAGCTGCAACTGCATCTCGACTTTGATCGTGAACCTTATGTTGGCGAAGGGATCTATACTGCAACTGTGGAACATTTTTCTGAGTGGAAATATGGCGATAACTACTTTTTTGTCGATGCAGAAGGCCAAAGTAACTACAGCATGGACACGGAAACAATCTATTACGAAATCGCTCCACGTTTGAGTATTGATCGCATCTTGGGCAGCAAAGTAGTGCCGCTGGAGAATTTGGGTGAAACCTATATCACTGTACAATATAATGATGGTGGCGAAGATTACATCAAACCGGTGTGGCTGTCTGGGGTGTCGATTGACTTTAACTTTCAACCCAACTATGGCTTCTCAAATCTGAGTATTATGGTGCGCCACGAAGAGACTCAGGATACTGCCTATCAAGTTACTCTGGTGTGGGGGCAACCCTTTCAGCTCTTTGGTCATCAATTCGCATTTAATGGCTTTGCTGACTACTGGCAAAATGACGAATGTGAGGTATTCTTGACTGAACCGCAACTGCGCTACAATTTATCTAGTTTATTTGGCTCCGATAGCCTGATGGCGACCTCAGTTGTTGGTACTGAAATCGAAATTAGTCATGATTTTTTCAGTGAGGATGCCGATTGGCAAGTAAATCCAACCCTGTTTTTTGCTTTCTCATTTTAGGCTATTGAGCCTCTGTATAGGGAATTGGCCCAATAAGATCTTCACCCTACTTGTATGGTGAAGATCTCTTCTATCTCTAAGGTGTGCCTGTGATAATAAAATCCACCAGCTTTCTTAAAAGTGCAACCAGACCAGGAAATTATCCTGAGCTGAGTTGTCCGGAGATCGCTTTTGCCGGACGGAGTAATGTAGGTAAAAGCTCGCTGCTCAATGTGTTGATTCAACGTAAAAGCTTGGTGCGGACATCATCGACGCCTGGGCGAACGCAGCTGATAAATTTTTTCGATCTCAATGGCGAATTGGCGCTGGTCGATCTGCCTGGCTACGGCTTTGCCAAGGTGCCTATGGCGGTAAAAACTCAGTGGGGGCCGATGGTGCGCACCTATTTGCAGTCGCGGACAACTCTGGCTGCGGTGGTGATGTTGTTTGATGTTCGCCGGGTGCCGCGTGCCGAAGATCTGCAACTACTAGATTGGTTGGAGGAGTTTAGTATTCCGACAATTCCAGTAATTACCAAGATTGATAAGGTGACTCGTAATACTCGGCGCAAGCATATTGAGCCTATTATTGCAGCAACTGGCCTGCCAGCTGAGGCGTTTACCCTGTTCTCTGCTCTAAGTAAAGAGGGGCGAGAGGAGATATGGGAGCGCCTCGAAGTTGCTGTAGAAAACATGGTTGAGGAAATGGAGCTGGAGCCAGCCTCAGACCTTGACGCTGACGACCTAAATGGTTAGAGTGCAGTTAGCTTTACCCAATCAGGAGAGGTGATTTGTATGGGCATCGTATATGTTGTTGGCGCTGGTGTTGAGGGTCAGGAAGGGTTTAGCGCGCGTGCGCTTAGCTTGGTGCGTCAGGCGCAGGTGTTGTATGGTGCTCCGCGACTGTTGGAGTTGTTTGCCGACTTACCCGCGCGTAAAGTTGAGTTGAACGACAATGATGATCTGCCTAGCTTAGTTCAGGCTGATAGTGGCTCCTGTGTGGTATTGACCTCGGGTGATCCGCTGTTTTTTAGCATCGGCCGCAGTCTCTTGCGCAACTTGCCGAAAGAAAAACTGGAATTTGTACCCAATGTCAGTTCGGTGCAGTTCGCCTTTGCGCGCATTAAAGAGCCTTGGGATGATGCCGTTTTTATCTCAGCTACGGGACGCTCTCTCGCTGATATAGTCGACCGCGTTGTGGCAAACAATAAAGCGGCTATTTTAACCGATGCTCAACACACCCCTGCGGCGATAGCTTCGGAGCTGTTGCGCCGTGGCCGCGATGGTTACACCGTTTATCTCTGCGAAAATTTAGGTAGCGGTGATGAACGCATAGTTCAAACTACTGTACAAAAATTGCCTAATCTATCTGCTGCTGAGCTCAATGTGGTTATTTTTATCAAGAGTTACGATGGCGATAGCTTAGTTGAACAGCGCACCTTTGGAATCTCCGATAATCAATTTGTAGCGCTTAAAAAACAGATGACTGGGGAAGAGGCACGCGTGGTGGCGCTGGCCAAGTTGCAGTTAAGCAGTGGTATGACCCTGTGGGATATTGGGTCTGGTAGCGGCTCGGTAAGTATCGAGGCTGATTATCTACTGCCCTATGGACGAATTTTCGCCATAGAGCGCAATAGTGAATATCTTGTGGCTATGCGCTCCAATCTAAATAAATTTAAACCGCGCAATGTTCGTGTTGTTGAAGGTGAGGCCCCTAGCTGTCTGGAAGATATTTCCGATCCCGATCGAGTCTTTATTGGTGGCAGTGGTGGTAACCTCTGGGATATATTAGAAGCTGTGGATATGCGCCTGCCGGCTGATGGCCGCGTGGTGATTACCGCTACAACTCTAGATACTCTGGTTTCGGCAACTGATTATTTTGAAAACTCAGGCTACGCAGTCGAGGTAATTACCCTCAATGTTGCTCGCACCAGCCCTGATACCGATTATAAAGTCTTTGAAGCGCGCAATCCGGTATATGTAATTGTCGCGACCAAGGATTTAGGCTAATCTAAGCTAAGTAGCTAGTTTTAACCGATTGTGACTCAGTTGAGTTAAAAGGAGTGCCAATGGAAGGGCAAGATCGCAGAGAGAGTGAACGCTTTGATACTTTGAATTTTGTTCACTACGTCTTGGATGGCTGTAGCGATGGTGATATTGAGAATATGGGACGCACTCTTGATGCGAGTGAGAAGGGGATGCTGTTGCAGACCAGTGTTCCACTTCCTGTAGGCCAGAGGATTACTCTTAGTGTTGGACTGGAGGAGAACATAGTCGAGCTCAGCGGAGAGATTGTTCACTGTGTTGAGATGACTGCTCAAGGGCTGTGTAGTAGCGGTATCGAGTTTGATGCTCTGGACGCAACGCAGTTAGAAAAATTACGCAACTTCCTGGCTGCATTCGCTGCAGCTAAAGCCTGATTAACTTAATCTGTATATGACATTGCCGTGGTCGGCGGGCAGCGTTCCGCTAATGTTAGCTCCAATGCAGGGTCTCACTAATCGCGCTATGCGCATGGTACAGGCCCAGCTTGGCCAACCCGATGTGGTGTTTACCGAATTTTTGCGGGTGCGGCAATGTACACATAAACGTATCTCGCGTAGTGACCGCCGAGAATCGGCGGCGCAGATCCCCGCAACAGCCCTTACCCCAGCGCCTACTCTCGTTGCTCAACTTATTGGCCATACGGCCTCCTCTTTAGCGGAAGCTGCCCAGCTGGTACAGCAGCAGGGTGTCGAGCATGTAAACCTCAACATGGGCTGTCCCTTCGGACGCACTACTTCGGGCAAAACTGGGGGCGCTATGCTGCGTGCTCCGGAGTTATTGCCTGAGTGTATAGGTG
This sequence comes from Desulfuromonas sp., assembly GCA_034006225.1. Taxonomy (GTDB): domain Bacteria; phylum Desulfobacterota; class Desulfuromonadia; order Desulfuromonadales; family Desulfuromonadaceae; genus Desulfuromonas. The sequence continues at coordinate 63,030 of JAVETC010000006.1, read as the reverse complement.
CTATCCGCCGCGCAGTAGTCGGAAGTTTCTCTATAAAGTTGCGTGCCGGGTACGATGATGTCCAGCAGGTTTTTAACCTGTTGCCGATGTTTGTTGATGCCGGAGTTGACTTTCTCATCTTGCATCCGCGCACTGTGGTGCAGCAATATGCCGGCTCTGCCGATCATGCCATTACCGCTCGCCTCGTGGAGTTGAGCAAAATTCCTATAATAGCCAATGGCGACGTTGTCGATGCTGCGCAGGGGCGAGAGTTGTTAAAAAAGACTGGTGCCGCTGGGTTGATGCTTGGGCGCGGAGCTATAGCCGACCCTTTACTGTTTCAACGCATTCGCGGTGTTGTACCTGATGCCCGCGATGGGGCGCAACGTAAGCGGGAGGCGTGCAGCTACTTAAATGCCGTATGTAGCGCCTATGCGCAGCTGTTTTGTGGTGATCATCAAGTGCTAGGCAAGATGAAGGCGGTGTTGGCCTGTATGACAGATGAACAGCTTGCACCCTGGGTGAAACGGATGCGCCGCTGTAATAATCTTGCTGCATTTAAAGCGGAACTAAACAGGGTATAAATTTCTGTTTTCGTGACTAATGTGGCCTTCGTAGTATGTTCTTTATATACAATGTTCGGTTGACTTTACCCATCTTATTGTGTAATAAGCGTACTACTGTATATTTCTTCTATACAGCAAGCTCTACTCAGATTAAATTAATAAATCGAGCACGGCTAACTTTATTATACTGATGCGCAGGTTGCCTTATTGGGAACTAGTTGTTCAGTATTCAGCTGAAGTAAGGAGTATTAGATGGAGAAGAGGATGTTGCGTTGGGGGGCGTTAGGTGTGCTGGCGCTGCTACTAGTGTTTGCCGGTGTACAAAGTGTTTTTGCCGATATTGAAACCTGTTTGGAGTGCCATGAGGACGTGGTCTCTTCAAGCGCTTTTATGTCATCGGTACATGGGCAAAATGAGATAGCCTGTCTGGATTGTCATGCTATCGAGGATTTGGCAGCTCATGTCGATGATGGTGTCCTTCCTGGGCCGGTAGATTGTGCCAGCTGCCATGATGAAATCGCGGCTCAACACAGTGACAGTGTGCATATGCAGAATGATATTGGCTGTATAGATTGCCATACTTCAGTGCATACACTGGTTGCTGGTGAGGATAAACAGGCAGTAGTGCTGGGCTGTTCTAATTGTCACGACATGGAAGGATACGCTGACTCTGTTCATGGCCAAGGTGTAGCGGTGGGCAATAATGATGCAGCTTCCTGTGCCGATTGCCATGGCCTCCACGCCATAAAAAGTCTCTCTCAGGCGGACACTAAAGAGGCGCGTGCATTTAGCGCTGAGGTCTGTATTAAATGTCACGCTGACGAAGAGATGATGGAGCGCAACGGGGTATTAGTAAACGCTGTGCATACCTATATTGATAGTTATCATGGCAAAAGTTTTCATCTAGGTTATCCAGAGTTGACTGCCACCTGTGCTGATTGTCACGGCAGCCATGCTGTTTTGCCTAGAGACAACCCTGCATCTTCGATCAATATTGAAAACCGTGCCGCCACCTGTGGAAAATGCCACGAAGGATCAACGCGCTTATTTAGTAACTTCTATGCTCATGGAGATCACTCCGATTTTGAAAATTATCCGGTATTAGCGGTCACTTTCTGGGCTATGACTGCACTGCTCGTCGGTACTTTCTCGGTGTTCTGGTTGCACTCCATATTGTGGATGATTCGCGGCATTGCCGACAATAAAGAGAAGAAGGCCGCACTGGCTGCAGGTACAGCGCATATAGAGATTCCTGATGGCCACCGAGTTTACAAACGTTTCCAAGGCTATCATATCTTTATGCACCTGTTGGTTATCGTCAGCTTTTTACTTCTTTCATTAACCGGTTTGCCGCTGAAATTCTACGATCAGCATTGGGCTCAGGTGATGATGGACTTTTATGGTGGCACTGCTAACGCCGCTTATGGTCATCGCATTGGCGCCTGTATAACTTTTGTCTATTTTGGCATGGCACTGTGGCTGAGTTTCAACTTCCTGTTCTTGCGCAAGGATATTCCTGGTATGTGGCTGCAGCGCCTGTTTGGCCCAGACTCCCTGATGCCGAACCTGCGTGATATTCAGGATGTCACCAATATGGTGCGCTGGTTCTTGCATAAAGGGCCTAAGCCGACTTTTGAGCGCTGGAACTATTGGGAAAAATTTGACTTCATCGCCGTCTTCTGGGGTATGTTCGCCATCGGTGGTTCTGGGTTGATGTTATGGTTCCCTGAATTTTTCGGACTTTTCTTACCTGGTTGGGTGTTCAATGTGGCCACGATAGTGCATTCGGATGAGGCATTGTTGGCTACAGGATTTATCTTCTCGGTGCACTTTTTCAATACCCATCTGCGCCCAGAGAAGTTCCCCATGGACTTTGTTATCTTTAACGGTGAGATGCATAAGGAAGAGTTTATTGAGGAGCGCGGTGATCAGTGGAAGCGTTATGAAGAGTTGGGGATTACTGAGCAATTCTTCAAAGAGAAACCATCGAGCCCTGTATATGGACTACTGCTTAGAGCTTTTGGTTTTACCGCTGTAGTTATTGGTGTCATTCTGTTTGTGCTGATTGTCATCTCCGTTGTGGGCGGTCATTAGACACATTTAGCTGTATTTGTGTTATAAAAAGGGGGACTGCTTACGCGGTTCCCCTTTTTTAACTTTCAAGCGGAGTCTATGTGAAACGATTTGCTATCTCTATAGGACTGCTCGCTCTTGTGATGAATCTGCTTGGTGGCGCCTCAACTCTGTTCGGTGTGTATCTCATCGTAGTTCAAGAGGGAGCACAAATGTTTGGGTGGGGAGAGGCGCGCACTTTTGGCTATCTGTTTTTTTGCGTTGGTTTGTGTTGTGTTTGTGCTGGGTTAGTGCTGGCAAAATACGTGCGCAAGTAATCATACCCAAAGGTTTTTATGTTCCCCATTCGACACTCACTTTTAGTATCGTTTATGACAGTAATCAGTGCAGTGCTGTTGGTTACTATGTTTATTACTGTGGTGGTTAATGTGCGCTTTCAGCGCGAGACTACTAAGGAAAATTCGCTGCATGCGGCGGATTACTTTAGTGAGACTATTCTGCGGTCAACCTACTATCAAATGTTGTCGGATGACCGCCAGATGCTCTATCGTATGATAGATGAAATTGGTAGCATGGATGGCATTCGCCGTATTCGTCTGTTTAATAAAAATGGTGTTATTAATTTTTCTACAGAAAAGCAAGAAGTAGGGGAGGTCCTACAGGTTAAATCAGAGGGCTGTAATATTTGCCACATCGATAACGGTGCGCCACTGACACAGGTCTCAACTGCGGCACGTGGCAGGACCTTTTATGATGAAAATGGCGAGATGTTTCTCGGGGTTACCAAAGAAATTTACAATGATCCCAGCTGCTATAACGCCAGTTGTCATTACCACCCTGCCGACCACGAACTCAATGGCATTTTGGATGTACAGATATCCTTGAAGGATCGTATGGCGCAGGTAGATGCCTTCCGTGACTCTTTTATCGTGCTTACCTGTGTGCTTTTGGTGTTGTTGTTCGTTGCCCTGCTTATGCTTACCAAACGCCTAATTATAGCCCCAGTAAATATGTTGTTGGCTCATCAGCAGCGGATTGCAGCCGGTGATTTGAGTAGTTATATGGAGGATGCTCCGCCGAATGAGTTGGGTGACTTGGCGCGCGGTGCTAATGCTATGACCACCAGTTTGCGTATGTCCCAGGAGGAGATACGCGAGTGGGCGCGGACTCTTGAGGCTAAGGTCGAGACCCGTACCGCACAGATAAAAACTATGCAAAGTAATCTGGCTCGCTCAGAGCGGCTGGCTTCGCTGGGTGAACTTGTTGCAGGTATTGCCCATGAAATAAACAATCCGCTTACTGGCATTTTGATGTTCTCTACCATGGCTGGGGAGACGCCAGGTATTGATGATCAGCTCAAAAATGATTTGGCTACTATCACCCGTGAGACTGAGCGCTGTGCAGGTATAGTTAGGGGATTGCTCGATTTTGGGCGTGAATCCATTCCGCATAAAACCTTTGCGTCAATTAATTCTATTCTGGATAAGACCCTTGCTTTAGTTGAGCATCAAACCCTATTTCAGAATATTACCATTATGCGTGACTATGCCATGGATATTCCCGAGGTGGAGGTCGATCCTAATCAATTGGAACAGGTGTTTATGAACATGTTTATAAATGCCGCCCAAGCCATGCCCGATGGTGGCGAGCTCAGGATAAAAAGTTCCGAGGATGAGCGCTGGGTTATGGCGCGTATTTCGGATAGTGGCTGTGGTATTCCTGGTGAGAATCTTACCCGAATATTTGATCCGTTCTTCTCTACCAAAGAGCAGAAAGGCACAGGGTTGGGCTTGTCGGTATCCTACGGGATTGTGGAGAACCATGGTGGTGATATTTTAGTTGAGAGTAGTCCTGAGAAGGGGACAGCCTTTACTATTCGGCTGCCCAAAGCTGGAATACGGGAAGAGGTTGTGGCAGTGATAGAGTAGTGCTGTGCGTTTTTAAATCTTTAAACTGTTGAGTAGATACCCTGGTGAGTTCTCTGTTATCTAGTCTACTTTGCGATCTTTAGCGGAAACGTTAAGTTTTTTCATCAAAGCCTGAAAATTAGGGCGGAGCATACCAACATCAGCTGCAGCGCGGGTAATGTTCCAGTCGTTGCGCTTTAGTGCTTCGAGAACAAAGCTCTTTTCTATAGGGAGGACAGCCTCCTCACGCAGACGTCTTTTGGCCTCTTTGAGTTCTTCGGTTGTTGAGGGGACGGTCTCATCTTCACCGAAAGCTAAAAACTCATCATCGCCCAACCCCAAGTCTACCGGCTGTATCATATCTCCTGGTGCCAATACCACTGCACGTTCAATCATGTGCTCAAGTTCGCGAATATTGCCGGGGAAATCATAATCTTCGAGCAGATTCATTACTGCAGGGCTAACGCCTTTTATATCTTTATTAATTTCGTCGGAGAACTTGCGTAAAAAGTAGCCGACAAGCAGGGGCAGATCACCATTGCGCTCGCGTAGTGGAGGCATGTCGATAGGTATGGTATTGAGACGAAAATAGAGATCTTCTCTAAATTTACCATCGTTGGACATGTCGCGCAGGTTTTTATTGGTGGCGGAGATGAGGCGAATATCTATTGGTTGTGGTTTGGTGCCACCTAAGGGAGTCACTTCGCGCTCCTGAATTACCCGCAGCAACTTTGCTTGGGAGCTTAAGCTGATATTAGATATCTCATCGAGAAAAAGCGTACCTCCGTTGGCCACTTTAAATAGACCAACTTTGGTGTGTGTAGCTCCTGTGAATGATCCCTTTTCATGCCCAAAAAGTTCGCTTTCCAGCAGACTCTCTGCTAGCGCGGTACAGTCGACGGCAACAAAAGGTTTATCTTTGCGCGAGCTGTTTTCGTGAATAGCACGTGCGACCAACTCCTTACCGGTGCCGCTCTCCCCAGTTATAAGAACCGTGCTGTCGGTGGGAGCTACCTGCAGAATGCGTGTATATATTTTCTGCATTGCTTTACTGTCGCCAATGAAGCGTTTGAGCCCAGCATTGTTTTTGATCTCTTCGCTGCTGTGGGTGCCCTCTTCATTTATGCGTTGCTGATTGATAGCACGATCCACCAACTCCTTTACTTGAACTGGATTGAAAGGTTTGGCCAAATAGTCAAATGCACCATTTTTTATCGCGTCTACAGCGGTTTCAACGGTGGCGTAACCAGTGATAATGATGACGGGAACATTGGGCTGGAGAATTTTTATCGATTTCAAAACTTCCATGCCGCTCATGCCGGGCATCTTCAGGTCACTAATAACCAGATTGAAGTCCTCGCTTTGAACTAATTCCAACGCGGAGTGGCCACTAGTGGCAGTAGCAACATAGTAGCCTTCATGTTCAAGAATTCGTTGAACCGCTTGGCGGATGACTGCTTCATCGTCAACAACTAAAATACGCTTCTTGGACATGGGCTTTTGTTCCTCCTGCCAGCTGTGGATCCTGATGCTGCTGAATAGTGTGTCTATAGGAATAGATAGCTAAGTAGTTAAATACAAGAGACTGCCAAGTGCTCAGGATGCGGTTTAATAAGCGTTGTGGCAGCTCTGTTTTTTATAATGTTTTGCTGCTTATTGTCAAGCAGGTGCCTGCAGTGGCTAGCAGATTTATGCAGCCGCAACGAACATTAATCAATCGATTGTTTATTGCTTATTGTGTTAACTAGGCTCGCCGTGCTTGAAAGCTATACTACACTTATTCCGTGTGACTGCATAGCAAATCTATACAGTTAATTTTAATCTATTTAGGGGGGATAATCACCAGATTGGTGCAAGCTATCGTCGGGAAAAAGTGTTTAATGACGAGCTGTTGTATGGAAATTGTATACAGTTGTAGTTTTTTTGGTATTCATGTAGTGTGCAAAAAGTCTTAAATGTAATATTGATGCATTAACAAGTTTGGTGTGTTTACGTTACAGTATGTGGTTGTAATTGCGTGTGGTGCCTATTTAATATAGCACCTGCTATGGGGAAGCCGAACGTCGATCTGGAGGCCAGATCACAACTTTCAATTTTATGTAATTGGTTTAAGCAAGGAAAAGGAGCTTCGTTACACAATGAAAACAAACATTCTATACGTGGTTGCGCTTGCAGCCTGCTTGACATTCATTGGTAGCCCTGTTTGGGCGATGGAAACCGATGATTGTCTAGCCTGTCATACCAGTGCTGATGATGTTGGAGAAGACAACGTTATTAATGCGCAGGTTTTTGCAAAGACAGAACATGCCGCTGAGGGTTGTTCCTCATGTCACGATGTTAGTGATGAGCATCCTGACTCAGGCCCGTCACCTTCAATGGCCGCGAGCTGTGCAGATTGTCACGATGGTATAAATGCCACTTACATGGCTAGCGAGCACGGCGAAAATGCTAGCTGTACAGACTGCCACAATCCGCATGCGGCGCTGCCACCTACCAGCTTATCTGGTGTGCAAATGAACAGCCCCTGTCAGAAGTGTCACGAAGCTGATGAGGTTGAGGAAACTCATGCGCGCTGGTTACCAGAGGCTGGTGTGCATATCAGTGCTGTACCCTGTGTTACTTGCCATAGCTCATCAGAAAAGTTTGTTATCACCCTATATATGACTCATCGCCAAGATGATCGTGCCTATTCAGCATACGAAGTTATTAACTTTGCTGACCTGCAACAGAAAACCGGAGTGCAAAGTGCGACATCTTTAATTGACACCGACCAAAACGGTGAAGTCTCGTTGGATGAGCTTTCCGCTTTCTATGCCGATAGTGCTAAGTCTGGTTTGCGCCTGTGGGCAATGATGACCCCTGAGACAGTTAGCCATGACTTCCAAACAATGGATAATCGCTGGGATTGTACCTATTGCCACGCTGCTGGCCCAGAAGCGATGGATAGCAGCTTTGTTGCGTTTCCGCAGTCTGATGGCACCTATCAGCGTTTGCCAATGGAGCAAGGGGCAACCCTGAATGCTCTGTTCGGTACACCGGATTTCTACATGGTTGGTGCTACTCGGAGTAAGGTGCTGAATTACATTGGTTTGCTGATCTTGCTCGGTGGCTTGGTATTGCCTGTTGGCCACGGTACTATGCGCTTTTTGACCCGTAAGAATAGAAGGAAGGATCACTAGAAATGGAAGTACAAGAGAGAATATATCTTACTCCTACACCGGTGCGGATTTGGCACTGGCTAAATGCTTTGGGAATTGTGACTCTGTGTGTTACCGGAGCGCAAATCCGTTTTCCTGATGTTATCAATATCTTTGGTACCTATAAGGCTGCGGTAAGTTTGCACCATACAGCAGGTATTGTTGTTGCACTCTCCTTTGTGTTGTGGTTGTTCTACTATGCAGTTATTGCCCGTATGCTTACTAAACTTTATGTTCCTGATGTTAAAGATATTCAATCTGGCATGATTAGGCAGGCGCTGTATTACTTCTTCTACTTTTTTACTGGGACCAAAGAGAACCCTCATCATGAGTCGCCTACTAATAAGTTTAATCCTATGCAAAAGGGTGCTTATGTAGTTATTATGATGATTCTTGTTCCTGTCGTTATTGTAACTGGCTTAGCATTGCTGAACCTCGGTCCGTTGCGTGAGCTGGTTATGCTGTTAGGTGGCGTTCGAGTTGTGGTTGGTGTACACTTCTTGGTAGCCTGTGCTTTGGGAGCTTTTATTCCAACGCACTTCTATTTGGCGACTTTGGGGCATACCCCGTTTGCTCATTTCAAACCTATGTGGACAGGATGGGAAGATCATTCAGACCATTAATTTTTGATTGTATATCTTTAAGTTGATTTTTATAACAGCGAAGCGATTAGTCGCTTCGCTGTTTTTTTTAGGAGACTAATCATGTCAAAACGGATATCAACACGAACTATTGTTCCTGTGGCCGTAGTCATGGCAGCCTTTATTACGGTGTGTTTCATCCTGTTGTACTCCTATGTGCGAACAATTATTCAGGACAATAACATCGATCGGGTTGCTTATATGGCAAAGACAGTGGTTGGTTCACTAAGTTACGATATGCTCAACAATGATCACACCGCTGTGGAATATTCAATAGCGAATATGGGGAGTAGTCCTGGTGTGGTGCATATGCGTGTTTTCGATAAAAAAGGGGTGATCCGGTTTTCTAAAAACAAAGCTGAGGTCGGTAAGTTGATCGACCTTAAAGCGGAAAGTTGTAATGTTTGCCATAACAACCATGAGTCTGTGTATACAGGTGGTGGTAATGAGCGGATACGCTTCTTTGAGGCAGCTGATAAAACACCTGTTCTTGGTTTGTCCTATCCTGTTCCGCGCCAGGATGGCTGTGTAACCAGCCAGTGTCACGCTGGGGAGCAGCAGCGAGAATTGCTGGGTATAGTCGATGTAGGAATCTCGCAACGGCAGTTTCAAAAAGATATGGCTGGTGTGACTAAGGTGCTGGTCGGTTTTTGGTTTATGGTGGTTTTGCTCTCAGTTGGATTGATCTCTGCTATTTTACAAAAAAATGTTTTGGCTCCTGTGACTCGTCTGTATCGCTACGTTAAACAGATACGGCGCGGAGTCTATGTTGATCCTGAGCTTGAAGATAATCACGAATTGGAATATATTGCTGAAGCTGTTAAAGATTTAGCGGATAAGGCGGGGCAGCACGAAGAGTAGAAAATTTTACTAGCTGAGGCGTTATTATCACCTGAGAAATAATGGAGATGTTCTATGCCGTTAGGGCGCAAGCCAATTAAAACAGCAGAACAGGCTGATAAACGTAGCCCACAGCAACGTCTGGCTCGCATTCAGGCTCATATAGATACTCTGCATGCTCTCTCGCGTCAGGGGCTATGGGGTTTGTTGACATTTGTCCTTATTAGCCTGCTGGTGGTTTACTTTCAGGATGCTAACCTCTTGGCCAATGTGTCGCAGGGTACACGCGAGTTTTTGGGCAAGCCTCCCTCAGCAAAATTTATCAATTTAGCTTTAGCTGTGTATAGTTTCTCCGCTTTGATCTTGACCCTTTCTAGACTGTCCGATGGTGCAGAAACCTACAGAGGTTGGTCCCATATTGGTTATTTAACCGGTTTTTACATGTTTTATTTCTTTGCCAATGCAGTGCGGGTTAACGCTATGGCGGTAGTGGTGTCAGGGCTGACTATATTGGGGTTGGAATACTACAGTGTTCGGAGTTTTACCTCTGCCTCTATCCGGCGCGAGCTGGTAATCATGAAGAAATTGTCTGGTGAGCGCGTTGACGCCGATGAGGATTGTCGCTAGTTTTTTATCTCGGCATATATAGCTTTCGTTGTTGTCGCGTTTTGCGTTGCTACTCTTGTTTTGGCCTAGCTATCAAAGGGAGAGGTTGCAGTGGCGACAGGATCTTCCCCACGAGGTGCTGATGCCGCGCATGTGAAATAGGTTGCCACACTGAGGACAACGACACATACTGACTCTGACTCCAGCCACCCCAGCAGCAATAATCCATAATCCAGCAACAATAGCGGGGCCGGTGTTGTCGCTGGATAATGATAATGTTAGGCCAATCGCTGGCAGGTAACTGATGAAAACGCACCACAGTTGCAGGCGTTTACTTTTAATGTTTTTCAGCCCCTCTTCTAAACTGTTTTTTTCCATAGCGTACCTCAATTACAGATTAAGTTTACAGATACAATCTATTACTTAGGCGTGGCACAGGCTAAAGTTTTTTTATAAGCAGTCTGATTATAGCAAATTGCTCAGCGCTGAGCTGCATATAAATAATTACATTTATGGTTTTTGAGCATAAGTTAGCTATCTAAAGTTTTGTCTGTGCCAGCGGCTATTATACCAATATTATTCACCTGAATAGTAAATATATACATAAGTGTGACCGAAATTAACCAACAAAATTAGTTGCTTATGTGTAAATAACTTATTGGTTCAGCCAACCACTCTTAAAATAGATAGTTTTTGTATACTAAAAAAGTAGATTCATTATGCAATGCGCGAGGTGTGAAGTTGTTGGTTTGTGCGTAACTTACTGGGAATAAAGGATAAATTATATTTATTGATTGTTCCTTATGTTTTGGCATTTTAGGTGCATTAACTTTTGATATTAGTTGCTTGGATACGTAGCACGCTGGGTAAACATACAATGGTGGAGGACAATATGAAATTTGTTATGCAGTTACTTGTTTTTGTCGGTGTATCTTACGCGGGGACTGCTTGCGCTGAAACTGCTGCTGGTGACGGGGCCTCTGGGGTGATGGTGTGGTTTTTTATTGGCTTTATTGCCCTGTTCGTGGTGTCGCAACTTATCCCTAGTGTTATATTAACTGTCAGTTTGATTAAAGGATTATTTGCTAAGGATGAGAACAGTGAGCATAAAATCGGTAACTGATTCACACAATTAACAGGGAGAAGCTTGTAGCTGTTGCTATTTTGTGCGTGCTCTAGAAGATGATCGATAAAGGCCGAGGTTTTTCCTCGGCTTTTTTGTGTTTGTGCTAGCTGTATTGATGCTGATAGAAGGGATTAAAATTAATTATATTCAGTTTTATCAACACCTTTAGTCACAGGCTATCAACAAGATGTTGTGGGTGTCTTAAATTCTAATGTCTATATGTGGTGTTTTTGCTTGTTTGTGCGTTTGTTGCTGTGCTAGTTTCATGGCGTTGTCAATGTTCGCCACCTAGTCAAGTGTTCGCTGCGGTGGTCTATGCTCAGATGGAGGTGTTGGTGCTGGAATATATTCGCAAGCGAGATGGTCGATTGGTGGTTTTTGATGAAAAGAAGATTGCTGTAGCCATAAAAAAATCTGTGCGTGCTGTGGGTGGTCAAGATATGACCAGGGCCGCAGCGGTCGTGCGTCAGGTTGTGGGCATTCTGGAGATTATCTACAAAGATGGTCGCGTGCCAACGGTAGAAAATGTTCAGGATCTAGTCGAAAAACAGCTCATCGAGAGTGGCCATGCGCAGACAGCGAAAGCGTATATTCTGTATCGGAGCCAACATGAACAGTTGCGCGCAACCCGTTCTTTTATGCAGGAGTCTATCGAGGCGATAGATTCATATCTAACGCAGGAGGATTGGCGGGTAAAAGAGAATGCCAATATGGGTTATTCGTTGCAAGGGCTGAATAACCACATTGCTTCAAACATTACTAGCAACTACTGGTTAAATAAAATATATCCTGCGCGTATTTCCGATGCCCATAAAAACGGAGATTTTCATATCCACGATCTAGGTATGTTGTCGGTCTACTGCTGCGGTTGGGATTTGAAAGATCTTCTGCTGCTAGGCTTTACCGGTGCCTATGGCAAAGTACAGAGTGGCCCAGCCAAACATTTTCGTACTGCGCTGGGGCAAGCGGTCAACTTTTTCTATACGCTACAGGGCGAAGCTGCTGGTGCTCAAGCCTTTGCCAGTTTTGACACGCTGCTGGCGCCATTTATCTATTACGATAAACTCAGCTACGCCGAGGTGAAACAGGCGATGCAGGAGTTTATCTTCAGCATGAATGTTCCCACGCGCGTCGGCTTTCAGACGCCATTCACTAATATTACCCTTGACCTTATTCCACCGCGCAATGTTGCCAACGAGGCGGTAGTTATTGGCGGCGAACTTCAGCAGAAAACCTACGGTGAGTTTCAGGAGGAGATGGATCTATTCAATCGTGCCTTCTGTGAGGTAATGATGGATGGTGATTCAGCTGGGCGTATTTTTACTTTTCCTATCCCTACCTACAATATTACTGCTGATCTGGATTGGGAGAGTGACCGCCTGCGTGCCGTATGGGAGATGACGGCAAAGTTTGGCACCCCCTATTTTAGTAATTTTATCAATTCCGATATGGATCCAGAGGATGCGCGCTCCATGTGTTGTCGTCTGCGTCTGGATAATCGCGAGTTGCGCCGGCGTGGCGGTGGTCTGTTCGGCTCTAACCCCTTGACCGGCTCCACTGGCGTAGTAACTATCAATCTGCCGCGTGCTGCCTATCTGGCCCAAGACAAACAGATGTTTTTTAGCCGCATATCTGAGCTGATGGTTTTAGCTGCAGAATCATTGGATATAAAACGCAAACAGTTGGAGCGCTTTACCGATGAGGGGCTATATCCATATAGTCGCTATTATCTGAATGCCATCCATGAGCGCAGTGGCCGCTACTGGGATAACCACTTTTCGACTATTGGTCTGATCGGTATGAATGAAGCGGCATTGAATCTGTTGGGTGTCGGTATCGACAGTGTCGAAGGCGCTCAGTTTGCCGAAGAGACCCTAATGTTTATGCGTAAACAGCTGGAGGCATTTCAGCACGATAGTGGGCAACTGTACAATTTGGAGGCAACTCCGGCCGAAGGTACCAGCTTTAGACTGGCTCAGCGTGATCGCCAAGATTACCCCGAAATTATCACCGCTGGAGATAGTCAGCCATTCTACACCAACTCTACACAGCTGCCAGTGGGAGCCACTGACGATATCTTCCAGGCTTTGCAACATCAGGATTCACTGCAGACCAAATATACCGGCGGCACCGTCTTTCATGGTTTTCTGGGTGAGAAGTTGGAAGATTGGCGCAGTGCTCGTCTGCTGGTGCGGCGTATCGCAGAGAACTTCCATCTGCCATATTTTACTCTTAGCCCAACATTTACCATCTGTCCTGAGCATGGTTATATCGCCGGTGAACATTTCTCATGCCCATATAATCATGGCGAAAAAGCCGCTTAATACAGCGGCTTGATAGTCTTAATTACTAAAAATCTATAAGGAGAATCAACATGGCTAACAAATGTCAGCAAAAAACTGAAGTGTATTCACGTGTCTGTGGTTTTTTCCGTCCTGTGCAGCAGTGGAACAAAGGCAAGCAGGAGGAGTTTGTGCAGCGGCGTGAGTTTGTGGTGGAAAACACCACAAAGACTAAGTAATAATCCATGGCAATAAAAGGTTTTCAGGGAACCAGCCTGCTAGATTTTCCTCAGCGGGTTGCTTCCCTGGTTTTTTATGGTGGATGTAACCTACGCTGCCCCTATTGTCATAATCCGGAACTGGTGCAGCAACCGGATAACTATCCAGATATTCCCCTAACCGATATTGTGGCCATGTTGGAGCAGCGCTGTGGGTTTATCGATGGCGTAGTTGTCTCTGGGGGCGAGCCAACACTGAATAGCGACCTGCCTGAACTGTTGCGCCAGATAAAGAGCTTGCAGCTCCAGGTCAAATTGGATACTAATGGTCTGCGTCCGCAGGTGCTGGCAGCACTGCTTGAGCAAGAGTTGCTCGATTTTGTCGGTCTTGATGTGAAAACGGCACCAAACCGCTATGGTCAGTTGCATAATGTTGCTGTAGATGCTGAGGCCATACTTCAGAGTGTGGAGATCTTAAAGAACGCCGCCGTCGAGGTGGAGTTTCGCACCACCTGCGTGCCGCACATTGTAACCTTGGATGATATTCATGCCATAGGGGAGATTTTGCGCGGTGCGCCTCAGTGGGTATTACAGCAGTTTGTCGCGGCGCCTGCCATGGATGAAGAGTTGCGCCAATGTGAGCCTTACTCGACCCAACAGCTGCAAGAATTTGCCACTGTTGGTCAGCAATATGTGGCGCAAGTGATTTTGCGCGGATTGTGATTCTGCTTAATTCAACAGATTTATTCTATCCAGGAGGAAAAACCAGTGAAAAAAATTGTCTTGTTATTGTTACTACTGATGGTGCTAGTTGGGTGTAATAAACATCAGTCGAGCGCAATTAAAGCTGATGGAAGTAGCTACGCAGTGCAGTTTTTAGTTGATGCGGGCATAACTTCTGATATGAGTGAGACTCAAGTGCGGGCTCAGCGGCAGCTGGCAACCTGGATGGAAAACGATCTGTTGAGCATGTTGACTAGGGCTGGCTATAAAGCGGCGCCGGTCAGCTCAAGTGCTAAGTTTCAAGGTGGTAGTGGTAACTATCTGCTCCAAATCAAAGTGACAAACTACAACCCGGGTAGTAAAGCTGCGCGCATGTTGGTTGGCTTTGGCGCAGGCTCAACCAGTGTTGACATCCAATATCAAATCCTAAATGGTAATAAGCAGATCGTAGAAGACCGTGCCGATGGCGTTGGTTCCAGTCGCGATTGGAACTACTGCGCACGCGTGCTAAATCAGCGTATTGTTGCCACCTTGGGGATGACAGTAGGTAAGTAATTACAGTTAGTCGTCAATTTTAAGCGCAAATTGTGCCCAGCTAGGTTTTATACCTGGCTGGGCATTTTTGTCATTGCCATGGTGCGCGGCTATAGCTGGCAACTAACGCTGGCCAAGTTTGAGCAATAGATTGAATATATGCAAGGTTTTATGCTATTTTTGCGGCTCTTGCGCGTTTGCTTATAACAAAAATTTAGCCCAATTGACTATGACAGGCTGATAAAATATCTACACAAAATATAATGGAGGAGTATTGATGAAAATAACCCGTGCCGAAGTTGAAAAGGTGGCTCGTTTATCGCGGCTAACTTTTAGTGAGTCGGAGTTGGACGATCTCACCGAACAGATGGATGCTATTCTCGCTCATGTTGAGCAATTGAACGAACTGGATACCTCCGGTATTGTCCCTATGTCACATGCCGTGCCGCTGGAGAATGCTTTCCGTGAAGATGTTGTTACCGCTTCACTGGGCAGTGATCTCGCATTGCAGAATGCTCCAAAACCGGCCGATGGCTGCTTTGGTGTGCCAAAAGTTATTGAATAACTATCACGATTAATTCTGTGAATATCCATATTTGATTAACCCACAACGGATTTGAGTGGAGTTGGAATGAAATTAATAGATTTAACTATACATGAGATGCAACAGCAATTGGCTGCTGGTACTACAACCTCGGTGGCTTTGACTGAGGCGTTTTTGGCCCGCATTCATGCTACGGATGAGCAGTTGAATGCTTTTATCACGGTGTGTGATGCCGAAGCCTTAGAGGCTGCGCAACTAGCAGACGAACAGCGCCGTGCTGGCAAGGTTCAGCCGTTGACCGGTATTCCTATCGCGTTGAAAGATATTTTTGTTACTCGGGGTATTCGTACTACCTGTGCCTCAAAAATACTCGGTGATTTTATCTCCCCCTACGATGGCACTGCGGTGGCTAAGCTCAAAGAGCAGGGTGCAGTTATCGTCGGTAAACTCAACATGGATGAGTTTGCCATGGGAAGCTCCAACGAAAACAGTGCTTTTGGCCCAGTGCATAATCCGTGGAATACTGACTGCGTTCCTGGCGGCTCCTCTGGTGGTTCGGCGGCTTGTGTAGCCGCACATCAGGCAGCAGCCACTCTAGGTACCGATACTGGCGGTTCTATTCGCCAGCCCGCAGCGCATTGCGGTGTGGTCGGACTAAAGCCCAGCTATGGGCGGGTGTCGCGTTATGGGGTAATCGCTTATGCGTCATCGCTGGACCAGGTGGGGCCACTTACGCGCGATGTGCGTGATTGTGCTCTCATGCTTGGAGCGGTAGCCGGTTATGATCCCCTCGATTCTACCTCCGTTGATATACCAGTTCCTGACTATTTAGCTAATCTTGAGGCTGGGGTCGCTGGTAAGAAGATTGGTCTACCCAAAGAGTATTTTATCGATGGTGTCGATGCCGAGGTTAAACAGGCGGTGCAGGCCGCTGTCGATAAATATCGCGAACTAGGTGCGCAGATCGTGGAAATTACTCTGCCGCACACCAAATATGCTGTGGCCTGTTACTATGTTATTGCGACCGCTGAAGCGTCAAGTAACCTAGCGCGTTTCGATGGGGTGCGCTATGGGCAACGGGTCGATAATGGCAAAGGGCTGATTGATATGTATACCCAGACCCGCGCTGCTGGGTTTGGTGCCGAGGTAAAACGGCGCATTATGCTCGGGACCTACGCTTTATCGTCTGGCTATTACGATGCCTACTATCTCAAGGCGCAAAAGGTGCGCGCGTTAATTCAGCAAGATTTCAACGCTGCATTTGAGCAGGTGGATTGCATTCTGACGCCGGTAGCCCCGACCGCAGCATTTGGTCTAGGTGACAAAACTTCTGATCCTCTGCAGATGTATCTGTCTGATATTTTTACCTTGTCAGCTAACTTGGCAGGAATTTGTGGTCTTAGCCTCCCCTGCGGCATGACCGAAAAAGGTCTGCCCATCGGGCTGCAACTGCTAGGTAGATCTTTTGGCGAACAGGAGTTGTTGCAAACAGCTTATGCCTTTGAACAAGCCACTGATTGGCACTGTGCCCAGCCGCAGCTTTAAGATGTCTGAAAGGTTTATATAAAATGAGAAAGCACTACGAAGTTGTCATAGGTCTGGAAGTGCATGTCCAGCTTACTACCAACACTAAAATATTCTGTGGCTGTTCTGTACAGTTCGGCAACCAAACCAACTCCCAAACCTGCCCCGTCTGTTTAGGTCTACCGGGAGCGCTGCCGGTATTAAATCGGCAGGTGGTGGAAAATGCGATCAAAGCGGGCTTGGCTACCAATTGTCAGATTTCTCCCCGGTCAATCTTTGCGCGGAAAAACTATTTTTATCCCGATCTGCCCAAAGGGTATCAGATCTCTCAATTTGAACTGCCCATCTGCGAACATGGCCATCTTGAGGTGGAGACTGAGGAGCGTGGCAAGCAGACTATTGGCATCACGCGCATTCACATGGAAGAGGATGCGGGAAAGCTGTTGCACAGTGACGATTCAGCGACTGGCTCGCGCGTAGACTTGAACCGCGCCTGTACGCCACTGCTGGAGGTGGTATCCGAGCCGGATATGCGTAGCAGTGACGAAGCTATTGCCTACCTGAAAAAATTGCACCAGATCGTCATGTATCTCGGTATTTGTGACGGTAATCTCGAAGAGGGGTCTTTTCGTTGTGATGCCAACGTCTCGGTGCGCCCAAAGGGGCAGATCGAACTCGGTACGCGGGCAGAATTGAAAAATATCAACTCATTTCGTTTTATCAAAGAGGGTATCGAATATGAGATAGATCGGCAGATCGAGTTGATCGAGGATGGCGGTGAAGTGGTGCAGGAGACCCGTCTGTACGATAGCAACAGTGGCGAAACGCGCTCCATGCGTGGCAAGGAGGAGGCGCACGATTACCGCTATTTCCCCGATCCAGATCTGGTGCCCCTAGTCATAGCCGATTCCTGGGTGGAGCGAGTACGCGCGGAGCTGCCCGAATTGCCCGAAGCTAAGCAGGCACGCTTTATCTCCGCTTATGGACTGACGGCGCACGATACCGATATCTTGACTGCTGAAAAGGCGGTGGCGGATTATTTCGATGCCTGCGCCACTCTGCATAAGGATGCAAAAGCCTGCGCCAACTGGGTTATGGGTGATGTGCAGCGCCGGCGCAACGAAGAGGGGTTAAGCGTTGCCCAAATTCCTGTAACTCCGCAGATGTTGGCAGGAATACTGGAGAGAATTGCCGATAAAACTATCTCCGGTAAAATTGCTAAAACGGTATTCGACGAGATGTGGAGCACTGGCAAAAGTGCCGACGAGGTAATTGAAGCTAAAGGTCTGAAGCAGGTTAGCGATAGCGGTGCTATTGAAAAGATGGTGGATGATGTTATTGCCGCCAATCCAGGTCAAGCACAGGAGTTTGCTGAAGGTAAAGATAAGTTGTTAGGCTTTTTTGTCGGTCAGGTTATGAAAGCCAGTCAAGGTAAAGCTAATCCGGGTATGGTTAACGAGTTGTTGTGTAAAAAATTACGCGGCTAGGGATACAGTAACTACCGGACAAGAATAGATCTATCCAATTGCTGCGGTTCTGAAGTTGTTAACGAGTAAGTTGAGGAGAGCCTATGGCTATCAAGCCAATTAAATATAGTGCTGGTGTTTTAAGTATGATCGACCAGCGGTTGTTGCCCGGGCAGGAAATCTGGCTTGACTATACAGATTATCAGGGGATAGCCGAGGCTATTCAGACCATGGTAGTGCGTGGTGCACCAGCTATCGGTGTCGCGGCGGCCTTTGGCGCTGCCTTTGCGGCTGCCACCATTAAAACCGAAGATTTTACCAGTTTTGAGCAACAATTTTCTGCTTGTTGTGCTGTGCTGGCCGCTACGCGTCCTACTGCAGTAAATCTGTTTTGGGCCTTAGAGCGAATGCAACGGGTAGCGCGGGAGCAGCAAGGTTTGTCACTGGATCAACTGCAGCAGCGGTTGTTGCTGGAGGCACAGCAAATTGCCGCTGAAGATGAAGAGATCAATAAGGCCATGGGAGAGCATGGGCAACAGTTGCTGCCGCAGCAGGGGCGAATTTTGACCCACTGTAACGCCGGAGCTTTAGCCACCGCAGGATATGGAACTGCGCTGGGAGTTATTCGGGCGGCCTGCGAGGCGGGAAAGAAGATTGAGGTCTATGCGGATGAGACGCGGCCATTTTGGCAGGGGGCGCGCCTGACCGCGTGGGAGTTGCAGCAGGACAGTATTCCCGTAACGGTTATTTGCGATAATATGGCCGGTTATCTTATGCAGCAGGGGAAGATTGATGCAGTTATTGTCGGTGCCGATCGTATTACTGCCAATGGCGATGTCGCCAATAAGATCGGTACCTACAGCGTGGCGGTGTTGGCACGCGAGCATGGCATCCCTTTTTACGTAGCCGCGCCACTATCTACTGTAGATTTAACCATGAGCGATGGTAGCCAAATACCTATCGAGCAGCGCGACCGACGCGAAGTGACTCATTGTGGCGGGATGCAGCTTGCTCCCGATGGTGTTGCTGTGTACAACCCAGCTTTTGATGTTACTCCAGCGCGGTTAGTGAGTGCGATTATTACCGAGCAAGGGATCGCTAGTGGTGACCGGGGTGACTATGCTGTTCAGCTTCAGGCTTTAGTAGCGAAAGGCAGTTGATATGAGTGGAGTCGCAGCAGTGTTGGCGCCTTTTCTGGATGATGCCGCTCCAGAAAAGAACAAAGAGTTTGTGCAGGCCGTTGAGCAACTAGGTTTTAATCAGGCGGAGAAAACTGTAACCAATTTGTGCCTGCTAAAGCAGGTTATTGCGGATCAACAACTAGTTTTAGCTGCGGCTCAGACGGCGCTTGAATGCGCTGACCCCGCCATGGCGCTGAACAATCTCGAGCGCTGCTGTAACAATATTGCTGTTGACCATGTAATTGCCTGTTTGCAAAATTCTGCCTATCGTCGCCAACTGTTGCTGCTCCTCGGTGCCTCAACTTTTCTCAGCTCTATTTTATGTCGCAATGATAACTACTTGATAAATCTGTTTTTGCACGCCGAGGTAGAGCGCAGCAAGGACACTGCCGTAATGCGCAGCGAGCTGGAGCAGTGGTTGGAACCGCAGTGCAGTTATGAAGAGCTGCAACGCTGTCTGCGCCGGTATAAATATCGCGAAGTGCTACGTATTAGCGCGCGTGATCTCAGCGGGGTGGCCGATCTGGTTGAGGTTACCGCAGAGCTGTCCAGCTTAGCGGCGGCGACTTTACAAGTTGCCTGCAGCCATTGTCAGAGTTTGTTGCAACTCGAGTATGGCCAGCCTCTCCTAGATTTAGATGCCACAGTGCAGCCAGGGACAGAGCCGCAGGAAGCCACCTTCACTGTGTTGGGGATGGGTAAGTTTGGAGGCTGGGAGTTAAACTTCTCCTCTGATATTGATCTCATATATTTTTATTCCTCCACTAAAGGCAGCACCACTGGGGTTGTGGATGCTGGCGGTAAGGTTAAAAATAGCGTCGAGTTGCACCAATATTTCATCAAGCTGGCAGAGTGGGTGACACGGGCAATCGGTCAGGTTACCGCTGATGGTTTCGTCTTTCGCGTAGATGTGGATCTGCGTCCTGAGGGGCACAGTGGCGAGTTGGCCTGTTCTTTAGCCGCAGCGGAAACCTACTACGAGAGCTGGGGGCAAAACTGGGAGCGCTCAGCGATGATGAAGGCGCGCCCCGTAGCTGGTGATCTTCATCTGGGTGAGCAGATATTGCAGGTGTTACAGCCGTTTATCTACCGTCGCTATCTTGATTACGGCATGATAGATGATCTGAAGCAGATGAAGCAGAAGATCGATAGTCAGCAGATGCAGCACAATGGGTGTGATGACAACTTGAAGTTGGGCAAAGGTGGTATCCGCGAGATAGAGTTTTTTACCCAGGCATTACAGCTTATCAATGCGGGGAAAAACCCTAAAATGCGTGAGCGCAGCACGCTTAAGGCGTTGCGACTACTGCAAGCGGAAGGTTATCTGCCCAGCGATGAGGCTTCGGTCTTGCGTCAGGCATATATCTTTTTGCGTACGGTAGAGCACCGGATTCAAGTGGTTCAGGAGCGCCAAACCCACAACCTACCAGTATCTCCAGCCGATCTGTTCACCTTGGCACGGCGCTGCGGTTTTGCCGATGTAGCAGCCTTTAACGCAGAGTTGCATCGTCAGCGCCAAGCGGTAACGACAATCTATCGCGGGCTCTTTTATGCCAGTGAAGATGAGGTTGTAGATGAGATAAAACCCGCAATTCGTTTTTTACTCAACAAAGAGAGCGATAGCGATCTGGCCAAAGATATATTGGAAGAGAGCGGTTTTACTGATCCTGATGCCGCCTATGAATCTATCACCCGTTTCCGTGATGGCCATTTTGGTGTGCAGATGACGGCGCGAGTACGCCGCTATTATGAGCGTGCTTTGCCACCATTGCTGCAGGAGGTGGTCGAATCTCCCGACCCGAGTATGGCGCTTAATAATTTAGAGGAGTTTTTGCTGCGGGTACGTGGTCAGGGTACTTTCTATGCGCTGTTGGCCGAAAATGATCGCATTATTCATCTGCTCATTACTCTATTTGGAACCAGCAAGTTTTTGTCGCGTATCTTTATCCAGCGCCCCGAGCTTCTCGATTCTCTAGTGTCTAGTTGTTATGTAGTGGGGGAAAAAACCCAGGATGAGATGCATGCCGATCTGGCCAAACAGATGGAGCAAGCGCGAGATTATGAGGATAAACTGGATATTATTCGCCGCTTTCGCAACGAGGAGTTTTTGCGCATAGCGCTTAATGATTTGCGTGGTGATGTGCTGCAGGGCAGTAGTCTTGAACAGTTAAGTTATCTGGCTCTAGCCTGCTTGCGTCAAGCAGTTGAGATTGCCAGTGCTGAGCTTATTCCTCGCTTTGGTCGGCCATTTTGTGAAAATAATTCACAGCAGTGGTGCAGTGCTGAGTTAGCTATATTGGGAATGGGTAAACTCGGGGGGATGGAGCTCAATTATCATTCAGACCTGGATATTATCTTCATCTATGGTGGCAGTGGTGAGAACCGACCTGTCGAGGGAACCGACGTTACTCGCTTCAAAAAGCTGAGCAATCAGGAGTATTTCTCGCGCTTAGCGCAACGTATTATCTCTGTCTTGTCAATAGTTACGCGGGAAGGGCGGGTCTATGAGATTGATACTAGATTGCGGCCCTCAGGTAACCAGGGCCCTCTGGTGACCAGCTTGAGTGCCTATGAAGAGTACCATAAATCTTCGGCGCAGATTTGGGAGCGGCAGGCGTTGACGAAGGCAAAAGTAGTGGTTGGCAGCCCAGCAATAGTCCAGCAGATAGACGAGATTAATCAACGGGTAACCTGGGAGAAACCCCTGCCTGATGAATTGCAATCTGAGATATATCGCCTGCGGGGGCGGATGGAGAAGGAGATCGCTCAGGAGAATGCGGATAACCTCAATATCAAAACCGGACGCGGTGGGATGGTTGATGTCGAGTTCTTGGTACAGTATTTTCAGCTAAAATATGGTGCAGAGAATAAAAATATACGTTTGAGTAACACCTTGGCGGCGCTGCAGGCGATTAAGAAAATCGGCATATTACCCGCTGCCGAGGCCGATGACCTCAGCGATGGGTATAAATTTTTGCGGCGCCTAGAGAATAAATTACGTCTGGTGCATGACCAATCCTTCAACAATGTGGCAACTGATAAGCGCACTTTGCGTATCTTAGCACGGCGCTTAGGCTATGCCGATTCACATCCCGAACAACAGCTAACTGATGATTATCGTCACTATACTGAACGTATTCGCCAACTCTTTGATCATTACCTTAAAGCATAGTATTTTAAGTGTTTAATCATCAACGCAGGGCAATTTAGCAGCTATTTGGGGCTGGATTTGACTTTTACTGAATAAATATGTTTAGCTAGTGCAGTTTTATGCTGCTGTGTCGTAAATTTTGCAGTTATTAACTGCAATTATAACCAAGTTGCTAAAGGGATGAAGCAACAAGAAACCACTGATACATCCATCTAATTATGCTGTGCCAATCCTCTGTAATAGTATTTATAAGCACCAACAACCATAAAGCATGGCTTTCCCCATGACCTGCTGTGGCTAATTTATCGTAATTATAATTACACAACAGCTGCATATTGGCTTGTTACACAAGCGCTATGCCATCAACTAGGCAAGATATTGTTGCCTCATCCTTGATCTGTATCTGTAATAAAAAATGATCTGAAAAATAAAACCGGAAAGGAGTCTTGTTGTATGGACGTTAGTTCAGAAACGCCGAGACCTAAAATGCAAGTCAGGAATTTATATAAAGTTTTTGGTTCTGCTCCTGAAGCCGCGATAGAGATGTTGAAACGCGGCGTGAGTAAAGATGAAATACTGGATAAAACGGCACAGAGTGTCGGTTTAGCAGATGTGAATTTCGATGTCTACGATGGCGAAATACTGGTTATTATGGGTCTTTCTGGTAGTGGTAAATCTACCCTGGTACGTTGTTTGAACCGCCTTATTGAACCGAGTAAAGGCAGCATTGTTCTTGATGATTGCGAGATTACTAAACTTAACACGGAGGGGTTACGCAAGCTGCGCCGGAAAAAGTTTGGAATGATATTTCAACATTTTGCCCTGTTTCCCCATCGTACCGTACAGGAAAATGCTGAGTTTGGCCTAGAGGTTCAAGGCGAAGATAAACAATCCCGCATGGAGAAGGCGCGCGATGCTCTCAAGCAGGTAGGTTTGGAGGGGTGGGAGGATAGTTATCCTGGCCAGCTCTCTGGAGGTATGCAACAACGAGTAGGTCTAGCTCGTGGCTTGGCGGTTAATCCAGATATTCTATTGATGGACGAGGCCTTTAGTGCGCTTGATCCGTTAATTAGACGCGATATGCAGCACGAATTGGTAGAGCTGCAGGATCGTTTTAAAAAGACCATTATTTTTATCACTCACGATCTGGATGAAGCGCTAGAGATTGGTGACCGGATAATCCTGATGAAAGATGGGCGCATTGTGCAGATAGGTAGCCCGGAAGAGATTCTTACGAACCCAGCTAATGACTATGTTGAGCGCTTTATCGAAAATGTAGATATGACCAAGGTGCTTACTGCTAGTTCAGTCATGACTCGGTCTAAATCTGTAGCATATCCCAAAGATGGGCTGCGCACGATGCTTCATAAGATGCGCGACTCGGGCATTAGCTCTATATTTGTTGTCAATCGCGATAAAACCTTGCTGGGACTGGTTATGGCGCAGGATTGCAACGATGCCCTGAAGTCGGGGTCTAATAAAACCATTGACGACATACTGATTCGCAATATTCCCACTACTAATCTGGATGAGCCAGTTACTAATCTTATCGCTATTATGGCGGAAGCTAATCTGCCGTTGCCCGTAGTCAGCGAACAGGGGAAATTACACGGAGTAATTGTCCGTGGTTCGTTATTGGCTGGAATTGCTGAGGGTGGGCTGACCCCGGAACCTGTGGATGAGAAAAAAGTAGAGGTGGCATCATGAATATACCCAAGTTTCCGCTATCTCGTTATATAGACAATTTGCTCGATTTTTTAACTGATCACCTCGCTTGGTTTACCAAGGGGGCCAGTGAAATTATGAGCACCGCGATGGATTATGCCATTGACGCGCTGCTCGCTGTTCCGAGCTGGTTGTTTATCCTCGTAGTTGGTGCTGTTGCCTATAAAATAGTCGGTAAACGGATGGCTGTGGGGACAATTATTGGGCTCTATTTTTTGGACAACTTACATCTGTGGGAACCAACTATAGAGACTCTGGTACTCGTGTTAATTGCGACCATGGTAGCCGTGCTTATTGGCATACCTTTGGGTATTTTGGCGGCAATATATGATGGTGCTCACCGCGTTATCATGCCGTTATTAGATTTCATGCAGACCATGCCAGCGTTTGTCTATCTGATTCCGGCAATACCATTTTTTGGCTTAGGGCCAGTGGCGGCCATATTTTCTACGGTGATTTTTGCAATGCCGCCAGCTATCCGTCTTACTAGCCTAGGTATTCGCCAGGTTCCCGCCGACCTTGTCGAGGCTGCCGATTCCTACGGCTGTAATCGGCGGCAAAAACTGATGAAATTGCAGCTTCCCTTAGCTATGCCGACTATTATGGCCGGCGTCAATCAGACCATAATGCTGGCTTTGTCTATGGTGGTTATTGCCGCAATGATCGGTGCCGGTGGGTTAGGTGGTGAGGTGTGGAAAGCGATTCAACGGCTGCAACCTGGTAAAGGGTTCGAAGCCGGTATCGGAATCGTTATCATCGCTATGATTTTGGATCGTTTTACTAGCAAGTTCGGCCACAACAAATCAGCCGATTAAGTTGCAAACATATCACTTGTGCAGAGAGTCTGTGTTGTAGGTGTCAGCCGCAACCCTTTCTGTAGTTACTGATGGATAGTGCATTGATCTGATGCACTCAATTGTATTCTATGGAGAAATGTCGTGAAAAAACATGCAGTAAGTATTGTTACAGTTTTTTGTCTACTTGTAGTTTTGCTGGTTGGCGTGCAACCGGCGCTGGCGAGTAAGGGCAAGGTTAAGTTGGTTTATGTAGAGTGGTCGTGCGCAACGGCCTCGGCCAATGTTGTTAAAGCGGTGTTGGAAGAGAAGCTTGGCTATGATGTGAAATTGCTCCCTGTTGCTGCTGCAGCAATGTGGCAGGCGGTTGCCACTGGAGCCGCTGATGGTTTTACCACTGCTTGGCTACCAACCACGCATGCTAGCTATTTAAAAAGCGTTGCCGATAAAGTTGAGGATTTAGGTGAAAACCTTGATGGAACACGTATTGGTTTAGTTGTTCCAGACTATGTAACTATTGATACGATAGCTCAGATGAATGATGCGAAAGATAAATTCAAAGGGCGTATTGTGGGTATCGATCCTGGTGCCGGTATCATGATGAAAACTGAGCTGGCTATTGATGAGTATCAACTTAAGCGCTTTCGCTTAATTGAGGGTTCTGGTGCGACCATGACCGCAGCCCTAAAGGATGCAATTCGCAATAAAGAGTGGATTGCGGTAACTGGTTGGACTCCACACTGGATGTTTGGACGCTGGCAGCTAAAATATCTAGATGATCCTAAGAATATCTACGGTGGTGCCGAGCAGATAAATACAGTTGTGCGTAAAGGTTTGCAGGAAGATATGCCCGAGGTGTATGCGGTTCTAGATAACTTCCACTGGAGCCCAGAACAGTTGCAACAGGTCATGGTGATGAATCAGCAGGAAGATAGCGATCCTTATGATAACGCGGTTAAATGGATAAATGAGCATCCAGAGATGGTGAATTCCTGGTTGCCTAAATAGCTCTGCCACATTGAAATTTGCTCAATAGTCACATAGTAATTAAATGAGATAAAAGGGAGAAGGTTGTGTTAAAGAATTTATGTTTTATGGTAATAGCTCCAGTATTACTGGTGGCCCTGGTTAGTGGCGCAGCATTTGCCGCTGATGATGAAATTTTGCAAGAATTGCAGGCTCTTAAAGCGCGTATGGCAGTTCTGGAACAAAAACTGATCGAGCGCGGCGATGTTATACCGCAGCAAGCTGTTGCTGTAGCTGTTTCGGAGCAGGAGAGTGCAACTATTCGTCAGGTCGTTGAAGATGTTGTGGCGGCCAATAAACCAAATATTAAGATCGGTGGTGCTCTACGCGTCAACTATGGTATTCAAGATTGGAGCGAAACCAGCCAGGACAAAGGTGGCGATTTTGCTTTTGACACCTTTCGCTTAGACGTTGATGGCTCAATAGGAGATATGATCCTGTCGGCCCAATATCGCTTTTATCCTGAGTATGATTTTAATACCATTCACCATGGTTATATTGGGTACAATTTTACTGATGATCTGCAGGGGCAAATCGGGGTTCAGCAGGTTCCGTTCGGTCTACAACCCTATGCATCGCACAATTTCTGGTTTAGTGGCGCGTACTATGTAGGTCTCGAAGATGATTATGATATGGGGCTTAAACTTCTCTATACTCCCGGGCCACTTTCCATTACCGGAGCCTTCTATAAAAATGGCGAGCTTGGTGATGCTAGTAATGCTGACCGTTATTCTGTAGATGTTAATAGTGGTGGCGCAGGTAATGAAGAGTGCAACCAGGGGAATCTGCGTGTTGCTTACCTTTTTGAACACGGTGAAAATGCCAACACCGAAATTGGCATGTCTGGTCAATATGGTGGCATATATAATGATATCACCGACGATATGGGTGAACATTGGGCGGGTGCCGTACACCTCAATGGTAACTATGGCCCCTTTAACTTGCAGTTAGAATATATCAAATATCAATATACCGTCGAAAATAGCTATCTCGATGCAGATGAAAATGGTATTAATGACTATGATGACGATATCATAAATGTTGGTGCTTATTCTTATGCTTGGGAAGCACCGGCTGAGGCTGATATCGCTATCTTCAATCTCTCTTACTCATTGCCTGTTAGTTGGGGCCCAGTGAGCAATCTTACCTTCTATTCTGACAACACCCTTATCAGCCCAGATGAGAGTCGCTTTGACGATATCTGGCAAAATGTTGTTGGGATGATGGTCACTTCAGGGTCGGTATACACATATTTTGATATTATCTCTGGTGAAAATATGTATTTTTCCGGTGGTGATATGACTAGTCCCGATAATGAACGTACCACGCGCTTTAATGTAAACGTTGGTTACTATTTCTAGGAGGAACAACGCAACCCTGTCTAGCTCTTAATGGGCTAGATAGGGTTATCTAAAATTCTTTCAGGTTCTTGTCCAGTAGGTGGCGTGTTTTCACATTGCCCATTGCCTTGAGCAGACTTTTTTTAAGGCGCGGATTTTCCACACTAAGTTGCGCCAGCAGTTGTTTAATTTTTTGGCGCTTTTGATCGCGCCGTTTCACCGCCGGACAACTGCAATCAACCTGCTTTATTCCTACCAAGTTTATCCATGCTTCGATCATAGTCTCTTCTACATAAACTAACGGCCGGATTAGGGTATGTTCGCCGTTGTCGGCCATAAGTTTTGGACTCATAGCGGCTATACTGCCGGAATAAAACTGGTTGAGCAGCAGGGTCTCAATGTGGTCGTCAAGATGGTGGCCTAAGGCTACCTTGTTGCAGCCCAACTTTGTTGCACAGCTATACAGTGCTCCGCGCCGTAAACGGGCGCAAAAGGCACAATCCGATGAGCCGCTACGTAGATGAGTGCCTATAATCTCTTGAGCATTGGTGTGCTCTACATGCAGATTGTAGCCTAGTTGCTGTGCCTGTTCTGCGATGCTAGCGCTATTAAAGCCGTTAAAGCCTGAGTCAATAGTGACGGGAACTAACTGGTAATTGATGGGCGCGCGGCGGCACAGTTCGGTCATCACGCATAGCAGTGCCCAGGAGTCCTTGCCTCCAGATATGGCGACCAAAATCCGGTCATTATCGTCAATTAAGTTGAAATCACCAATGGCTTGTCCGGTAAGACGTTTGATGCGTTTGAATAACTGCTGTGTCATGTGGAAATGTCCTGCACTGGTTTAAAATTCTTCTTGTCTGCGGTTAGCTTAGGGTATGAGGAACAATGTGTCTGTAGCACAAATTATAAATGGGGCCTGATCAAAAGACCAGACCCCATTTTTCGTTCAACTATCTTGTTGCGTTATTACTTAGGATTGCCAGAGCTATAGGTAGTTGGCTTCGACTTTTTATCTAAGCTAATAGTCGCGTCCCACTCACGCCATAGAACTGCGCTGTCCATGGTACCAAAAGGTTTGTACCAGAGTTCAACAGTTACGTCCATTTCGCGCTCTTCAGCGATTTGTCTTCCATCAGGGCCATCCATTACCGGATAGAAGATGTCAAAGCGAGCTTCAACCTCTTTTCCTGGTGGTAAACCGGTGTCCTCAACGATAGAACTCTTCTCGTAGGGACCACGACCCATGTTATTACCACGCGCCATCAGTTTTGGTGTTGGCATGTAGATTTTTTCTGCTTCAAACCATTCATCATCTTCTTCAGTTTCAGCTTTTACCGACAGAACCAGTCGGTTAGGGGTCGGTCAGCCATCAGGTATTGAGTGGCCAGCGCGGTTCACCATTTTAACTTTTACAACAGCTTTAGGCTTCAGGGTGCTGCCGTCAAGCCATTGAGAAACGTAGCTCTCTACTTCAAAATCAAGAGCGAGATCGATCATAGCAGGATCACTGTAACTAAGGATTTTGTGACCGAGGCCACTCTTCTCCATGTGACACTCTTGGCAAGACTCTTGGCCGCCTTCAGCGCGATATGCCCACATGTAGCTGCCGTAAGCAGTAGCACATTGAGTTGGGTTTTCTAGCTCAAGATTAGGGCCTAAACCGTGGCACTGCCCACAAAGAATAGATTCATCCATAATGAGGCTGCGCTTCATTTTAGGGAAGTTTTCATCATCATGCTCACCGTCATTGTAGCCATACACAGTGTCATGTTGAGGATAACCGTCGGTCCACTTGTGGGTAATTGCCATGCGGTTGTGACATACCAAGCAGTTGATGTTGAGACTGGTTAAAGTCTCTTCAAGCTCGTCACGTCTATCCACTGCTTTTTCGTCGTCTGGATCTTTAAGCGCTTTTTTAGCGTTAGCGAACCACTCCATCAAATCATCAGCTAGTTCAACGGCAACTGAGTCTTCAGCATCGGCCATCTGGGGAAGATGACACTTCATGCAGCCCATCAGGTGCTCAACTTTGATGTCTTTAGTAGTTTTTACCCCAGAATATTCCCATGCCATAAAGCCGTTTTTCATGGCTGTAATCATGGTAGCTGCGGCGCGGCCAGTACCGTAAATAGAGCGGGCATGGGGGGACGCAGCCCAGTCTTCATGAGTGTCTTCGTGACAATCAATGCAACCGGTTGAATCATACATGTCAATCAGCTCTTGAACTGTTTTAGCCTTACCTTTTTTCGCAACAATTGTACTGTCACGACCTACACCAGCGCCGATAGCAAAAGCCAGTGAAGCACTAATCAGTAAAACCAGAGCAGACAGACCGATAATTTTCAATTGTTTCATCGTCATATCCTATCGCTTAGGTTAAAAAGAAGCCCCGCACTTGCGATTGGGGCTTCTAATATCTCTATGTGGCTAGAAAAGAAGCAGTATTTAGCAGCCAGTTAGAGCAGAAGCACCAGCTTTAGGAGCTGAACTGGATTTAACTTTCATGCTGACACTGTCGCCAACATTAATTTTTTTAGCATCTTTGCCTAGCTCAACAGTTACTGTGTCACCCTTAACTGCAGTCACATCACCTTTGTAGGTTTTAGCTAGCGCAGCGCTGCTGATACCGCCAACAAATGCAACTGCTGCAATCAGTACGATCAGTTTCTTTGCCATTTTGTTTCTCCTTGTGGTGTAAATAGATGTTATATGGAACCGATTGAATGATTTCCGTCCCCTGCCACAGGTTAGTGACAGGGGACGGGGTGAATACTTATTCTATTAGCTTATACAAAATAAATACTAATGTCTAGAACATTACGTCCATGGTCAGATAAGCTTGATCCATAGAATCGATTGGTGCCCAGAACTGCGCATTCAGTGGATCGTCAAGATCGTCTACATCTGCAGGGGCACCTAACCAACTGCCACTGCCGGTGTAGTCGTACTCGTAGTGTTGGTAACCAACACGCATGAATACTTTGCTATCCTTGCCCAGAAGTTCACCAACAGGGAGGTCGTAGATAGCGTAGATTTCACCAACGTGACCACGAGTAGCCAGCTTGGCTTGAGTCATGTCGTCATGACCTGGAGCCATGGAGATCCAGTATTTGGTGCCGTAGTTGTACTCTAAGCCAACTTTCAGGCCCAGATCGTCGATATCGTAACGCACGCCAGCATAAATGCTATAACCATCTTTTTCGCCTGGATCTTCCCACCAAGAACCAAGTAGGGTTGAACCCATTTCATCACAGCCATCAGGATCGGTGTGGCTCCAGCCACCAGCTACGAAGTAGTTAAGATCGGCAACTTTGTCCATATATACGGCGGTAGTGTGGTAGATGTTACCGAGATTTTCTTGGTCGAGAGTGCCGTTGCTTATTGTGTGATCAGGATCGATCGCAAGTTCAATTGGGTTGTAAAAAGTCACACCATCAGGCACGTTGATAATATTGGCAGCTAGGAAAGATTGGATGTTGGCAAAACGGTCGCCTTTGTTGATGATATCCCAGCTGAAGCCGCCGAAGTCCATATCGTCGAGGGTATCGCCATCTTCCAGTGGTCCCGCTTCAAAACCGCGACCATAGCAAAAACGAATTTTGCTGTAGCCCATGAAGTCGAATGGGTTGTCGAATACCATACCTAATGAGGCACCATCAAAAGCGTAGTTCATGAAGCTGATTGGTGTAGCCATGCGTTTGCCAGTACCTAAACGGATATGCTCTGGAGGACCATCAGTGGTGGGACGACGACCAATGGAGAACCAGATGGGCAGGTCGGCAATATTGGTCCAGTTGATATATGCACGGTCAACACGCAGGACGCTATCTGAAGGTTGACGGGTGGTCTGGCCATCCATTTCAGAGAAGCTGTTCATGTAGTAGGGGCCGTTGCTGGTAGGGTTGCTTTGATTACCCCAGGATTTGTACATAGCTAAGCGACCATCGAAGGTAAGTTTTTCAGCTACTTTGAACTTCATCCCTAGACGGAAACGGTTGGTGAATAGGGTGTCGTTTTTATAGTTATTTTCATCTGTTGTGCCATAGGCTGCCCCAGTGTCCGGATCAACGAGGCCGTAACCAGCATATTGGGCTAGTGCTGCTAATCTTGCGTCAGCTGACCCCATTGCCTGCATTTGAGCAACGGCTTTTTGCACACTACTGGTCAACGCAGATGCGCGCTGATCTACAGGTAACGTATTGACGTAATCAATAAACATGTCTGAATTAATATTTGCAGGATCGAAAGTTGAGAGTGGATTGCCGTTAGCATCCATCATCATGCCTAAGTTGATCATGCCTTTTGTAGCTTGGGCGATGTCGTTGGCACTCCAGTACTCTTCGGTGTCGGTGTCGCTGAAGTCTAGACGAGCACGGTAGTCGCCGTAGAACTCAAAGCGGGCACGGTCATCCCAGGTTTCTGATTTGTTTTCCAGTAGCTCAACTGAGTCAGCGTTATCGTCGCTGGCGTCTTGAACTTCTGCGACCTGTGCTTGCAACTCTTGCAGTTGCTGGGTCAGCATTTCGATCTGTTGGGCGAGGTCTGCGGTGCTTGGTGCTGCAAGTGCGTATGCAGGCACGAGCATCAGCGCAGCCAGGATCAGACCTAGTGTTCTCTTCACCATAGTGTTGCCTCCTTGTGGTGCTTTTAATGCGGGGATCTTCACCCCTGGTAGGTGTTTGTTCGCAGCAGACCATCTGCTACGTGGTCGATTAAGTGACAGATATCGACCTTTCAACAATGATTTTTATAATCCAACAAACTAAATGTTCGGATATACGCATATCACAATGTGTGCCAGCTTTTGTAATTGTCCGTTTTTGCACTTGTATTGGCGAATGTTGCTTAACTGGCGTGGTAGCGCTGGGTGGATTGCTGGCGAAATGGCGTGGGATGTCACGTAAAATAACTGGGCTTATGGCGTTGAGGCTGGTGTGTATCTGCTACAGGGAGGTATTTGGGTAGGGGCAATTCACTTATGGCGTAGGAGTGTATGTGTATCAGCCATGGGTAAAATGGTAGGTAGGGGCAATTCATGAATTGCCCCTACGTTTATGGATTTAAAAATTTGTTTATACTACCTGTTCCATCGTCCAGATACCGCAGGGACAGATGCCGCTGCAGATACCGCAGCCGATACAGATGTTGTCGTCGGAGATGTATTCGACGCTGCCATCGGTTTTCTCTACGCGGCGTATGGCTGCTTCGGGGCAGGCCTCTAGGCACATGGAGCAGTCACGGCAGGAGCCACAGGATATGCAGCGTCCGGTTTCCTGATGTGGATCGGTTATCTTAAGCCGGCCACGGTTCATGGGGCGAAACAGCTCTTTGCTCAGGCGCTGTTGGGGAATCGCCTCAAGTTTTTTGCGCTCAACTATTTCCAGTCCATTGAGCAGGTTGTCGCAATAGTCTGCGGCTTCGTGTCCATGGCCGATAGCATTGGTCAAAAGACCAGATTTGGTGGTGTCGCCAATAGCAAATACCTTGTCGATAACTGTGTTACCGGCTTGTACTTGCCAGCAGCCGTTGACATTTATCATGCCGCGATCGGTTAACCAACTACTGGGTACGTAGGAGAGGTCGGGGCGTTCGCCGATAGAGATAATAACCATGTCTGCTTCGATCAGGTCACCATCTTTGGTGTGTAGCCCTTTAGCGCTGATGTGGTCGGTATATACTGGCCATTTAACGCAGCCACCCAGTGCTTCAACGTGGTCGATCTCTTTTTTGTAGGCGGCGGGGCGCTGCACGTCGATAGCGGTAACTTTTTTAGCACCCATAGCATAAGCGCCAAGTGCCACATCCATGCCGGCATTACCCGCACCGATTACGACAACTCGTTCTCCTACCGCGGGTTTTTCTCCGGCGTTGATCTGTTTCAAAAAATCCAGCCCTTTTACCAGTCGCTCATGACCAGGGAAGGGTATCACTACTGGGTTGTGTGCGCCGCTGGCAACAATTATGGCATCATATTCCTGTTGCAGTTGACTGAACAGCTCTGCATCAACTTTGGTATTGGTTTTGGCATTAATACCGCTATCGAGCAAGCGCTGAATCTCGCCATCGAGAATCTCCGCTGGCAGACGCTCAGTAGGTATCGCTTGGGATAGTTTGCCGCCGAGGTGACTATCGGCTTCGTACACTGTTACGCCATGCCCTTTCAGGCGAAGTTGCCAGGCTGCTGAGAGACCGCCAGGGCCGCCGCCGATTATGGCAACTTTTTTGCCGGTGTCGGCAGCGCAGGCTGGACCAGTAGCACCGATAGTCATGGTGCCAAGCTGTTTCATGGAGACCGAGGTATCGATGAAACGCCGGCTGCACGCATCCATACACAGATTAGGGCAGACCATGCCACAGACACTGGCGGGGAATGGTGAATATCGCAGTACCAGTTCCAATGCCTCTTGTTCACGGCCCTCACGCAGTAATTTCAAGCGCTCTTGCGTGGGGATGAATGACGGGCATGAGGACTGACATGGCGCCGCGTAGCGTTTATCCAGCCAGCGCGGAATCTTTAGACGGTCTTCGCCACTATTTACCAAGCCAGCTACGTGACTGTAGTCGTCCTTGACTATGTCGCCAAAGATGCCGCCATTGACCCATCTATCCATGCGGAATTCGTGCATAGAGATGCGCCCTTTGGCGTTGCGCTCCTCGTAGGTCTTGGCAGTTATCTTTTTCCACTGTTTCATGTCACTTAGCGTGCTGAGCAGCTCTGGGCGCTTAATGCGTTCGAGGAACTCTGGCAAGCCAGCAGCGAGAAATTTGTGATCAGCGGCATCGAGATCCATCAGCCATACATCATCTGATAGTCCAGCAACTGCGCCGCGCACGTAGACGGTCCCGCCTACCATGCCAGCGCAGGCACGATCGCCGAGGACCGAGTCGACATGCTCACAGCCAACACCACAGACCACCCCAATGCCGCCACCGGTAAACTCAAAAGAGAACGAACCGGTTTTTTTCAAAACCCACAGTTCTGGTTGCTCAAAAGATGGGTCGTGTTTCATCAGGGAGCCACTGCGGGTGCCTACCTGTCCTGCGACGTAAATCTTACCACTAGCTGCGCAGTGGGCGGTGGTGTCGCCACTGTCACCTAAAATGGTGAGGGTCGCACCAGCGTTGAGCCATCCCGCATCAGCGGGGGTAGAACCTTCAACAACTATGTCGGTTCCCTCCATGCCGAAGGAGCCCACGCGTTGCCCAGGATTTTTAACGTGAAACTTTAGCGGTTTTCCATCAGCGGTCCACAGCGGCCCGCCAATATTGTGATGGCCGGAAGACTGTACCTCAAACTCGGTTTCACCGTTTTCCAGAGCCGCATAGATTTGTTGTAGTAATATTTGGGTGGATATGCGCCGCTGTTTAGCATCAAATCCGTTAATTAAAGTAGCCATTTATCGTCTCCTTAACACACGTACTGAATTTTTAAGCGGTCGGCAACGGCTTTGTCCACAGCCACTAGGGCATCGGAACGACCAATTGGCAGAGTTGAGTTGCCGATTGGAGCCATAAGCTTCTTAAGTTCTTGATCCATTGCCAAAAAGTAGTTGACAATGTTTTCTGCTACGCGCTCGGGATCTAGGCGGTGCGCTAAGGCCGGAATCTGTGAAGTGATGCCAGCTGGGCATAAACCGGTGTTGCAGGCGTTGCAGCGGCCTTGATCATTGCCTACGCAACCCGCCATCTGTAAAATCAGCTTACCGGTGGATACGCCACTAGCGCCGAGGCACATCATCTTAAAAGCATCTGCGGCTAAGTCACCGGTTTTGCCCAGACCACCGGCTGCCCATAGGGGTATCTGTCCTTGGCGTCCTTGAGTTACTGCGGCTAGGTAGCAGTCGCGCAGCTTGCTGACGATAGGGTGGCCGGTGTGATCTAGGGACACTTCATGGGCAGCGCCCGTGCCACCGTCGATGCCGTCGAGGAAGAAGCCGCCGACGATATTGTATGGATCGCGAACTAGGTTGTTAAATACCGATACGCTGGTTGAGGATGCAGCAACTTTAATAGCTACGGGCACGCGGAATTTAAACGCAGCGTTAAAGGAGAGGAACATCTTTTGTACACTCTCCTCTATGGAGTATAGCCCCTGATGGTTAGGAGGGCTGAGCAGATCAGTTTTAGGAACCCCGCGAATGGCCATGATGTGCTCGGCTACTTTTTGTGCTTGCAGTAGACCACCGTCGCCAGGTTTTGCCCCCTGACCTATTTTGATCATAATCCCAGCAGGGTCCTCTATCATCTCAGGCATAGCCTTGATGATACGGTTCCAGCCGAAGTGGCCAGAGGCAACCTGAAGAATCATATATTTAAGGTAACGGCTTTTAAGCAGGCGCGATGGAGCGCCGCCTTCGCCTGATCCCATACGCACAGGCAGACCGCACTCCTCGTTGAGATAGGCTACCGCCATAGCGATACCTTCCCACATTCGCCAGGAGAGGGCACCAATGGACATGTCGCCGATTATGACCGGATATATCCAGCTTACCGGCGGCGTGTGGCCAGCAGTGATAAGCTTGCCATCGCTATTGACACTGATGGGCAGCTTGTCCGCAGGTAGGATGCGTCCAAACGGGGCCAGCATATCGAAGGTGTGGCGCTGGGCGTCCAAGCTGGGGTCGGTCATCTGCGAGATGCGGCCAATGCGCAGCTGATCCAAAGTGCGAATGCTGCCGGTCAGGTTTTTACGCCCACCGCGTTTGATCGAGTCGCCACCGATGCAGCGGGAGACGATGGGATGTCGAGTGTCGGGATTGCGCACTGGAGCTATAGCGTCGTTAGGGCAAACCTTTTCACAGATGCCGCAGCCGCGACAGTAGTTAGCAAGTGAGTTGACCTGTTTGATAACTGGAACCGCTGAGAAACGGCTCTTGGGGTCAGGTAGATCGCCTTCGGAGAACACCATGCGCCGCCGTTCAACTTTTGCTTCGATGGCGCGAAATGAGCAAGCCGCAACACAGGAGCCGCACAGGGTGCAGCGACTGGCGTCGTAGCGTATTTTCCACGGCAGGTCGTTGGGGGTTGTGTCGTTAATTTTTACTGTTTCCATCTGGCAACCTCCAGTTCATCGTTGATTACTACAACTTCTCGTTCATTAGGATATATATCTGTCGACCAGTCGCGCTCGGGTAGAATCTCGTTAATGCCACAGACTTCAGACGAGATGGCAATGGTCTCCTCATCGCGGCCGATAACTACGGGGCGTAATTTTTTAGCATCGCAGCAGGTAAACAGAGTGTTGTCCGGCAGCACGCCAATTATGGTGTTAGGGCCATTGATTTCTAGGTTGGCCAGCGACTGACGAATGGCAATTAGCTGCTCGGCATCATCGCGTCGCTTTGCCTGTTCAAATGGCAACGGGGTAATCACGTGTTTGTAATATTGCAGTGGCCATTTCAGTTGGCGGTGAACATAGTGCAGGCTGTACAGAAAACACTGAGAGTCAGATTCAAAGCCAATATAGCCACGGTGCAGCGTGCTCTGCATCTCTTTGTTTTTCTGGTAAAAAGTATTTTCTCCATTGGCTAAACCGGTATAACCCTGCAGAAAAAATGGATGTGCTGCATAGCGCACGATATCGTAGTTGGTGTTCTGCCGACACTGAGCGGTTATCACTTTAGCGGTAAAGTTGGTGTTGGGTTTCCACAAATTGAAGAAGGTGCCGATATCGCGGGGGTCGCCAATCTCTTTTAAGGTGACCACATCTGGCCAGAATGAGTAGACAAAGCCCTGCTCATCTGGTTCGAGGGCGGCGCGCATTTTTAGCCGCATATCGAGGAGTAGCTCCTCTTTCTCCTCTTGTGTCGACTTATTGTAGCTGCGTGGATAGGAGAAGGTCTCAAACACATAGTTAGGCATGGCGATGATGTCGAGATCATCGCTCGGTGATGTCTCCGGCACCCACTGCAGCACGCGGCGAAAACCCGCTTCGTGCAGGATGTTCTCTGCCAGGTTTAGCCCTTCGTCGGTGCAGGCCATGGAAAGGGTGGGTAGATGTTTGTAGCTTTCGAAGATCCCGCCAAGGTCTTGCATGACCATGGCAAAGCCCGAGTTGTCGTGACCCTTCTGCTGCGATTGCATCAGATGTAGGGCCCGGCTCGGGTGGACGTAATTTTTACTCTTAATGGCTCCTATGCGGCACATTTGTAGGCTCCTCCGTTTAGTAAAGTAAAGGTATTGGAGTAGTCAGCAATAATTGTGCCATAATTAATAGAAAAGTATATTGTATATAACTGCTTGAAAATATAGCTTTTAAAGGTTGGATATTTGTTATGTTTGCAGAAATAAAAAATAAGCCAGAGTAGCTGTGTGTTATTTAGAGTACACAGATACTCTGGCTCGAGTTGCTTTACCTAGCGCGGGAAAGATAGGTGTGGCGGGTTGGCTTGGTAGCGCGCCAATTAACGCTGACTAGAGTAGCTCTACCCAGTTATACTTATCTTCTAACTGGCCATATTGGATGCCGGTCAGGGTGTTGTAAAGTTTCATGGTCAACTCACCCGTTTTGCCATTGCCTAAGTAGGCGTCGCGGTCTTTGTAGGTGATTTGTCCAACTGGAGATACCACTGCTGCTGTTCCTGTACCAAAGGCTTCGGTCAGGCGGCCATTTTTGGCACCTTCCATGATTTCGTCGATACTCAGGGCACGCTCTTCAACTTCGTAGCCAAAATCTTTAACCAGTTGCAGGATAGAGCGGCGAGTAATACCGTTGAGTATGGATCCTTTAAGGGGCGAGGTGACAACTTTGCCATCGTATAGGAAGCAGATGTTCATGCTGCCGACCTCTTCCACATATTTGCGTTCAATGCTGTCGAGCCACAGAACTTGATCGTAGCCTTTGGCTGCTGCCAAGGTTGAAGCGTACAGAGAGGATGCATAGTTGCCGCCAGTTTTCGCTTCACCAGTGCCACCGGCAGGTACGCGAGCAAATTCATCGGAGACCCAAATTTTAACCGGATTTAAGCCACCTTTGTAGTAAGCAGCAACTGGGGAGAGGATAATGTAAAACAGATATTTGTCCGCTGGTTTAACCCCTAGCACTGCTTCGGTAGCGATCATTGTTGGGCGGATATACAGACTGGTTCCAGCAATGTGCGGTACCCACTCTTGCTCGAGCTTGAGCAGTTTGGTTAATGCCTCCATGCAGAAGTCAACATCGAGTTGTGGCATGCACATGCGTTCGGCGCTGCGGTTGAAACGCTCGAAATTGTCCCGTGGACGAAACAGGGCGATAGTGCCGTCGGGGCGACGAAATGCTTTTAAGCCTTCAAAAATTTCCTGTGCATAGTGCAGGACTAAGGCCGCAGGATCGAGACTGAGCGGGCCATAGGCCTCTATGCGCGGGGAGTGCCAACCTTGTCCCTTATCGTATTCCATGACAAACATACGGTTGGTGAACTCTTTGCCAAAAACTAGTTTGCTTTCGTCCTTAACCGGTTGTTTGGTCTCATTGATGGGGAGTACGTTGATATCCATGGTGTATATCTATCCTTTCAGGTTGAATTGATAAATGCTGACATGACGTCAGTTCTGTGCGTTGGTTATGTTTTAACTCAACTGAGATTATTTAGCATATCGCGAGAGTTTCGAGCAAGGGCTAAGTAAGTGTCGCTCGTGCTAGCGCAACAACTGCTACGCTGTGTCCCTGGGCTTGGAGTGCTCTGGCACAGGCTCTTGCCGTGGCGGTGGTGGTGACTACGTCATCTACTAGAAGGATACGTTGTGCGCGCGGTAGTGCTGCACAGGTAAAGGCATTGCGCAGGTTATGGTGGCGCTGTCTGGCGCTAAGCTGCGTCTGCGAGTTTGTTGCGCGGGTGCGTTTCAGTATATTATTGGCAATGGGCAGGTTTAATTGCCGTGCTAGGTTGCGGGCCAGCAGTAGTGATTGATTGTAGCCGCGCTGGCGCAGACGTGTGATGTGTAACGGTACTGGTACTATTAACTGGGGGCCGAAAGCGCGGATCTCCT
This sequence comes from Desulfuromonas sp., assembly GCA_034006225.1. GTDB lineage: Bacteria > Desulfobacterota > Desulfuromonadia > Desulfuromonadales > Desulfuromonadaceae > Desulfuromonas. The sequence goes on along the minus strand of JAVETC010000006.1, from coordinate 23,614 downwards.
GCTCCAGTTGCTGTAACATGCATTGTGTCAGTGCCGCAGCCAGAGTGGTTTTGCCATTGTATTTAAATTGATGTACAGCCTGTGCCGCCGTTTCGTTAAATATCGTGGCGGTCTTGAGCCATATAAATGCTGGCGGATCTTTAATGCAGCGTGGGCATAGATGATTAGTCGTGCTTGCCGAGATGTAGGGTTCGTCGCAGCGCGGACAGCACGCCGGTGCTCGTGCGCGCAAATTGCTCCTACAGGTGGGACATAACAGAGGTGGTCGCGCTGTTGCTGTGGTTTCTGCTGGTGTGGATGGAGTTAGCTCGGCCATGCACAGTGGGCAATGGACTGGCATAAGCGAGTTTATAATCCAACGCAACTCCGCTCTAAGTGTAGAAAATATGCGCTGGAACAGGGTTGAGCTAGCGTTGTGTTGCGGGGAAACGGTGCCAGACATAAGATTGTGGAAGCCTACTCAGTTTTAAGCAGACTGTGCCCGGTCATTTCGGTGGGAATTGGCCTGTTGAGCAGTTGCAGTATTGTTGGTGCGATATCAGCTAACTTGCCCGAGTCGAGTTTGTAGGTAGCCGCATCGTCTCCTACGTAGATAAGGGGCACCTCGTTGGTGGTGTGTGCAGTTTGTGGCTGGCCGTTTGCATCGATCATCTCTTCGCAGTTGCCGTGGTCGGCAGTGATTAGCAGGCAGCCGCCCTGGTTTAGGGTTGCATCAATTACCAGTTGTAAATTACTGTCCACGGTTTCCACTGCGGAAATTGCCGCAGAGAGTATGCCGGTATGGCCAACCATGTCGGGGTTAGCAAAGTTGACAACTATAAAATCGAATTTACCCGAGTTGATATTTTCCACCAGCTGGCGGCCAACTTCATTGGCGCTCATCTGCGGTTTCTCGTCGTAGGTAGCGACCTCGCGTGGAGAGGGGATGAGTATGCGCTCCTCACCGCTAAATGGCTCTTCGTTGCCGCCGTTAAAGAAAAATGTTACGTGTGCGTATTTTTCTGTTTCTGCAATGTGAAGCTGCTTTAGTTTAGCGTTAGCTATGACTTCGGCGAGAATGTTGGTGTAGTTGTCTGGAGGGAAAGCAACCGGAAGTTTCAATTCGTCGGCATATTCGGTCATGCACACAAAGTCGGCCAAGTCTATGCGTGGCCCGCGCTCGAAAAAACTAAATTGCTCTGTGGTAAATGCCGCAGATATCTCGCGTGCGCGGTCGGCGCGAAAGTTAAAGAAAATCACCCCATCGCCAGCACTGATCAGTGCTGGTTCGCCGATGACCGCTGGCTCAACAAACTCATCGGTTTTATCCTCAGCATAAGAGGCCTGAATCGCACTGGCACTATCGGCAAAGTTCTGCCCCGTACCCATGGTTAGTGCGTGGTATGCTTTCGCGACCCGATCCCAGCGTTTGTCGCGATCCATGGCATAAAACCGACCACAGATAGTCGCAACTCTGCCAGCTTTGAGTTGCACCAATTGCTGCTCAAGTTGCTGTAGATAGTCGCCTGCACTGGTGGGTGGAGTGTCGCGGCCATCAAGAAAAGCATGGATGCAGATATCTTGAATACCCTGCTCTGCTGCCATCTTTACCAGAGCGTAGAGGTGGCTGTTTAGCGAGTGCACGCCACCGTCTGAAAGTAGCCCCATCAGATGTAGTTTGCCCTGGCTGGTGCGAGTTTTTTTTATGGCGTCAACCAGCACACTGTTGGTGAAAAAATCACCATCGGCAATACTTTTGCTGATGCGGGTCAACTCCTGATAAATAATGCGTCCCGAGCCAATATTTAGGTGCCCGACCTCGGAGTTGCCCATCTGTCCTTGGGGCAGGCCAACCTCTAGACCGGAGGCTTTTAGCTGGTTGTGGGGATATTTTGCCATCAACTGATCAAAGCATGGCGTGTTGGCCAGGGCAATTGCATTGCCGGTAGTTGCGCTACTTAGTCCCCATCCATCCAAAATGGTGAGGACTACTGGTCTCTTTGCCGCTGCTATATGCTCAGTTGCGCTCATGATTTATGCTCCAGCTTGGGGTGCAACCTGAGAGATAATGTCGCGATTCTCAATCATTTTGCGGAAAGCAATGCTGTAGCTGCCCCAAGTGCCGCAGGCATCGCAACGACTTTCCCATTCTAATGTGTGCTTACCACAGGTGTCACATACGTAGCCGAGGCTAAGTTGATTGTCTACACCCAGAGCTTTCTGATATTCATCAATGGCTTCATCGATGCGGTTTCTGCGGCGGTGAGCTTCGGCGAGTAACAGGTGGATTTGTGGAAAGTCTGGAGCCGAGCTCTCAACTGTATAGATATGTTCCATCGCCTCTTCGACCATCTCCAAGCGCAGGCAGAGTTTGCCGTAAAAGAAACGTAACACTAGGTCATTGCTGCGTGCAGCCATGGCGCTGGAGTAAAATGCCAGCAATGATTTCGGGTCTTCGAGTTGAATGTATAGATTTTCCAGACGGGAGAGGAAGACACTGCGTCCCAGTTTGTTGTAGCTATCCTGCCAAGTTTTAGCAGCGTCATCGCTGTTGCCACTCTGCAGGTAGGCATCGCCAAGGGTGACACGCGCTGCAACAAACTCACTGTTCTCTTTTATGATCTGTTTTAGAGCTGCAATTGCTTGATCACTCTCGTCGTTGGCTAGTTTTTGCTTGGCCACCTCGTAGCGAATCGATAGCATTTGCTCCTTCTCTTCTTGAATTTTGTTACCGCTTAGACCGGCCTTGAGCAGCCGTTTTTGCAACTCCTGCGCCTCTTCCCAGCGCTGGTGGCGCATGTGGATGTCGCGTTGTGCCCGAATTGCCTTACGGTTATCCTTTTCGTGTTCAAGGATCTCTTCATACTCTTTACAGGCCGCATCATCTTGGCCAAGATCCTCATAGGTCGAGGCTAACTTAAACAGTACCTCAATGCTTTTGCCGTCGATGCTTTTTGCTTTGCGCAGCAGGGTAATTGCCCCCTGTTTGTCACCCTCTTGGCTGTTGACGCTGGCTAGAGCTATGTAACCCTCAATCTTATTTGGGTCTTTGTCGATGGCTTTTTGCAGTAGGCTGTGGGCACGCTTTATATCACCAGAGAGTAGACGGCCTACACCTTCGCGGTACACACTGTCGATCTCTTTGGTCTTTTTGTCCGAACGGTTGCGCATCCAAGAGCGCAGCCCGTAGCTAAAGGCACCGTAGAGGTGAAAACCGTAGCCGATGAAAAGGCCGATGAGGATACAGCCTATTACGACAACAGTTACCGGATAGGTAATGGAGTTGTCTGGCAAGAAGAAGATTGTCATCTCTTGCGGATTGATCCCAGAGAAGAAGACAAAGAAAGCCAAGAACATGATAACGACTAGTAAAAATGCCATGAGGGTCATACTGTCCTCCTGTGGGTCAAAACCCAATAAATTAAAATATATACAACATCAAATCTTGAATAATTTAAGATCTATTAGTAAACGCTGGTGTTAACTGTTGTGATATGGTTCGCGGCGGATAATGGTGAAACCACGATATATCTGTTCCATTAAAAAAAGACGTGCCATCTGATGCGTAAAGGTCATAGCTGAGAGTGAGAGTAACTCCGAGCATTGGCTTTTCAATTCATCAGTTAAACCATAAGCACCGCCGATAATAAAGCACAAATTTGTACAGCTGCTGCTTAATTGGCGCTCGATATTGGCGGCAAATTTTTCTGAGCCAAGCGCGACCCCAGTTTCATCGAGCACAATGGTGTGAGCCCCTGCTGGTATCTTTGCGCTAATGCGCTGCGCTTCGCTGGTACGAATAAAGTTAATGTCGGCTTTTTTACCGCCCCGTTTCTCCTCTTTTAACTCAATAATCTGCAGTGTGGTATAGCGTTTAAGCCGCTTTTCATACTCAGCAACTCCCTGACGAATAAAATCCAGAGAGAGCTTACCTACACATATCAGGGTAATCTTCATTGCCTAGTGGTGGTTAACTGCTGGGCAGCGTTAATTGTGGTGCTTCAGACCATAAACCATCCAGGTCGTAGAACTCACGTACCTCCTGTTGAAATACGTGTACCATTACGTCGCCGTAGTCAATTAAGACCCAGCGCCCCTCGTTCATTCCCTCTATGGCAATGGGTGAGAGGTCATAGTCATTTTTTAGACCCATACGTACCGATTCGGCAATAGCCTGTACCTGGCGGTCTGAAGTGCCCGAGGTTATGACTAAATAATCTGTTAGCGAGGAGAGTTCGCCGATGTGAAGTATGCTTGTGCTGAGCGCTTTTTTGTCGAGGCAGAGTTGAGCACACAACTGGGCGCGATGATCTGATTCCAAAGTGGTTTACCTTTCTGGCGGCACATACAGTTTGTGCGCGTGAATATATTGAGCAACAGGCGCGGGGAGAAGTGTCTCTATTGGCTGTTGCTGGGCAATCTTTTTTCTTATTTGGGTTGATGATATGTCTAAGAATGTCTCTTGGAGAAAGATCAACCGATGTCCACTCTTGTGGCGATACAAATCGAGTTTCGCATCATAACAGAACTGCTGGCGGATAGCAACGGGCAGCTCTGGTGGTTGCTCAGGCTTGGTTGCTCCTGGTCGCTGCGCAATGACTAGATTGCAGAGTGTGAATAGTTGTTTATATTTATGCCAAGTGGCGATGTTGATAAAGGAGTCCATGCCGATCAAAAAATAGAACTCATCGGCAGGGTAGCGCTGGTGCAACTGCTTGAGCGTATCCACCGAATAGCTTTTGCCGCCGCGCTGGCGTTCGATATCGCTGACCTCAAACTGACGCTGCGCGGATATGGCGCAGCGTACCATCTGTAGTCGATGCTCAAAGGCGACGATTTTTGCTGCATGTTTATGTGGCGGCAGGGCGGCGGGAATAAAAATTACCCTATCTAGTTGGCAATACTCCAATAGCTCGGTGGCAATTTTTAGGTGTGCATTGTGGATGGGGTTAAATGTCCCGCCGATTATCCCTGTTTTCATCTGTGCTACACCGTTGCAAGGGTGAGTATGCGTTGCTATTCGCGGATCTGACCATCGCCTAACACCACAAATTTGCGCGTAGTCAAATCTTCTAGCCCCATAGGGCCGAAAGAGTGCAATTTAGTGGTAGATATGCCAATTTCTGCTCCCAAACCCAGTTGGTTGCCATCCGAGAAGCGCGATGAAGCGTTGACCATGATGACACTGGAGTTGACGCTACGCAGAAACTGCTGTGAGTTGTGATAGTTGTTAGTCACTATAACCTCTGTATGCAGTGAGCTGTGGCAGCGGATATGCTCGATCGCTGCATCAATATCATCCACTATGCGTACGGCCAGAATCAGGTCAAGATATTCAGCGTCCCAATCTGTGGCGTCCGCAGCAACTGCTTGAGGTGCCAACGCACAGGTGGCCGGGCAGCCGCGCAGTTCTACTTTTAGCTGTGTGAGCTCAGCGGCAATGCGTGGGATAAAGCTGGCGGCAATATCCTTGTGCACCAGCAGTGTCTCCATGGCGTTACACACCCCAGGGCGTTGTACTTTAGCGTTGATGCAGATGGCGCTGGCCATATTCTCATCGGCTCCGGCATCGACAAAGGTGTGACACACCCCTTTGTAGTGTTTAATTACCGGAATGCGCGAGTTCTCACTGACAAAGCGAATCAGGCTCTCGCCACCGCGCGGTATGATAAGATCGATCTGCTCATCACATTTTAGCAGCTCGCCCACCGCGCTGCGCTCGGTGGTGGTTACCACCTGCAGTGCTGCTGGAGGTAGATCCATGGCTTCTAATTGCGTGGCCAAAATTTTGCCGATGGCGCTGTTGGAGTGAATGGCTTCGGAGCCGCCGCGCAAGATTACCGCGTTGCCGCTTTTTAGGCACAGGGCGGCAGCGTCTGCGGTGACGTTGGGGCGTGACTCAAAGATGATACCGATAACCCCGAGCGGAATGCGCATGCGTCCAACTTCAATGCCGTTGGGGCGACGCACCATGTTGCTGATCTCACCGACAGGATCGTTTAGCGCAGCTACTTCGCGCATACCAGCAGCCATGGCGGCAATACGTGCATCATTCAGGGTGAGACGGTCAATCATCGCTTCAGATAGACCGTTAGCCTGCGCTGCGACCAGATCTTTAGCGTTCTCCAGCTTTAGTTCAGCGGCCTGTTGTTCCAGCGCTGTAGCCATACGCTCCAGCAGTTGGTTCTTAACAGTGGAGGAGGTGTTGGCCATTACTGTGGCGGCCTGTTTGGCGGCGGTGGCTATGGTTTTAATCTGGGCTGCTACGCTCATAATCTGCTCCTTGTGTGTCGCCTGTGGCTATGGTCGGATGGTTTACTATTCGTCATCATCATCAATAAGCACTAAATTGTCGCGGTGAATTATTTCATCACCATATTTGTATCCGAGAATGCTGACAATCTCTGAGGTTTTTTTCCCCATTATCTGCAACAACTCGGTCAGGGTGTAGTTGGTTACCCCCTTGGCAAACTCAACTCCATCGGTATTGCACAGTTGCACCGCGTCGCCGCGATCAAAACCACCCTCTACTCCCTTGATACCCGAAGGCAACAAGCTGCTGCCCTCCTTAGTTATGGCGTTAAAGGCTCCAGCGTCGACAAAGAGTTTGCCGCGGGGTTTTTTAGTAAAGGCGATCCAGTGTTTTTTTGCCGCCATGCGGTTAGAGCAGGGGATAAAGTAGGTGCCAACATCTTCTCCGGCAAAAAAACGTTGCAGGTTGCCAGGGGCGATGCCATTGATTATGGCGGTACCGACCCCCTGCATGGTGGCCCGTTTTGCTGCTTTAATTTTGGTGTACATGCCGCCGGTGCCAACGTCGCTGGTGCACGCCCCAGCCATGTGCTCAATCTCTTCAGTAATGCGTTCCACTTCGGAAATCAGTTTGGCTTCGGGGTTGGTGCGCGGGTTGCTATCGAATAGGCCATCCACATCGGAGAGGATAACCAGTATATTGGCTTCGCACAGATTGGTAACCATGGCCGAGAGGTTGTCGTTGTCACCGAAACGAATTTCATCCACCACTACAGTATCGTTTTCGTTGATAATCGGCGTTACCCCGTAATCTAGCAGGGTCATTATGGTATTCCGTGCATTGAGATAGCGGCGGCGGTTGGCGAGGTCATCACGGGTGAGCAATATCTGGGCGACATTCTCTCCGCGCGCGCGAAAGGCGGAGCGGTAGCTGCGCATGAGGCGGCTCTGCCCAATGGCGGCAGCGGCCTGTTTCAGCGGGATGGTCTGTGGTCGGCCGCTGATGCCTAAATCGCCTTTACCTGCGGCAACTGAGCCGGAAGATACTACAATAACTTCGTGCCCCTGTTGGCGTAGGGCGCAGATCTCTTCGGTAAGGCTGACAATGCGTTGATTGTTGAGGCCATCGCTTTTGGTGATTACAGCACTGCCAACTTTAATAACGATGCGTTTAGCTGGTGCAAGAAGAATAGTGCGCATGATGGAACATCCTGATCTATTATGCGTCGCCTGCGCGGAGGTGGTCTAAGCGAGTACCTATCTCTTCAATAAGTGCTTTTATCCCATCACCGGTGACGGCTGAAACACAGTATACCGGATAACCCAATTTTTCAAACAGTGGGGCAACTGTGCTGGCTAATTCCCGTACTTCGGTAACATCTTTTTTGGTCAATATTACAATTTGTGGCTTGTCGAGCATGGTTGCATCATGGCGTTTCAGTTCTGCGTTGATGATGTTGAAATCGCGCAGATAATCATCCTCGGGGGCACTGGTTAAATCAACCAGGTGGAGAAAGAAGTCAGTACGCTCGACATGGCGCAAAAATCTGGTGCCCAGTCCCTGACCGTCACTGGCCCCCTCGATCAATCCGGGAATGTCAGCCATGACAAAGGATTTGAAACCACCGTAACGTACCACCCCTAGATTGGGCACTAGGGTGGTAAATGGATAGTCGGCTACCTTGGGGCGCGCGGCAGATACGGCACGAATAAGGGTAGATTTGCCTGCGTTGGGCATGCCTACCAGTCCAACGTCGGCCAACAGCTTTAACTCAAGGCGCAGGGTGAGGGTTTCTCCCGGCACTCCTGGCTGGGTGTAGCGCGGTGCACGGTTGGTGCTGGTAGCAAAGCGTGCATTGCCGCGACCACCAAGACCGCCGCTGAGTAACTTAAAGTTTTGGTCTGGTGCTGTGAGGTCAACGAGTAGCTCGCCGCTATCGGCATCGTACACCAGGGTGCCAGGTGGTACATTGATGGTCAGCGCATCGCCACCCTTGCCGTGCATGTGCTTGCCCATGCCGTGCACGCCGTTACCCGCTTTATAGTGGGCATTGTAGCGAAAGTCGAGTAGCGTGGTCAGGCTGGAGTCGGTGCGCAGATATACATCGCCGCCGTTGCCGCCATCACCACCATCTGGGCCACCGCGGGGGATAAATTTTTCGCGGCGAAACGACAGGCAGCCACGGCCACCATCGCCAGCCTTTACATTTATTTTTACCTCATCGACAAAGCGCATGTTGCTGTTATTCCGTTTGCTTAAATTGCTAAAAAACTTAAAAGAGCTGGTGTGTCTAGTGCCTGTAACTACAGGCTAACATAGAAAAGCCCGAAGTTCCTCGTTAGAACTTCGGGCTTCTACATATTTGTGCTGCAGGGACGACTAATCAGCGTAAACGCTAATCTGTTGGCGTTTCTTGTCCTTGCGCTCAAATTTGACAACACCGTCAACTAGTGCGAATAGGGTGTAATCCTTACCGCAGCCGACGTTGTTGCCGGGATGAAATGTGGTGCCGCGTTGGCGAACCAGGATTGATCCAGCAGTAACTTCTTGACCACCAAATCTTTTCACTCCTAGACGCTTACCAGCACTGTCACGGCCGTTTCTGGAACTGCCGCCCGCTTTTTTGTGAGCCATGAGTTGTCTCCTTCTTAAGCCTCAATGCCTGTAATTTTCAGACGAGTGATTGTCTGACGGTGTCCATAGGTCTTGCGATACCCTTGACGACGCTTCGATTTAAAGACAAGAACTTTCTTGTCTTTGCCCTGCTCTACAATACGAGCAGTAACCTTTGCGCCAGGCAATAGAGGTGTCCCGATTTTAACCTCTTCTCCGCCGACCATGAGGACCTCGCCGAGTTCAACTGTCTCACCAACTGAACCAGCAATTTTTTCGATTTTTACTGTGTCACCTTCGGATACTTTATACTGTTTTCCTCCAGTCTTGATCACCGCATACATGTACTTCACCTCGCTCTCAATTTTTTTAGTTCTTTCGTAACAGCGCACTCTATCTGCTGGGCTATGCAGTGTCAAGAATTATTTTTGTGCTCTTTAGTGGTCACACAGGTTGATGCCAGTGGTTAAATTGCCAGCTAAATAGTTGTCTACGATGACCTGTACCGACTCCGCTGGCGCTCCAACTACAACCTTAATACCACTGTCGTTAAATAGTTGCTGGGCGCGTTGTCCCATGCCGCCGGCGATGATTAGGTTTACGTCGCGTTCGCCAAGCCATGCTGGGAGAAGACCTGGCTCATGTGGTGGAGCTTCAACTTCCTCAGTGGCACTGATGTTGTTGTTAGCATCTATGGTAACAATGGTGAAGGATGCACAGTGGCCAAAGTGCATAGCTAACTTGCCCTGGGCGGTAGGAATGGCGATTTTCATAAAGTCTTGCTCCGTCTGTTGGTGGTTAAAGAATTGCTCTACAATATAGCTATTAAAATTAAATTTCAATTGCTGCACAGAAATTTTGCCAGATTTGCTTGATAGAGATAGCTGCGATGCTGTCGCCATATTCGACGATAGTTTTACCGGCTATCTGCGCTTTGGTGATGTGGGAATCGTAGGGAACCGTTCCAATCACCTGGGCTCCGTTTTCCCGCGCACTATCCTGTATCTCTTTTGTCATGCTAGGGTTGATGTCCCACTTGTTGACGCAGATGTAGGCCGGAATGTCGAAGTGCCGCGTTAGCTCTAGTACCCGTAATAGATCGTGCTTACCGCTGCAGGTTGGTTCGGTGATGATAAAAACCGCATCGGTGCCGGTGGTGGCTGCGATAACTGGGCAGCCGATCCCCGGAGGGCCATCGATCAAAACCAGATCACACTGCTGCTGTTGTGCTAACTCATGCGCCTGTTGGCGCACCAAGCTTACCAGCTTGCCAGAGTTTTCTGCTCCAATGTCGAGACGGGCGTGAATCATGGGGCCGCATCTAGTTATAGATCTATACCATTCACCGCAGCGGCGCTCGGGAAAGTCTATGGCTTGTTCTGGGCAGAAGGTGACACAGACGTTACACCCTTCGCAGGAACTTGCGACAACCGCGTACTTGCCTTCATGCGCGACAATAGCATCGTAGCGGCACAGGGATTGGCAGGTACCGCAGGCGCTACACTTCTGTTCGTCGATACAGGCAATATGGCCACTGAAGAAGGGGTGAGACTCCTGCTCGCTGGGGGCGAGTAACAGATGAAGATCGGCGGCATCTACATCACAGTCGGCCAAGACCGCATTTTTACTCAGGGCGGCAAAACTTGCAGTGATACTGGTTTTGCCGGTGCCCCCTTTGCCGCTTATAATAACTATCTCTTTCACTGTTCCCCCTTTGTGCTTGTATCTACGTCGCTAGTGATTTTATCTATCAAGGCGCGCAGTTGTTGTGCTAGTTCCGGCATTGCCTCCAGCAATCCTTCGCCGCGCGAATAGGCATTGGCTACGCGGCGATCATCCGCTATTTGGAGCAGTAGTGGTATGTTCTCGGCGCTACAGTAGTCGCTGACGCGGTTATCGCCACTGCCGGCGCGATTTACCACCACGCCAAAGGGTAGTGCCATGCTGCGCATGGTCTCTACTGCCAATATCAGATCGTGCAGGCCAAAGGGGGTTGGTTCGGTAACCAGAATAACAAAATCACTCCCAGTAACCGCTGTTATCATGGGGCAGGATGTGCCCGGAGGACAGTCGATAATGGTCAGCATATCGGGGCGGATTTTCTTCTTTACCGCACGGATCACCGGTGGTGCCATGGCTTGACCGATATCAAGGGTGCCCTTGATAAATTCAATATTGCTGTTGCGGCCACAAGCGCAGGCGCTGTCAATACTGCCGATAACCTTCTCTTGCTCGTGCAGAGCTTTCTGTGGACATACCAAAATACAGCCGCCGCAACTGTGGCACATGTCGCCGAAAATCATGGTCTTGTCGGCAATGGTGACAATGGCGCTGAACTGACAAATTTCACCACACTTACCGCAGTTGGTGCATAGCGCCTCGTCCAGTTCGGGAATGGCTATGCCCACCTGCTCATGGCTGGTGAATTCTGGCTTAATGAAGATATGGCCATTTGGCTCTTCAACATCACAATCGAGCAGTTGTACTGCTGCGGTGCTAGCCTGAGCCAAAGCTACGGATAGGGTAGTTTTTCCTGTGCCCCCTTTGCCGGAGGCTATCGCTAGTTTCATGTTGTTAAACCCAATGTCCTTCAACGTTAGCATCTTTAGCTGGTTGTAGTTTGCCGCTGGCGTACTGCTCTAGTGCCTCTTGTATGGTGCCAGTTTCGCAGTGGTAGATAGCTATACCGGCAGAGCTGAGCACTGTGAACGCCTTAGGGCCGCAGTGTCCGCTGATTACAGCTTGCGCGCCACTGTCAACTACAGTTTTTGCCGCTTGAATTCCGGCACCCTGAGCAGCGTTGAGGTTTTGCTCGTTCTCTACCATGCTAAAAGTTTTTTGTTCTGTATCGTAGACCAGAAAGCGTACCGCTCGACCAAACCTTGAGTCTATGGGCGCATCTAATGTGCTCCCCGAGGTGCTAATGGCAATTTTCATAATAGGCGTTGTCCCTTATTTAGAAATAGATAAGATTAGCGCCACTGTGTAGCAACCAGTGGCGCTAATCTTGGGTAATGTTACTTGTTGAGCAGGTCTTTGATGCTACCAGTAATAGAGTTTAGTTGCTGCTGCATCTTATTCATCTGCTGTTGCAGTACGCTACTGTTGTCTGCTGTAGTGTTTGGTGTTGCCATGGTTGCGCGATTAAGACCGCGTCCGCCGCGTCCACCAATGCCACGACCCAGCTTTTGATTCATACCCATACCGCGACCTGCGCCCATGCCTGCGCCAGCGCGGCTGCTAGTGAAACCGCCGGTAGCATTGCCACTGCATAAACCAGCGCCACGTCCAGTCATTGATCCTTCACCGTTTGGTCCTGTTCTGTCTCCTCTTGGCATTTTTATTTCTCCTGTCTGTGGAAAGTTTGGTTCAAATAGAACTATTTTACCGGGCGCTGCTGTCCACCGCAGCCACGCCTTCCCATTCTGCCCATTCGCCCAGGATTGCCTGCCTGTTTATCCATCTGGTTGCGCAAGCAGTTGCGTCCGCAGCCGGGCATAGAAAATTTCTTATCCAATAAGTTACCGTTGAGCCAGGTCGTGATTATCTCCTGCTGTTCTCCAGCAACAAAAGGGAGCACTTCGATACCTAGCCCTTGAGCAAAGCGGCTGGTGTAACGGGTCATGGCACCGCATACCACCACCTGAACCTGCTGCTGGTGGAGAAAATGGAGCTTCTCTTCAGCAGAACCCGCTGGTAGCTGGATGCAGGCCGGAACATCCTGCGCTGCGGTGTCGTCCACCAGCAGTGCCTGTCCAGCCACGTCGAATACCGGCGCGATTCTGCCATTCCATATAGTAAAAGCTGCAATCATCAGTTTGCTCTCCGTGCAGGTTCTTAAGTTAATCTCCACTGCCAGCATTGGTGTACTGGACATTGTGCTTGCCTGTGGAGATGTTACTGGTAGATATAGCATCGGTCGTGCCAAGGGGGTAATTTGGCGGAAGTATGCAGATAAATATCTGTAATTATAGGAATATTAATCTTTGCAAGGGGAGTGTATGACTGGAGTAGCGTAGCGTTGACGCTACTGTGTAGCGCAGTTGTCACGCTCTATAGTTGCATTTGTGCTACGCTATCAATCCGTGGTAATACCGCGGCCATCCTGCTCGGGCAAGATAATGCCTAGCTGTTTGATTTTGCGGTACAGAGTGGTTTTGTGAATGTTGAGCTGGTGCGCCGCAGCACTGCGGTTGTAGTGGTTCTGCTCTAAAGCGGTCATTATCATCTGGCGCTCATTGGCGCTACGCCAAGTTTGCATGTCGGTAGCAGCCACAGGTGAGGAGGTTGTGCTGGCAGCTGCCTGTTGAGGTGGCGGCGCCGGAGTAGTTGGCAGGTTGTGGAGCTGCTGATTGCACTGCTGCTGCACTGCCGGTGGCAGGTGGTTGACCTCAATGGTTTGTCCGGGACACACCACAAAAGCCCGCTCGATGACATTCTCCAGCTCGCGCACATTGCCCGGCCAGCTATGGTTGATCATGCAGGTCATGGCTGGGGCACTGATGCCGATTATATTCTTATGCTGGAGCTGGTTGAAGTGGGCGATAAAGTGTTCTGTCAGCAGGGGGATATCTTCCAAACGTTCTCGCAGCGGCGGTAGGTCGATCTGTACCACCTGAATGCGATAGAATAGATCCTGGCGAAATTGTCCCTGCTCTACCATCTGCGCTAGGTCGCGATTGGTGGCGGCAATTACGCGTGCTTGAGCAACCTGGGACGTGGTGGCTCCCAGCGGTTCATAGCTCTGCTCCTGCAGTACGCGTAACAGCCGTACTTGCAGGGCCGGACTGATTTCACCGATCTCATCGAGAAAGATGCTCCCTTTGCCCGCTAGAGCGAAACGCCCAGGTTTATCGGCACTGGCACCGGTAAAGGCGCCTTTTTTGTGGCCGAACAGCTCGGATTCCAGCAGATTGTCGGGCAGTGCACCACAGTTAACCGCGATAAATGGCTCTGCAGCGCGCACGCTCAGATTATGAATAGCACGGGCCACCAACTCCTTGCCGGTGCCAGTCTCTCCCTGAATCAATACGGTGGTATCACTGCTAGAGGCCACGGCTGAAATTAGGTCGAAAATAGCCTGCATGGCGGGGCTGTGGCTGACCAGATCGCCCAGCTGATAGCGGCCTTTAAGCTGTTTGCGCAACGCTTCAACTTCACTTAAATCGCGAAAGGTTTCCGCGCCGCCAATTATTTTGCCACTACTATCGCGCAGCACCGCCGTGGAGACACTTACCGGAATGCGTTTGCCCTCGGCGTTGATGATGTAGCCGCTGCGGTTGATGATCGGTTTGCCGTCCAACAGGGTCTGGCGCAGGGCGCATTGGGTTTCACACATGCTGGAGCGAAACACCTCGGAGCACAACTGGCCGATGGCCTGTTCGCGCTCGGTGCCGGTTATCTGCTCGGCGGCGCGGTTAAACGAGGTGATGCGCCAGTCGGCGTCGACAGTAAATACCCCATCACAGATGCTCTCTAAAATGGCATCGGTGCTGGCACTGCTGGCGCGTCGCTTGCCGCTCATCTTAACCAGCTCCGATCTCAAATTGCTCTATGTGAAAATTGGGGCGAGCCACAATGCTGACCTGTTTGTCGAATTTGCGCTCGATCTCCTCAATAACGCTGTTCTCCTCATCGTAGAGCAGCGCCGCAACATCAGGATGCACCTGCAGGTTGACATTTTGCCCCGGTATTTCGCTGATCTCGCGTTTCAATTTGCGGAAGATCTCAAACACCATGGTCAGGCGGCTCTTGATATAGCCGGTGCCGTCGCAATAGGGGCAGGGCTCACACAGGGTGCGGCCAATGCTCTCGCGCACGCGCTTGCGCGTCATCTCTACCAGACCAAGCTCAGATATCTTGAGAATATTGGTCTTGCTCTTGTCGCTTTTTAGCGCCTCTTCCAAGCTACTGTGTACCTGCTCGCGATGCAGCTCTTTCTCCATATCGATAAAGTCGATGATGATCAGGCCGCCCAGATTGCGCAGGCGCAGTTGATAGGCGACCTCTTTTACCGCCTCCAGATTGGTTTTTAATATTGTATCTTCCAGATTACGCTTGCCGACAAAGCGACCCGTGTTGACATCTATGGCAGTCAGCGCCTCGGTCTGTTCTATGACAATATAGCCGCCACTTTTTAACCACACTTTGCTGCCCAGCGCTCGAGAGATCTCGACCTCCAGACCGTAGGCATCGAAGAGCAACTCCCTCTTTTGGTGCAACTCGATTTCGCACTGTAGCTCGGGCATATAGGTGCTGAGGAATTTAAGAATTTTGTCATATTCAATCTGTGAATCTACGATGATGTGGCCGATATCCTCGGTGAGGATGTCGCGCAGCACCTTGCTGGTTACATCCAGGTCGGAATGGACTAGCGCTGGAGCGCTGAGTGTTGCCTGCTTGGTGTCAATATCGTGCCACAGCTCCGCGAGGTAGAGCATGTCCGCCTGCAACTCTTGTTCACTTTTGCCCTCGGCGGCAGTGCGTACAATAAACCCCCGTCCCGGTTCGCGCAGGGATTCTACCGCTAGGCGCAGGCGCTCTTTCTCCTCCTCGTTCTCGATACGCCGCGAAATTCCGATATGGTCGATGGTGGGCATGTAGACCAGGTGGCGACCGGGTAGCGAGATGTTAGAGGTGATGCGCGCCCCTTTGGTGCCCAGAGGCTCTTTAGCGATTTGGGTCAAGATTTCTTGCCCCTCATGCAGCAAATCCTCAATGGGCGGCAGCGGTGCCAGCTCTTCACTTACTTCGGCATCGGGGTCGGCGCTAGTGCTTCTGCCATCGACATACTCAACCACCGCTTCCATCTGGTCGATCACGTCGGCGACGTAGAGAAAACCGGCTTTTTCTAGGCCAATATCGACAAAAGCAGCCTGCATGCCCGGGAGCACGCGAATAACTTTACCTTTGTATATGTTGCCGACAATACCCAGTTCACGGGTGCGTTCTATGTATAGTTCGGCAATGTGGCCGTTCTCTAGTAGGGCGATACGGGTTTCGTGTGATGTTTTATTGATGACCAGTTTTTTGGCCATGAGATACTCCTTTATTGGGGCGTTACGTGCCCCATTTACTTGGTTTTAATAAATGGTTTTAGTCAGCATAGTTGGTATTTATCTGTGCTAACGATACATCTATTTTACAAATTCCCAAAGTACGAACTACGTCAGCGTCAAGATTCAACAGGTGAGAAGCCATGGCAATAGGGCTGCCTTTGGTCAGTGTCATCACCAAACCCTGCGCTTGTAAACTGAGCTCTTGCACCCCTGTGCGCAGCTCAATAGTGGTTATTTTATCCCCTTGGTGGCGCTGGTATTCGACGCTAGTGGCCGCCATAAACTGCTCTATATCCTGTTGCAGGCGCGCGCGCTCACATGTCGCAGGCAGTGGCACCAGATAGTCGCTACTGATAATACAGGCACCGGGAGACGGGGTGCGCCAATGAACCTGCTGCGCTGTCTCTATGCTGAAACCATCGGGAAGTTCAGCGCGCAACAGCTCTAGCGCGCGTTCGGCGGCAAAGGGCTGAAACAGCTCGATATCGACAATCTCGGCCTGACTCTCCACCCCAGTAGGTAGAGCATCGGGAAAGGAGAGGCGCGGGTGCGGATGAAAGCCTTGTGAAAAGCGCAACGGCAACTGGCTGCGCTTAATGGCGCGTTGTAGTACCGTCATAAATTCCAGATGGCTCACATAGCGCGCATTGCCGGTTTTGTGCAGGCGTAAACGTAACTTATAGCGCTCTTCGCCTTGCTGCGGCGCTGGGGTGGGTGCCACCAAGTTGGGGGCGCTGTCGGCGTAGCGCATCTTAATGTTTTCACCATCGCACACGCCACAGTTGTTGCACTGGGTGCTGCGGCAGTCGGGAGTGTAGTGTAACGCCAAAGCGTTGTTGAGCTCGTCGATAAAGTAACTTTTGGGGATGCCACAATCAATGTGATCCCACGGCAGTGTCTCATCTAGTTGGCGCTGGCGCAGATAAAACTCAGGCTCGATGCCGCAGTCGCTAAAGGCCTGTTGCCATTTGGCAAAATCGAACTGTTCGCGCCAACCATCGAAACGGCAGCCGAGTTCCACGGCGCGCATGAGCACCTTGCCTAAGCGGCGGTCGCCACGGGAAAAGACCCCCTCCATGATCGACAGCTGCGCTTCGTGCCATTTAAGGCGCAACTTCTTTTTGCTCAGAGCGTCGCGCAAGTATTGTTGGCGGTTGCGGGTCTGCTCTAGGCTGAGCTGAGCTTGCCACTGAAATGGGGTGTGGGCTTTGGGTACAAAGGTGGATACCGAAACATTGACGTCGCCGCCGCCCTCGGTGCCCTTGGCGCTGCGCTTCACCTGCGCCGATAGCTCAACGATGCCATCGAGGTCGGCGGTGGTTTCAGTGGGTAGCCCCATCATGAAGTACAGCTTGATCAGCCGCCAGCCCAGAGTGTAGATGGTGCGGCTGGTGCTGAGTAGATCTTCGGCTTTGATCCCCTTGTTGATCACCTGGCGCAGACGCTCCGTGCCTGCTTCTGGCGCTAGGGTGAAACCGGTTTTGCGCACCTTGCGTACCTCGTCGATGAGCTCATCGGTGAGAGAGCCAACGCGCAAACTGGGCAGAGATACCGCCACCTGTTCGTTAGCGTAGTGGTCCATGAGATTTTTCAACAGCGGTTCGATGGCGCTGTAGTCGCCGCTGGAGAGAGATAACAGCGACACCTCGTTGTAGCCACTGTGGCACAGCGATTTTTCGATTATATCGGTTATCGTCCCCGCTTGGCGCTCGCGTACTGGGCGGTAGATATAACCTGCCTGACAAAAACGGCAGCCGCGCGTGCAGCCTCGCGTGATCTCCATGGCCACACGGTCATGCACGGTGTGCATAAATGGCACTAGCGGTTTGCTGGGGTAGGCGGCTTTATCCAAGTCGGCTACAAAGCAGCGCTTGACCTTGGCGTAATCGGCGTGCTGCGGAGTTATGGCCGCTACTTCGCCAGTCGGGGTGTAGCTGACATCGAAGAGCTGGGGTAGATATATCCCCTCAATATGCTTCAAACGCTGATATAGCTGCGCGCGTGTTTCACCGGCCTTACGGCTGGCGCGCACGGCTTGACACAGCTCGATTACCGCCTCTTCGCCGTCGCCGATCAGGGCACAGTCGATAAAATCACTCAGCGGTTCGGGGTTGAAGGCGCAGGGGCCACCGACAACAACCAACGGATGCTCGGCACTGCGCTGCTCGCGCAGGAGCGGAATGTCGGAAAGGTTGAGCATGTTCAGCACATTGGTGTAGCATAGCTCATATTGCAGGCTGAAGCCGATCAGATCAAACTCTTTGAGCGGGGTGTGCGACTCCAAGCTAAACAGAGGTGTTGCGGCGGCGCGCATCTGCTCTTCCATGTCTGGCCAGGGGCAATAGGCACGTTCCGCAGCCAGCCACTGCGGTTGGTTGAGAACATGATAGAGAATGGCTGAGCCAATGTGGCTCATGCCGATCTCGTAAGTGTCGGGAAATGCAAGTGCAAAACGGATGTCGACAGTGTGGGGATCTTTTTTTATGGAACCGGCCTCACCGCCTAAGTAGCGGGCGGGGCGGTTGACGTGGAGCAGGGCATCACTGGTTTTCATCATTGTCTTTCATATAGTTCATGTTAAATTAGCCCGTTGCGTCATAGCATTGCTATGGCACAGGGTGATCGGTCAAAATAATCGTAATTGATCAATTTACAATGGTGGCTACCTTAGTTACAAGAACTTTCACCATTGCGGTAATATTAGGGGGAAGATTAAGACTATGAGTAGGAGTATTAGTAAGTCTATTGGTCAACCAGTCATAGATACGCATCTGAAACGTCCCGAGGTCGATCTTCATGTGCATACGGTGGCCTCCGGCCATGCCTATAGCACTATCGAAGAGATTACTCGCGCCGCAGCGGCAAAAGGAGTGCGCGGGGTGGGGATGTCCGATCACGGGCCAGCCATGCACGGCGCCCCGCACGAATATCACTTTATGGCGCTGCGTTTTATGCCGGAATGGTTAAATGGTGTCCGCGTTTTCAAAGGGGTTGAGGCCAATATCCTAGCTGGCGGTCGCGTCGATCTCGGGGATAACTTTTTGCGGGATTTAGATGTTGTTCTGGCCGGATTTCACGTCGATTGCGGCTATACGGGAACCACAGCGGCTCAGAACACTAAGGCTATGCTGCAGGTGATGGAGAATCCGCTGGTAAACATTATCTCCCATCCGGGTAATCCCGCCTTTCCCATCGACTATGAGGCGGTGGTAAAACAGGCGCTAGCCACCGGCACCGCACTAGAGATCAATAGCTCATCGTTAGGCAATGCCCGCTGTGGTAGCAAACCGCACTGTATGGAAATCGCCCGACTCTGTGCCGAGCACGGAACGCAGATCGCCATCGGCAGTGATGCGCATATCTCGGTAACCGTCGGCGAGGTAGCTGCTGCCGTGGAATTGGCCCTAGCTGCCGGTGTGCGCTGGGAGCAAGTGGTTAATCGCACCTTAGAATCGACACTGAAGTTTTTAAATATTGAAGGGGATGTAAACATATGAAACTCATGCAGGCACGGCAGCAGATTGTCGCTTATGGGGTGAAGATGATTCAAGCGGGGTTGACCACCGGCAGCGGCGGTAACCTGAGTATTCTCGATCCCGAAGAGGATCTTATCGCCATCGGCCCCAGCGGTATCGATTATGTCGATGTTGGCATCGAAGATGTGGTGATTGTCAACCGTAACGGCGAAGTTGTCGAAGGCAGATGGAAACCCTCCAGCGAGCTGAGCTTTCATCTAGCACTATATCGGCAACGCCCAGAGATCCGTGCCGTAGTGCACACCCACTCGGTGTACGCCACCACCATCGCCTGTCTAAATTGGGAGATTCCCGCAGTGCACTATCTGGTGGCCTTCTCGGGCAATAAAGTGCCTCTAGCTCCATATGCCACCTTTGGTAGTAAAGAGCTGGCCGTCAATGTAGCGGAGCATATAGGCACCTACAATGCCTTGCTGTTGGCTAACCATGGCTTGGTGGCTATTGGCGCGGATATGCAGCATGCCTTTAATGTCGCCGAGGAGATAGAGCTGGTGGCGCGAATATACTATCAGGCTAAGTCCATCGGGCAGCCGGTGCTGGTTGATGCTGAAGAAATGCAGCGCGTGGGGGCGAAGTTTGCCACCTATGGTCAGCAGGATGAGGGGTAGAGTTGTGGTGTTGCTTGCGCAATGAGGAATAGGTAGGGCGGGCAATGCCCGCCATATTTGTGGTTAGGCAAATACTTGAGCCTAGTGCTTGATCAACTTTCATCTGGTGGATGATAACACTCAGCGGCTAAAGTAATGCGGGGTCGCGGCCCCGCACGCCGCCATCCTTTTAGAGTCATCCAAAAGGATGCAAAACATGACCCGCAAGTTGTCTTGTCCTTCGGATTCCCTCACTCCACTCGCTTACCCCGAGAAGCCCGTAAAAACTCGCGTTCCGCTCAGACAGTTTACGGGCAACCTTCTCGGTGACACTCATTGCGTTCGGCGGCGACAAAGAGGGGGGGGAGAAGCCGAGACCACCAACCAGTAGATAAAAGCTAAAACCGTTTCGTATTAATTACTACCGCTACAGCAACAAAGCAGCACCGTCCGCTGCCCTTAAAAGGGTAGCGGAACGCCAAAGTTGGCAAATGCCACATGGAATATTATTCAGCAAATAACAGAATATGCCGTCCGCAGGACGACCTTAAAGCCATTTTTGCTTACTTTTTGGGGCTTAGCAAAAAGTACGTCGCCTGCCGGGGCGAAACCCGGCGGTGTTGATTTTGAATTTGAGTGTCGAATTTATGCTTGAGGAATGTGATCAACTCTGATCGGTAAGATGGTAACACTCAGCGGTTAAAGTAACCCGGTGTCGCGCCACCGGACTGCGCCATCCTTTTAGAGTTATCCAAAAGGATGCAAAACATGACCCGCAAGTTGTCTTGCCCTCCGGGTTCCCTCCCTCCACTCGCTTACCCCGAGAAGCCCGTAAAAACTCGCGTGCCGCTCAAACAGTTTACGGGCAACCTTCTCGCTGACGCTCATTGCGCTCGGCTGCGACAAAGGGGGGAAGCTGAGACCACCAACCCCAAGGCAGAATCCAAAACTGTTTCGTACTAATTGTTACCACTACAGCAACAAAACATCACCGTCCGCTGCCCTTAAAAGGGTAGCGGAACGCAAATATCGTCAAGTGCATCCTAATTTTTTACAGAACGAAATAGAGAGATGCCGTCCGCAGGACGACCTTAAAGCCATTTTTGCTTACTTTTTGGGGCTCAGCAAAAAGTACGTCGCCAGCCGGGGCGAAACCCGGCGGTGTTGATTTTGAATTTGAGTGTCGAATTTATGCTTGAGGAATGTGATCAACTCTTATCGGTAGGATGATAACCCTCATAGGCTAAAGTAACCCGGTGTCGCGCCACCGGACTGCGCCATCCTTTTAGAGTCATCCAAAAGGATGCAAAACATGACCCGCAAGTTGTCTTGCCCTTCGGATGCCCTCTCTACACTCGCTTACCCCGAGAAGCCCGTAAAAACTCGCTACGCTCAGACAGTTTACGGGCAACCTTCTCGGTGGCACTCACTGCGTTCGGCTGCGACAAAAGGGGGGGGGAGTCTCGCTCGAATAATAGGTAGGGCGGGCACTGCCCGCCGCCATCTAAAACAACAATAAAACCCGTCGGGCATTGCCCGACCTACCCTCTAAAGTAGAATTTACACTAATCTGTGTAATTTTTGCAACTAGAATTACTCGGTTTATCGTGGAAGTGCATCTTTATATAAAATCACTAACGCAAAACGCCCCCAACAATCATTACGAATGTTGGGGGCGTTTTGAAGCAGTTATGTCGTTCTTGCTTTGAATTTAGAATTGATGAATTTCAAAGCGTTCTGCAATGCCGGCCTGTTGGAATGCACCATTGTACATTGCAGCAACGTCGTTGTAGATGATCTCTGGGAACAACGCAAACAGGTAGGTTTGAACATCCATATTCATTGTACCCATAGCTGTCACAGAATCTTTAAAGAACGCAGAAAAGGTTGCCTTTGCAGTAAACATTTGAGCAACAGCATCATCACCGTCTTGATATACGCCAGCCATGCACGGCATAGCCGGGCTGTGGTGCATGCCAGTACCAAGGGCCATCTCGGCATAGAACATGGTACATAGCTCAACAATTTGAACCTCATCATTGCTACCTAAAGCAAATGCGCGTGGGAATTTCCAGCCTTGAGTCATTAAAGGCATTTGAGCTGGATTTTGTCCGGTCCAAACAGGCAGGAAGAACATGTTTAACAAAGCAGGAAGATGTGCTTCCAAATCTGCAACATCGGAAAAATAAACATCAACAAACGGATCGCTATTAGGATCGCTTGGGTTGTACATAGGGTTGTCATAAGTTCCCTCGAAAGGGGCTTGACCTGTCCAAGCAAACAACTCGCCCATGAATTGACGAACTAGCAAGTTGAAGTTTTCCATTTGACCACCTGTTTTGTACATAGGGGCGGTCGCTTGCATGTAACTCTTAAGAGCATTTGCAACATCTTCAGCATCGCCACCAGGGATAGTAACGCTTGGTGTTGCGATGGTTGCAGGCAAACTCGCAACATCAGCATCGGTAATATCTAAACCTTCAAGCAGTGGATCAATGCTAAAGGCAGGCTTCTTGAACCAGAAAAAATCCGTATCGCCCATGTCCCAGTCAATAGAGGTTTCATAGTATAATGCGTTTTTGACTCCCGATTTGATCTGGGATTCAAGGCTTTTGCAATGGGCATTGAAAAGAAGATTTTCAACACGACTTAAATCAGAATAGCCGACTTTAGAAATTGCCATTGGGTTAAGCGCGGCAACAACAATATAGTCAGTCAACTTGTCTTCATTACCAGTCATATCGAGTTCAGGATGTGCAACACTCAGCATTTGCAAGGTTGCTCCAGAAACAGAATATACACTTACCGCCCAAGGCGCATTGATGCCGTATTTGGGTGACAGTTTTTTTAGGAAGTAATCATCTTTTGATGACCACAATTCAACCAGAGCGGCATATTCAGTAGTTCCTTGAATATTAACTGCGGGGAACTCAACGATATCTACAACATCAAGCCCTTCCATGTTCTCTGTTGCACTGATAGGCTTCAGGGAATAAAAACTGCTTTGGTCAAACTCGTCTTTAATCGCCTCGGCAACTTCATCAATTACTGTTTTCACATCGGTCGTACTTCTGTCTACAGCATACTTCGCGATGATGTTAAACGAATTAACATCATCCGAAGTGGCAGCATTTGCGGCAAACGCCATAAATACCGACAGAATTGTTACGGCTAGAGTAAACTTTCTTTTCACACAATACATTTCTCTCTACCTCCATAGCAAAAAATCGCTCCACAACAACAAAACACAACGTCTCGAAGAAAACAGAGCATTAATCACCGGTTATTTTGCAGAGATTGTGCCACCACGAGTCTCTTTCGATGTTACGGTAAATAAAAGCACCTCTGGTACTGATTGTGAATACTTCGGGGTAAGTCCAATTCGCGCCAAAAGGGAAACAAGCGAACGGTTTTGATCTATTAGTTTCTTTAAAGGATTTTATCTCAAAAGTTTTCTTAGTAGAGCCTCTTGCAAAACTATATTCGGTTTTTTGAATATTCTGCCTGAGCCCTCATAAAAGTCGAGCTTCAAAAACAACTTACTGATATTATTAAGTTACCACACCAAATAATAGACAGGAGGCTGCT
>JAVETC010000066.1:0-6133 GCA_034006225.1 Desulfuromonas sp. | reverse complement strand
CGTTTTTGGTCTGTAACTTGGCTTCGAGTTTCTCGATGTGAGTCTGTTCTGCCTTTTTCTGACGGGAGTTGTCCTTCTCAAAGGCGCTCGCACCGTTTTCGAAAAACTCTTTCTGCCACCGATAGAATACTGTTGGTTGCAGGTTGTATTCATCGCACAGTTCAGATACTGGCACGAGATCGACAAGGTGCCGTTTGAGAATGAAAACCTTTTCCTTGGCTGTGTAATTTTTCCGCTTTTTGCGCATAGTGAATTCCTCCGTTCGTGTAGACTAACTCAAACGAGGGGATTCTCCAATTCACGGTGAACCAAAACATAGGGGAGCTTTTATCGGTCTATTTAGTTTGAGTCTTTCTTATATTAAATAAACATATTTTGATTTTGTGGTTGAAGGGGAAGCCGTCAATGACGACGCAGAAACAGGTTCCCAATGCCCTGAGTTTTCTTGTCGCCAAGGATTTTGTGTTAGTACTCGCTTGTTGGTATAGCCTAGCCTTGGTCAAAGCCAGTAAATGTCGGAATTGGAGGATCTTTCAGGAGTTTAACCATATCTTGCTAGGATGATCCAGATTCAGCTCCTATATAAAAGTATCGCAACTTTATTGTGATCAATGACTACACGCGAACCAACATTAGCTATTACGTGCCTTATGAGGTAATGACCGCTGAACTTTAAGGAACTGATGAACAAAATTGCTGCTAGCTGAGTAAAAGATTCTGTTTCTAAAGGTGGAAGCGGAACTTTTGTACTTGAGTGTTTTAATGAAATCTGCTAGGCAGTGTTTTGCAACTGCTTTACTAACCCATCTAATGGGGTGAGCAAACAAATAACCTTGGAGGTTTATGGAAATGGCGACTCAGAATGCGGGGGCGTTGCTTGACGCTGTGCTGACATCAACCGGCGCAAAATTATCTCGGCTTTTCCATGAGGTTTTAGAGGTAAGGCTTCAATCGGCGATAGATGTTGGAATAACCAGTAATTTGGCGCTGGCGGCTGTCTTGGGTGCCAATGTTCAGATCGCAGAAACATTGGTCGGAGCGGCTAATCCCTTATTCAGGTTAATGGATATCGTGGACCAGGCAAAAACTACTGCTTGGATAGATGACAATACCGATGACCTGCTTGTGTCAGCACTCAATGCCAGTGTGGTAATTTCTGGAATAGATTCTGATTCTCTGTTGCCCTTGTACAGTCCCACGGTGTCAGCGCTGTATGATGGTGACAGTTGGCTGAATTTTCAAAATTCAACCGACTCAATCACCTATAGTTTCAACGAAACCCTGCCCTCGGAATATTCCTGGTCGGACACCAGAGACTGGCAGACGGTCGGGACCCATGCGCGGAACGTGATAGATGAGATTATGTCCCTTGTTGATGGGGTGATCTTGCCTGACATTGAAAGAGTTTTTGGCAACGGCCAGATACGTTTCAACATGGTTGAAACCGCTCAGGATGTAGCTGCCTATGCGTATTATCCAGGTTCCGGTGTCGGAGGGGATGTGTTCTTGGGCCATGATATCGGCACAAATACTGATAGTGGAAATATCGAACCATTCGGGGAAGGTCGCAGCAGTATTGTCCATGAGATAGGGCACGCTCTGGGGTTGACTCATCCATTTGAAGGGGTATCAGTATTGCCTGCCAGCGCAGACCATAGTGCTAATACGGTGATGTCTTATACTGACTATCGGCCGTATATATCCTTATTCACTGGAGCTAAGACGGGATCAGGAGGCAGTCAGGTGGAATTAGATTATGCCTCAGTGGCACCGGACCGTTTCATGCTCTATGATATCGCGGCTCTGCAGGCGGTTTACTGCCCTGATCCTGATTATCGCGTAGGTGATGATACATATGTTTTTGGAGACGTGCCTTTTTATACCACCATCTGGGATGCGGGCGGGCATGACGTTCTGAATTTCAGCGACACCTCTTCTTACAATATTATTGACCTTACCCCCGGCAGTCACAGCCATATAAATTACCGAGATATCGATATCCAGATTGCAGATCAGCAGGAAGTATACCGACAGCAACTTAATACCAGTCATTGGGACGACTGGGTGGCGGAGACACTCAGCAGCATCAGCTCTGACCTTTACACCGGAGAAAATGCCTTGGGCATTGCCTGGGGCACCATCATTGAAGAGGTAATCGGCGGGCCTGCAGGCAACTGGATCATAGATAATGCCGTAGATAATTACTTAACAGGCGGTGTAGGCGACGATCATTTTTACCTAGGTGCGGGTGGCTTTGACAGAGTCATCGGCGGCGGCGGATATGACCTAGTGGTACTGGATCAGTATGCTAGGCATCAGGTTGAATTGGGGGCTTACGAGGACTCTATGCTTCTAGTCGGAGATGAATTTGCCGTTCAGATGACAGGTATCGCAGGAATCAAATTTATGGATCAGATGTATATAATTGCTTGATAAAATGGAAACATAACTATTGGGAGGAAAGACCAATAGGGTAAAAGATTAACAAGTCAGGCACTTTGTTCTTTAACTGATTTTTCTAGAACAAGTCAACTCAAGGAGATTGCAACAAATGGCTGAAGACTCAGGAAGCGACCTGCTTCACAAAATTATGGGCACTCTTAGTGCGCAGACCTCTGCTCTGCAGCAGAATGTGCTTGGGGCGCGTTTACAGCTAATGCTTGATGCAGGTATTAGTAGTAATCTGCAGATAGCTGCTGTTCTTGGCGCTAACCAGCAGATTGTCGCTTCAATTCCCGAGGGTGAAGCCTCTATATCGTACCTGGCTAAAGTTGTTGGAGCGGCTATAAAAGAAAGTGAAGTAGATAAAGATGAATCGCCTCCGGAACAGGCACCCTGGTCACTGTTGATGCCTGCCTATCAAAACGTTCTGTATGTGAGCGATGGTACTGCTGAGGGCAGTGGCGTCGTTGAAGCTATTAGCGCATCCACCACCCGCAGGATTATTGTCAGCCCAGAAGAGGATGAAGCTGTAATCCAATTTGGTAAGAAAGTTTATTCCATCCAGGATGTAACACAAGTTCCTCAACTAATTGCCGACGACATTACTACCAATGCCCCAATAACTTTGGGCTCTATTACCCTCATTTCAGATAAAAATATCGATGGCTACTCTGCCTTTGTCACTGATGGCAGTCTTGCAGGTACTACCATTGTTCCTGATATAGAAGATTACTCCTCTGTTCATTCTAACGTTTTTGATCCGATCAGAGGTGTTATCTGGAGTGCAACCTCCACCGCGCCATACGGCAGGGAGTTGTTTGTAACACAGGTTTCAACCTCTGGTCTCGATCCGTCGGAGCTTGTTCTGGATATCAATCCGGGGACCAGTAGCTCTTTATCTTCACTGAGCGATTCTAGTCGTGCCTGCGTTATGAACAACGGGTTGTTGCTATTTCGAGCCGATGATGGAACGCACGGAAACGAACCTTGGATTAGCGATGGTACTGCTGTGGGAACTTTTATGCTTGCCGACCTGAGGGTTGGTAGTTTGAGAAGTGATCCCATTAGCTTTACTCCGTTTGGAGAGCTAGCTGCATTCAGAGCTACTACATCTGATTCCGGCGATGAAATTGTTATTACCGATGGCACCATTGCTGGAACTAAAATTATCGATATTAATGAGAATGGCTCTTCTATTCCGACTATCCTTGGCCACGTTGGCGACAAATTATATGTCGAAGCAAGGGTTGACTCACAAAGAAGTGTTTACAGTATTGATTCAGACCTGAGCCTTTCCCCTACGAATATGGACACTAGTGCTAAAATCCTGGCATGGGGGGATAGTGTCGCCTATTTTACCCACTCCGACCCTGACCATGGTACTGAGCTTTGGGCGCTCGATTCTGCTGACGATAGATTTTATCGAGTAAAAGATGTTCTTGCAGGTACCGGCAGTTCTCTGCCAGAAAATGCAGTCACTATAGGTGACCATTTGTTGTTCAGCGCGTATAGTTCTGCCACTACCAAGAGCTGGTTTATTTCCGACGGTACTGAAGCGGGTACCGTGCAGATTGCAGAGAGTCCTGGGCGTCAATATGAAGTCCTAAATGGTACATTGGTTTACGCAGATGACGAAAAAATCTATCGCCTGAAGTTGAGTGATTCTCTCCCAAAGGGGGAAGTTATTACGTCCGACTATAAATACGATAAAGGCAATCTGCAGTTTGATAGCGACCAGATATTTTTTAGCACCGCCGACGGTACACTTCATGTGTCTACCGCCACGGCTGCCGAGTCAAGCCTATTGCTGGAGGATGTGGCTAAATTTAAGGTTGTTGCTGAAGATGCTCTCTATATAATTCAGACTAAAGACACGCAGACATCTCTGTGGTTTTCCGACGGTACGCTGGACGGAACCTACCAAGTTTCGGCTTTGGATAATGCCGCCAGTCGTTATGATTTGGAGGATGCCTTTGCTATTAAAACCGACGGGTTTTGGGACGTTGGCGCTTGATTATCTACGAAGAATATCCCTATCTCCTTCAGTAGAAGACGAAATGCTCAAACGACATCTTGATTTGAAATAAAAAAGGCGGGCCTCTCTTCAGAGGCCCGCCTTTTCAATTCAAGACGCTTAAGTTACATGGGCGTCAACAGGGGGATGTCAGTACTCTACTGTTTTCTGCGGCGGGTGTAGAAGCCCAGCCCGGCCAGACCAACGCCCAGAAGAATGAATGTAGAAGGCTCGGGAACAACGGCGACCTTTGCGGAGCCATTTTGATTTGAGTAGGCTGTGTACAAAGCACCTTCAGGAAAACCAGGATTTTGAGTTGGGGTATCGATGTTCATGTCAGTTGTAAGTAAAACCCATTCAATTGGGTACTTTTCAAACAGGTCAGTTGCTTCTGAGGTAAGCCAGAAACCTGGGAGGTAGTTTGTAAACTCAAATTGTAGTTTTACCGTTCCCTGATTTTGCAGATCGTTGCCAGTGAAATCAACAAAGGTATACCCAATGCCATTCGTGAGCGACAATTCAGCTACCATTGTTCCATTCCCGAAGCCTGTGCCACCGGCACCTGCAGGAGGACTTGTCCCGGCTGGGTTTGCGAAGATAGAATCCAGTGCGGTATCAAGATAAAAACCAATGGTGCCGCTGGTGTACTGAACTCCGATTTGGGTCACGCCGGTGCTCAATAGACTAAGACTGGTTACGTGTCCCTCGAGGTTGTTCCACTCTGCGGTTACTTCATACCCACCTAATTGATTCAGCCCTTCTTTATCGATAATGCTATTGGCGAGTAGATCGTTTACGCGCAGATTTCCACTGTCGGTAAACTTATCACCCACACTGAGGGCGCCGTCCCCATTTGTATCATATTGAACAGTGCTGGTCTGTGAAGCAAAACCTATTTGGTTGAAGAGACCGGTCAGCGTATCTGCATCACCGTGCGCTGGTGCGCCTGCGGCACCTACATCCCACATCAGTGAAACCGGCATCGGAGACGCTGCTGCCTGTATGGCCGTAAAGGCAAATACTGCTAGTGCGAGTAAAATTGCTTTTGTTTTCATAATTTCCTCCTGTTTATTTGGGTAAATTCGGATGATTATTCATCCAACCTGGTCTTCTTGCCCTAGAGGTTATGCATACCCTGTGCCAACGTGTAAGTACCTGTTTTGGTTGCATATAAAATGAGTGTTTGGTGAAGTGTAAACTACTTCGACACGGATCAAAGACATATAGAGCTTAATTTATAGGCATAATCGGGGCATAGCGCTTTAATTTTAGTCTTTACTGTCAGTTGCAATAGTCTAGATGTATGGCATTAATTACATCGTAGCAGGGAAGCAAACTCTGCTTACTATTGATAGCTGAGAAGGGCGTGCAGAGTAGGCGCGGAATCTACGTAGTGGTTGGGCTTGGTTTAAAGAGGGGCTCTGTTGCAAACTATGCTGAAATGGAAATAACTGGTGACCCTTTCTCCGGACTTAGCAAATTTTATGCTTCGAAATTTTCGTTTTTGCAGGGCGGAGCGAGATAGCCTTGTGATGGATGAGATTTATCGCCTTCGATATCAGATCTACTGCATCGAGCGTGGCTTTGAGTGCGCAACTGATTATCCGCAGGACATGGAAACCGATCGATACGACAAACATTCAGCCCATTTTTATGTTATCGCAGCTAAGAGTAAAA
>JAVETC010000029.1:0-37949 GCA_034006225.1 Desulfuromonas sp. | reverse complement strand
TCGCGGTGGACACCCTTGCCGTCCGGCTAATTGTTCCCCTTGCCGGGCCAATAGAGGACTTGCACCTCCAAGTCACCATTCAGCTACCACAGCTGAATGGATGGTGCTTACGCACCACGCGCCCTGCCGGGCGCACCACAAAAAAAGGCAGCTCCTGCTGAAGCTGCCTTTTCCGTCCATAAAATTATGGTCAAATCTATAGCAAATCGGCAATCTCTGGCGCCAATCCCACGTAACTAGCGGGACTCATATCCAGCAGACGCTGTTTATCCTGCTCAGGCAGATCAAGACCGCTGACAAAATCATGAATAATCTCTTTAGTAATCTTGTGCCCACGAGTCAGCTCTTTAAGTTTCTCGTAAGGGTTAGCTATACCCGCCTTGCGCATAACGGTTTGAATTGGTTCGGCTAGCACTTCCCAAGCTTGATCAAGATCATTGGCCAGCTTAACTTCATTGAGTTGCAGTTTACTCAGACCCTTTAACGCCGAATGATAGGCTATCATACTGTAGCCAAAACCAACCCCCATATTGCGCAACACAGTTGAGTCGGTCAAATCACGCTGTAGGCGCGAAATTGGCAATTTAGTAGCTAAA
The DNA here is from genome assembly GCA_034006225.1 of Desulfuromonas sp. Taxonomy (GTDB): domain Bacteria; phylum Desulfobacterota; class Desulfuromonadia; order Desulfuromonadales; family Desulfuromonadaceae; genus Desulfuromonas. Next base: position 37,353 of record JAVETC010000029.1, on the reverse strand, counting down.
TGAGCAAAGATAGCGTTAGCCAACCCACAGTTACCTTCTGCGTTTTCGAAATCTATCGGATTAACCTTATGTGGCATTGTTGATGAGCCTATCTCACCTTTAATGGTCTTTTGTCCAAAATAACCGATGGAGATATAGGCCCACATATCACGGTTAAAATCGGTCAGAATAGTATTCCAGCGCGCCAGAGCATCGAACAGTTCTGCCATATAGTCGTGCGGTTCAATCTGGGTGGTAAACATATTTTGCTTTAAGCCAAAACCACCTTCGATAACACGTTGCGCCAAGGCCGGCCAATCGACATCAGGATAAGCTGCAACATGGGCATTAAAGTTACCTACAGCACCATTGAGCTTACCCAAAATAGCCACGTCAGCAATGGCGCAACTCTGGCGACGCAAGCGGGCTACAAATACAGCCAACTCTTTGCCAATGGTTGTCGGCGACGCGGTTTGCCCATGTGTACGCGCCAACAATGGAACCGATCTAAAATCATGGGCAAACTGAGCTATCTGCTGCTCGATCTGCTGCTGCAACGGGGTAAGCGCTGCCAAGCCATCACTGAGCATTAGCGCATGAGACATATTGTTAATATCTTCAGAGGTACAGCCAAAATGGATAAATTCACTAAGATCAGCCAAGGTTGTGCCATCAATTTGCTCTTTAAGATAGTACTCTACAGCTTTTACATCATGGTTAGTGACGCTTTCCAAATCCTTAACACGTTGAGCTTTCTCAGGGGTGAAATCATCGACAATAGCGCGTAAAGTTTGTTGTTCTAGCGCGCTCAATGAACGACACTCAGCTATATCAGGCTCTGCACACAGCTCCAACAACCACTGAACTTCAACTTTAACGCGGTTGCGCATCAGTGCATATTCAGAAAAACATGTTGTTAAAACAGATACTTTAGACGCGTAGCGTCCATCAATAGGGCTTATTGCCGTAATCATTAAAATTCTCCTTGTATATAACACTAAAATTGGATACGCCGAGGCAATATATATTAACCGGCCATACGTCGCAACCCAGGAATCATGTAAATAGCCGCACCTTAACTATGGACAGATCAACTATATTTCCATCAACGCAACATTAAACAAACTACAGCTTGTTAAAATGTCTGCTATCATTTTACAATAACCTAACATCTACAGGCAGGATATTGAGCTACTATTGCACCAACAACCTTTCGCAAGGAGTCTAGTATGAAATTTATCGCCAAGTTTCTGATATTTATTGTAGTTATTGCTATTGCAGTTATCGCCGGAGTGACCTTCTATCTGGACTCTATCGCCAAAAAAGCGGTAGAATATGGCGGTTCACAGGCGCTGGGCGTGTCCACCACGCTGGACAAAATCCACATCTCTATCCTCGATGGCAGCAGTAGTTTAAACGGTTTGGTCATTGCCAACCCTAAAGGTTACAGCGCCGCCAACTTTATGGCTTTAGATCAAGCAAGAATCGCCATTGATATTAAGTCAATAACCTCCGACATTATCCATATTTCCGAAATATCTCTAGCAGGTCTCAAGCTCAACTTGGAGCAGAGCAATAAGGCATCTAACGCCAAAACTATCATGACCAATTTACCCAAAAGCTCCACCACAGCACAGCAAACTCCTCCAGCACAACCAGATAGCAACACTCAAAAACCAGAGACAAGTTCTACCAGTATTGAGAAAAAATTTATTGTCGACAAGCTTGAGCTAAGTGGAATTGGGGTGACTGCCAAACTCCAGGCGATGGGAGCGCAATTAAGCGACGTCAGCCTGAACGTACCCGAGATTAAACTAGCGAATATAGGCAAAGCACAAGGTGGGCTTACTATGCCGGAATTGATGCAGTATATGGTGCAACAGGTAATTGATGCTGTTGCCAAAAATTCCAAATCAATATCACCGGCACTGGCCGCTATGCTCAAAGGAGATTTAGCGAGCGTTGACGGATTGAAGGCAGGAGCGGTACAAGCGGCTTCGGCAGAAGTTGACAAGGCAGCTCAAAAGCTGCTGGAAAAAGCTAATTTACCTGAGGCAGGCAATGAGCAAGTGCAACAGGCAGCAGATACACTAATCAAAGGCTTATTTGATAAAAAATAACTACCCTCGGTGGTGGGACAATGTAGCGCTGAGAACCCTGCAATTATTGTCCTACCGCCTAACATACAGGTACTAATTTACAACAATATAATGGATTTCTAGATGGAAAAATTTCAGCTCAATCAACAGCTTGATCAAGATTGTATAACCTTAGGTACATTTGGCTCCAGTCTACTATTGCTCCTGAACAACTCACTGCTCCCCTGGTTTATCTTGGTTCCAGAGACCGATGCCTGTGAATTATTTGACATGGAGGCAGAGCCACAACGTCTGCTAATTGATGAGATCAATCAACTGGGCAAATTTGTTGACCAAGAGTTTAAAACTGACAAAGTGAACATTGCGGCCATTGGCAATATCGTTCGCCAACTACATATCCACGTTGTCGGCCGCTATGAAGATGACTTTTACTGGCCTAATGTGGTCTGGGGAGCCAAGGAGAAAAAAGATTATACTCCCCAAGAGGTACAATCTATAATCGCTAGGCTACAGTCTAAATTAGGCCATATTTTTACTGTACTCGCCCAGCACTAATTAATATTCATAATGCATATATACAACTCAACCACTATAAATAAGCGAAAATATAGTGGTTGAGTTGTAAAATCTAGCTTAAGTTATTTATTTAATCCAAACTGTCTGAATATTGACAAATTCTTTAATGCCATAATGCGATAGTTCGCGCCCGAAACCGGAAATACCTACGCCACCAAAAGGCAGGCGTGGATCACTTTTCACTATTCCGTTAACAAAAACCGCCCCAGCACGAATCTGACCGGCGAGCTTTTCACCTTTAGCCACATCCTTAGTCCAGACTGAGCCGCCAAGACCAAATTCGGTATCATTAGCGACAAAAAGAGCCTCTTCGGCATCTTTAACCCGTATAACAATCGCTACCGGACCAAAAAATTCCTCGCTATAGGCCGGCATCCCTTTGGCAACTTCAGTAAGGATGGTTGGAGGATAGAAAGCGCCAGTACCGGTGGGCTTGCCGCCGAGCACAACCTTAGCACCCTTAGCTACGGATGCTTCAACTTGCCCATGCAACTCCAGCATCAGGTCTTCTCGCGCCTGCGGACCTATCTGCGTGCTATCCACAGTCGGGTCGCCCATATTTAAGGCCGACATGCACGCAGTAAACTTTTTAAGAAAAGCATCATAAACACTCTCCTCGACGATAAAACGCTTAGCGGCAATACAACTTTGACCTGAATTAAGACAGCGCCCCTTAGTGCCTACTGCAGCGGCCTCATCTAGGTCGGCGTCAGCCAAAACAATAAATGGATCACTCCCGCCTAACTCCATCACCGATTTTTTCAGCATGGCACCTGATTTTTCCGCCACCTTGCGTCCTGCAATATCACTACCCGTCAAGGTCGTGGCCACAATGCGCGGATCTTCGATAACCTGCGCCACCTTACCAGAGCCAATCATTAGCGTCCGAAAGATATTGGCGGGGAAACCAGCATCAACAAAAACCTCTTCAATTACCAGTGCACAACGCGGAACATTGGAAGCATGTTTTAACACTCCAGCGTTACCGGCCATCAACGCAGGGGCGGCAAAACGGAACACCTGCCAAAAGGGAAAGTTCCATGGCATGACCGCTAAGACTATGCCCTGGGGACGAAAAGCTACATAAGATTTCCCCGCGTCGCTGGCTATAGGTTCAGGGGCCAACATCTGTTCGGCATTTTCCGCATAGTATTCACAAACTAAGGCACATTTTTCTATTTCACCGCGCCCCTCAATGATTGGTTTGCCCATCTCCTGAGCCATAATGATGGCAAACTCAGTGCTACGCTTGCGCAGAACCGCCGCCGCCTTCAGCATAAGCTCCTTACGCTGAGCAAATGTCGTTGTTCTCCAACTTAAATAGCGCTCATGGACTGCCTCAATTGTTGCGTTTATCTGTTCGTCAGACCATTCACCAAAAGTTTCCAGTAGTTCTCCAGTTGCCGGGTTTAGTGATTCAAGAGCCATATCAGGCCTCCTATAGGGAAAATAAAACAGCTACAACACCTAATCTACAAACCTTCATACTGCCTAATTTAATGGATAAATTCAAGGTTAGACTCAATTAAAGCGGTATACAATAGAGTAAATTCTTATAGTAAAAATTATCTATCCGGTAAAACACCTGCGCAAAAAATAGACCAAAAAGTGATGCCAACATTCTAAAGCAGGTGTCATCTTGATCTTTTAGGCCAATTTGGGCTTAAAGCAAGTGCATGGTTATTAATCAGGCACAACTTTTTTGCGTGGTTAATTCTAGATGCTGCAAAAAAATATATCACTTGCGCCAGAAGTGTCCAGATCACCCTTGCTCAACGCCATCTTTTCTGCAATATTTACCAGCTAAAAGGAGAATATACGTGGACTGGAAACGTTTTTTTGACAATTTGGGAATGAATGGCACCCGCTGGCAATGGCGGATCATGCGCTGGCAGCGGCAGTGGAAACAAGCAGCCCGTGGCGAGACTATCAGTACAAACGATTTTTCTGTTACCAAACTGTTGTTGACGCTAAACCTAATACTCTTTTCGATAATGATTATCCGTGGTGTAGCGGCAGGTTACGGTTTTTCTACCTTACTGCGACCGAACTCTGAGCTTTTAGTGATATCTGGCGGCCAGTGGTGGCCACTTGTGGTACAACACGGAGAGTGGTGGCGCTGTATCAGCTATGCCTTCACCCATGGCGGGCTGATACACTTAGCTTTCAACATGGTGGTGCTGTATCAGGTTGGACCGCAACTAGAGCAGGAGATTGGTCCCGGTGGCTTCATCTCACTCTACGTCATTACCGCATTAGTGGCGACATTTCTTGGCTACATCTGGCACCCGATGGTGGTTGTAGTTGGAGCATCTGGAGCGCTATTCGGCATGATCGGCTTCTCAATCAGCTACTTCCACCGTATTGGCGGCTACCAAGCATTGGCGCAACGCGATTTCATGTTGCGCTGGGCTCTATTCGCCTTCATTTTCGGCTTTATGGTCGGAGCTGACAATGCAGCGCACCTCGGTGGCGCAATCAGTGGGGTAATGCTGGGTTTTATCTTCCCTATTTCATTACGCAGTCGGCGCGCCTTAGCTCCGCTGACCAATTTAGTTGCAGGCTTATGCAGTTTGGCAATAGTTGCCAGCATGATTTTCCTAGCATTAAGCTGGTTTAGGTATTAAGCAAAATGGCCAAGGACAAATACCCCACTACGGCAGCGATTCGCTATCTTAAACAACACAATGTACATTATGCGCCCCAACTGTATACCTATGAGGATAAAGGCGGGACACGAGTATCTTCGCAACAGTTGGGGGTGGACGAATTCAAAGTTATAAAAACTTTGGTAATGGAAGATGAACGCAAGCAACCGCTCATAATATTAATGCACGGCAATCGTGCGGTATCGACCAAAGAGCTAGCGCGCACCCTAGAGGTAAAACAGATTGCCCCATGCACGCCGCAGGTAGCAAGTAAACATAGCGGCTACCAAGTTGGCGGCACATCACCTTTCGGCACCCGTAAAAGCATGCCTATCTATGTTGAGCAATCAATTTTAGAACTGAATATTATCTATATAAACGGCGGTAAACGTGGTTTTTTGGTAGCTCTGTCGCCACAGGTATTGATCGACACATTGTCAGCTACCCCTGTTAACGTAGCTATCAACAAGTAATATCCACTTGGCCATACTAATTGATAGCTAGAGAGAAAACCACCGCGCTAGACGGGAAACAGGCGATAAGAGTTCCCCTCTTTTTCGCGACGCAAGACCTTTTCATTATCTAATTGCAACAAGATAGCCTGTAATGTTTTGCGTTTTTCGCGAGGGAATTTTTTATACAACTTCGTCTGCAATAAGCCTGGATCCTCCATAACTTTCTGCAAGATGCGCCAAGAAAGAGCATCGAGTTCACCCTGCTCTTTAGCAACTATTTTTTCGGCAACCGCCTCTTCGGTAACCGCCTCTTCGGTAACCGCCTCTTCGGTAACCGCCTCTTCAGCAACCACCTCTTCAGCAACCACCTCTTCAGCAACCACCTCTTCAGCAACCACCTCTTCAGCAACCACCTCTTCAGCAACCACCTCTTCAGCAACCACCTCTTCAGCAACCACCTCTTCAGCAACTACCTCTTCAGCCACTACCTCTTCAGCAACTACCTCTTCAGCAACTACCTCTTCAGCAACTACCTCTTCGGCAACAGTTGACACAGAGCAATTAGGCTCCGAGCAGGAGGCATCTTCCTTGCGCCACTTAGTAAAGAAAAACGCTCCCAATCCACCTAATACCAATAGGACAAAAACCAAATCCCCCATTCTTTTCTCCTCTTCCGATTGCATCCTGAGCAAGTAATAAAATCATATATCAACATAAGTGGCTATTTTTACTACATTTTAGCAACAGCGTCAAGTTAATGCACTAAAAACGTAGACAGACACATATTTACAAATTGCCCACTTTCAAATACAGATCAAAATCATTTTTGATTTTGATCTTGTTCCTTAAACCAAATATCAAACCAAGTGCGATGATCTTTAGATGCCAACATCTTAAAATCATTAGGACCCAACCAGACTCCTCGACACTCTGGGCACTGATCCATAGATACGCCATGAAAGCTGGTAGCTACTATAACTGCCCCACATTTAGGGCAGCGGTCTTTGGACATTGCAACCGCTTGCTGTTCTAACTCTTGGCGCTTTCTCTCCGCTAACTGTTTTTTTTCTAATTCATAGATGTATTGATCTTCAAAGGCATTTTCACGCTCTTTCCAGCTATCTTTCATTATCCCCCCTCCAGTAGTTAGTAAGAAATAAATTTTACTTTAATTAATTATACAAAAAATTAAGATTTTATCAATTACTACCCGATGGTCAATTTATATCCGCTGCTGGCATAGGACGAACGACATAACAGCCGGCACCATAGGCTGCATTTTTCCCAAGATTCATCAGGCTACCCAAATAAATATATGGCACAAGCTCACTTAGATTGTTGCCACGCACAACAATATTACCGTTTACTCCGCCTAACGGTTGTTGGCGGTGTATGCCGTGCAATTCACGCCAATCACACCAACGCAAATTATTGGTAACCTCTTCCAACTGCTCGGCAGTGTCAAACAAGCCCTGCGCATCTAACGGTAAATCTACCCAGCAGTGGCCATAGAGCATAGCGGTAACCCGGCGCAGTATAAATGGAAACAACTGGCGGAAACTCGCCTTAAATAGTGGTTTACCGTTTTTTATTAATCGCGCTGGAGTCATAAATTCCAAACAGACCTCTTCACGCTCTATAGCGTAGCTTTCCAGCCACCATGCGCCATCGCGCATTGGCACCACAAGGGTTTCCAGAGGATCACCAGAGGTCCACACCTGTTGCCACTGCTGAGCAGAATTTTCGCCGCGCACTGCAACGACCTCAAAGCGTCCCGCATCATAGCGCAAACCTACACGTCCCAATGCTTGCAATACTAGAATGAAGTCGCGGACAATCTCAATATCCCCACCCCAAATAATTGTCTCTAAACTTAAAATATCCCCACGATTGTAGCTGCCAATACTGTTGTTATTGTGTTGCAGTACAAAGGCAGGACCAATCTTTTGATGTTGTCGCCGAGCCACTGGATCACTCGCCGGTGTTGGTTCCAACAGTTTAGCAAAACGGTTAGTACCAGCAGCACTACTCTGGCCTGAAGGCAAGACAAATTGAGCCGCCGCTCTTATGCCGCGACGCAAGCGCAACAGTGTTGGTAAATCAACGACAATAGATTCACCGAAACACAGATCACACTGAATTTTCACAAACTCAGCTTGCTTGAATTTATCAATTAAATCCATTGAAGTTACCTCGCCAATAAATACTATCAACATCCACATCAATGCACCGCAGCTCAGATTGCTTTATTGCTACGCTTTTGCTAGTGTGGGAGTTTAAAATAAACTCTGCGCAATGGTTACCAAAACCTAGCAACTATTGCCAACATTTATCACAGAAAGATCACACCTTTTATGTTCAAGTTTGACCTGTTACATAATGATAAAAACACCCAGGCACGTCGTGGTCGTATCCACACCCCACATGGTGACATTGAAACCCCTATTTTCATGCCTGTTGGCACCCATGGTGCGCTAAAAGCGCTAACCCCAGCCCAAGTTGAAGAGGCGGGAGCGCAAATTGTGTTATCCAACACCTACCATCTGCACTTAAAACCCGGAGAGGGGCTGGTAAAAAAGGCGGGTGGATTGCACAAATTCATGCATTGGAACAAACCTATACTAACCGACAGCGGAGGATTTCAAGTCTTCTCTTTACCCAAGAAGAAGATAACCGACACTGGTGTTTTTTTTCGCAACGAGCTCAATGGCGAAGAGACTTTTTTAGGCCCCAAAGAAGCAATGCATATTGAGAACACTCTGGGTGCGGATATTATCATGGCATTCGATGAGTGCATCCCCTATCCGTCAAGCCATGACTATGCGCAAAACTCAGTAAAAAAAACATTGCGCTGGGCAGAAGATTGTCTGGTCAATCACAAGCGCAGTGATCAAGCACTGTTTGCAATTGTACAAGGCAGTGTCTACGAAGATCTGCGCCGCGAGTGTGCTGAGCAACTGACAAAAATGAATTTTCCTGGCTACGCTATCGGTGGCGTGAGCGTTGGGGAGGGCTTGGATCTGCTTAAAAAAGTAGTTGACTACACTGCACCATTTTTGCCCCCTGACAAACCACGCTATCTTATGGGTGTTGGACTACCAGAGGATATTCTCGAAAGCATCGAACGCGGCATGGATATGTTTGATTGTGTCATCCCCACACGTTATGCCCGCAGCGCCACTCTGTTTACCTCACGCGGAAAAATACGCCTCACCAATCGTAACTATCGGCGTGATTTTTATCCAGTTGATGCGTCCTGTGATTGTTATTGCTGTCGCAATTTTACACGTGCCTATTTGCACCATTTATACAATGCCAATGAGATTCTCTCTGCCACTCTGGCGGCTATCCACAATGTGCACTTTTATCTCAACATGGTTGCCGGAGCCAGAAAAGCTATAGAGCAAGACCAATTTGCCGAATATAAACAAAACTTTTTAGAAGAGTACGGTTTTTTTGATCAGAAAAAATAACAAAAAATGATTACACCAGACTATAGCCGTTAGAGGATCAGGTCATGCCGCAAACGGTTGACGACCAACATAATAAGACAATAGATAGCAACCTAGTAACACGCCTGAAGCAAGCCCTAACGTCGGAAGGTGAGTTACTAGCGGCGCTAATGCATGATCAAAACACAGAAGTTCTACATGCAGCACTGAGGAATATCGCTTTAACCCCAGAGCACTTGCTACAACTGCTTAAACGTGAGGATATCAATCCTGACCTATTGCGCGCGATCAGCCAACATAAACTTAGCCAAAAACACAACATCACCATAGCGCTGGTGCGCCACCCTGCCATATCTCCAACAATTGTTAAGCAACTACTGCAAAGGCTACACCTTTTCGAGCTACTTAATTTATGCACCCTGCCGGGACAAACAACAGATATAAAAATGGCGGCGGAGCAAGGGATTATTCAGCGTCTGCCCCAAGAACCGCTCGGCAACAAAATCACCTTAGCCAGAAGAGCTAGCTCCTCATTACTATTTCCGTTAATAAAAGAGGGACAGCAACAGGTTATTGAAGCAAGTCTGGAAAACCCTCGGCTCAAGGAGGCTGCGCTATTTCAATTTATATCTAGCGGCAACAGTTCTCCACAAACTATTTCAATGATTGCTCGTCATCCACGCTGGAGTAAGCGCAAGAATCTTCAGCGCGCCATACTAAAGAATAGACACACCCCACAGATTTGGTACACCCAATTTTTACCACAGATATCTATACAGGAAATACGTAATTTACTCTTCTCTTCCAGCCTTAGCACTAATCAAAAAGGCTGGATTCAAGAGCATCTCGACAAAAGATATAGCTAAAAAATCAGCAATATATATAGCTACATATCCAATCTGTTACACCTGTAACAATTCCTCAGTTGACAGACTGGTGCTATTCAGGCAAATATGAACTTATGAATACTTACTGCAAACAACTTATATATTTGTGTCTTTTGGCTCTTATCTGTTGCCCGTTAAGCCTATACGCAGCCGAGAGCTCTACTCAGGTCAATGCTAACAAAAGCCAACAGGATTTTTCCAGAACAGACAATTTACAACTGGAAAAAAAGGGAAATATTCTCAATATCATTCTTGATAAATCCCCCGAACTATCCACACAGCGCGGCACTCTAGTTATTGAAGCTTTTTTGGATATAAATAACAATAAAGTGTGGGATGGTGATGAGCTTAATCTTAAGGATGAAATTGTCTGTACCATTGACAGTGTTAAGTACAGCGTTCCAGCATTTATTCCTGCACTAGATTACAATGCACGTTATAAAATTAGCTGTAGTGGCTACAACAGCTTTCAGCCAACTGTTGATCAAAAAAATGTTCTTATTGCCCGCCGCGGTCAAATTATAAACATGGCAATCCCCTGCAATAAGAACTCCCAATAAAATGAGCTTCCGCCATTCTAACGCTCTTCACTTTCGCTATTAATTACAACATTTGTGATAAAAAATCCTTGACAAATCAGATCATTGCGCCAAAATTGGCACTCTACATATCGGAGTGCTAATTTTGGCGCAATGATCTAACTAAGTACATCTGATGAGGTAAAAAAATGAACACCCTACCCATTACTTTAGATTCATTTGATCAATACATGTCGAGTATCAACCAATTTGAACCACTCGATCGTGAAACTGAGCAAGAGCTAGCTTGGCGCTTAAAACGTGACAACGACTTAGATGCTGCGCATAAACTAACCTGCGCCAACCTGCGCTTCGTAGTCAAGATAGCCTACGAATATCGCGGATATGGTTTAAAAATGCTTGACCTGATTCAGGAAGGCAATATTGGGCTGATGATGGCTATCAAAAAATTCGACCCAGCGCGCAATATCCGACTGATCAGTTATGCGGTATGGTGGATTCGTGCCTACATTCATAATTATATAACCAGTAGTTGGTCACTAGTTAAGATAGGCACTACCCAGGCACAAAAGAAACTCTTTTTTAAACTGCGCCAGACCAGTGAAGCAATGCGTAGATTAACAGGCAGTGCGGATAGCAACTCAATTGCTCAAGAACTGGATGTAAGCTATCAAGAAGTTGAAGAGATGACCTTACGCCTTCATGGTCGTGACAGCTCCTTAAATACGCAACTAGCACCAGACAGCGATGTGAGCTATATGGATAATTTAGCCGACTCTCGGCTAGATCAAGAGCAACAGCTGATAAACATAGAATCTGAGCATCAGCAGACAGACCATATTCATGAGGCGCTAGGACAACTCAATCAACGCGAACAACATATAATACATGCGCGATTACTAACTGAGGATAAGGTCACACTGCAAGAGCTAGCCGATGAATACAACATCAGCAAAGAGCGCGTACGACAACTAGAAAAGCGGGCGATGGAAAAATTAAAGCTCTCCCTTGCACCAGCAGCACCCTAAAATAGGCTGGAGCAACAATAATACTTGAGTCCAAGTGAAGCCTGTTTTAGTATGACCACTCTTTGCAAGGACAAGATATAACGTTTGCTATTGATAACCCACAAATAGGATTGCTGACAAATATGGCTAACACCATCAAGACCTGTCTCCTGTTTACCATGATTGCATTGGCGCTCAGTGCCTGTTCATCGACGCCGCCAGCACCAGTAGAAAAAAATGCCCTTTATTACTTCCAAAGTGGGGAGCAGGAGTTTGAAGCTGGTCATCACAAAAAAGCAATAGAGCAGTGGCAAAAAGTACGCGACAGTTTTGCGTCACCAGAACTGACAGCCCTAGCAGAGCTCAAAATAGCCGACACTCAATATGCACAGGAACAATATGTTGAAGCTATAGCCTCTTACGAAGATTTTCTCAAGCAACACCCCTCCAACATACGCAAAAGTGATGTATTGTTGCGCCTCGGCAAATCACACTTTCAACTCATTCTTGCGGCGGATCGAGACCAAACAGCAACGCGCAATGCACTAAACACCTTTGAACAGCTAAAGAAGAATTTTCCCGGCAAAATTGAAGCTCAGGAACTCGACAGTTTGATCATGCAGTGCAAAACTCGCTTAGCAGAAAATGCTGCTTACATCGGCAATTTCTATCTCAAAACTAAGCAGTACAAAGCCGCCATTGCCCGCCTTGAGCAGGTGCGCACCACCTATCCAGAGTTTAAAGAAATGGGCCAAGTAATCTACTCGCTAGCTCAAGCACGCCAATTAAATGGTGAGACCGACAAAGCAATTGTACTATTCAACCAAATAGACCAATTCAACGATGCCGATCTCATAAAAAAAGCTCAAAAGACCCGGCAGAACTTCAATATATAACCACAGCAATAGCCAAATTATATAGTGGCTGCGTATAGTTATTCACCACATTACGCAGCCACAATTCCCACCCGCCATTCTCTCACCTTAATTAAAAGACCAAGCACCACTATTACCCAAAATGCCGCTTTTATCCTTACGCAAGAGGCACTCCTATAACTAGTAACATTAACTGTATTGATCTAATCAGAGCAAACTTCACTCTTGAACAACTCGTGCTTAAATTTACGAGCACGAAAAGCTATATTGCATATCCGCTCAATAATCGCCATGTTAACCGCAGTATTCCCAGATCTATACAGCACAGCAAACCCAGGATCTCTGCGACCAGCAATCGCAGTAATTATTATATTTCGTTTGACTTAACTGTATACATATTTTATAAACGCGAAGATAGAATATCACTAAATAGTGTAGTTTTTACTACATGCTACATTTATTGCCCTGTTGGTAATCATCCAACAGATTTTCAATTTACTTCATTGGTTTGTTAAAGGAGAGGTTCTAGAATGGCTAATTACGGTTCCTTGGAAAGTCGCGTTCAGCGCAAAGCACTGCTCGACAAAGTTACCACCGCAGAAGATTGTATTAAATATTTCAAAAATGGCATGGATATCGGTTGGTCTGGCTTTACACCTGCCGGATACCCAAAAGCGCTTCCTATCGCGCTGGCTGACCACGTTGAGAAGAACAATCTACAAGGGAAATTGAAATTCAACTTGTTTATTGGTGCTTCAGTAGGCGCAGAGACTGAAGACCGCTGGGCTACTCTAGACATGATCGACCGCCGCTGGCCTTATCAAACAGGTAAAAACATCGCCAAAGGCATAAATACTGGCAAAATCCGCATGGGTGACAAACACCTGTCCCTGTTTGCACAAGACCTTGGCTATGGCTTCTATACTCCAAAAATCGATATTGCTATCATCGAAGTATCTGAAATTCTCGCTGACGGCTCTCTAGTACCAACTTCATCATGTGGTGTCATTGGTGAAATTCTCATGATTGCTGAAAAAGTAATCATTGAGGTAAACACCGGACAACCATCATTCCGCGGCATGCACGACTGCATCGTGCCCCTGAATCCCCCTAACCGCCAACCACTCTTGATTTCAAGAGCTGGCGATCGTGTTGGCACAGAATCATTTGCCTGCGATTCAGATAAAATCATTGCCGTAGTAGAATCTAAATATCGTGACAAAGGGCGTGCATTCTCAGATGCTGATGCCACCTCAGAAGCAATTGCTGGTCACATCATGGACTTCTTCTCTGCTGAAGTTAAAGCGGGTCGGCTTCCAGAAAACTTGCTGCCACTGCAGTCAGGTGTAGGCTCAATTGCCAATGCAGTTATTGGCGGGCTAGCCAAAGGACCTTTCAAAAACCTGACCGTATATACAGAAGTACTGCAAGACACTATGCTCGACCTGTTTGATTCTGGTAAACTGGACGCAGCATCTTCATGCTCACTGTCACTGTCAGAAACTCCTGGATTCCCACGCTTCCTAGACAACTGGGATAAATATGCAGACAAAATCACTCTGCGTCCGCTATCAATTGCTAATGCACCTGAGCCAATTCGTCGGTTAGGTTGTATTGCCATGAACACTCCGATCGAATTTGATATGTACGCTCACGCTAACTCAACCCTGGTTGGCGGTACCCGCATGATCAACGGCATTGGCGGTTCTGGCGACTTCTTACGCAACGGCTACCTGAAAATTATGCACTCACCTTCATCACGCCCAAGCAAAACTGATCCACACGGCATTACCTGTGTAGTTCCTAAGGCGCCTCACGTTGACCACACCGAGCACGATCTTGATGTTCTGGTTACTGAGCAGGGTCTAGCCGACTTGCGTGGTCTAGCTCCAAAAGATAGAGCTCAGGAAATTATCAACAAATGCGCTCACCCTGAGTATAAACCACTACTCCAAGAGTATTTTGATATGGCCAAAAAAGAGTGCCTAGCTAAAAACATTGGCCACGAGCCACAACTATTTGACCGCTGTTTCAAAATGCAACAAAACTTGGCTAAAAATGGCACTATGAAAATTAAAAACTGGGATATCAAGGTTGATCTCTGCGAGGATTAATTTTTATTTCACAGTTAAGCAACAGCTAGCATAATAAAAAGGCCATCGGAGAGCAATCCGATGGCCTTTTGTATTTAAAGCTACAAAATCAAAGACTTGATCTACGTAGTCACGCGCTACAACAATCACCCCAGCGCCATATCTTTCTGAAAAAAACCCATATCGGCACCAATCACATAACAAACAAATAATTGCTCCATCAAAGATAAATCCTACCTACGAAGTAAAGTAAAACCGTGCATCACTAGCAGCACAATGCATATCTGAACAGCCATTTCCTCAATATGTAAGCAATTACCATACAATGTCAACATCAACCATGACGATAATAAAACACCATATCTGTACATATAACACAGACAATGTTTTACAAATAAAGCTATTTAATCTTACCAAATTGTTCAATATGGACTAAATGTAATAAAAGTGCGCATTGTCATATAGTTACAGTCTACACCTTAACAACAAAGATTTTTTTAGCCCACAAATATTCTTAATATTCAATATATTCAAGCATTTTTTTCTCTTGACTAAAAAAATCACGCATATTATACAAGATCCAGTAAAACGCTATTTTAATGAATCAAAAAAGCGTGCACAGAGTAGTCGACAACAAAAAACAACAAATTCAATCATTATTTAATGGTCTATCATTATTTATACAGATGTATGGATGCTAGACACATTGTATACCACCAGGTTTTCTGTAAAAACTTGGATTTTATGTTGTTCACACCCACAATGTATTGCAAGGAGGAAAGTAAATGGCAGATTATGGTTCTCTAGAAAGTCGTATCCGTCGCAAATCTTTACTAGACAAAGTTATGGCACCAGAAGACTGCATCAAGTTCTTCAAAAATGGTATGGATCTCGGCTGGTCCGGCTTTACCCCAGCTGGCTACCCTAAAGCAATACCCATTGCTCTGGCTGATCACGTTGAAAAAAACAACCTGCAGGGTAAATTGAAGTTCAACCTGTTTATTGGTGCTTCAGTTGGCGTTGAAACCGAAGATCGTTGGGCTACTCTAGACATGATCGATCGCCGCTGGCCTTATCAAACCGGCAAGAACATCGCCAAAGGGATCAACTCCGGTAAAATCCGCATGGGCGACAAACACCTTTCTCTATTCGCTCAAGACTTAGGTTACGGTTTCTATACTCCCAAGATTGATCTAGCCATCATTGAAGTTTCGGCCATCACCGAGGATTGTGGTCTAGTACCTACAACATCCTGTGGTGTTATCGGTGAAATCTTGATGATCGCTGACAAAGTCATTATCGAAGTAAACACTGGTGAGCCATCTTTCGAAGGTATGCATGACTGCTTAATCCCACGCAATCCACCAAATCGCGAGCCATTCCTGATCAGCAGAGCATCAGACCGTATCGGGACATCATCCTTCCCTTGCGATCCTGATAAGATTATTGCGGTTGTCGAGTCTAAATACCGTGACAAAGGTCGCGCTTTTGCTGACATGGATGACACTTCAGAAGCTATCGCTGGTCACATTATCGACTTCTTCTCTGCTGAAGTTAAAGCTGGGCGTCTACCTAAAAACTTACTGCCTCTACAATCTGGTGTTGGTTCAATTGCTAACGCAGTTGTTGGTGGTCTGGCTAACGGGCCTTTTGAAAATCTCACCGTTTTCACTGAGGTTTTGCAGGACACCATGCTTGACTTCCTCGACTCTGGTAAATTGAAATACGCCTCAGCATGCTCACTATCTCTGTCAGAAACAGAGGGTTTCCCTCGTCTCTTTAACAACTGGGACAAATATGCTGATAAAATGATCATGCGTCCACTCTCAGTTTCAAATGCACCTGAGCCTATTCGTCGTTTGGGTTGTATTGCCATGAACACTCCGGTCGAGTTTGATATTTATGCACACGCGAACTCAACACTTGTTGGTGGTACCCGCATGATCAACGGCCTTGGCGGTTCTGGTGACTATCTACGCAACGGCTATCTGTCTATTATGCATACGCCTTCAACACGTCCAAGCAAAACAGATCCTCGCGGTATTACCTGTGTAGTTCCAAAAGCACCACACATTGACCACACCGAGCACGATCTGGACGTACTAGTTACCGAGCAAGGCCTGGCAGATTTACGTGGTTTAGCTCCTAAAGATCGGGCACAGAAGCTCATTGATGTCTGTGTGCATCCTGAGTACAAACCAATCATGCAAGAGTATTTTGATATGGCCAGCAAAGAGACTCTGGCTAAAGGCATTGGCCATGAGCCACAACTATTTGACCGCTGCTTCAAAATGCAACAGAATTTAGCCCAAAATGGCACAATGAAAATTAAAAACTGGGACATCAAAGTTGACCTCTGCGAAGACTAAATTCTAGTTTTAGTTTACCTGTAGAACAAAAAACCCGCCATATTTTGGCGGGTTTTTTTATGTGCATAAATCCATCTAAACACAACCAATCCCCCTACCATTCTCACAAAAAGCCAAAGAGCATATCCACAAAAAGCATTATCAGCTAAATAGAACAGTATATCACCAGAACAGTTATAAAAATAAATTCAGAATACTCGCAAAAATACAACATCCGCAAAACAACCACCTATTTCTATTATATTATCAGCTATTTACACACGCCACCCCAATCACAAAAGCCCAAAACTAATCTAGACTACAAAAAAGACACTTAATTTTTATCTTGACTAAACAAATAACTCATATTATAGCTGAAAAGCATAACACTATTCTATTTCAGAACATTAGCTACAACATAAGAAATAAACAGCAAAGAGCAACCGCAGCAATACGACAGTATAAACATCTGTTTTTACGAACTTTTCTAACATAAATAGGAAAGTTCACTTTAGGTTATTTTCTAAATAACCATTTCTCATTTGAGGGAGGAACACATGGCAGAAACATTAAAAGACAGAGTTCGCTGCAAGGAACTACACAAACTTTTCACCACTCCGGAAAATTGTATTCAATACTTCAAGGACGGAATGAATGTAGGCATGTCTGGATTCACCCCCGTAGGTTATCCAAAAGTGGTTCCTATTGCTCTTTGCGACCATGTAGAAAAAAACAATTTACAAGGAAAACTAAAGCTAAATCTGTTCATTGGTGCTTCGGTGGGAGCCGAAGTTGAAGACCGCATGGCGACACTTGATATGATCGACCGCCGCTGGCCGTACCAAACAGGTAAACAGCTTGGCAAGTCCATCAATAGTGGCGGCATTCGCATGGGTGACAAACACCTCTCCATGTTTGCTCAAGATTTAAAATATGGCTTCTACACCAAAGATAGTGGTGGCGGTCTAGACCTCGGGGTAATTGAAGCTTCAGCCATTACCGAAGATGGTAACATTATCCTCTCTGGCGCCGTGGGTGCAGCTAACGAAGTTATCGACATTGCAGATAAAATCATCATAGAGATCAATACCGGCCTGCCATCATTTGAAGGCATGCACGATATTTTTGTAACCGACGTGCCTCCTTACCGGAAGATTATCCCTCTTACCGATGCTAAACAGCGAATCGGTACGCCTTGGGTTCCGACCGACAAAAGCAAGATCGTTGCCATTGTTGAATCCAAACTGTGCGACAACGGCCGTGCCCTGCGCGGTACTGATGATGTGGCTCAAGCGATTGCCGATAACATTGTCGACTTTTTCTCTGCCGAAGTGAAAGCGGGCCGACTGCCAAAGAATCTGCTACCACTGCAATCTGGTGTTGGTTCCATCGCTAACGCCGTTGTCGGCGGTCTGACCACCAGTCCATTTGAGGATCTCATCGTATTTACCGAAGTACTACAGGATACATTCCTCGACTTTATGGACTCAGGTAAATGCAAGTATATCAACTGCACCTCGCTGTCACTATCCAACGAAGGCTTTGAGATCTGGTGGAAAAACTTCGCCAAGTACAAGGATATGGTACTGATGCGTCCGCAGCAGGTTTCCAATAACCCAGAAGTCATTCGTCGTCTAGGTGCTATCGGCATGAACACTCCATTGGAATTTGATATCTTTGCCCATGCAAACTCCACGCATGCAGGCGGTACACGTATGCTGAATGGTATCGGCGGTTCCGGAGATTTCGAGCGCAATGCATACATCTCAATGATGCACTGCCCATCATGTCGTCCAAGCAAAACAGATGAATTTGGCATCTCCGGCGTTGTCCCCAAGGCTCCACACGTCGATCACACTGAGCATGACATTGATGTGCTGGTTACCGAACAGGGTTTGGCTGATCTACGTGGCATGTCACCAATTGATCGTGCCCGTGAAATCATTGCCAAGTGTGCCCACCCAACCTACAGAGACTACCTCACCGATTATCTTGATCGTGGGATCAAGGCAACTGGTGGCCATCATGAGCCACAACTGCTGGACGAGTGCTACAATCTCCACCTCAACCTTGCAAAAAATGGCACCATGCGTTTCTGGGAAAAATAAGAATACAAAACAAAACCCCGCTGAGAACCAGCGGGGTTTTGTTAATCTAAACCGCGATTAAATGAAGGTAACTACTATTTTTTTCTACTCCGAGG
This sequence comes from Desulfuromonas sp., assembly GCA_034006225.1. Taxonomy (GTDB): domain Bacteria; phylum Desulfobacterota; class Desulfuromonadia; order Desulfuromonadales; family Desulfuromonadaceae; genus Desulfuromonas. The sequence continues at coordinate 18,192 of JAVETC010000029.1, read as the reverse complement.
GTGAGCCTTATCATACTCGCTCATCACCCTCTCAACACTGACTTGCGTGTAGCGCTGAGTCGTAGATAAAGATGAATGGCCAAGCATCTCTTGAATAGCGCGCAAGTCAGCGCCACCACCTAACAGATGCGTAGCGAAACTATGGCGTAAGGAGTGGGGAGTTACTGCTGTTGATAAGCCAGCATTGAGTAATTTCTTTTTCAAATTGCGCTGAACAGTACGTACACTCAACCGACGACCACTACGATTGACAAATAAGGGTTCCCCCATAGCCACCGTGCTACGTAGCGCAATATATTCATCGACTCGTGCTATCGCCTTGGATCCAACCGGGACAATTCTAACCTTATTGCCCTTGCCGAGCACACGCACCACCTGTTCTGCAGCACGCAAATCACCACCGTTAAGACCAACAACCTCACTGACGCGCAATCCCGAGGAGTATATAAGCTCAAATATAGCGCGATCACGAGTCCGAATTAGACCATCACCATCTTGCTGATCAAGCAGGTGATACACATCATCAACATCTAAAGTATTGGGTAGATAAGTATCCTGTTTTGGTGACGCCAGCAAAGCTACCGGGTTGCTATCAAGCAACCCTTCCCGATTAAGATAACGAAAAAAAGCACGCAAAGCAGATAACTTGCGCGCTACCGATACCTTTTTACAGGTACGTTGCTGCGCCGCCAACCAGCGGCGCAGCAACACTTTATCTACTTGAGGCAAAAAATTCTGCACCTCGGGAAGACTATCAACAGCCGCCACCTCGACAATAAATGTGTAGAACGACTGCACATCACGCAAGTATGCTTTACAGGTATGGGGCGATAAATTGCGCTCCAGCGTTAAATGAGTGGTAAATTCCTGCAACCAATCAAGCATCTGCGCCTCCCCCGGCTAGTTCAGAACACCCACCTTAACGCACCTGCACTACCTCTTTGATACTGGGTAGTTTTTCCATCAATGCGCGTTCAATGCCCATCTTCAAAGTCACTGTAGACATAGGGCAAGAACCACAGGCACCCACCAAACGCACACTGACCACCCCATCGTCGCTCACGTCAACCAACTCTACATTACCACCATCAGCCAACATAGCGGGACGAACTTCATCTAAAACAGCTTCAACTTGATCTCTCATCAACATTTCTCCTCAGGTTTAATAGATGTACTTGTCTTTCAATATCACATTAACGCCGCGATTGAATCCAGCGGAATATCTTGTAGTTTTCTAGCGCACAATAGTTGCGACGATACTATATTTTTACTCTGAATTAATACTTTAAAGGTTTCCCCCATGCCACCATCAGGCATTATCAGGTTTTTCAGGGTCATACGCAGAGCCATCGCTTTGCGTTCATCTGCCTCTTGTGCCTGCAGGCGTAGCAACTCCTCCACAAACCCCAGACCAATTAAAAACCGGTACTGCTCGGCAAAATAGGTAACATCTAAACCGGCATCTGCTCCATTTTTTTGCAACAGAGTAAAGTCTACATGGCTGGTTATATCCTGACAACCTATGTTCTGGTAGGGATTATCATTAGCTTGGTGCTGGTGATAACACAGCAGTGTCCCGTGTTGGCGAAATGGTGCATACAACTCCGCAGCCGGATAACCATAGTCTACCGTCAACACAAAACCGCGCTCCAACTTCTCTGCAACCTGCCGCATCCAATCCGCAGCAAACAGGCACACTTCAGCACGATTCCCCTCTACCGGCGCCACTCCAAGCTTGGCAAAATGCTGGCTTATTTTATCCGTAGTTGGCTGGCGCAGCTCTTCGGTGATAACACCATTTTTTTCAACAACAAAGACCTCCTGCAGCTTATCATCATGCTTCTCAACTAGGCTTACAGCAAAAGCATCAACCAACTCATTACTCAAAAAACAGCCTACAACGCCATCAACTTGGCTAAAATCCTGCCAACTAACTACCGCACTATGTGCGCTCAGCTTATCTGCCTGACGCTGGCGATTATCTGGGCTTATCTCCACAATAACATAGCGTAATTTATGGTACATCTCTGGGGCATTGTCCACCAATGCGTCGAGAATATCCAGCGCCAGCTCACCCTCACCAGCCCCCTGCTCGACAATAGTGAATACATCTTCTCCCAACAACTGCCAAAACTGCACCAACTGTGTAGCAATAAGCCGACCAAAAAGACGATGGACTGAAGACGAGGTAAAGAAATCACCCTTAGAGCCAATTCGCTGACGTGGATAAACGTAATACCCAAACTGGGGATGATACAAACAGTGTTGCATATATTCGGCAAATGGAATGCCACCACGTTTAGCAATCTCTTGGCGGATAAAAGCCTCAAGTGGCTGTGCGTTGCCACTAGGGACAAAATCCGGTTCTAAAATTGGCATCAGACAAAGCTCCTCTGGTCTTTATACGGCCATACCTACAGCCGTTTTACTGTGAATAAATAATTGTTTCACTTTGCTATTTATGCAATCATAGCATCGTTTGTGCACTTAATTCTAGCAGGATTAGAAACACAAACAGGGGATATCTAGAGAGATATTTTCCACGCAGTAAATACACTGTTTAGCGCAATACAACAACTGTTACCCGCTCACATAGTCAGGAGTTTACACATGGATAGAAACTTGGCCCTAGATCTTGCGCGCGTAACAGAAGCAGCAGCCTTAGCCTGCGGGCGCTGGGTTGGCAAGGGGGATAAGATCTCGGCCGATGCCGCAGCCACAACAGCCATGCGCCACCTGTTAGGCACACTAGATATCGACGGCACAGTAGTCATCGGTGAAGGCGAGATGGATGAGGCGCCAATGTTATTTATCGGCGAAAAAGTTGGCGCGATTGGTCAACGCGCCGTTGATATCGCAGTTGACCCTCTTGAGGGAACTATTCTGTGCTCCAAAGGCGGCCCCGGTGCCATTGCCACCATAGCTCTGGCTCCAAAAGGCGGTTTTTTACATGCGCCCGATATGTACATGGACAAAATAATCGTCGGCCACGATGGCAAAGGTTGTATCGACATCAACGATCTACCAAGCAACAACTTAAAACGCTTAGCGGCAGCGAAAAAATGTCAACTGGAAGATCTAACCGTAGTCCTGCTCGACCGACCACGCCACGATGCTGCAGTAGATGATATCCGCAGATGTGGCGCGCGCATCAAGCTAATCTCTGATGGAGATGTAGCCCCAGCGGTAGCCACAGGCATCATCGACAGTGGCATTGATATGGTACTGGGTACCGGCGGTGCTCCTGAGGGGGTATTGGCTGCGGCGGCAGTAAAATGCTTTGGTGGCGACATGCAAGCGCGCTTAATCTTTACCACCGAGGAAGAACGCAAGCGTGCCCCTAAGATGGGTATAACCGATTTCAATAAAGTTTATGCGGCCGAAGAGCTCGCAGCCGGCGATGTTTTCTTTGCTGCCACCGGAGTGACCAGCGGTGACCTATTGCGCGGAGTACGCTATTTTGCTGGTGGTGCACAAACACACACTATTGTCATGCGCTCCAAAAGTAGAACCATCCGCTTTTTAGATTCAATGCATTACTTCGACTTCAAACCGACATACTAATGTAAGTTCTACTAATTCCTTGTCAATACTGTGCGCAATTGCTAAAATTCGCCGTATTTTGGAATATTTATTTAATTAAATGATGGATAAAACTAATGGCTATAATCACAATCTCGCGTGAAATGGGTAGTGGCGGGCAGATAGTTGCACGTCAACTAGCAGACAGGTTAGGCTACACCCTTATTGACGGTGAAGCTATTTTAACTATGGCGGCCAAGCATGGCCTTACTCCAGATGCAGTTGAAAAAGCCGACGAAAAGCCACCAGCTTTTGTAGAAAGTCTGGATACCGACCTTGAAATCGACCTCCATCGCATTGAACAGATAATTTTAGAATATGCCCTCAAAGGCAATGTGATTATTTACGGTCGCGGTGGGCAAGATCTGCTTGAAGGGATAGATAACGTCTTTCGGGTGCGCGTCGTAGCTCCATTTGAAACCAGAGTAGAGCGCTGGGCTGAACGTGAATGGATCGATCCAGATCTCTCCCGCATTCTAGTGCGCAAAAGCGACCAACAACGTGCCGGTTTTATAAAATATTATTTCAATCGCAACTGGGATAATACTGACCACTATGAACTGACCATCAACACCACTAGACTATCAATAGATAAGGCGGTTGATCTCATCTGTAGTGGCATAGAGGACGATTTCAACTGTAGCCATCATGCAGAATGTCAGCAAAAGCTCGGCGATCTTATTCTGTGCAAAAAAATCGAAATTGAAATTTTAAAATCAAATACGGTAAATGGTTATCATCTGCAAATAGGCATAGAAAATAGCGCTATCTGTCTGCTGGGACACGTGCATAGCGAAGATGAACGCAAAGCAATTTACGCAATTATTAAGCGTCACGCTGCGGATTATAAAATATCTGACCAGCTTAAAGTTTTTGCGTACCATATCAATCCCAAAGAGGGATAGAGCTGTATCCGCGGCAATAACCACGTTACGGCTTACATAAGTGCCATTAGGTGAAAATTGCGATGACGACAGAACAGAACATAGCGCATTCAGGGCTCAACACCCTAGAAGACATAAGCAGTTTAATTCTTCAGTCGCATGACCTGAATGAAACACTGAACAATATAGTTGAACTAGTTGCCAGGCGCATGAAGTCAGAGGTATGCTCCATCTACCTACTCGACGATGATGGTGCGACCCTGTGGTTACGTGCAACGCAAGGTCTATCCAAAGAGGCCATTGGCAATGTTAAGATGCTGCTTGGCGAAGGGTTAGCCACTCTGGCTATTGAGCAGGGCAAACCCATCTCGGTAACCGACCCTAAAAGCCACCCGCGCTACCGCTATTTTCGCGAAACTGGCGAGGAGAAATTCAAGTGTTTTCTGGCGATACCACTACTCAATCGCCGCACACCTATTGGGGTAATAACGCTACAGAGCCTGCAAAAAAAGACATTTTCTCCTACTGAAATCAGTACCTTATCAACAATAGCCTTTCAAATATCCACTGTAGTCATCAACGCAACACTCCTTAACTCAATCCGCGAACAAAATCGTGTGGCAACAACAAATGGCGAGCACAAGCCCGCCCCCGAGGTTAATCCATCGGCACTGCGTGGGATTGTAGCCTATCCAGGAGTGGTATCTGGGCCAATACATATTTTGGACACAGAGTGTGGACTATCGGAAATTATAGATGAGAACAATGTCGACATTGCGGTGGAGCGCCAACGGCTAAAAGATGCTCTAGAAGATACTCGAATTCAGACTCTTTTTCTGGAAAAAAGGGTGGCACAGCGTCTATCTGAACAAGATGCTGCTATTTTCCATACCCACTTGATGATCCTCGAAGATCGCAGTTTTACGGATCAAATGTATGGTGAGATCAATAAGGGCCACAGCGCCCCCTATGCCCTCAAAAAGGTCATAACTCACTATACTGCAGCATTTGCCAAAATGGATGATGCTTATCTGCGTGAACGAGCTATAGACACCCTCGATATTGGGCGCAGATTACTCAGCAATCTCACCGGCGAGCACAACAATCTACTGCACATTAAAACGCCGGGCATCCTTATCGCGCAACAGGTTTTGCCATCCGACATGGCAATTTTAGACCACGAAAAACTCCTCGGCATCGTGACCGAAGCAGGGGAACAAAACTCCCACGCCGTCATCATGGCTAAATCTTTGGGGATTCCTGCCTTAGTCGGTGTCAAAGGGGTATTAAAGGCAGCACATCAGAATAAAGAGGTTATTCTTGACGCCAACTCCGGCTGCCTATTCATCGACCCACCGCAGGCGATCAAGGATGAATATCGTCGTCTTGAAGAGGATAGCAGCAAAGAGGTAGACCGGCTCAACAAGTATCGCCGCGTTCCAGCCATATCAGCAGACGGTGTGACGGTCACACTACATGCGAACATTGGCCTGCTCAGTGATGTAGCCATAGCGCAACGCAACGGTGCCAAAGGTGTCGGCCTGTACCGCACAGAGTTTCCCTACATGACACGCAGCAAATTTCCCGACCGTGAGGATCAATATACCCTCTACCGCAAGGTCGTGGAAAGCTTTGATGGGCCAGTCACAATCCGCACTCTTGATATTGGCGGTGATAAAGCGTTGCCATATTTCCCCGCTCCAGCAGAAGAGAATCCATTTATGGGCTGGCGCTCCGTGCGTGTCTCGCTGGATAACCGCGACATTTTTCGCACTCAGATCGAAGCCATTCTGATGGCCGGAGTTCACGGTTCGGTAAAACTTCTCTTTCCGATGATTTCGGGGGTTGAAGAGGTGCTATCTTGCAAAGAGGTTATTGAAGAGGCGAAAGATCATCTGCGCAACGAAGGCATCCCCTTTAAATCTGACATACCGCTCGGGGTAATGATCGAAGTTCCAGCTGCGGTACAGATGTGCAAATTTCTCGCCCAAGAGGTCGATTTTTTTGCTCTCGGCACTAATGATCTAATTCAATATATGTTAGCGGCGGACCGCAATAATCCTCTGGTCAACAAATATTACAACCCGCTGCACCCCGCCATGCTGCAAGCTATAAAGTATGTCAACGACACTGCCACCCGACTAGATAAAGGGGTATGTCTGTGCGGCGAAATGGCGGCAGATCCCCTGTGTTTCATGGTACTACTGGGCATAGGTATTCGCGAATTTTCCATGGTATCGCCATTCATTCCACGGACGAAAGCCTATCTTGCCGATTTATCCTGCGCAGCAGCAACTAAGATTGCCAACGAAGTATTACAGATGGGCAGCAGCAAAAAAATTCACGACTACCTGATAGATGAGATGCAAAAACTTCATAAACAAAAATCCCCGATAGAGGAATAAACCATGAAAACAATTATCGCATCAATAATTACCACGCTAGTCCTACTGTGCTGCACAACCAGTGTTTTCGCCAACGATATCAACCTCAAAGAGGGGATGTGGGAAATAACTACCACCATGGAAATTCCCGGCATGCCCCATAAAATGCCCGGCACCACATTTACCCAATGCCTAACTAAACAAGATATTATGCCACCTGTTCATCAGAACGAACACTGCCAAATCAGCGATCAAACCATAAACGACAACACCGTAAGCTATAAAATGGTGTGTAATCAGGAAGGTGAAATATCGTCCGGCAGTGGCACCTTTAGCTATGATGGCGACAAAATGACCGGTAAAATGGAGATCAATGCCGGTGATATGAATATAATTACACGCTACACTGGTGCTTGGGTTGGCCCATGCAAATAGCTATAACGCTGCGCACACCACTCGTCACAGCGACGTTTAGATGAGAAATTTCCTCACTCCAGAAGAGCTAAACAACTCACTCATAGAGTGGGGTGAAGCAAAAAAACAGCGCTCGATTAGGCAACTTCTCGCCCTCGGTTTTTTAGCTGGAGTGTATATTGGCTTTGCTGCCCACTTAGCCACCATGGTCGCCACTGGAGACTTTGCGTGGCTAGGACTAAAAAAATTCTTTGTCGGCGCAGTCTTTAGCCTGGGATTAATGTTAGCAATTATTCCTGGATCTGAGCTATGGACCGGCAACACCCTGATGACCACGACACTATTGGCGAGAAGAATACGCCTTGTACAACTACTGCGTAATTGGCTATGGGTGTATCTAGGCAATCTACTCGGCGCTATCTTCCTCGCTTGGATGGTTGTTGGGCAAACTGGGATTATGGATAGCGCGTTTGGGGGCACGGCACTGCAGATTGCCGCAACCAAAGTAGCAGTCGGCAGCATTAATCCAGACCACAACCAAGCTTATTTCTTCCGCGCTATTTGCTGCAACTGGCTAGTCTGTTTAGCTATTTTACAAGCCATGTCGGCACAGGAGATAGCCGGCAAAATACTAGCGATATTTTTCCCCATAATGGCTTTCGTCGCTTCAGGCTTTGAGCACGCGATTGCAAATATGTACTTTATTTCGGCGGGTATTTTTGCTAAAGCACTGCCTGCTGCATGCAGTGCCTCAGGTATCAATGCACAGATACTGCAACAGCTAAACTGGAGCAGCATGTGGAGCCACAACTTGGTTGCCGTAACTATTGGTAACTTTGTTGGCGGCGGAATATTTGTCGGCAGCATCTACTGGTGGGTGTATCTATATCAACCAGCACAAAAAAGATAAAAACATCACAAAACACATTTAGCTATACACAGCGCTATTGGTGTGGTAGCTTGATGGATCTTGGTGTCCATCGGTCGACACCCTTTCAGTGTCCTAGGTAGTTCCTGTAGTTTCTTACCCGTATTCCCCTGACACACCTTAAAAAATGTTTTCAGCCCCAGACCGTTCCTTATAAATATAGAGGATTGGCTGAATTCAAGTATGGAGTTTTATTTTGTCGTTTACCAAACTCGGCCTTATGGTCGAACTGTGTCAAGCTGTATCTGAACAGGGCTATGCCCACCCCACCCCAATCCAAGCTAAATCAATTCCTATTGTCCTCAAAGGTGATGACGTCCTAGCTGGCGCTCAAACCGGCACTGGCAAGACTGCAGGTTTTACCCTGCCTCTCTTGCAACTTTTAAGTGCCACCCCACCAACTGAGAATAAGCGTCAGGTGCGGGCATTAGTAATTACCCCAACCCGTGAGCTAGCGGCTCAAATTGGTGAAAGCGTAACCACTTATGGCAAATATCTGCCGCTGCGCTCCAGCGTAATATTTGGTGGAGTAAAAATTAATCCACAAATTGCCGCATTACGCCGAGGTATTGATATCTTGGTCGCAACACCTGGGCGCTTACTGGATCACGTCAGTCAGAAAACACTAGATCTATCTAAAGTAGAAATTTTAGTTCTGGATGAGGCTGATCGTATGCTGGATATGGGCTTTATCCACGATATCAGTAAAATATTGGCCCTGCTCCCTAAACAGCGCCAAACACTGCTGTTTTCGGCAACCTTTTCCAACGATATTAAAAATTTGGCAGATAAGCTGCTGCGCACTCCCACCCTTATCGAGGTGGCGCGGCGCAACACAGCGGCTGAATCGGTACAACAAGCCGTATACCATGTGGACAAAAAACGTAAACGCGAGCTACTCTCTTTTCTTATCGGCTCGAAAAACTGGCAGCAAGTTCTAGTCTTTACCCGCACCAAACATGGAGCCAATAGACTAGCGCAACAACTTGAGAAAGATGGACTGCGCTCAGCGGCCATCCATGGCAACAAAAGTCAGGGCGCACGCACCAAAGCATTGGCAGACTTTAAACAGGGAACCGTGCGCGTTTTAGTTGCTACCGACATTGCTGCGCGAGGCTTAGACATAGATCATCTTCCTCACGTAGTGAACTACGAGTTACCCAATGTACCCGAGGACTATGTTCACCGTATTGGCCGTACCGGTAGAGCCGGCAATGACGGCGAAGCAATTTCTCTAGTATGCTGCGATGAGCACAAACTGCTCCGTGATATAGAGCAGGTGCTGAAACACAAAGTAACCACCGCTCATGTGCCCGGGTTTGAACCTGATCCAAGTATTGCTGCCGAACCGATAAAAAACGGCAGAAATAACGCTGCAAGAGCTGGCGCAAAAAATAGTCGTCGTCCCAGCAGTAAAACTCGCTCACAGTATGCACCGCAAAGAGGCAAACAACAGCGCCAACCTGCGCGTTCCTCAAGCAACTAAAACTTATTAAATAGCTCAATTTCGGCACCAGTAACTTGTGCTTACTGGTGCCGAGAGCTCCGCACTACCCCAGCAACCAGCCTGCTCAGCAATCCAAGTTTAAGTTTGACAGTTTTCCTACGGTTAAGTATACAGAACATTCGTTTAATTAAGACAACGTCTAGTTAATAATAAGCGGATCAACTTACCAAAGGATTTTGCCCTGATGAATTTAAAACCAGAGACAATTGCCCGCCTTGAACGCGTCCTAAGCTCCATAGAGCAACTGTTACCCAAACCGGTAACCGCTGTAGATTGGGCTACATGCCATGCCGCCAATTGGCGTCGCCACTCCTTTTCCGGTTTTTTAGAGCCAGTAAAAATTACCGACCGTACCACACTGGACGAACTGCTCGGAGTTGATGAACAAAAAGAGATTATGCTGAACAACACCAGACAGTTTATTGCCGGCTTGCCGGCCAATAATGCTCTGCTGTGGGGTTCTCGCGGCACGGGAAAGTCGTCACTCATCAAGGCAATTTTAAATGAGTATGGCACCCAAGGTTTGCGGGTGATACAGGTGGAAAAAGAGGATCTGATATATCTATCGGAGATTTTTACCGCAGTAGAGAACGAACCGTATCGGTTTATCCTCCTATGCGATGACTTAACTTTTGAAGTCGGTGAATTAAGCTATAAAATGCTCAAAAGCGCTCTGGATGGTTCCGTCTACTCGGCACCAGAAAATGTACTTATTTACGTAACCTCGAACCGCCGCCACCTCCTGCCCGAATACGCCAGTGACCACCTCGGTGGCAAGTATGTCAAAGGGGAGCTACAACAAAGTGAAGCCATGGAAGAAAAAATTTCACTATCTGACCGCTTTGGGCTCTGGGTAGCTTTTCATGTATTTAACCAAGATCGTTACCTTCAGGCAGTACAACTCTGCGTCAACCGTCAGGCACAGCAGCGTCAACTCGATATCCCGTGGACAGCAGAGCTAGAAAACGAAGCCATAGCTTGGTCACGCGAAAAGAGTAAATGTTGTGGACGCACAGCTTTGCAATTCTCTAAAAACTGGGTGGGGCGCTATCTATTAAATCGAAAAAGCGCATAAAATCAAACCACCACTGGGCATAAACAATAAAACCTTATAAAAATCTTTCTGGTCTTATTGCTAAATCCACCACAGTGGCTAAACTATTAATTGTGTTTTTAGCGACTAATTATAATTATATACGTAAATACAGCAGGATAGATACTCAGATAATATTAACTCGTAAAAAATAGCATTTACTAGGAAATAGTTCTTGCAATTAACACCTCTATGGTTATAATTGCCGGCATGTAATTTTTGTTATCCTTTATCAACCCTTTTAGGAGGTATGTAATGAAAAGAGTACTACTGTTTTCCGTAGCCTTGCTAGCCATCACAGCGCTAGCCAGTGCTTCAGACAGTGAACTGCGTTCACTGAGCAAAAGTATGTTTAAACCCATCCCAGCAAGCGCCCCAACCCTGCAAGACAACAAGGCCTCTGCAGAAAAATTACTCTTGGGTCACATGCTATATTTTGAACCCCGCCTCTCTGCATCGCAACTCATCAGCTGCCAAACTTGTCACAACGTTGGTCTAGCTGGTGGCGATCTTCAGGAGACTTCAACAGGGCACGGCTGGCAAAAAGGGCCACGCAACGCTCCAACTAGCTACAATGCCGTATTCAACACCGCCCAATTCTGGGATGGCCGTGCGAAAGACTTGGCCGAACAATCCAAAGGGCCAGTACAGGCTTCAGTGGAGATGAACAACACTCCTGAAGCTGTAATCACTACGTTGAAATCTATGCCAGAGTATGTAGCGCTGTTTGCCAAAGCATTTCCTGGGCAAAAAGATCCTGTAACATTTGACAACATGGCCGATGCTATCGAGATTTTTGAAGCCACACTGATCACCCCCAATGATGGGCTTGACCGTTTTATGGCTGGCGATGATAAAGCATTAACCGCACAACAAAAAGAGGGTTTAGAACTCTTTGTAAACAACGGTTGTGTTGGCTGTCATGAAGGTACCAACCTTGGCGGAACCGACTACTTTCCTTTTGGTGTAGTAGAACAGCCAAACGCTGATCTACTACCTCCAGATGACATCGGTCGCTTTAAGGTAACCAACACCGCCGCTGACAAGTACGTATTCCGCTCACCTGCACTGCGTAATATCGCCCTTACTGGGCCATATTTCCACACTGGCAAAGTGTGGACACTGAAAAATGCTGTAGCAGTAATGAGCAGCTCACAACTCGGCATGGAGATGAGCGCGGATGAAATTGCTAAAATAACTAGCTTTTTGGAAGCATTAACAGGCGATCAGCCACAGGTTATGCATCCCATCCTCCCTCCAAGCACAGAAAAAACACCTAAACCAGTACTCACTACTAAATTGAGTGCAAGTCACTAAGGGTTCACACAACTGAGCCAGCGCTATCACAGCGCTGGCTCAGTTGAAACAATTCTCAGCAACAGTCAGCAAAGACAACCATCCCCGCATAACCCACTGACTTAAATATAAGCTCAGCTCTCAGCGATCTCCCCCTGTTGCCCAGTGGAGGCAAGTACGCTGCTCCAAAACCAGCCGGCGGTATCAAGCTTTTTACGCTGACGCGTTGCCAACTCTATTGGAACATGAGTAAATTGATTATTCCACGACCCCATTACCATATTTGTCCGCCCACTCATACCGGCATGCACAGCATTATGCCCCAAAAGCAGACAAAAAGCCGAATCACTGGCATTGGCGGCTTGACTGCGAATAATATAGCTTGGATCAATATATTTTAGAGTGACATCGGCTCCGAGTTCGGCAAAATAGCCCTTGATAGCATCACGCAACCAAGTGCCGATATCTCCCAACTTTGCGTTGCCCGAGCTGTCCTGCTGACCAGATAACTGCATCAGATCCTGTCCGGCACCCTCCGCAACGACAATAACCGCATGACCACGGCGCTCTAAACGTGCCTGTAATTGCTGCAAGAATATTTGCGGATCAATATCAACCTCGGGTACCAAGCAAAAATTAACCTGGCCACTAACTAGAGTAGCGTGGGCGGCAATAAAACCCGAGTCCCGTCCCATCAACTTTACCAGTCCCATGCCATTTAATGCACCAGCAGCCTCAGCATGAGCAGCATCAATAGCGCGCTGCGCTTCAGCCACGGCGGTCTCAAAACCAAAGGTTTTATTAACAAAACTGATATCATTATCAATCGTCTTAGGGATGGCAATAACGCTCAGAGCTAAACCGCGCCGCTTCACCTCGGCGGCAAGTGCTCCAGCTCCTTTTAGAGTACCATCGCCACCTATGGCAAACAGAATACCGATGCCAAGCTCCTCAAGGTAATCAACCATCTCCGCCGCATCCTCCGGCCCCCTGGATGATGCCAAAATAGTTCCACCCAGTTCACTGATATTATTTACCGCTTCCGGAGTTAAGGGTACGGGCGGATACCCGTTGCGCTTTACCAACCCCTTAAACCCATAACGAAAACCAAGGATGCGCCGCACACCATAGTGATGATATAGACTCATAACCACGGCACGAATAACATTATTAATCCCCGGACACAGTCCACCGCAGCTGACCACACCACAGGCCAATTTATGCCTGTCGAAGTAAATCTGCTGGCGCGGCCCCGCCAACTCCATACTGGGAGGCTCCTGCCCCGACTGCACAAAGGGACGCATCTCCTCGGCTCGAGAGTGATAAAGCAGGCGTTCGTCATCAGCGGTGAAACGCACTCCCCGCATCGGTGATGCGTAGTTGCAGAAGCCAAGTTGCTCAATATTAAAATCTAAGTCCTGATCAGGCATAATATATTCTCTCCAAACAGTATTGCCGCACGGTCAATATCCATGTTTACAGTATTGGTTCAAAATAGCACTGTTTAGCCGCGAATTAAAATAGATTTACGCAATCCACCACCACAAAATCCCTTGCCCACCACAAGATAAAATTAGCCCCAGCGCAGAGCTTGTAAGTAGTACCAATCTAGAGTAGAATCCCTTTTTTACTGCCTGCACACGCAATCTGTTCCACGATTAGATTGTTAATCAAAGGAAGCTCGATTATGGACAAAATAAAAAAAACAGGTTCTGCCACCAGTGATTTGCGCGAAATTATTTTGTCAACAGCGCTGCATCTGTTCACCGCCAAGGGATATTTCAACACCTCGGTGCACGACATAAAACGTCAAGCAGGTATCAGCATTGGTGCAGTGTACCACCATTTCAAAAGTAAAGAGGATATTGCCAAAGCTATCTACGAGCATCTACTTGAATTGATGACAAACTCAATGGATCAGATCGTGCAAAATAACCCCACCACCCAAGCACGCTGTAAAGCCGTTATGGCCCACCTATTCGACATGACGGAAACCCATCCGGATGAGATGAGTTTCATGCTCCACGCTAAGCATAAGGAGTTTATGCCATCGGCAATACCCATCTGCTCATCACGCCCATTGACCATGATGCGCGAGATGGTTGCACAAGGAATCGCCGACGGCGAGATTCGTGACATGGAGATCACCCTTGCGACTACCTGTCTATTCGGCGGCATGTTTCGCATGATAAATCTACGACTTGATGGCGTGATTCAAACGCCGCTGCCTGACCAGTTAGAAGCGTTATGGGAGTGTGGTTGGACCGGAGTAGCGCGCTAAAAAATCAGGCAAAATAACCTTCTAAGTAAACCTCACAGCATAAGCCACTAAAACTTCAACAGATTACATCTAAATAATTTTTCTACACAAGTCGCGCTACTCTGCGGATAGCAGGCTGGGAAGCATGTTTTTTTCACAATAGAACGAACATTCTGTCTTGACGGATGTTTTCCTGAGTGAGATAGATCTTCATAACCTGCAGAACGATCGTTCGGTCTGCAGGTCTTATACTGCCCTCAGCATATTTTATTTGCCGCAGTTATAAGCAAACACGCAACCTCAATCTACTGTAAAAAAAACAAATATTTTTTTCGCAACACACAAAACGAACGCTCGGTTGGAGCATATTTTCCAACCCACTGGCTCTAGCTAGCTGCAACTCAAACCTAAGTTTGCAACAAGAAGAGAACCAGTAAAAAAGAAAGGGGGGAAATAGACATCACCTTGAAGGTAATCTTTGTGCAGAGAGTTTAAATGTCCTGTTCTGAGTCTGGACAACGGCATCAAAGATGCGGCTTTAAGCTTGCCAACAAAACAACTTGAATCTGGATTTATGTCGTCGTTTCGCCGATTTCTCAAGCTGCTTGCCTCAGGCTTAGATTTAAGAACGCCTTCAAAATATCACTTGCTGCCACTAAAAAAACAACCGTCAGGAGGAAAAAATGAAAAAATACGTTTTATCGACACTAGGGGTTATTTGCATAGTGCTTACCCTGTGCGTAGTTGGCGTCGCCAGCGAACACGGAGCCAAAAATGGCCTACCCCAAAGCGTACAACCTAAATCTTATGCTAATGCTAAAAACACCAGTCAATGTCTAGTTTGCCACAGCCAGATAGACTATCTGCGTTCAGTATGTGTCGATGGTAAGGATGGCTATGGCCATGACGTTGCTGCCGAAACCATCGCCCAGGGCCTTTTTGTCAGCTCAGATTTCGTCAATGACCGTATTCATGGTCGTGCCTCTTGCGAATTTTGCCATGCTGGTGATCCAGAAGCCGTTGATCCTAAAGTGGCACACACCGGTTTGATCACCGACCCAACTGCTGACGGTGGCGAAAAAGTTTGTGGAAGTTGCCATGGTGAGATTGTCGATAACTACAAGACCTCCCTCCACTTCAACATGACCGGTGTAGAGAATAAGCTGTGTTCTCGCTTAGGAACTACTCCCAACAAAGATCAGGTTCTCGGCACTATAATGGAACAAGATTGTATGGCCTGTCATGCTACCTGCGGCTCTTGCCATGTTGGTACCGCTCCCATAGCTAATGCTGGCTTACAAGCGAATCACAAGTTCACTGACGAGCCAGATAATCTTCAAGTATGTATCCCTTGTCACCATCTTGCTGGAGCAGGTTTCTTCACTGAAGAAAAAAATCTGCACACCGCACTGGGCATGGATTGCATGTCTTGCCACAGCAGTAGCCAAGAGTTCCACGGACGCGGTCAAGTAGAAGAACAGGGTCTAATGACTCCAGGACTGCTAAAAGCCAGCTGCTACAACTGTCATGAGGATGTACCTGACAGCAACGAAGCGCACCAGATCCATGATGAGTTTGTTAGTTGCCAAGCATGCCACGGCACAGAGTATGAGTCATGCAACTCCTGCCACGAGCGGGTACCAGACGATAAACACATTTTTAAACTCGGTGAGTTTAACGGCAAAGTCTACCCTATGGTTCATAGCACCGGCAACAGCACGGCTACTGGCTTTGACCACTTAGGTATTCATTTAGACCAGAAAGATCTGGAGAGTAAAGCCTCCTGGGTTCCCTACACAACACACTTCCTCCAGTTGTGTCCAACACACAAAGAGGGTGGCACCACAATGTGCGAGAACTGCCACGGTAATGACGATATTTTCCTTCAGGAAAAAGATCTCTCTCTCCCCGAGCTAGAAAAACACCTGCTCATGGATACACCACGGCCTCTGAGTAAAGAAGAACTCAAGGATGCTATGAAATAACGGCATAGCCCTGACGCCAGCCTAGCTGCGCGTCAGGGCACAGTTAGACGCATTTACTACTTTTAGGAGGTTGGAGGCCTTATGAAAAGAATTTTTGCCACCCTGTGCGTACTATGTTGCGCATTGATTCTGCCACAAACTGTTTTTGCTACCAACGGCGATAACCTTATCGGGGTCGGCCCCGTATCTCGCGCTATGGGCGGTGTCGGCATCGCCGCTCCTCAAGATGCCATCAGCGCAACATTCAGTAATCCAGCGGCTATGAATTTTGGGCCATTTTGCCCGCAATCACATTTTGATTTTGCTGCAACTCTGTACTCACCCTCTGTCGATGCCAAAGTTACTATGGGCAACAATGCCCCCCTAAAGGCCGATTCGGACACAAAGGTCTACATGGTTCCAGCTTTTGGTATCTCTACTCCAATTAATGACAAAGCGCGGATAGGGCTATCCGCTTACGGCATTACCGGTCTAGGTGTTGATTATCGTGATACCGACATAGCCGGAACCGGTGCAGTAGATTCCACCCAACTGATGATCTTAAAATTTGCTCCGACCTTTGCCTATCAGATTACCGACAAACTATCCATAGGTTTAGCTATCCATGCAGTTAACTCATCTCTCGATCTAGACAATGGTACATCATCTAATTATGGGTTTGGTGGCCAGCTCGGCGCCATATATCGTCTCAGTAATACAGTCTCTCTAGGTGCTACCTACCAGAGCCCAGTTAACGCAGATCACGAAAATGTCTTTGATATGGACAGCGACGGCTCTATGGATGATTTTGCCTTTGAAGCGCCGCAAAGTTTTGGCATTGGCGTGGCCTGGAAGATTGCTCCAGAACTGCTGGTAGAGGTCAACGGTCAATGGCTCAACTGGTCAGAGGCCAACGGCTATGACGATCTAGATTGGGAGGATCAATATGTTGTCTCCTTAGGTGTTCAGTACCAAGTGCAATCTTGGCTAACTCTGCGTTGTGGTTACAACTACGGTAAAAATCAAGTCAACGAACACAACAACTTCGATGGTAGCTCCACGATCTCCATTCAGGGTAAAGATGTAAATCGCTATGGTTACGAAACTCTACGCATTATCGGTTTTCCAGCAGTTTGCGAGCATCACATGACCCTTGGTCTTGGCTTTAACCTCTCGCAGAACCTACTCTTAAACATCGCCTACCAGCATGCTTTTAAGACCACAGTTAAATCCAGTGGAACTCTGCCCGACGGCATTACTCCGGTTGATCTTGAATCTAACCTTAGCGAGAATGGTATTGATTTCTCACTGTCGTGGCGATTTTGATTCTCTAGCATAGCTACACCAGAGTCGCCTTGCCCTTGCGAGCAGGAGCGGCTAAATGAAAAATGCGATGTTATGTATTATTTCAATGCTCATTAAATGTAATAGCAATGTTTTTTATGCGGCGGCCATCTGCAGCTTAATGCACTCTTACTCCTCTTAGGATGCCTCCTATGTAAAGGCCTACGCCAGAAATCAATTACATTCTGATTGAGACAATATTTTGAGCACTTCCGGTTTTCGCTGACAGGACGAAAACCGGAAGTGCTTTTTTTATTATTCGCCTAACTGCCCCCTCATCTTTCCTCATTCCTCTTAATTCACGCCAATAGGGGGAGGGATACCTCAATAGAGCGCCAACAACAACGCGGAAAACAACCTATATTTATCCATACAAATCATCTCAAACTAATAAGCACTGCTGCCCCCACAGATCAAGTCCGTAAACTGCTGTAAATAATTGGTAGGTAGCCATCGCTCCGGTTTGGTAAGTTGACGTTGTCAAAGACGTTTCACAAACCAAAGGAGAAGAAGCGATGGCTGGATATGATATTAAC
>JAVETC010000065.1:0-6184 GCA_034006225.1 Desulfuromonas sp. | reverse complement strand
AAGGCAGAAAGGTATCAACACACACTTGAGTAGATGAATTCAAATCGAAAATGAATTAGTTATGTCAAAGAACTAGTATTCTCAATGGCTTACGTTGTTATTATATTTTTCAACCGGACAGTAGTGGATTTGATGAACAAAATAAGATTGCAGATATTCTTGAAACTGAAATAATTCGCATTGATACCCTAATCACCAAGAAAGCTCGCTTCATCGAACTGCTCAAAGAGAAGCGACAGGCGCTGATTACTCATGCAGTTACAAAAGGGCTAAATCTCAACGTCAAGATGAAGGATTCCAGCGTTGAATGGATTGATGAAATACCAGAACATTGGGAAGTAAAACCTTTCTTTTCTTTATTAGATGAACAGAAAAGAAAAAACAGTGGTTTGGAAGAAACAAATATCCTGTCCCTTAGTTATGGCCGAGTAATTAAAAAACCAGAAAATAGGAATATGGGGCTTGTACCTGCATCATACGAAACTTACCAAATAGTTGAACCGGGCGAGATTGTATTTCGATTTACCGATTTACAAAATGATAAAAGGAGCCTTAGATCAGCTTTAGTCCAAGAAAGAGGAATTATAAGCTCCGCATACATGGCCGTGAGTCTGCGTAACATCGATTCAAATTACTTTTCATGGTTAATGAGATCATATGATTTATGCAAAGTTTTCTATGGGATGGGTGGCGGCGTAAGGCAATCTCTAAAATTTGAAGATGTTAGAAGACTTCAAGTGCTTGTTCCGCCCAAAGAAGAGCAAGCCGAAATTGCGGCACACGTGGATAGGCAATTAGCACATAACGATAGCTTGGTTGAGAAAACAGAGCGAAGCATTAATTTACTCAAAGAGCGTCGTTCAGCTTTTATCACTGCTGCGGTAACTGGGCAGATAGATTTACGAGGAGAATCTGCATGAACACATCAGCCCATCAGGAAAAGCACTTTCAACGCTATATTATTGAGCGGCTGGTCGAGCAAGGTTGGAAGTTAGGAGATACCAAACAATACGATACCGAACGAGCGCTTTACCCGGAAGATCTCGAAGCCTGGATAAAAGCCAGCGGCCAAAAGGATAAGTGGGAGAAACTGGAGCGGTTAAATGGCATAAAAACCCTCGACGTGGTGATGGAGCGACTGACCAAGGCACTTGAACAGCAAGGTTCGGTTCAGGTGTTGCGTCAAGGTTTCTCAATTGCTGGCTGTGGTCTGATTGAAATGACCGAAACCGCGCCTGAAGATAAGCGTAACGAAGCGGTGATAGAGCGTTATAAAGCCAATATTCTGCGTGTTGTACCGGAACTGAAATACCATCCTGCGCGTGAGTTTGCGATTGACTTAGTATTCTTCATTAATGGCCTGCCTGTCGCAACGGTTGAGCTAAAAACAGACTTCACCCAGTCAGCAGAAGCGGCGATGGAGCAATACCAACAAGACCGCTTGCCCTTTGATCCCAAAACCAAGCGTAAAGAGCCTTTATTGACCTTTAAGCGCGGAGCCGTCGTGCATTTTGCTATGTCGGATTCTGAAATCATGATGGCGACTAAGCTGGATGGGGTTAATACCTTCTTCCTGCCATTCAATAAGGGGCATGAGGGGCGAGCTGGCAACCCGCCTGGCGAGAAAAAGCCTGACGGTAGCATTGAATACCCCGTTGCTTACTTTTGGGAGGATGTTTGCCAACCCGATGCATGGTTACGCATATTCCATAGCTTTGTGTATGTAGAGAAAAAAGATGTGGTTGATATTCAGGGCAACTGGTCCAAAAAAGAAACACTCATTTTTCCGCGTTTTCATCAATGGACGGCAGTGAACAACATGATT
Organism: Desulfuromonas sp.; assembly: GCA_034006225.1. GTDB lineage: Bacteria > Desulfobacterota > Desulfuromonadia > Desulfuromonadales > Desulfuromonadaceae > Desulfuromonas. The sequence continues at coordinate 4,359 of JAVETC010000065.1, read as the reverse complement.
GCTGATGCCCGCAAGAACGGTGCAGGTATGACCTATCTGGCTGACCATAGCGCAGGATCAGGCAAAACCAGTACCATTTCATGGACGGCTCATGATTTAGTGAAATTACGGGAAGACAATGGCAATGCGGTATTTAACAGCGTCATTATTGTAACTGACCGCAATGTATTAGATGGGCAACTACAAGATGCAGTAAAGCAAATTGACCACCAGTTTGGTGTGATTGCTGCAATCGATCGCCAGAAGTCCTCGAAGCCAAAAAGTAAACAGTTATCTGAAGCTTTACTCGCCGGAACGCCAATTATTGTTGTCACTATACAGACCTTCCCTTACGCGATGGAAGCCATCATTACGGACAAGACTCTTAAGGGGAAAAATTTTGCGGTAATTATTGATGAAGCCCACAACTCGCAGACCGGCTCCACGGCAGCTAAATTGCAGACCGCATTGGGTATGAGTGGACAAGGTAAAATGTCCACCATGACGGTTGATGAGTTGCTTGAGCAATTGCAAAAGTCGCGTGCACGCCCAGACAATATCAGCTACTTTGCATTTACTGGTACACCCAAACATTCAACCTTGATGTTGTTTGGTCGCCCAGGTGACATGACAAAACCGCCCTCTAAAGAGAACCCGCCACAAGCCTTTCACAAATACACAATGCGACAGGCGATAGAAGAAGATTTTATTCTGGATGTACTCAAAGGGTATGTGCCTTACCAAACCGCATTCAATTTATCCAAACAAATTGAAGACAGTAAGCGGGTTAGCGGAAAGGCGGCAAAACGTGCTCTGGCGCAATGGATGGCATTGCACCCCACCAATGTGACTCAGAAGGTGCAATTCATCATTGAGCACTTCTCCAAGAACGTGGCGCATCGATTAGATGGCAAGGCAAAGGCAATGGTCGTGACCAGCTCCCGTGCTGCTGCCATTCGTTATAAAAAGGCATTTGATCACTATATAGAACAGCATTGTGAATACAGCTTTATTAAAACATTGGTCGCCTTTTCCGGAAAAATGACAGGCAAGCAGGTGATGCACAATGACGATGACGCATTCAAGGATGATGTATTTGTTGTTGATGAGAACGAAGAGTTCACAGAACAAAGTATGAATCCTGAAGTGCAAGGTCAGGATTTACGCTTTGCATTTGACCGCCCTGAATACCGTGTGATGCTGGTTGCTGATAAATTTCAAACGGGTTTTGATCAACCCAAACTGGTCGCCATGTATGTCGATAAGAAGATCGCGAACCATGTTGAGATTGTGCAAACCTTCTCTCGCTTGAATCGCATGGCCCCCGGCAAGGATGATGTCTTCATTATTGACTTTGTGAATGATCCGGAAAATGTCAGATATGCTTTCTCTCTGTATGACGATGGTGCGCATATCGATGATGTGCAGGATCTGAACGTAGTCTATGAAATCAAAGAGCGACTGGATGAACATGGGCTTTATGGAGAAAAGGATTTAGCGACTTTCAAAGAGGCCAGATTCAAAACTATCCGAGATATTACTCACGCACAAGCGCCGCAGCATAAAGCTTTATATGCGGCAACTGAAGGTGCAACACGGCTTTATAACGACAAGATGAAAATGCTTCGCGACGCGATGGCGACTTGGGAGGCAGCCTTTGAAAAAGCACGTGCTCAAGGTGATGATGCGGGAATGAAATCTGCTGATCATCATCAAGACGAATATGCTGAGCAAATCAAAGCACTGCTTGGCTTTAAATCTGATCTGGGGCGCTTTTGCCGAACCTATTCCTATGTCGCTCAGCTGATTGATTTTGGTGATCCAGAGCTTGAGAACTTTGCCGCCTTTGCCAAGTTATTACAAAAGCGCCTACACAATGAAACACCAGAAACAGTGGATCTGAAGGGCTTAGTGCTCACGGGCTTCGATATTAAAGGTCGTGCTGAAGAACCATCTGAAAATGAAGAGCAGCCCGTTTTAGAGCCTCCTGGCCCTGGAGGTGGTGGCGGTGCAGGCGATAAGCCTAAGTTTGTTAAGGAAATCATTGAAAGACTTAATAACCTGTTTGGTGAAGCCACACCTATTCGGGATCAGGTTGCTTTTGTGAATCAGATCAAGTCGATTGCAGGTGAAAGTGATGTGGTCATGGCGCAAGTCGAGAGCAATACTCGTGAACAGGCTATGAAAGGCAACCTGCCAGGTGCTGTGCAACAGGCTGTCGTTCGTGCACTTTCAAGCCATCAAAAGCTTGCCACGCAGGTACTTAAATCCGACCGGCAGGGCATGTCTGCGCTTGTTGATGTGATTTATGAGATGTTGCGCGATGGTAAGAATCTAGACCTGGATTTGGACTAGCTCATGCTTGATTTGTTAAATCTACCGGGTATTAAACCGGTAGATATGTATAAAGAGAGCAAGGCACTCATTATTGTTGCGGTAGCGAACGATACAGAGGCGCCTATTTGCCCAGATTGCGAAATCCCAATGCATAAGCACGGAACTCGTAAGAATAAATTTTCGGACACGCCGCTTTATATGGAGCCGGTACGTTTAGAAGTTCAAAGGCCCCGCTTTCGTTGTGAAAGTTGCGGCAAAATGACGATGCCAGAGCTGAGCTTTCTCGATGATAAGCGTCGAGCAACAAAACGGCTTGTTGATGTCATTCGACAACAATGCCTCAGTACCACTTTCCGCGCATTGGCAAACCAAACTGGTGTTGCTGTTAATACCGTTAAGAATATTGCTCACGACTTGATTCATGAACTTGAACAGACGGTTCGTTACGAAACACCCGTCATCATGGGAATTGATGAGGTCAATCTTGCAGGTGGTTATCGTTGTGTTATCACAAACCTTACCACAAACAATGTGTTTGAAATGCTAGAGCATCGTACTCAAGATCATCTTAAGCCGTTTTTTAAGGCTTTGCCTGATCGCGAAAAGGTTGAGTGGGTCTGTACCGATATGTGGCGACCATTCAAACGTTCCTTTTCTGAGTTCTTGCCTAATGCCAAGCTGGTGATTGATAAATTTCACGTTGTAAAAATGGCATCAGAAGCGCTTGAAGAAGAGCGAAAGAAATATCAGATACAACTCAGCAAGGAGGACAGGATCAACGTCAAAAAATCGATTCGCTGGCTGACACTCAAACGACCAGAGAACTTGACGCCTGCCGAGCAAAAAGCTCTTGCTATTGTACGTGAACAAATCCCAGAGCTGGCTATTGCTTACGATTTCAAAGAAAGCTTCTTTGCAATCTATGACGAACCAGACAAACAGCAGGCTCAGAATGCATTTGAAGCATGGGAAAACAGTTTACCAGTCGAGGGTATGGAACCATTTAAAAGGCTGGTCAAAACAGTTCGCAACCATTATGACGACATCTTTGCCTACTGGGATGCGCCCTTCCCAATAACAAATGCCTATACAGAAGGTTTGAATGGCTTAATCAAGATGTCTAATCGTTTAGGGCGTGGCTACAGTTATGAGATTATTCGTGCAAAGACGCTGTATTCGGCTGTTGCTCGAAAAGTTGGCAGTGGTATTCGATCAGGACGTGGGAAGGTTGAGTATGGGCCACACATACCGACGCTTGTTAAGCAGGTTGAAAGTGGGGAGTTAGATTAGTTATTACACCAAATTTAACGTGAAAATGAAGAGGACTAAGATATGACAACTAAAAAAACCATTTTTGTCGCTTTTGCGATTGAGGACGAAAGGCAAAGAGATTTTTTAAAAGGACAATCTTTAAATACTAAGTCGCCTTTTGAATATATCGATATGTCAGTAAAAGAAGCCTACGACACTGATTGGAAAAACAAAGTCAGAGCACGCATAAAAAGATCTGATGGTGTTATTGCACTTATAAGTAATAATTCACTCAGTTCCAGCGGTCAGAAATGGGAGATAGCTTGTGCCAAAGAAGAAGGCAAGAAAGTCCTTGGTATTTGGGCTTATACGGATGATAGAACTAATGTTGAAGGTGTCAGGACGGTTGTTTGGACTTGGGATGCTATCAAGAATTTCATAGATAGCCTGTAAGGGAGTCAGTTATGAAAATCGCACTGGTAGTAGGTGTAAATTATTACGAGCATGGTGATCACCTTTACGGGTGTGTTAACGACGCTCATTCAGTAAAAGCAGTCTTAGAAAGGCATGATGGTGGTTCTGTAAATTTTGATTGCCGCATATTAACGGGTACTGGGCCTTCTGAGACAGTAAGTCGTGGCCAGTTAAAGGATCAAATATCGGAGCTCACTACTGTCCGGTTAATAGTTAAACAGATTCAACTGGTTAGATTCGAGAGGTTCTGATATATGCTTAAGAGCATCAGTAACCAGTGATGAAATTGGCTTTTTCTCGAACAAATTGACCTCCAAT
>JAVETC010000028.1:0-38109 GCA_034006225.1 Desulfuromonas sp. | reverse complement strand
TTGATGCCAATATCATCATGATTGGCCGTCGCGGCCTGTCAATGGTGAGCGAGTTGCTCATGGGCAGTGTTAGTTCCGCTGTCCTGCATCGCTGTGGTAACTCAACTATTGCTATTGTGGCGGGTAGTACTAAAGATTAAATTGACATATACAGCTCAACGCAAAACTCCACCGCAATAATTATTACGGTGGAGTTTTTTTATGCTGCGTCTGTTTAATTCACTTGCGAACTAGTGATTCATCTGATCAACCATGGGGATCAACCTTTGGTAATCATCATAGGTCATCGAGCTTTCCCAGTGTCCGCTGGCCATGCCGAGCATAACTCCACCCGCGTATATTGATAGCAGTACCAGCGGGAATACCCAGCGTGGCAGCGGTTTACGCGTCAAGGGAGTGGACATGGCCAAGCTGTTTTGCGGGCAGACCTCAACACAGGTTAAACATCCAGTACATTCGGGATTGCAGATGTTGTTGCTGATATGCACCTTAAGCTGCGATGGACAGGCCTTGCTGCACTTTTGACAATCGATACAGGTGGTGAGGTCGCGCCTGATTTTGAAGGGGCTGAGCATGCTGACCAGCCCGAGTAGCGCGCCGTAGGGGCACAGGTAGCGGCACCAGAAGTTTTTATACAGCAGCGATAACAGCGTTGTTGCTACTAACACCACGATGGTGGTAGTGGAAATTTGGGTAAAGAAGCGCAACATCTTTACATCACTCAACGACCAATAGGGCGACTGCACAAACGAGGCGATGGCATCGGCGGGCATGTCGACCAGAAGAATCTTCACAAAAAAGCCTAGTAGTAGATATTTTAACCCGCGCAGAGGGATATCCATCCAGCGCCACATGGTGAAGTTGCGCCCAAAGATTTTTTCGCCCACTTTGCGCGCCGCCTCAGACAGGGTGCCTACGGGGCACAGCCATGAGCAGAACGATTTTTTTGCCAACAGACTCATGAGCAAAAAGGTGACGAGTAAAACCAGTGCCGCTGGGTGTTTTGTATCGAATACCCCGTTTATCAGCCACAGCTTCAGGCTGGCTAAGCCGCCGATGGGCAGAAAACCGTCGACACCAGCGGGGCGAGCGATTAGTGGGGTGACGCCGTTACTCTCAAAATGGCGTACAAACATACCGAAACGGATGCCAAGATATAAAATCCAACCTAAGAAGACCCATTGTACCAATTCGCGCCAGAACGTGGTTTTTTGCCAAAATGATTTCATGCTATCCCTTCTTTAGAGTCGTAAATGTAGTGAGTAGTTCCTGATCAATCTGTTGAATATTAATCATATTTTGTGTGGTCAGACTATCCCAGGTGGCCACTTGTCCTTGTACCTGCTGTAAAAATAACAGCGCTTGTTTCTGGGTTTTTGCCGCCAACAGTGCCGCTGCTAACACCTCTTTGTTGCTGGCCCGATTGAGGCGCAGACTAGCGAGCTCGCTGGCCGGTAAAATCTGCAAACGCAGGAGAATATCGTCAACTACAACCTGATCTAATGCCGCGCTCGGCTCAGTTAATGCCGCGTTGAATTTTTCCCCTAAGCTGGTGCGGTCTATTTTCAGGGCAGCGATGGTGGCGGGCCAATCGGCCTGCTGGATGCGGGCGGCTAAAATATCCTCTGCCGTGCGGGGGCTTTTATCGGCCAACCAGTAGGCGATCCACAGATCAGCGCCGCTAGCCCCCTGTTGTTTGGCTTTGACGACACTCTTCTTGGTGACATCAAAGGTGAGGGCGAAGAAGGTGTTTTGAATGGTAGTCAGAAAATAGTCATCCGCAGCACCGGGCTTGGCCATATCGTAACTGCGATCCTGATAACAGTGACATTCGATAGTGGGCAGTGCTTGCGCTGCTGCGGGTAACAGTGCCAGACAGATAAACAGGCTCGTCAGTCTACGCATCATTAAAGTTTCTCCGTGGCTGGGCGTGCTGGGCTGCTAACCACCACCGGCTCGGAGGCATCACCGTTGCTGGCATAAATACCCTGTTGGCGTCTGCGCTCTGCTGTTCTGCTGATCCAGGTATCTTCCACCATGTCGAGATTAAGCCGCGCTACCAGCTGTTTCAGATAGTCAAGGTGCGGGCAGGGTGGTGCGTGATAGTTATCCTTGCTGATGCAGGAGGAAAAATGGACGGCAATCTGCTCGCGGGTTATTCCATCGCGTTTGGCGGCGGTTTTTATCAGGTGGGATAATTTTCGCAGCAGGGCGCGTCCGCAGCAACCACCGCAGGTGAGCGTCAACATGCGCAGATCATGATTATCGGCGTAGCGGGCAAATCCTCCAGTCCGATCGTGAAAGGCTTTTTCGCAGTGAAAACCGCTACAGCGCTCCTGCACTATATGGCACTGCACTACGACTAAATATTTTTTGGCATCTGTTAGCATGCACAACTCCTCGTATAAAATTAACATTGTAACCAACCACAACTGTCCTCAGCAATATCTGTACCCATCTAGTGGATATCCGCTCTTGTTTAACATACTAGATGCGGATAACCCCTGTGAATCGGCCATTTCCCCTGCGTTTAAACTTGATTACCGGGCTGAGGTTACTCTGGCTGGTTAAACTCTGTGCTTGGTAGATAACTAGGGAAATGTTGTGTTGTAGCTGAATAGATGTTACAAAATGGTAACATCTATTCAGGAGATAAATTATGGATCTAAGCGCAGTGCCAGGTGTAGATATGTTTCGGGTCATGCTGGAGAAGATGGGCGAGGGCATTGTCTTTGCCGACGAGAGCGATCAAATCTGCTTTGTTAATGCCGCCGCCGAGGCGATTCGTGACATTAAGGCCGATGATTACTTGGGGCGCAATCTGCTGGAGAGCCATCCTCCGCGCGCGGCAGAGCGCCTTGGGGTGATGTTGAACAAGTTTAAGGCGGGCGAACTATCCTCCTCAGTGCGCACTATCCATATTCATGACCACTATTTTGAAAACAGCTATTACCCCATTCGGGATGAGAATGCCGAGTATGTCGGCACCCTGATGGTGAGCCGCGATGTGACTGAAAAAAAACAGCTTAAAGAGCAGAATCAGCAGTTGCTGCAAAAGCTCACAGCTGATGATACGACGGCGGGGATGATTGGCACTAGCCCGCAAATGACTAAAATATTTGCCACAATTGCGGCAACGGCGCAGCTGGGTTCAACTGTATTGATCACTGGTGAGAGTGGCACCGGTAAGGAGCTGGTTGCTGCAGCTCTGCACGCGCAAAGCCCACGTTGTAGTCGGCCATTTGTAAAAATAAACTGCGCGGCGCTGCCGGAAAATTTGATCGAAGCCGAGTTGTTTGGCCATGAGAAGGGGGCCTTTACTGGAGCTGATCGTGCTCGTGCCGGAAAGTTTGAACAGGCTGATCACGGCACTATTTTTCTCGATGAAATTGGCGATATGCCCCTGCCGGCGCAGATAAAATTGCTGCGTGTTTTGCAAGAGCGCATCGTCGAACGCGTGGGGGGGAATAAAGAGATTCGTGTCAATGTGCGCATTATCGCGGCCACCAATCGCAATTTACAGCATGAAATCGCCGCCGGGCGCTTTCGCGAAGATCTGTTCTATCGGTTGCATGTTATCCCCATTCATGTGCCGCCATTGCGCGAACGCAGCGCGGATATTGTGCCGCTGGCTGAACATTTTATGCATAAGTTTGCTCGGCAAATGGATAAAAAAATGCGCCCAATTCCCAGCGCTGTGCAGCGCGCATTGCAGGCCTATAGCTATCCGGGGAATATTCGTGAGCTGCAAAATCTGATGGAACGCTCGGTTGCCCTCTGTAGTAGCGATCTTCTCTCTCTGGAGGCGTTGCCACAGGAGATCGTGGCCAGCAATCTCAGCACACCCTGTAGCGCGGTTATTGATTCCGTACCGAATGCGCCCCTGGCCGAAAAGATGAAACTGCTGGAGCGGTCATTGATTGAAGATGAACTCGCCTTAGCTCAGGGACGCAAGGGGGTCGCAGCGCAGCGCTTAGGTATCTCACGTAAAACCCTGTGGGATAAAATGGCCAAGTGGCAGTAAAGGTAACATTATTCGGCTAAATGTTACCTTTATGTAACATTTAGCCTAGCGTTCGTGTCCCTCTGCACTCTACCTTTCAGTAATCCTCCCAGTTATTCCCCTTAGCATGGCTTGGCATAGTCGTTGCTCTGCTGCGATTGATGAAATTGCGCTGGCTGCATCGCGTGGTTGAATCTGCGCTGGCGCACCATCTGTGCGTCGTGCAGCATCTATTAACTATCTACCTCTTCATCCTAAAAACGAAAGGTATCTTATTGATGGCAAACAAAACAAAATTGGTCGTGGTCATAGGTGTAATTTGTTTATGCACACTAGCTGGTCGTTGGGTCTTCAGCTTTGAACAGCGTAAAGTTGCCGTGCGCCAAAGTATAGTTGAGCAGCTAGCGGAGGCTAATCCCGAGCTGTGGCAAGAGCAATATCCGCAGGAGTATGCGTCGTGGAAGAAAACCATTGAGCCGACACCGGTGGGTAAGAGTCGCTATAAAAAAGGTTTTGATGCTGACGGTACTATCTATAGCAGGCTCAATGAATTTCCCTATCTGGCTCTACTGCTCAACGGCTCCGGTTACGGGCTGGAATTTTCCGAGCCACGCGGCCACGGTTATATGATTCACGATCAATTGGAGATAGAGCCGGTGCGCTTGAAAAGTGGTGGCACCTGTTTGAGCTGTAAAACGCCCTATGCCCAGCAATTGCAGCAGGAGTTAGGTGCCGAATACTTCAGTGGTTCATTTGAGGATGTGCGCGCCGCGATTCCCGAGCCGGACAAGATGCGCGGTGTGGGGTGTAGCGATTGTCATCACAGTCGGGATGATGTGCAGTTGGAGGTTAAACGCGAGTTTACCCTCGGTAAGGCACTCGCCGCCTTAGGCTTTAGTACTGAGCAGCGCGACAATCAGGCCATGCGCTCGCTGGTGTGTGCGCAGTGTCATGTCAGCTACAATATCGCTAAAGATGAAAATAAAGTTCCCGTCGATGTCTCATTCCCCTGGCAAGATAGTAAATGGGGAGCGATAAGAGTAGAAAATATCATCAGCCACATTCGTAACCATCCCGAACTCAATGAGTGGACGCAAGCGGTAACTGGCTTTAAACTCGGTTTCATACGCCACCCCGAATTTGAACTATTTTCCAACGACAGCCTGCACTGGCAACAGGGAGCAACCTGTGCCGATTGCCACATGCCCGCGGATGAGAACGGGGTCTCTGACCATCGTGTTATGAGTCCGTTGAAAAATGATCTTGTCGCTTGCGCCCAGTGCCACGCCGAAGAGCCAGAACAGTTACGGGCTCAGGTTTATGCTATTCAAGATGAGGTCGCAGCTTTAATGATTAACACCGGTCAGGTAACTGCCACTGTTGCCAAGCTGTTTGAGATCACCCACCAGGCTCAAGCCAACGGAAAAGTGGTGCCAGAGCAACTTTATGCTGCGGCCAAAGAGAATTATATCGAAGCCTTTTATCGCCTGATGTTTATCCAAAGTGAAAACTCCATGGGGTTCCATAATCCAGCCGAGGCGCTGCGGGTGTTGCATGATGGCTTGGCTGCGGCACAGAAAGCGGAAACCCTGTTGCGCCGTGCGCTGGCTGAGGCTGGGGTTGTTGTTGCTGTAACTATTGATCTGCACCTTGAGAAGTATTTACAAGATCGCGGGACTAAGCGGTTGCCCCATCTTCCCGAAATGGAGGTAAAGGTTCCGTCACAAAATTGAACCAGTTATGTCGCGGTTGTATGGTGCGTATCTATTCACTGCGCTGAATGAAATAGGGGTCGGCTCTTTTTCCTATGGGGAGGGGAGCCGATTCGTGCATTTAAGCGGCTTGTGCAGAGTGGGCTGTCCGGTGGCGTTACGCTGGGTTGGATTAGCTAATGATGGTTATTATCCGCCTGATAAAAATTGATCACATTCCACAATTATAATCATACAATCACAACCGAGATCAACACCGCCGGGTTTCGCCCCGGCAGGCGACGTACTTTTTGCTAAGCCTCAAAAAGTAAGCAAAAATGGCTTTAAGGTCGTCCTGCGGACGGCATATTCTGTTATTTGTTGGATAATATTCTATTCATCATTTGCCAAGTTTGGCGTACCGCCACCCTTTTAAGGGTAGCGGATGGTGCTACTTTGTTGCCTTAGTGGTAGTAATTAATACGAAACGGTTTTAGCTTTTGCCCTGGGGTTGGTGGTCTCAGCTTCTCCCCCCTCTTTGTCGCCGCCGAACGCAATGAGCGTCACCGAGAAGGTTGCCCGTAAATGTCTGAGCGCAGCGAGTTTTTACGGGCTTCTCGGGGTAAGCGAGTGGAGGGAGGGAATCCGAAGGACAAGACAACTTGCGGGTCATGTTTTGCATCCTTTTGGATGATTCTAAAAGGATGGCGCAGTCCGGTGGCGCGACACCGGGTTACTTTAGCCGCTGAGTGTTATTATCTGACCGAACAGAGTTAATTACATTCCTCAAGCATTAATTCGACAATCAAATTCACAATCAACACCGCCGGGTTTCGCCCCGGCTGGCGACGTACTTTTTGCTAAGCCCCAAAAAGTAAGCAAAAATGGCTTTAAGGTCGTCCTGCGGACGGCATATTCGATTTTTTGTTGAGTAACATGCCATGTGACACTTGCCAAAGTTGGCGTACCGCTACCCTTTTAAGGGCAGCGGATGGTGCTGCTTTGTTGCTGTAGTGGTAGTTATTAATGCGAAGATGTATTTGCTTTTACTGAGAGTCGGTGGTTACCAGAGGGTAGGCCGGGCAATGCCCGACAGGTTTTATGGTTGTTTTAGATGGCGGCGGGCAATGCCCGCCCTACCTATTATTCGAGGCCCTCTTTGTCGCAGCCGAGCGCAATGAGTGGCACCGGATTATTTAGACAATGATGGTTATTATCCTACCGATAAAAATTGATCACATTCCACTCATCCCAGTTTAAAAAAACAAAACACCACCTCTACAAATAAGAAAAAAGCTAATAATTGATATTGACAAAATAGTAATACGTAGTAAAGATAGTAATCAATTACTATCTTTTGGAGTTTATATGGACGAACAGACAAAATATCTTCCGGCACAAGAGCGGCGGCGCGTAACCGTTGAGACCGTGGTTGAATTAGCGGCAGAGAGCAACCCCAACGACATCACTACGGCTGCGATAGCTAAGCGCATGGGGTTGACTCAGGGTGCGTTGTTTAGACATTTTCCCAACAAGGCGGCTCTGCTGCAGGCTGTTATGGAGTGGGTGGCCGAGCGCTTGCTGGCGCGGGTGGATAAGGCGGTGCAAAAGGCCAGCTCTCCGCTGGCGTGTTTAGAGGCTATGTTTATGGCGCATGTGGAGTTTGTGGCTGAGCACCCCGGCGTGCCGCGTATGCTGTTTGGTGAGTTGCAGAGCGCAGAGGAGACCGCGCCCAAGCTGGCAGTGCGTACCCTTATTCGCCTCTATAGTGAGCGGTTGCAGCACCAGCTTGAGGAGGGCAAACGCTGCGGTGAGATTGCTGTGCATGTGGATATTCGTGCCGCGAGCAATCTTTTTATTGGTTCAATTCAAGGGTTGGTGATGCAATCACTCTTAGCAGGCAGTGTTGGCCACCTGCGCGAGGATGCACAGCTAGTTTTTGCAATCTATTGCCGTGGAATTAGGAGTACGCTATGAAACGCTTTCCCCTGCAGACACGCACTTTAGCACTGGTAGTTGTTTTGCTACCTCTGCTGGCACTTTTTATCTATGTCTCCCTGCGTTCTGGCCCGCTAGCTCCGGTACCCGTGACCCTAACGCAAGTTAGCAGTCGTGCCATCTCACCAGCACTTTTTGGCATTGGCACGGTTGATGTGCGCTATAGCTACAAGATTGGCCCCACGGTAGCAGGACGGATAGCATTTTTAAATGTCCATGTTGGCGATCAAGTCAAAGCTGGCCAGATTCTTGGCGGTATGGATCCGGTAGATTTAGATGAGAGAATTCGTGCGCAGCAGTCAGCGCAAAAACGTGCTGTGGCCCAGTTGGATGAGGCGCAGGCGCGCCTTGATTATGCGCAAACCCAGGCGCAGCGCTATGCCGATTTGCTCGGGGCTAAATCAACTAGTGAAGAGATTGTGGCTACCAAAAAGTTTGAGTTGCAGATAGCGCGGACTACTCTAAGTGCGGCACACAGCGCTGTTGCCCAAATAGATGCTGAACTGGCCGCGCTAAAGGAACAGCGCAATAATTTGGCTCTGGTAGCTGCGGTTGATGGCTTGATTACCGCGCGTAACGCTGATCCTGGAACAACGATTGTCGCAGGTCAGGCCGTACTAGAGATGATCAATCCACAGAGTTTATGGATAGATGTGCGCTTTGATCAAACGCATGCGCAGGGGCTTAAGGCCGATCTTGCGGCGCAGATTGTGCTGCGTTCACAGCAGAGTAGGCATCCCGGGCGGGTATTAAGGGTGGAACCCTTAGCAGATGCGGTGACGGAGGAGATGTTGGCCAAGGTGGTGTTTGACCAGATTCCTGCACCATTGCCAGCCATTGGCGAGTTAACCGAGGTGACGGTTATGTTACCTGAGCTCCCAGCTGGGCCAGTTATTCCCAATGCGGCTATTAAGCATGTAGGGGGTAAACTGGGGGTGTGGCAGCGGCAAAATGGTGAGCTACATTTTGCCGCAGTTACCCTGGGCGCTAGCGATCTGGATGGTTATGTTCAGGTACTGGACGGAGTTGATATCGGCGCGGAAATCATTGTCTATAGCACTAAGGCATTGAGTGCTAGCAGTCGTATTCATGTCGTCGATAGCTTGCTCGGAGCAAAGTCATGATCAGCCTGGCTGGTCGCGATATCATGCACGCTTGGGGTAAGTTTGTCTTTACCGGTTTGGGGCTTGGGCTGCTAATTGGGGTAACTCTGTCTATGGCGGGTATCTATCGTGGGTTGGTGGATGATGGTAAGGCTTTGCTCGACAATAGCGGTGCCGATCTGTGGGTGGTGCAGCAGAACACCTTGGGGCCATACGCCGAATCTTCAAGTATTTATGATGATCTCTGGCGCGGGATAAGAAATATGCCTGGCGTCGAACGGGTGGCCAATGTCACCTATCTGACGATGCAGGTGCGTCAGGGCGAGCGCGATGTGCGCGCCATGGTGACTGGGATCACTGCGGGCGCTGCTGGTACGCCTGGGTGGCCGCCGTATCTTGTCGCGGGGCGGCAGATTACCCGTGGCCATTATGAGGCCGTTGCTGATGTAGCCACCGGTTTTAAAATTGGAGATAGCATCCAAATTCGCCGCAACCACTACAGCGTAGTTGGTTTAACGCGGCGCATGGTCTCTTCTGGTGGTGACCCCATGGTTTTTATCCCGCTAAAGGATGCTCAAGAGGCGCAGTTTCTTAAGGATAACGATGCCATTTTACAACAGCGCCGGCGCACTAGCGCCAATCCGGCCTTCAATCGTCCTCAGGTTCCCGGGCTGCTGGAGGCGGTTATCGCTTCGCAAAGTACCAATACCTATGTAAATGCGGTGCTGGTGCAGATAGATAGCATCCATAGCGCCGACGAGGTGGCTGAGGCGATCCGGCGCTGGAAACGCTTAACTGTCTACACCCGCAGCCAGATGGAGGAGATCCTTATCGGCAAGCTGATAGCCACCTCGGCTAAGCAGATTGGCATGTTTTTGGTTATCCTCTCCATAGTTAGTGCGGCCATTGTGGCTTTTATCATCTACACCCTTACTCTGGGTAAGATCCGTGAGATTGCCGTGCTGAAACTGATTGGCACCAAAAATCGCACCATTGCTGGGCTGATTATGCAACAGGCAATAGCTTTGGGGCTTATCGGCTTTATCGTGGGTAAAATCACCGCAACGCTGCTGATGGCACCGATCTTTCCTAAATATGTGCTGCTGGAGCCGCTCGACTCTGTTTTTGGTCTATTTGCAGTGATAATTATTTGTATTTTCTCAAGTATTATTGCAATTCGCGCCGCACTGAAAGTCGATCCGGCCGAAGCTGTTGGAGGTTGATATGGCGAGCCACGGGATACTTATTGAAGGGCTCAAGAAGAGCTACGGTCGCGGTGATACTGTCGTTGACGCTCTTAAAGGGGTAGATATGCAGGTGGCTGCGGGTGAGGTCGTCGGTCTGGTCGGGCCGTCGGGATCGGGTAAAAGCACGCTGCTCAAATGTCTTGGGGCGGTGATCGAGCCGTCAGCAGGGCGGATGACTCTTGGCGATCAAGTGATCTATGCCGATGGCTGGCAGGTGAAGGATTTGCGCGCTCTGCGCCGCGACCGGATTGGGTTTATCTTTCAGGCGCCCTATCTTATACCGTTTCTTGATGTTACCGACAATGTGGCTCTGCTGCCTATGTTGGCGGGCACGCCAAATGCGCAGGCACGTCAACAGGCTATGGCTTTGCTGCAAGCGCTGGATATAGAGCATCGCGCAAAGGCCATGCCCGCGCAACTATCCGGTGGCGAACAACAGCGGGTGGCTATTGCGCGTGGTTTGGTAAATCGTCCGCCGGTGATTCTCGCCGATGAACCGACTGCGCCATTGGATAGTGAGCGCGCCTTAGCGGTAATTAGGATTTTAAATGAAATGGCCCACAAGTTTGAGACCGCTATTATCGTCGTCACCCATGACGAAAAGATTATTCCGACCTTTAAACGGATCTATCATATCCGCGATGGAGTGACCTACGAAGAGGCGGGCGAAGGACGCAGTTTTGCATGAAGTGCACACTCATAAGACGAGAGATGGCGATGAACAATCATCTATACAAAATTACTGCTCCGGTTATTATGCTTACCATGCTGGCTGGCTGTGCCTTAGGCCCAGATTTTACGCGTCCAGCTGCTCCCGAAGTACAGAGCTATACTGCAACGGCATTGACCGCCGCGCCGCCAGCTCTAGGCGAGACGCAACAGGTTGTTCATGGGGCTGTGGTCAATCCCCTGTGGTGGCGCGAGTTTGGCTCAAGCAAACTGGATAATTTGATCGACGCTGCTTTACAGGCCAGTCCAACCTTAGCGGCGGCACAAGCTACTTTGCGGCAGGCGCAAGAGGGTTACGCTGCCCGTGCGGGTTCCACACTCTATCCGCGCGCTGAAGTTAATCTCAGTAGCCAACGCCAGCGCTTTAATCCCAACTCCTCTGGCTTAAGCGATGATGCGCGGGATTTTGATCTTTTTAACGCCAGCCTAGGCGTGAACTACAATTTTGATTTGACCGGCAGCAATCGCCGCGCCCTTGAGGCTCTGGCGGCGAACAGTGATTATCAGTTCTACCAACTGCAGGGGGAGCAATTGACCCTGGTAAGCACTATCGTCAATAGTGCCATCAATCAAGCTAAGATTGCGACACAGATGCAGGCTACGCAGGCAATTCTCCACTCTCAGGAAGAGCAACTGGAGTCGCTAAGAGAGCGGGTGCGCCTTGGTCAGGCCGCTCCTAATGAAGTGTTTGCTGTGCAGACGCAGGTAGAACAAACACGTGGCGCTATTGCACTGTTGCGCAATCAGTTTCAGCACAGCGAACACCTGCTGGCGGTGCTGGCGGGGCGGGCACCAGGCGCGGGCGGGATGCCAACCTTTAAGCTGGAAGATTTCACGCTGCCGGCCCAGGTGCCGTTGATAGTTCCCTCCGCACTGGTGCGTGTACGTCCCGATATTCAAGCGGCTGAAGCGCTGCTGCATGTTGCCAATGCGCAGTATGGTGTGGCTATCGCCAATCTGTATCCGCAGATAAATATTGGAGCTAACCTCGGTTCGCAAGCTTTGACGGCGGCTGAATTGTTCGGTAGTGGTTCGGCGGTGTGGAGCTTAGTTGGCCAGCTGACCCAACCGCTCTTTGACCCAGGGTTGCCGGCGCAAAAACGGGCGGCTTTAGCTGCCTTTGATGCGGCGGCGGCCAATTATCAAACGACCGTGCTGGAAGCGTTACGTCAAGTGGCTGATGTGTTGCGTTCGCTGGAGAATGATGCACACTGGCTGGCAGCACTATCGGCTGCAAATGCGGCAGCGCAGGAATCACTGGATTCTGTGCGGCGCGAATATAGCTTGGGGGCGGCCAGTTATGTTCAACTGCTTATCGCGCAGCAGCAAGCTCAACGCACACGTATTGACGTGCTTGAGGCGCAGGCGCAGCGCCTGAGCGATAGCGCAATTTTGTTTCAATCCTTGGGTGGCGGTAGCCATAGCTTAGCTGCACAATTGCCAGAGTAGCTACTTATGCCACTCTAGCGCTTAGCGCAAAACTTAAGAGGGATGCTCAACTGCTGGGCATCCCTCTGTATCTATCCTTAATATTCCTGTTTTTGCTTTGCCGCCGCTACTATTCTGGGCTAGCTTCGAGCTGTTTAATGCGGTTTTTTAGCTCTTTTTCTTTGGCTTTTTGCGCGCTTGAATCGCGCATTATCGCAGCAACACCCTGCATCGCGCCGTTGGCATCTTTAATCATAATGATCGAGAAATCGCTGAACAACGAGTGCCCATCTTTGTGCAAAGCAGGAACCGAGAGGAGGTCGTTACCGTACTTGCTGGTGCCCTCAGCCATGACTCTGTTGTAGCCATCGTTATGTCTTGGCCGCAGTTTTTCTGGGATGATCAGATCAAGGGGCTGGCCGATGGCTTCCTCCTTGGTGAAACCAAAAATCATCTCAGCTCCTCGGTTCCATAGCTGGATATTCCCAGCGCGATCAGCATACAAGATGGCATCTGGCGCTTGGTCGCAAATCATGGCGTGAATATACTGTTCAGTCTTAGTATCCATGGTCAATGTCCTTTCGCTGTGAAAGTTGAGGGGCACTATTTGATCTCTATCTGGTTGAGAGAGTAGCTGCGGCAAATTTAGTGTGTACTTTTCTTATCCTGCCCGCCGATGAGCCAGTAAGCGGCGGCGAGCGCAACGATTACCCCGCCGATAACTATGAGCTCGTGAGCCTTTTCTGCAGATAAAGAGTAGATCAGTACTTTGCGAATAAGCGCCGCCATAGCCAGCATAATAAAGGTACCGATGGCGAAAGTTTTTCCCTGCAGATGTTTTATCTCCTCATGAATCAACTCAATTGCAGCCCACAGCACCAGCAAGCTGCCGAGGATGGTCAAAATTCCCTTTTCTACCCCTATGTCAGAATAGAAGAGGAGATAGATGTCATAGCCAAACAGGCTAATGGAGAAAATTGCCACAAATGCCAGAGCCACGGCTAAAAAAAGATTTATGTAGGAGTTGAACTTTTTCAAGCCGATTAAAATAGTTTTTTCAACGCTAGATAGCGATAAAAACTTACCTAGCTCTTCTTCCCTGTAGGAACTAGTTAGCACATCAAGGTTCATATCTATTATCTTTTCGATAGCCGCAAGCTCGGCAATGCGCTGGTGGTTGTTGCTGAGGTCGTCGGCAGAGTTTTGCGCGATAAAGGTTCTTACAAAGGTGAATGCCGAGTTGACATAGTGGGTTGGCAGACCAATCTTTACGTGAATTTCACCTATTTTGTACAGATTAGTGAAATAGGTTAGATCATAGTCGCCACAAAATAGATTGAGAAACCACTCCTTTATTTTTACCCGATGGTGCGTGATGATGCTTTTATTTTTTAAAAATTGCGCAGTTTTGCCAAAGCCCCAGATGTAGTCGTAAAATTCACTGATAAACTTCTCGGCAAGTTTTTCCATGCGCGGTTGTAGCTTATGTAAAATCAGCGCCTCTTCCTCGGTAAATTGGTAGTCCGCTTTTAAATCACGATACAACAACATATAGTTTCCTCTTGTTATGCCCAACTGGGCACCAGTAACAATACCATTACGCTGGGAAAAACTGTGTGCAGGTTAGATAAAACCCTGCTCTTTATGTTTCTCTGCGATGGTCTGCGCCAAAGACTCAAGGGATTGGAGGTCTTGCTCGGTGGGAAAACCTTTTATCAATATCGGCTCAATTATTTCTACTTTAAGGTTGGGAATCGTTCCGGCTAAAGTCTCTACTGTTTTACCTCCCCAACCGTAGGAGCCGATAATGGATAAATATTTGGTTCTTGGGCGTAAGGCGTTCGCTAAAAAAGCACAGTAGGCCGCTGCGGGATGGGGGCCAGCAAGCACCGTTGGAGTGCCAATGACGATTGTGCCCGCATCAACTAGAGCTATGGCCAGTTTGCCAATATCGGTAACCGATAAATTAAATAACTCGACGCGCACTCCCCGGTCGCTAAGCATGGCGGCGAGATGATCTACCATTGTTTTCGTGCTGTTATGCATGGAAACGTAGGGCAGAATGACCACATTTTTCAGCGCTCCAGCGACCCAGTCTGTATGAGCATCTATGATAAAAGATGGTCTTTTATGCAGAGGGCCGTGGCTGGGCGCTATGATGTCAATTGCGTAGGGTGCAAGTTTCTGCAGATGTTTTTTTATGGTATTACCAAAGGGCATCATGACCTCTGCGTAGTAACGTTTTGCCGCTTCGTAAACGCGTGCCTCGTCACTACCGAAGAGGTATGTCGTTGCAATGTGGGAACCGAAAAAGTCGCAACTGAAGAGTATCTTATCTTCTTGCAGATAGGCCACCATGGTTTCTGGCCAGTGTACCCATGGGGTATAGATGAACTCGAGTGTCTTATCGCCGAGGCTGAGAGTTTCTCCGTCGGCAACAGTGATGATGGCGTCTGCGGATATATCGAGAATATCCAAGAGTATCCCTTTGGCCTTGGGGGTGGTTACTAGTTTGGCATTGGGATATTTAGCCAGAACACGTGGAATGCTCCCCGAGTGATCTTGCTCTGCATGTAGTGAGACTAAATAGTCGAGTTTAGCAACATCCTTAAGTTGGGCTTCAAGTTCGGAAAAAAACTGCGGTTCAACGGTGTCAATCAAAACGGTCTTCTCACTACCAGCAATAAGATAGGCGTTATAACTTGTTCCGTCTGGCAGGGGGATTAGCTCATCAAAGAGACGTGCATCCCAATCGATATAACCCATCCAGTAAATATTGTCTTTTATCTTGCGTGGGTTCATAAAATTCTCCTTTGCTTAAAATTTCTTACCAAGATTAAGTGGCCATTACTGCTTTTTTGTACCCAATAACTGGTCAGCTTGCCACGAAGCGTAGGCTAATCTGCTGTTGCAAGGATGGATTGACTAAAAACCTGCCACGCACGTTGCGTTTCCGTTTCAATGTCAAACTGCCCATCACTTAAGTGGTTAAGAAAAATTGCTGGCTGGAGTAGCCCGAGAAACATATATGCGAGGATATTTGCCTCTAGTTCAGGGCGAATCCGTCCTGTGTGCTGACCAACCCTTATGATTGCTGCAACTTTTTCGAGGTAGCGTTGCACTGTCGTATAGAGTTGGTGATTTCTGCCGCTAGAGTCGGTAGCAACTTCGCTAGAAAAAATATAGCGTGGGATACCGTTGTTGGTTTTGATCAGGTTGATATGGAGCGTCAGCAACATGCGTAGCTGAGCAATGGGATCTGTCTCCTCATCGCAGACGTGGCGGACAATGCCAAGCAGGCGCTCACTAATTAGCTCATTGACCGCATCAATAATGGCGGCCTTGCCGGAAAAATGGCGATAAATAGCGGAAGGAACAAGGCCAACCTCGGTGGCAATCCCCACAATGCTGAGCCCCTCCAGCCCGGCCTGGCCAATTAAGCTTAAAGCCGCAGCCGCAATTTGTTCGCGCCTCATTTGAGTATCCATACGTTTTGCCGACTGATAATTTTCAGGTGAACTTTGATTCACTTCCATGCCCAGAAGCTTAAACAACTTCCCGTTTTTTTCAAGCATAATGTTTAAAATTTCTGCAATAAATGGTTTTTAAATATTGTTGTCTCTGTACGCAGTTTAGCGCACCTAATCCGGTGGTTTACATCCTAAAATTGTGATCCAAGTAAAGACGCGACTGTTGAGCAAATTGGCCGTATAACTTCTCTTGGCTAACTTGCCGTTATTTCCCCATACCCCGTCTAGGGTATTTTGATGGCATCTCTTGCGGGAGTAAGCGCGCCGGCTCTTCACTTGAGTAGGGCACATAACGAAGAGGCCTGATCTTATCGACCAGGCCTCTTGTTGTCCTATTGAGCTGGCAGCATGATTCGCACTAGCTCAAACTTTAGCGTCCCCAAATGGTTGGGGCTTTTTATCGCAGTGTGAACCCTTTACCTCTGGTTATTTTTCTCCAAAAATAACCGCTGGTTTTGTGGTGTCGCCGGTGGCATTAGGGAAATCTTTGTAGATATAGGCTTTTTCGCCACTCTCTATCATGCCACGCGCCTCTTCCATGAATTTGTTATAGCTGTGTTTGCATTCATAGAATCCATGCCACCATGCATAGTCTGGGGCCATCATAGCTGTACCCATGCGGGCACGGCGACCTTCGTAGTGCCATAGGGCATAAAATTCCACCTCTAACTTTTCGTCAAAATATTTCGTCTTATCCAGCAAACCTTTTTCATAGAGCAGGTCGAGCATCGTTCTGGCAGGTTTATAATAGACATCGTTATATTCCTGAACCACTTTGTCGAGTTTAACATAGTGATTTTCGATCCAGTTTTTAGCATGACACTGTTTGCAGATATTTTTCATTTTATCGCGCTCGGTCGACCAGTTGCTCTGTGCCGGCCAGGCTTTGAAATCTTCAGGACGAATTGTCAGTGGTGCTTGCAGCTCCCAGCTCAGCCGTTCGGTGACATCATGGGTGGTGATTTGGTCGCCAGCACCGCTCATATGGCAGGAGGCACAAGTAGGTGCGCGGTAGTCAATGCCAGCGGTCCAGGTGCCCGGTGCCGCATTCCAGTTGTAGTCCTGGCCGTAGCTTGCGTAAATATCCCCATGTTTAGATTCGGTGAAGATTTCGGTCTGTGGATGATCTGGTCCTAAATGGCATTGACCACAGGCTTCTGGTTTGCGCGCTTCGGCAACAGAAAAGCGGTGGCGGGTGTGGCAGCTAGTGCAACTGCCTTTGCTGCCATCGAGATTGATGCGCCCAACGCCGACATTTGGCCAGGTATCAGAAGAGATTTTGCCATCTTCATCCATCTCCAGCACGGTGCCGTGGCAGTAGTAACACCCCGATTGGCGTTCTGTTTCGGAGTTCATGCCATCGTTCATCCACGGGTCGATCTTCCAGATGATTTCCAAGGTGTTGGCATGTTTACTGCGGTTATATTCTGTGACCTCATCGGGGTGACAACGTGAACAGTCTTTCGGGGTAACGACCTCAGTGACCGGTACGCGGTATTCAGCTTTGCCCCACTTATTGTCGCTGCGTTGATATTGTTTATAGTGGGTGAGGCTAACATCTAGATCGGTTTCATCGGCTAAATGGCAATCGATACAGGTGATGTTGGCGTTGGCGTGACGGCTTTCAGCCCAATCGGAAAATATTCCCGGATGCTCTTGCTTATGGCACTCAAGGCAGGCCTGCGCCTGCTTCGACATGCTCCGCTCTAGGCGGAAATCTTTTAGCTTAATCTGGTTGGCAGCCAGTGCTGTGCCAGCCAATAAAAAACTTAGGATGACAGTGGCAGTTAAAAAATGAGATCTTTTCATAACCAATTCCTTTCCTTGTTTTAAAGTGAACCCCTGGTATCGATAAATCTTTCTGATCTCAATGGTTTAAAGTTTTGGTGAATAGTGGAAACTTGGTTTTGGCTTATGCACCAAATTGCGATGGCAGTCGGTACATTTTTTTTCATAGTTTTCGCGGGCATAAATAACCGTGCGATGCGCTAGCATGGCGCCGCGCTTATCTGGTAGATAGAGCAGATTGCGATGACACTTCATGCACTGTTTATTTTTGATATCCGCGTAGGCATGTTCGCGGTTCTTGGCGCGATCGTAATCCTCCAGGAAAATATGCGCCATGACATCTTTTAGACCGTGGTAAGCCTTGGCATAGAAAAAATCAAAAGTATCGTGCGGGGCCGGAAGATGGCAATCCATGCAGTCGGCAACTACCCCTTGTTTATTGAAACCGTGGCTGGAGGTTTTCCAATCACGGTAGGCAGGCTGAATCTCGTGGCAGAGCGCGCAAAACTGCGGTGTCGAAGTCCGTACCATGGTGTAATAACCCATACTCATAAGTGGCACACCCAGGATTACCCCGGCAGCCACCAATAGTACGGCTTTCATCCATCTTTTCATGCAAACACCTCCTCTCAGTACAAAGTTGGTACCTCTTGCAACTTTCTTGTTTCAACAGGAGCTATCTTAATCTGACGCACCTCCTCCCCCACTTAGGCATGAAATCAACATGGCAACTTTATGGTGATTATTCATCACGCCAATGAATACATGAGACGGGACAAGTATCTATCGCTTCGCTCTGAATTGTCTCTTCAGGAGCTCCTTCAGGGGCATAGCACTGAGCTTTGCCTGAGTCTTCCATGCGGAAAACTTCTGGACAATTGCTGACGCAGAGTTCACAACCAATGCACTCCTCTTGATCAACCCATGGTGTTTTCGCCATTTTAATCTCCTCCCTCTGTTGTGGTGGACTTATGCACCAATCTCTTGGTATTTAGCCCCGTGTTTCACTCTGTGCAACTTTAGAAATATAATTAGGTGGAAGGTCGCTTTGTCTGTGGGTAAAGAACTCAGGCCGTTCTGACCAAAGAACGGCCTGAGAGTAGATAAATTTTATTTTGCGTGAGTCGCGCGCATAGTTTTGGCTAAATGTTTAATCTCGCCAAGATCCTGGGTCATCATATTCCACCCGTACCAGTAAGCGTAATCAGGGTTGACGTGGAAGAATGCTTGATACGCCCGCATCCGATGCTTGAAATACATCTGGAGCAAAACTTGGTCAATGTAGGAGAGACCATCCAAGTTTTGATCCCAATTAGCGCCGTTAGTATGCATTAAGGCTAAAATAAATGGATAATTGTATGGATATCCTTCCGGCTTTTGAATAATGCCTTCCTTATATAGCGCCGCTACGGTTTCAATAGCCTCAGCCATCAGGCGATCCGCCTTGGTCAACATGGCATCGCCCATGTCCAGCTGTTCCTTAGCGTAAGCGTAGGAGTGACATTGGGTACAGGTGTTGAGCATTTTATCGCGCTCTTTTTGCCATGAGGCTTGATCCAGACGGGCGAGATCAACAGCTTTTACCGCTTCGAAAATAGCGGTTGTCGCACCGGTTTCAGGGTGGAGAACACCCAGTGCCTTTAAGATGGTTACCCGGTCTGCTGCAGCTTGAGGATCTTCCGGTAGTGGCAGGCGCACGCCAAGGAATCCCCATGCGGTATGGTTTTCATGGGTGCCGTTCGGCAGGTGACAGGTTTGGCAGGTTGGTACTGCAGCGCTGGCGGGCAGATCGCCGTCTTTTTGGGCAAAGTAGCGGGATCCATGCTTGGAGCTAGACCACATCTCCCACTGGGGATGGTCATAACCCATATGGCATTGTTGGCAGGCAACAGGGTTTTGCGCCTCTTTTTTAGAAAAGCTGTGGCGGGTGTGACATTCATCGCATGAGTTATTCTGATAGCGATAACCCTTGGCCCGCTGATCTGCGATTTGTGCCTCGGTTTTAATGCCCATGTTGTGGCAACCACCACAACCGCGGCCACCTTCTATGAGTTCATCGGGCGCATAATGGGTGGCTGGAATAGCGTTAAGAACCGTCCAGCCATAATTGTGTTTACCGTGGGAGAACGAGGTGAACTGCTCCTCGTGACATTGAGCGCAGACCTTTTCGTCTGGGAGTATAGCTTTTTTGTAGTCAGTTGCACTTTTGTGCTCATCGCCGTGGCAGGTGTCGCAAGATATGCCCATTTCTGCATGTTTGCTAGCTTGCCAGTCCTTGACTTGCCCCGGCGAAATAGTGCTGTGGCAGTCAATACAGACATCTTCTGCCCAGCTCATCCCCGCCATCAGTAGTGTGCAGCACACTCCGGCCAGAATAGATTGAATTACTCGTTGCATAACTTGCCTCCATTGCTGAAAAGGTGGTCGGATTTCTTAGCCCCATTGATAAGAAATCTTTTACCTTGAAACTTGCAGTGCATATCAGTGAGCTTAACAACAATTAAGTGAATTACCATTCACTTAATTGGTAAAAAAAAGGTTATTTTTTAACTATGACTAGGTAGAGTTTGCCCGCTAAGTTTGTTGTTTTAATGTCCAGTTGGCCATCGCTTAATTTACTGAAAAAAATCATCGCTTGGATGAACCTCCAAAAATATGCAGAAGATGGTGGTGGCAGTTAGTTACTACGCTTTGTTTACCTCCAATATTTTTTGCTAGCTGTAGTGTTGGCGGCTTTATTTTGAGTGAATTGTAATTCACATTCATGACCTCCAATATAGACTAAATGATCTGTTTTTCAAGCAGTATCGCTATGGCTGTATAAAGTTCGCAGTGTTTTTTTTTATAGATTCTGTAGCCGAGCCAACAACAGATTGCGGAACTTAACAGAAAGTTTGTTTAGTAGTCTTTTGGCAAATATGAGCACTAGTAGCGGTGGATTTAAGGAAGGGCACAATATGTGGATTTTTGATTTGGATCATTTTTTACGCTGAATTTTTGTGGCAGTGTTACGCGAAAACCATTGGCTATCTTCGCGATTTTAACACCAACTTCGACGCAAAACTTATCAATAATTAGGAGTAAAAGATGGAACCTTCACAATTAGCAGATTATTTCCAAACCACCACTGGTACCTCGATTCTGTCAACATCTGATGGCAATGGGCAGGTAAATTCTGCGCTATATGCCAGACCACGTTTTTTTGATGATGGGCGCATCGGCTTTATTATGCTGGATCATCTCAGCCATGCTAATTTGCAAACCAACCCCTATGCTTCATATATGTTTATTGAACAGGGGAAAGGTTATGCCGGTATCCGTTTCCATCTGAAGATGGTGGCTGAAGAACAGAACACCGAACGGGTGCAGCGTTGCCTTGAGGAGCGGGGAAAAGGAAAATTCTTTAACCAGACCTGTTTTCTAGTTTTTTTTGAGATTAAGCGAATTTTGCCCTTGGTGACAAAACCGAAATAAAACTGAGTTGTACCCGGCTATCTGAGGATTAATCACGCTTTTTGTGTTGTTTCTGGCAGAGAGCAACTACTGGGATAGAGCATCACCCGCTTGTTTGTCGCGGAGGATATATTGATAAAACCCCATCAGAGCTGGTTGCAAGGCTGGCTTTTTGGTTGGGCAACAACCTTTCAATGCAGAATTTTCCACCTCTCGACAGCTGGTGGATATATGTTTTTCAAAAATCTAGGCAATTTGTTTCTGCGATTGTTCTGCTGCTTTCAAGGCGTAAATCTGGTATCTTTCTTCTCGGGTAAGTTGCAGTTATTGTTTCATTGTGCTCCTCTAACTTTTGTCGGAAAGAGAGGCTGTTAGACAAGCGCAGCTTATCCTTTCAACCAAATGTTTAGAGTTGCACTTGCAACTTGAATCTTGGAACCAAAAAACGACGTTGTTTTAAACTTAATGTTTTAACTTTGGCTAGTCAGCTTGCCACGACTCTGTGCATTTTACCCCATGTGCACTCTTGGAGAGGTGGAGACGTTGACCAGCGTAGTCTGTGTTTATTAAGCGATTATCAATATAACCCGTCTTGTAGATCTAGCGCGTAGACAACGCTAGATCTACACAAAACTGACGCGAGAGAGGTGACCATGTTTGGACTTGGAGCACAGGAATTACTTATTATTTTTGGGATTGTCGTTGTGCTGTTTGGAGCTAAGCGTTTGCCCCAGTTGGGATCCGGCGTTGGTAAGGGGATCAGGAATTTTAAAAAAGGTCTCAAAAGTGACGACGATGAGAGTAATTCGTTGGAAGAACCAGACGATAAAGATAAAACTGAATAAATTACTAGCACAAACTGTGGTTACCCTGTGGTCATCCACCGTGGCCTCTGGGAGAACCTAGGCGGAATTGTCCCTATTTACAGGAGGTGACCGATGTTCGGAATCGGAATGCCGGAATTGTTGTTGATTATGGCATTGGCGCTCATTTTTATTGGGCCGAAAAAAATGCCAGATATTGCCCGCGCCCTTGGCCGAGGAATGCGCGAGTTTCGTAAAGCAGCAGATGACCTGAAGCATAGCATCGATATTGATGCGCAAGTGATCTCGCCGGAACAGCAGGAGAGGCTCCATGCGCATCACAATAGCGCCGTGAACGATAAGGTTAAGGATTTAGACGCGGCAGAAGCAGAAGAAGTCCCGCCCGTGTCTGTAGATACCGGTCTGCCCGCTAGTAGTACAGATGGTGACGTTCCGCCTGCAGAGGTTGCTGCTGATCCGCTAAAAATGGGGGCGGACGGAGAAAAAGAGAGAGACAAGAGCGCGCTAGGGGCAGAGGCTGACGATGACAGCAAGTGAGCAGGGATTTTTCTCCCACTTAGAGGAGTTGCGCCGCCGCCTGATAATTTCCATGCTCGCATGGGTGGTGGGATTTGGGGTGTGTTACAGCTTTGCGCAGGAGCTGTTTGAATTTATTTCCCGTCCGGTTAATGCCTCTTTGCCACCGGGGAGCTCGCTGGTATTTATTTATGCCACTGAACCCTTTTTTACCTATCTCAAAGTCAGCGCGGTAGCTGGTCTTCTGCTCGCTCTGCCGATTGTGCTGTGGCAGATGTGGGCCTTTGTCGCGCCCGCACTCTATCCAGGGGAAAAGCATCTGGCCATACCATTTGTGCTCTCTGGCTGTGCCTGTTTTGGCCTCGGTGCCTACTTTGGATTTACCTATGTGTTCCCAGTAATATTCACATTTCTTATCAACCTTGGGCTCGGTTCAGCCGGCACCGAAGCAATGCTCTCCATGGCAGGCTATCTTAGCATGTCTTCCCGTCTGTTGTTTGCCTTCGGCCTGGTGTTCGAACTTCCCATTGTAATTTTCTTTCTCGCCCGCCTTGGAGTGGTGGATCATGTGTGGCTGGGCAAAAACCGACGCTATGCTTTTGTCTTTGCGTTTGTACTTGGAGCAACCCTTACTCCGCCCGATGTCTTCTCTCAGGTCTCTATAGCGTTACCTTTTATTATTCTGTACGAAGTTGGGGTGGTTGTCGCACGGATCTTCGGTAAAAAGCGCGTTGAGTCGAGTAAAAGTGAAGAAACTGATATCGATAAAGGATAAGTAAAACTCTGGATTAAGGTGGTGATGTGGGGGGAAGAATCTTGATCGCCAATCTTTTTGCTGCGGACATCCAAAAGCTCTCCGCTATAGGGTAACGGAAGTCGCGCAACTTTTGGATGTCCGCATAGGTGCTATCTGTTAGTGGATTTGACTTTTGGCGCCAAGCAGGTCTAGGGAGCGGTGAAGCGCCCAGGCCAAAGCAAACGAGATAATAACGCCTAGCAAACCAGATACCCCTGTTGAGAGCATGTCATTGCTGATGAAGGGAACAGAGTAGTCAGGTAGTGGCCCGACAAAAGCAGGCGCAGATTCATGCAAAAATTGATATTTTGCAGCCACCCACTCTAAGCCATCTGGATATCCAGAGGCAAAGGGACTGAGTAAAAGAGCAATCGTTACTGCTGCAGTAGCGGGGATGGCGATATGACCCTCCATTTTATTTGCTGCAGTGCTAGCAGGAATCAGTACACATGCCCCAACGGTAATGACCGCTTCACCGATCCCGATTAGGATATGTGCCCCTAGCATTGTAGAGATGACCTGGGTAAAAACAATTTGCCCATCAATAGCCAATTGAACTCCGACGGCAAAAGAGGCAATGACAACTGAAGCCCAAGCCGCCACTGCTGTGGCTAGGATTTCCCCTGTGGGGCTTTGCCATTTGTCCGCTAGTTTGGAGCGCAACATGCCGCCCAGACCGGCACCGATAATTGCCATGTTGAGTATATTGGCACCGAGAACGGTGACCCCACCGTCGGAAAAGAACAGACTTTGTATGGTCACCACCAGCGCAATAGATAAAACTCCAAAAGGTATTCCCAGCAAGCTTGCCGCTAGCACCCCGCCGACCAAATGACCTGATGTGCCATTCATGATAGGAAAGTTCATCATCTGAGCAGCAAAGATAAGCGCAGTAATGACGGCGAACCTAGTTGTCGAAGGCTTATCACTTTTTACCGCGCAATACGCTGCTGCGGCAATGCCAACTGTGCTGACAACTGCTGTTATGGGACAAACACTCCCGTGTAACATTGAGTCTGGAATATGCATGACGCTCTCCTTTTTTGTTGATCTGGTTTTATTTGAGTTCTTTCGTTTATCAAGGATTTATGCACTGCCGCATAGTATCCCTTGCGAAAGTTTGTATATTGACAAATTTATCTGTTCTCCAATATCTAAACCAAGATAATTTATTCTACTTTTTGCTGCTGTTGCGCTTTGTGCATCAGCAGATCCGCGGTAGTATCTCACCGGACGGGAATTCCATCAGGCGTTGGGTATTATACGCTGAGTTCAAGATCACCTGAGGGGTTTTAGCGCCTCTTTTTTCCTCTGTTACCGTACCGATAAGTGCGGCATGGTTGTGTCCTGTTTGGTGCAACAGCTCAATCACGCGTGCACTATCTTGAGGAGCAACGGCTAATACAAATACCCCCTCGCAGGCTAGTATGTAGGGATCGATGCCGAGCATCTGTGAAAAACCCTCGACCTGTTGCGTCAGTGGGACACTGCTCTCCTGTACCATCAGGCTGTGCCCGGTTTGCTGGGCCCACTCGTTTAGTACGGCACTTAGTCCACCGCGGGTTGCGTCGCGCATAGCATGAATGCTCAGGTCTTCGTCCAGCAAGGTTTTTACCGCTGGCCACAGGCAACAGCAATCGGAGGTGAGGCCGCTTATAGCTATCTCTTCGCGTTCAGCATAGATGCAGGAGCCATGCTGAGCGATGGGCCCAGAGACGATAAGATGGTCTCCCTGTTCGATGCGCGATACGGAACAATCCTTTATCAGGCGACCGAAACCGGTGGTATTGATCATTATCTTATCTATGGCCCCTCTCGGCACCACTTTGGTGTCACCGGTGACGATGGTGGCGGCGCAAATAGTAAGTTCTTTGCTCATGCTGGCGACTATGCGGCGTAAAACATCTAGTTCTAAACCCTCTTCGAGGATAAATGCCGCACTTAGATATTGCGGTTGCGCCCCTCGCATCGCGACATCATTGGTTGTGCCGGCAATGGCGAGCTTGCCTATATCTCCTCCAGGGAAAAACAGTGGACTAACAGTGAAGCTGTCGGTGCTGACGGCCATGGTGCCCATTTCCAAAACTGAGGCGTCATCCATGGCGCACAGGGTTGGATTGCGAAACGCATCGACAAACATCTCCTGAATCAGTTGCTGGTTTTCCCGCCCTCCTGAGCCATGAGCGAGGAGAATTCGGTTATTCATTGATCCCTCCGGTATTTATAATAGGCAGAGCAGGCACCTTCGTTGCTTACCATGCAACTGCCTTGTGGGTTAGTCGGGGTACACTGCTTAGCGAACAGTGGACATTCCTGCGGATGGGCTTGCCCAGTAAGAATTGAGCCACAGATACAGCCATGGCCAGACTCAGGTGCTGGTGCAGGGCAGTGTTCTGCAAAGCGCACTTCGGCATCGATATCGGCAAATTCGGTGCGGAATTGGAGTGCTGACTGGGGGATAGCACCTATCCCGCGCCATAAAAAAGTTGCTCGTGGCTCAAAGTAACGCTCCATCAACCTCTGTGCTTTGCGATTCCCCTGACTGGTCACAGAGCGGGAGTAGGTGTTTTCAACCTTGGCTTCGTTGTGGTTTAACTGGTGCAGAATGCGCTCTACCGACGCCATGATGTCCATGGGTTCAAAACCCGAAATAACCAGCGGTTTTTGAAACCGGCGCGCAATTGGGGTGAAAATATCACTGCCAGTTATTACGCTGACATGGCCGGGAGCGATAAACGCGTCCACACTGCACTCCGGTGTTGACAGGATCATCTCCATCGCGGGCGGGATCAGCACATGATTAATATGGAAAAATAGATTGGCCAGTTTTTGTTGCTGAGCCTGCTCAATGAGTAGGGCCGTCATTGGCGCAGTAGTTTCAAAACCAATCGCAAAATAGATTACCCTGTGCTCCGGGTTTTTCTGCGCAATGGTCAGGGCGTCAAGGGGGGAATAGACAACACGAATATCGCCGCCTGTGGCACGTGCTTGTTGCAGCGAACTTTGGGTGCCTGGAATCTTGAGCATGTCGCCGAGGGTAACTAAAATTGTATCCGGCATTGCGGCGAGTTGGAGCGCCGCATCAATCCTGTGTTGTGGCAATACGCACACGGGACAGCCCGGCCCGTGCACAAAGCGCACCTGTTCTGGCACCAACTGATCCAGACCATATTTGACAATGGTATGCGTATGCCCGCCGCACACCTCCATGATTCTTACTGGTCGCTGGTAGTTGTGACACAGACGTTCAATAATCCGTTGCATTGAATGGATTTTGTCAGGGGCACGCAACGCGCTGTATAGCAGTTCAGTTCCACTCATTCAGGACACTTTCTCCATGTTATACCGCTTCATTTTCCATGTCCGCCTTTATCATCTGTTCATACAGCTCCAAGGTTTGGCGGGCCTCTTTTTCATCGATTTGGGTCATGGCAATGCCTACATGGACCAGCACCCAATCTCCGACGCTGACTTTCTCATCAATCAGGCCCAAGTTGGCAGTACGGGAGACCCCCATGGTGTCAACCGTCGCCATGTCGGTTTCAGCATCAATGCTAGTAATCTGTGATGGTATGGCTAAGCACATGTTTTCACCTTCTATATAACTTAAAGTTAACTACCGGATGGCGGGGCATAAAATTCACCACCTGCCATGTCGTTGCGATTAGTCGTGCCTGTTTTCGACGGCTGTTTAATAGAACCATTATGCGCCAGAGTGGCAGCGATTTGTCCTAGGGCGATGCCACCATCGTTAACGGGGATATTCTTCGGCAGATGCAACTTAATTTGAGTCTTGTGCGCTGCTGCTAGGAGTCGGTAAACCAGCGAGGTGTTTTGAAAAACTCCGCCACAGAGGAGCGCTTCACGGCGACCTGCTGAGTGCAAAACCGCAATTATAATGTTGACTAGCATATTAATATAGCCGGTGACTCCCTTTATCAGATCCCGTTCCGCTGCCAGTTGCATTATAGCCGATGAACACTCGATTTGGTTGTTTTTGTACGTAAAAGGATAACTAAAACAGAGTGTTTCATCGTAGTATTGATCCATTAGCATGCCGCTTTCCCCTTCGTAGGAGAGTACCTGTTTTATCCCCAGTAGTGATGCTACCGCATCGAACATTCTTCCAGCAGAGGAGGTGAGGGGAGAATTCAACCCCTTGCTGTGCATTTGGTACAGGATATGAATCTCGTCCTGGCTGAATGAGTTGATGGTTGGGTTGTTTAGCGTCATGGCTTGCTCGCCGTAGAGGTCAAATAACAGACTCAAGGCGACGCGCCGTGGTTCTTTTACCGCTTGTTCGGCTCCGAGGAGGCGAAACGGTTTGAAGTGGGCAAAGCGCCGATAGCCATGATAGGAGCAGTTCAAAAACTCGCCGCCCCAGACAGTGCCGTCATCACCATAACCACTACCGTCCCAACATACGGCAGCTATCTCATGGTCCAAGCCGATACCGCAATCGATCATAGCGGACAGGGCATGAGCATAGTGGTGTTGTACCCCTTTGCAGGGGATGTTTTGTTGCTTGGCCCAGCGGGTGGGGACATAGTTGGGGTGGAGATCGTGAACAATCAGCTCCGGTTCAAAGTTATAGAGTCGTTTAAAGGTGTCGATGGTTTTGACAAAATACTCTTCAGCTCCTGGGCTATGAAGATCGCCAACATGCGCACTGACTATCGCTTGTTTACCCCAGCCTATGGCAATAGTATTTTTCTGGCCTGCACCTACCGCCAACACTTTGCAGTTCAGCGGCGCCGGTAGTTTCATGGTAGTTGGTGTATAACCACGGGCGCGGCGCAAGGTCAACTGGTGTTCGCCGACGGTTGTTACAACACTGTCATCACAACCATTAACGATCCGGCGATTAAACGCTAGTACGAAGTCCACCACGGCACCCAATTGACTTACCAGCGTCTCGGCATTGGTGATGATCGGCTCTTCGGAAACATTGGCACTAGTTGCTACAACAGGACGCTCAAGATAATGAAAAATGATCTGGTGCAATGGCGTGTAGGGGAGGAATAATCCGACCTTATCTAAACCGCCGTTTAGCTGTGGAGAGCACTTTTCGGTGGCCGGAACAATGACAATCGGCCGTTGATAACTTTGAATAAGAGTAGAGCTGTGATCATTGAACATCCCGTATTGCCGCGCCATGGGCATATCTTTAACCATCACCGCAAAGGGTTTTGTTGGGCGTCTTTTACGCCGCCGCAGCAGTTGAACCGCTTGGTCATTTAATGCATCACAGATCAGATGGAAACCACCTACCCCCTGAACGGCGACAATAGCGCCGGCGCTGATTTTCTCCGCAATCCACAGGATAGGGTTGTCGCATTCAATCACCTCACCATGTGATGTTGTCAACTGCAGTTGTGGCCCGCATTGCGGACAACTGGTCGCTTCTGCATGGTAGCGACGATCGGCAGGATTGCGATATTCTTGGAGGCAGTCTGCGCAGAGCGGAAAGGGTTTCATTGCCGTGGTGCTACGATCGTAGGGGAGCGCTTCAATAATGGTATAACGCGGCCCACAGTTTGTGCAGTTGTTGAAAGGGTACAGATAACGGCGGTTCGTGGGGTCTAGCAGTTCCTGCTCGCATGCGGGGCAGATGGTAACATCTGGCGGGAGGATAACTTGATTGTTTCCCGCCTGCTGGGATTCAACGATTGAGAAACCTTTTAGTGTTAAAGGCGAAATCTCTTGGTATTCGATGTGGTGGATAACCGCTAGAGGTGGTGTCTGGCTCTCCAGTTGAGTCAAAAATTTTTTTAAACGGGACGGGTCACCACAGGCATCTATCAACACCCCTTCTGGGGTGTTTTTAACTTCGCCCGCTATGCCATGTTCCAGAGCTGTCCGATAGACAAAAGGGCGGAACCCAACTCCCTGAACGACCCCTTTTATAATGATTCGGTAGGAGGTCTCAGACTGCTCTTGACCGTAAATTTTCGCTATGGCTTCAGGTGAGGTCATATGGAGAGCTATATCCTCAAGCATAAAGATGTCAAAAGTGGCTTCAAGAGGCGCTGATACTCTTGGGGCATAGGTCAAGTGGAGTGAGTGGAACATCCTTCCCTAACTTATCCGCAAGTATCTGCAGGACATCCTTAATTCTTCCCTGCAGAAGTGGTGTAAGCTGCATGCTGGAGTCAAGGCTTTTGGGAACCACGGCGATAAAATGTACTTTATCTGGCACCTTGCCGCTAATACGGCAGATATCTATAATATCGAGCATGCCGACTTGGTGCGGTGACATACGAGTTTGTATGTCACCGCAGCGCACATCAGCATCGGTGAAGTAATGCACGGAACCAGGTTCGTCATCAAGGTCTACAACATCGATCACATAGAGTTCATCATGCTCTTCAATGAAAGGGGCCAGCAATATACCTCCGGTGCCACCATCAATCACCTCGACATTTTCCGGTATCTGGTAATTCTTCTCCAGATATTGAATGAAGTGAATGCCAAAGCCTTCATCGCTTAAAAGCAGATTGCCCAGTCCCATAATGCCGATCGCTTTTTTTTGCTGTTCCATCGCTGTTCTCTCTTATCTCGTGGGCCTAGAGCAAAATAGATCCTGAATCCGTGAGATCTTTATCTGGGTCAGGGGCCAGACTCTGGCCCCGTCTAAGCTGTTGTTACAGCACCTTAACCGAAGAAAGTTTTTTGCCTTCGGGGTTTAGCATATGAACAGCGCAGGCCATGCATGGATCAAATGAGTGGATGGTGCGCAGAACTTCCAATGGTTTTTCTGGATCAGCAATTGGGTTGCCGATTAAGCTATGCTCGTAGTAACCGAGCTCGTCGTTGGTGCCACGCGGGCAGGCCAGCCATGTGGTCGGTACAACGCTCTGGTAGTTGCGGATCTTGCCGTTGGCGATGACAACCCAGTGCGACAGGGTGCCACGCGGAGCTTCATGGATACCCACACCGCGTATCTCACCTTCGGGAAACTGTGGTTCGTTAAAGGTGGTAGTGTCACCACTCTCAATGTTAGAGATGAGTGCGTCCCACTGGTTGGACATGTTCTCGCGGACAGTAGCAACCCGGATAGCGCGGGAGATATGCCGTCCCATGGTGGAGGGTAGAATATCTAAATCGTACTTGGTCTTGCCGATGGCGGACATCTTGTCCAGCATCATGTTGGTGAACCTGACTGCTGGCTCATGTTTGGCCTGGTACATAGATAGAACCGAGGCAACAGGGCCGACCTCCGCCGGTTCATTGAGGAAGGATGGCGATTTAACCCAGGAATACTTGCCTTCAAGATCGGCCTCAACAAATTTTGGCTCAGTTGGTGAGACGTATGGATGCATGGTCCAGTCGCCTTGATAGAACGAGTGCTTAACCGACTCTTTAACATTGTCTTCAAAATAAGAGTCACGCGAGGAGTTGATGCGGCGTAAGGAGGAGAGGTCACCGCCTTTAATGTAGCCACCAGGCATGGCGAAATTCATCCCCTTTTCGTCCATGGGCATCTCTGGGACAGATAGATAGTTTCCGTTCCCTTTGCCGTAAGTGCACCACTCCGGATACATGGCAGCGATAGTCGATACGTCTACCAAGTAGACTTGCTCAATAAAGTCACGAACCTCATCCATCTGAGTTTTAAGGTAATAGAGCCGCTCCATGGTCAGGGTTGCTGGACTGTCGAGGTTGATAGGATTAGCAACTCCGCCAACAGCCAGATTTTGAATATGCGGGGTTTTGGAGCCAAGAATCGTTACAACCTTATTGATCTTGCGCTGGTATTCTAGGGCTTGGAAGTAATGAACCGCTGCAATGAGATTGACATCTGGATGCAACTTCATCGCCGGATGGCCCCAGTAGCCGCTGGAGAATGGCCCGAGTTGTCCAGATTGGATAAATTTCTTCAGTTTGTCTTGCACCTGTTGGAACTCTTGGACGCTATTGCGTTTCCACGGCGAAAGCTTTTGTGCCAATGTCGCGGCATTGCGTGGATCGGCATTGAGCGCAGCAGAGGCGATATCAATCCAGTCAACAGCAGAGAGAATATAAAAGTGAATCATGTTATCTGCAAGACAGTGAGCACCAACAATCATGTTGCGTATGTACTGCGCATTGACTGGGATGTCCATTTTTAGCGCATTCTCAACAGCGCGAACTGAAGCCATAGCATGGACAGTGGTGCAAACACCGCAGATACGCTGGGTGACCAACCAGGCTTCACGGGGATCTGTCCCTATGAGCATGTTTTCAATCCCACGCCACATTGTGCCAGTGGACCACGCATCAACAACCTTGCCGTTATCGACAGCACATTCAATACGCAGATGTCCCTCAATACGGGTAATGGGATCAATAACAATTCTTTTCGACATATTGAAACTCCTTAATTGTTCGGCTCAGCGGGCGCTTGAGAACTGAAAACCGGAAATATTTTGACAAACAAAGTATACATCGCGATCTCAAAGGCAATCAGTCCATAAGTGATCATTTGCTCACCAACAGAAGGGAAGTATTTCCACCCATTGCCTGGATCAAAACCGATCATATAGGTGTTAAAACGGTACAGTGACCCGCCAATGAGAATTGCGGTCGCCGCTATGAACAGCAGTCTAGGACTTTTGCGGTAGTTCGGGTAGGCAAGGATAACTAGGCCGATAATGAGCATCAGGTTTTCCAACAGGAACATATTGCCTAAAAAGGAACCTGAAAAGGCCTCGTCCATATAACCGCGCATGAAGATGTTTTGGAAACGAACAATCAGATAAAAGCCAAGCACGTAGACCATAATATGACCAATCTTGGACAATATAGAGGTTTCGTCACTTAGTTCATAAACACGCGAGGAGATGGTCGCTTCGAAAACTACCATCGCGAACCCCATGAATACGGCGGTCAGGAGGAATAAAAGTGGCAGAGTTGTCGTATGCCAGAGCGGATCGAGTTTGTAGCCCGCCATCAGAACCATAGTCCCTAGAGAAGACTGGTGCATGGTTGGCAATAAGACCCCCAGAGCAATGATAGCAAAGATCACCTTATCGAGCTTTTTGCCGAAATTCTTAAGGCCCCATTTCTCGACAAAGGCAGGAGTGAACTCTAGCCAGAGCACCAATATGTAGGCACCGATACACATGGCCACTTCAAACATTACCGAGTGAAAGTTCATCTGCCAGGGCAGGTAGAGGTTGTATACATTTAAGTAGCGTCCGATATCGAGAAAAACCGATACACCGGCGAGGGCATAGCCAAACATGGATGCAACCAGTGCTGGTCGCACCAAGGGATGGTACTCACCTCTATTCATGATATAGACCATCAGTGCCATGACATAGCCACCGCACGCAAAAGCCGTACCGACAACAACGTCGTAGGAGATCCATAACCCCCAGGGGTAGCCATCGTTGAGGTTGGTCACGGAGCCGATACCAAAGATCATTCTTTTAATAACAAAGTAGCCAGCAATTGCGGACACAAACATACATATACAGAATGTGCGGGTAAAAATGCGTCCCCCTAGCGCTTTTGGTTCATGACTCATGCGTCTTCTCCTTGATCATGCGTGGATGTAGACCGCTTTTCCTCTTCACTCTTTTTATTCTTATTTGCCATGAAAATGAGGCTGGCGAGGACAACTAGTGGGTATACCATCCCCTTGTAAATAGCGTATTGAATACCACTAGCCATGGAGACAAAAGACTCTTTGGGGAAGTTGGGCAACCCTAACTTGTCAAAGGGAATCGCAGACATATACATGACTTGGGTACCACCGAGTTCATCTTGACCGTAGATGTGGTTCTCGTATTTCGCTGCCTTTAGTTCATGCCATTTGCCAGAATTGATTGACTCTACAGGGAACTTATACTGCTTGCCAGGTCTCATCTGCAGTCTTCTTCTTGTTTCATTCCGTAACTCGGCAACAGGTCCAAATAGCGAGGCACCTGTGGGGCAAACCGAACAGCAAGCAGAGATCTCACCTTTGGCTATGAGGTGTGAACATAGCTGACATTTGACGATCTCTGGGTAGGGATCATCCCATTCGAATTTTGGAATATTGTAGGGACAGGCAACCTGACAATAGCGACAGCCAATGCAGGCGTTTTTGTTGTAGGTAACAATGCCGGTGTCCTTGTCCTTGGTAAGAGCAGAAACAGGACAAGCGGTGACGCAGGAGGGGTCAACACAGTGGAGACATTGCCGTTTGATAAAGGCGTAGCCGTCCTCCGCTTGATCTTTATGTTCGCCGTTTCCGCTAGAAAATTTTTTAATAATATTTAGCGTGGATGCAGAGAGATCTTGGGGATTGTCCCAAAGCTCCTGCTTGCCTGTCATCTCCGGACTCATGGAGTTGGCTTTCTTACAGGCTGACATACAGGCATTACAGCCCACGCACAAGGTTGAATCGTAGAGGATACCGAGCGCATTTGGAGGTAGAGCCTCCACCATGCGGGCATCGACCACTTGGCCGTCAAGGGTCAGAAGAGCTAGACCGCCAGCAGCTCCTTTGAGGAAATCACGCCTTTTCATCTTCATGATTAGATCCCTTATCAAGTTTTGCTGCAAATACAGCCCCCGCTCCAAGAGCAACGCCACCCAAACCAGCCATTAGTGCCGCCGAGCCTGGACTTACACCCTCGCCACGCTCAACAGTGATCGGTACATGTCCAGAAGCTGGCGTCGGATGCAGGATCGGGCTGACAGTAAACTGCGGAATGGTAAAGCCAACCCCTTTCTGCGCACAGCCAAAACAGGGATGGCCAATGGCGACAGGCCAACAGCCGGAACCGGCATCGCCAAACTGTGAGGTTGAGCAGTTGGCATGGGTAACTGGCCCCTTGCAGCCCAGGTAATATAGACAGTGACCTTGGCGATGGCCTTCATCACCAAAGGCGCGAGCAAAGCGTCCATTATCAAAGTGCGGGCGACGCTCGCAATGCTCGTGGATAAGGCGACCATAGGCAAACTTAGGACGATTTTCGCTATCCAAAGCCGGTAGTTTATTGAAGGTTAGATAATGGATAATGGTCGAAATCAGGTTGTAGGGGTTGGGCGGACAACCGGGAATAGATACAACTGTTTTATCTTTTAGCACTTCGCTGACACCGACGCAGCCGGTAGGGTTCGGGGCCATGGCAGCGACGCCGCCCCAAGAGGCACAGGAACCGACCGCGATAACTGCACCGGCTTTGGGGCCGATGTCTCGAACAATGTCGACAAAGTTCTTTCCACCCACACGGCAGTAAATACCACCGTCTTTCAGTGGAACCGCCCCTTCAACGATAAGGATGAACTTGCCCTGGTTAGCCTCAACCGCGTGTGCCAAGGCCTCTTCAGCCTGATGACCGGCACCTGCGGACAAGGTTTCATGAAAATCCAAAGAGACAAGTTCAAGCATTAACTTCTCTAGGGTCGGATGCTCGGAGCGTAGTAGAGACATGGTGCATCCGGTACATTCTGAACCGTGCAGCCAAATGACCGGAGGTCTATTGGGATTGGTAATGGCATGGGCAATTTTTGTGGTCATTGCCATGGGAAGTGCCAAACCTGCTGCCACAGTCGAACAAAATTTAATGAAATCTCTGCGCGAGATTCCACCTATTTGTTCTTGGTCTTGGCCAAAATCTTTGTTTTTCATACACTTTCTCCTGATTGGCTGTACGGTGTACATTGCGAGTCACCAGATGTGTACTGCGATATTGCTCCTAAATTATTTGCAAAATTTTTCCACGACAGTTTCTGGTGGGTTGCTGAGGCACTTTGCAAGCATTTTGCGCTCCTGTTTGGAGATGTCTGTGCCAAGCTTTACCATCGTGTCAATTGTTTTAAGCCACCACTGTTCACTTTGACCTATTTTTGCACAACTTGTTGACGCCGAATGGCACCGAATACATTTTGCATTCAGTACCTTATGGCACGACTTCTCGGAGTGACATCCACAAAGCACCCCCAGAAAAACGATACTCAGAAGAAGTCTCTTCTCGAAACGATCATTCAATCTGTAGCGTTTGTCCAGAGTAATCATGCTTTATCCATGGATGGTAATGCTCTCTATTTATTGGTTTAGGCAGGAGGAACTAATTGATTAAACTGGTTCCTCCTGCGGCTCTATTTTTTAAATTATCTGGGAGCTGCCTGCTCTACGCAATCGCTTTTGTGCGCACAGCCCAACAAATCGCTTTATTTACTTTATTTATAAGGAGTTTTTCAACCAAGTATACCAATTTTCCAGGCCTTCGCCGGTTTTTACTGATAGTTCTAAAAACTCAAGGTGCGGGTTAACCTGTAAAGCATACTGTTTGGCTTGTTCAAGATCAAAATCAAGATATGGCAAAAGATCAATTTTGTTGATAATGCAAATCTGCGATGACTGGAACATGGCAGGGTATTTCTGTGGTTTGTCTTCACCTTCCGTCGTGCTCATGATAACCACACGGGCTTTTTCGCCTAGATCAAACATCGCTGGGCAGACTAAGTTGCCAACATTTTCGATCATCAGCACTGACCTGTTCTCGATAGCTAACTCTTTCATCGCCTGATTGATCATCTCAGCATCAAGGTGACAGCCACTGCCAGTGTTGATCTGGATAACAGGTGCACCAACAGCATCAATACGTTGGGCGTCGTTCATGGTCTGTTGGTCGCCTTCTATGACGAAAAAATTGATCTCTTTGCCCAGGTCACTTATGGTGCGTTCAAGTAGACTTGTTTTACCCGACCCGGGAGAACTGACCAAATTTAGCGCCAGAATATCCTTGGCTTCAAAATAGCCTCGGTTGCGCTCAGCAAGCAGATTGTTTTTTGACAGAATATCTTGCTCTACAACAATTTCGCGGCTATGGGGATGACTATGTGGATGGCTATGGGATGAATGAGTGTGCTCAGTTGGATGGTTGTGGTCATGGTGATGGTTGTGGCTATGGTGATGATGGGACTCGTCGCTATGGTGATGTTCGTGACCAT
Source organism: Desulfuromonas sp. (assembly GCA_034006225.1). Classification (GTDB taxonomy): domain Bacteria; phylum Desulfobacterota; class Desulfuromonadia; order Desulfuromonadales; family Desulfuromonadaceae; genus Desulfuromonas. The sequence continues at coordinate 2,073 of JAVETC010000028.1, read as the reverse complement.
GAGCATGCTCTTTGTCTCCTTCAGATCCGGGTTTTCTGAAGGTAATATTAGTATCCTGTCCGCAGCCGCAGTCTTCACACATAGTCAGCCTCTTTAAAGTTGATTTGTTTGTTGTTTAACCACTAAGACATATATTGCAATAGTTCGATAGAATATTCGTTTCTTCTGTTCAACGTAAATTGCTTACATCTACTATAGGACATATACGAAATAATCGCTAGACTCTTTGTTCTTTCTATTCAACTTGAAGTGATTTAACTCTCAACTCTCGCCCCTGCAAAACCTCAGTAAAAAAACTTTGGCACGCAGGGCAGGAAGAAAAGCGATCGCTTGACTCATATTCATGGTTACATGATGCACAGCGTATTAGAGCGGGGATCTCATTGATCACCCATTTAGCTTTTTCAAGCATGGTTCCCCTCTTTGCTGACTCAATGGCAAAGTTAAGGGAGTCGATGACCACACCAGATTGTTGACCAATGTCCAACTCAATCTCGGTAATCACAGATGCGTTTTCCCGTCTAGCATTTTCCTCTGCAATGTCAATGATGCTCATGACAATAGCCAGTTCATGCATGGCATTTTCTCTAATTAAGGCGCCTTAAAAAAATAAGGCGCGCGTCGCTCATTAACTTCATTTTCTCTCTAATCTATGTAAATCTCACGCAGTCGTCAACCTTAAATGGCTTTGCTTGGTTAGTTTGTACCGACTATTTTTTGAATTCTGAGTGACTTTAATTGATTGATTCAATTTCTCAAATTATTTAGTGAGCGTAAAAATGGTAAGGTAGTTTGTCTGTATATGCATACCATTATCGGTTCTATCTCAAACAAGAGTGGTGGGAAATAGGTATAATAAAAATAGTAGGTTAGTGGATCTATTAACCTCCTGTTTTTATTGTTGGTTCACAATGCACAATTCGAATCTGCGACCTTCGCGAGCAGGATGATCTTCTCATATTTTTCTGTAAATGCTTAAAGATGGGAATGATATCCAACATTTTAATGCCATCAAAAGTTTTCCCAATAATAAAAATATCAGGATGTCGCTTACGGAGCAGTTGCACAATCTTATTTACACCCTCTTCAGGAAATCCTTGAGCCCATCACTTTCAACATGCTCGTCCAAATCACCTTCATAATTTTCAACCGTCTTACAGTTAGCGATCTTGCTTCCCTGTGTGCTAGCGTGCATAAGACCGTCATCACGAGTTACATATACCTTCCGTAATCAAAAGTTGAACTCCTCTTCCCTCAAGTTTCGCCTCCACTGCAGCCAACAACACTACCAGCTAACTTGACCCTGGCTAACAATATCGTCAAGAAATGGTGATACCTCGCAGAAACGTAAAAGCTCCTGTCATTGCCAGAGCTCCTTTTATCGGGTTATTACGACTCTTAAGATACCCAAAATTTGTATTTGATGGAATCAGGCGTATGAATCTTCATTCGCGCTGGGGTTTTATCCCCAGAACCGGCAGTGCCACCACTCACCTCCAGGGCATCTATACCCATATCGGCCAGTATCTTAGATAAATAAAGGCTGTCTTCTACAGTTGCATGCCTGAATTTAGGGTCGGACCACGGTAACATACTGAAAAGACAGTTGAGAGTTCATGAATTAGGTCTGTTTTTGTCGCTATAAGCAGGTTTTTGTTATCCGAATCGAGCCCATAGTCGATAGCTGACTTTTGAACTTTAACTGTTTTGAAGAAACGAACCATGACTTTCTTGTATAGAGCTATTTTAGCCATGAAAAATTGGCCTACAAGCTATATTGCGAGTTAATTTTCATGAAATTAACATTCCCTTAACCCCGCTGCAACAATTGAATGCTACAAATCCACCCATAGCGCGTGACAAGTACCGCTACGTTAATGCCCCAACCTGAACGATAACGGTCGAGCATCGAATCAGCATTGATGATCAAATTCATTATAAACAAACACTAGCAGTTTGTCGGACTTGGTTGCCACCAGCAAATCAAACCCGACAACATTGAGACGTTGATGCTGAAATCAGCTGAGATAACTTGTTTTTGTCCCGACCTTCTGTTGTGGCGCTGTCCATACA
>JAVETC010000005.1:0-137123 GCA_034006225.1 Desulfuromonas sp. | reverse complement strand
GGAGGTCAATTTGTTCGAGAAAAAGCCAATTTCATCACTGGTTACTGATGCTCTTAAGCATATATCAGAACCTCTCGAATCTAACCAGTTGAATCTGTTTAACTATTAACCGGACAGTAGTGATCAGCCCTATTAACTTCACATACATTTGAGGCGTCTATGCGCGAAAACCTGACCACAAACAACTTTGCCCAGCATGTTGCTGCCGGCACTCCCCTGCTAGCCATATCTACCGACAACGAACAACGCGCCTGCAATCTTATTAAAAATGCCGCGACTCGCGCCATTAAAGGGTTGGGAGAACCGCAGATATGGAGTTGTGACGGCGGGTTCGCCAACAATCAGAGCGCCGACCCAGTAGCCGCACTGCGCTGGGTCATGCAACAGCCGGAGCACGGCGTCTACATATTTCTCGATATGCAGTGGTATTGGGATAGCAACCCAGAAATTCAGCGTCTACTGATTCAGTTTGCTCAGCAACGCAGCAACGTACGCAAATGCCTCGTATTTATTGCCAGTGAGATCTCTATCCCCAGTGCGCTGAGTAATCACATTGTCCACCTAAGCCAACCTATGCCTAATGCCGCCGAGATAACCGCCTTTTTGCAGAACAGTCGTACCAACGATCAATTTCTAGATAAAATACTTGAGCAGGAGGACGCGTTGCGCCAAATGGTTCTCGCCGCACAAGGCCTCGACCTGATCCGCCTAGAGCGTGCTTTGCGCTTGGCCAAGCTCACCCGCAGCCAGCAACTGCAAGAGGTGGTGGCTGCGCTGCATCGCGACAAAAAACAGGCGCTAGAACAGACCGGCATTATTGAATTTATCGACAACAACCTCAAGGATAGTCAAGTGGGGGGAATGGGCAATCTGAAAAAGTGGATGGAAAAACGCGAGAAGGCCTTTGGCACTGCCGAGCTCGCCCAGGGGCAAAATCTGCCCAGCGGAGTATTGCTAATGGGTATAAGTGGTTGCGGTAAAAGCCTGTTCGTTAAGGCCATAGCGGCGCGCTGGAGCCTACCGCTAGTGCGTCTGGATATGGCGACTATCTACTCCGGCACCCATGGCACCCCCGAGCAAAGTCTGCACCACGCCTGCCAGCTAGCTGAAGCGATGGCACCCTGTGTGTTATGGATAGATGAAATTGAGTCGGGAATTTCCGAGCAGGGTTTCAAATCTGGCGGCGGTTCATCTTCGCGTGTTTTAGGCTATTTTCTCACCTGGATGCAGGAGAAAAGCAGTCCAGTTTTTGTCGCCGCCACAGCCAACGCCATAGAGACACTACCTGCCGAGGTACTGCGTAAAGGGCGTTTTGATGAGATATTCTATATAGCCCTGCCGGGATTAGCTGAACGCCAAGAGATCTTCCGCATCCACCTCAGTGCCCACGGTCTGGATGCGGAGAGCTTTGACCCGCAAACGCTATCTCACTCTAGCAAAGGTTTCTCCGGCGCCGAAATTGAACAGGCAGTATCCAGCGCCTGTTTTGAGGCTTTAGCATCCCAACGCCCGATGACCCCCAGAGATATCATGGAGGCCATCGGGCGCACAGTACCAATCTCAGTCACCATGGCTGAGCAGATTAAAAAGATCGAAGCTTGGGCCTTTAAACGCGCTGTCCCTGCCAGCGATCAGGCCGAGCGCGCATAATAAACAATAACGGCGAGCTATGCCAGCACTACACAACTGCTCTAAGATATCGCTTCAGTTCCAGATTATGACGTGTAATCTAGTGTACAGTTGTTAAAAAAGCCATGCAGCAGTTGTATGTGCAAAAAGCACACTAATAAGAGCGCACGACATCAACAGCCTAAAGTCTTTGTTGTGCTGCTTACTTACCCCGGCATAGCCACTTTTTTGTAATGTAAGATTGATTGATTGCAAATTTCGCAGGGGAATTGTGGCGCTTTGTCGATAGTGGATCCACATATCTCGCAGATATGGAAATCCAGATCTAACCCCTCTATTTTCTTAACCACCGAGCTGAAGAAAAAGCGCGAATATTTTTGTATTTCTTGCACTTTTGCTTCGTGTTGACGATGAGACTTCCAAGCATACATACAATTAATGATCGCTTCTTCACAGGCTTCTGTCGCTATTTCTGTCAATAATTCAGGATAAAACCTTTTTATCTTTTCTAACTCGTTTTTTGTCGCTTTTTTTAAATTCGTTTTGGTATCTCGAACAGATGGCTGTCCTTGAGGAACCTGAGTCTCTTTTCCCCATCTATTTAATAAATGCTGATAATTGTTTGCATGATTTTTTTCCGACAATGCGAACGAGTAGAACATATAGGCGATATTGCAATATCCTTCTGCTAAAGCCTTATCGACGCAACATAAATAAAACTTATGGGCAACCATCTCGGCACTAAATGCTTTTTTGAGCCCAGAGATAGTTACAGGATATTGGGTTATTGGGTTGAAATTATCCTGAGTTATTGCGTAGTTATTAATAGGGTACAATAATGACATGGCCGCAGAAAGACATATAAACTCTCTTCTTGAAATTTTATCCATCATGCACCCCATTTTTTAAATTAGAATCAATAATCCCCATTGCTCAGCTGTCGCTAAGTAACATTCTGCAACTATGTAACCCTTGCAGAATTATCTGCTTTAACTAGAGCACAAAATATTCGTTGGTCAAATTATCCAGTATGATTTTAATAAAATCATCCTTAAACAAACTTTTACAATCATGGCCTCAGCACTTTATTCCTCAATGTTAATAATACATAACCGAGCCACAACATTAGGCACTATACGGAAACAACTCAGCGACATTTCAAAACTAAAAACACAGCATTACGCGTTAACAACAATAAAGCACACAAAAGGTACGCCGAGAGCGGCCATAGCGGTAGCTAGACTTTGGCACAGAAAAAGGAATTATCCCTGTTTGCACGGTGGTCTCTCCCGCGGTAGCAGACAATGCCCGCGTTACCAACCTGTGCTTCTACACAGCTTCACCATGTGGATCATTAATCAAACAAATACGGGTCTTACCCTGTTTGGGTAGAAAAAGCTTTGTTAGAGTAACAACCATCAAGGCTTGTTGTGGCAGGCGAGACTTGATAAACCTCCTTTCTTCCTAGTTACAAATAAACAAAGCCGATTCGGATGCCTCCCCGAATCGGCTTTGTTGCGTTTTATGAATATAAGATCTATTCCATCAATAATGGATGTATATTCTCACCAATATTATTAACGTAGATCTGGCACTGACCGACATAGGTTGCAATTGCGGTTTGCAGGCTTGACTCTCCTGCCATGGCGGACGATGCCCGCCCTACAACATAATGGTTAATCTTCCCCAGCCGCAACCTCTGCGGCCATCTTATGCGCCTCGGCAACCAGCGCATCAGCCAGCTCAGCTTGGGGCAGGCGCTGAATTATCTCGCCCTTGCGAAACAACAGCCCCATATCCTTGCCCCCGGCAATACCTAGATCGGCTTCGCGGGCTTCACCGGGGCCGTTGACTACGCAGCCCATTACCGCGATGGTTAATGGCACGGTTAAACCTTGCAAGCGCTGCTCAACCTCTTCGGCCACGGAGATCAGATCAATTTGGCAGCGTCCACAGGTGGGACAACTGATAAACACTGGGCCGCGCTGGCGCAACTCTAAGGCTTTAAGAATCTGCCAACCGACGCGCACCTCCTCTACCGGATCGCCGGTCAGTGATACGCGCAAGGTATCGCCGATGCCGTCATAGAGTAGCGCCCCCAAGCCGACAGCACTTTTTATGGTACCAGCCCAGGTGGTGCCAGCTTCGGTAACACCGATATGCAAGGGATAATCGACCCGCTGCGCCAGCAGACGATACGCCGCCACCGTGCGCCGCACGTCCGAGGCCTTGAGGCTAATCTTCATGTGCTCGTAGCCTAAATCTTCGAGAATGCGGATGTGCCCCATGGCGCTGTCAACCATGGCTTCTGCCGTGGCATGGCCATACTTCTCCAGCAGTTCCTTCTCTAACGAACCGCCATTTACCCCGATGCGAATAGGCACCTGACGCTCCTTGCACGCCGCCACCACCTCAGACACCTTCCAACGCTCGCCGATATTGCCCGGATTGATACGCAGACAGGCGACACCGCTATCCAGTGCTTGGAGTGCCAAACGGTAGTCGAAATGAATATCGGCTACCAGCGGCAGTGGGCAGGCGGCAACAATAGGCTTTAGCGCCGCCGCCGCTGCTTCATCAGGCACCGCGCAGCGGACAATTTCACACCCGGCAGCAACTAAAGCATTAATTTGAGCTAAAGTAGCAGCAACATCGCGAGTATCGGTACTGCACATAGACTGGACACTTATCGGTGCCGCGCCACCTACCGGTAGCGCACCTAAATGTATAGTCCGCGTCTGGCGACGAGTATATTCCATAACTTCCCCATGTATTCTTTATATAAGGTTAATGATATTTGATGATATCCGCTGGGATTTATCAGTTTCAAACAACCGCCAACTATCTAATCGCTAAAATCGGATGATAGCTCAGCATAATGCCGCAAGCAACAATAACGATTATTGACAGCAACCAGTCAAGCGGTTACTGTCGCTGAAGACAACCAACCTTAAGCGTTTTAGGATAAAAAACATGGCTAAAGCACCACAACGCACCAGCAAGAGACCCCACAAGCAGACGACAGAGACTGCTACGGTAACTATTAACTACATCAACAGAGATGGAGTTGGAGTTACTAGACACGAGAATAAAGAGTTGCTCGTCGCCGGAACCCTGCCCACGGAGGAGGTAAAAATTGCCCTCGAGTATCAGGGGCAACAGCGTAGCATCGGCCGTCTAATCAAAGTTCTCAGCAAAAGCCCGCAGCGCGTAATTCCCGGCTGTTCCTTGGCTGGTGAATGCCCAGGCTGTCCGCTAATTCACATGGGCTACCCGCAACAACTTAAATACAAAGAGCAGCTGATTACGACAGAACTGCGCACCTACTCTAGTCTCAACCAGCTGAAACCGTATCCAGTTATCGCCGCGCCACACACCTTTGGCTACCGCACTACCGCCAAGTTGGCCATCGCTAAAAATCGCGGCAAAGCGTCTATCGGCCTATACCGGCGCGGCACCCATGATGTCGTAGATATCGGTAATTGTCCACAGCAGCATCCTCTTATCAATAAAGTGATCCAAGCACTACGCGAAGAGATAGAGAAGCAGGATGTTTACGTCTACAACCCCATCACCAAACGCGGTCTATTGCGCTACGTAGCTGTGCGCGTTAGCCCGACAAGCAATAAAGTTCTGGTAACTCTAGTCTGTGCCCAGCGCAACTACCGCGAAATGACCCACTTAGCCAAATGGCTCAAAAAGAAAGTTCCGGAAATTGTCGGCATCCATCAGAACATCAACGGTTCCTCTGGCAACGTAGTTTTTGGGCCCACCACGGTGCGCATCATCGGCGCAGTTGATCTTATCGATACCATTGGCGATGTGCGTTTACGCCTGTCGCCAAGTTCGTTTTTTCAGGTCAACCATGCTCAAGCGGCAAAAATCTACCATCTGGTCACAGAATGGGCAGCACTCAGCAGTCAAGACAGCGCTCTAGATCTGTACTGCGGAGTCGGTGGCATAGCCATGCACTTGGCCAGCAGCGGCGCCAAAATAATCGGCGTAGAGATCAACCCTGAAGCTATAGCCAACGCTAAAGCGGCTGCCGAGTTAAACCAGCTGCACAATTGCCGCTTTATTGCCGGAGACGCTACCGAAACCTTACAAAACTTGCAACAGGATCTGCCTCAGCTGAGCGCTGCGGTAGTCAACCCACCTCGCAGCGGCTGTAGCGAAGAGGTTCTGAACACCCTCGCCCAATTAGCGCCATCACGCTTAATCTACGTCTCCTGTAATCCGACCAGTTTGGCGCGTGATCTTGACCTGCTCAGCCACTGCGGCTATCAGGTGCAACAGCTACAGCCGGTGGATATGTTCCCGCAGACACCGCATGTAGAATCAGTCGTCCTACTGAGTAAAGATAGTGATAAATCGGCGTAAAAATCAAATTTCAACAGAGTGAAAGGATACCAGCTACCATGAACACAATCGATTGCCGCGGCCTGCTGTGCCCACGCCCCGTACTAGAGACCCGCAAACAGCTGCAAGCTCACCCAGATAGCGAACTAACAGTAATGGTCTCCAACGATATCGCCCAAACAAATGTTTCCCGACTAGCGGCCAAAGAGGGCTTTAGCGTTCAAGCTACAACTAGCGGCAGCGACATTACCCTGCTCCTTACCCCCATGGCCAAAACAGCACCAACCGCAGAAGAGGCAACACCAACTGCGCAAATCAGCGGCGACACCATCCTGTATATCGCCAGCAACTGCATGGGCAAAGGCAGTGACGAACTTGGGGATGTACTGATGCGCAACTTCATCTTCACCTTAGCACAGTGCCAAGAGCGCCCTAGTACCATCCTCTTTGTCAACAGCGGTGTTAAGCTCACCTGTGCAGGTTCTGCAGTGCTGGAACCGCTCCAGCTACTCGCGGATGCTGGGGTAACTATATGCTCATGCGGTCTATGTCTGGAATTTTTCGGTCTACAGGAGCAGTTGCAACTTGGCCAAGTATCCAACATGCTCGAAACTGTGGAGGCCATGCAGCAGGCCGGAAGAATTATTCAGCCCTAAGTGACGCGCACAGCAGAGCGTAGAGTCGATAGCACCTAAGGGAGAGCTAAGGACAAAAAACTTGAACCAGAACCAGCAAACTGCTATACATTCTCAACTAAATTTAGTGCGGGGGAGTAGTCAGTAGCCTGGTGGCGCTCACGGTCTTCAAAGCCGATGGGGGGCGTATCCCGTCCTCGGTGTGTTCGATTCACATCTACTCCCGCCAAATTTTCAAAACGTCCTAACTTCTCCGAAGCTAGGACGTTTTTATTTGTGAGTCACTCCTGATCTGCAAACCTACCACGGTATTAAAATAGCCGCGTCCATAGACGTGCGAACCTGAACAGACAGAGCTAAACCACTAATAATTAAAGCAATTAAAATATTAGAAAAACATCCATTAAGGGCTTATTTAGTGTCACAGACTATGCTATAAACATTAGGTAGCTAGCTTGCTGTATCCTGTTAATCCTCTTCTGGGGGCAAAAAAACATATGCTTAAAAGTGTGCTTATCGTTGATGATTCTCCCGTTGCGCGCATGATTATGAAAAAATGTCTGCCGTCCGCTAATGAGTTAACTATCCTAGAAGCGAGTAATGGCAAAGATGGAGTAGAAAAATATCTTTTACATAAACCGGATGTTACTTTTATGGATTTAACCATGCCGGTTATGGATGGGTTTCAAGCACTGTCTACTATCAAAAGACACGCTCCTCAGGCTATAGTTATTGTCGCTACAGCTGACATTCAAGAAAAAGTTCTGCGCAAAGTAAGCACTATGGGGGCCTTACACACCATAAAGAAACCACCTTCTAAGGCTAGTGTGGCAGAGGCATTACAGTTGGCAACCAACGCCATGGAGGAAATTAACAAGGTATGAATGGCGACTTAAAACAGGTATTCGCCGATGAAGAGAAAGATATTCTGCAAGAGGTGATGAATATTGCCTTTGGACAGGCATCGGCCGAGCTAGCAGAAGTTATCGATATTTTTGTGCTGCTGAGCGTACCAGATATCAAGGTGCTAAAAGGTGCCGATCTACCCGATTATCTATGTAAAGAGCTCCAACCAGCCGAGACAGTTAACATAATCGAGCAGAGTTTTCTGGGTAAATTTTCGGGGCAGGCCCTGTTGGTTTTTCCCGCTGGTGCGGAAAAAGATTTAGTACATCTGTTTACCAATGATCAGGAGTCACAAAGCCAGGACATAGATATCGACACTCTGGAGACAGAGACCCTGCTTGAGGTAGGAAATATTTTAATTGGGGCCTGCATCGGCAAAATTGCCGAGCTACTAAAGGATATTGTCGCCTACGATCCGCCCCATATTACCGCCAAAAACATCTCTCTTGATGGCTGCGACTCACCGATCCCTGCTGAGAGTTTTGCTATCTCCATTCGCACCATGTTCCGTTTTGAGCAACAAAATGTAGAAGGATATCTCTTCTTGATAGCCAATCAGAGTTCTATAGATTGGTTAAAAAAAGCACTTATGGCATTTTTGGAGTCGTTCGAGTGATTTTTAGCCAGATTTTCGAGACCTTAAATACCGGTTTGGTTGTGCTGGATAAAGATATGACAGTAAAGCATTGGAATCGCTGGATGACTCTGCACAGCGGTATTAGTGCTGAGGCTATCGTCGGCAAAAATCTGTTTGCGTTTTATCCCCAGCTCGAGCGACCACATTTTTTGCGCAACTGCCGCGCCGTCCTAGCTTTTGGCAACTTCAGCTTCTTTTCGCAGAAGCTGCATCAGTATCTCTTTCCCATGCCAGCACCAGGCTCACGCTCACTGGAGTTTGAATTTATGCAGCAGAGCTGTTCTATGGGGCCTATCCGCAATGAGCAGGGGGAGATAGACGGACTGTACCTATCGGTACAGGATGTCAGTGACATGGTCTCCTATCAAAAGAAACTGGTACGCATAAATCAGATTGATTACCTTACTGGTGTTTACAATCGTAATTTCATGGAGAACCTGTTACTCAAAGAGATTGAACGCTGCAACCGCTTTAAGTGCCAGTTGAGTTTGTTAATGATTGATGTTGACCGTTTCAAAGATATCAATGACAACTATGGCCATCAATGTGGTGATGCCGCGCTAAAAGAGATTACACGCCGCATTCTTGGAAAGATACGCAAAACCGATTTTCTCATCCGCTATGGTGGCGATGAATTTTGCTGTCTACTCACGGAAACACCACACCACGCAGCATACACAGTAGCCGAGCAGTTGCGTCGCGCAATCTGTGAGAAACCTTTTACCTTTAATAAGTCAAATTTTACCAGCACTATCAGCCTCGGTGTTGCCAGCCTTGATGCTACCGATAACAGTCTGGAAGATCTACTCAGAAAGGCAGATAGCGCCCTCTATGAAGCCAAAAACACCGGGCGCAACAGCGTAGTGAGAACTATAGATTAACCACTATCTACCCAGAATTTAAGTAGCGCTCCACCACCGCCGCCAGCAGCACCTAAACTAGAGTTCAATCTTCCCCAGCGCAGTAAAATCTATCAACAACGCCAAGGGGATAAAGGTATCCAGTTCGACGTGACTACGCCCAAGCAGCTGTTGACTGAAGCGACTGAGCAGTTGAACTTCGCGCTGGAAAAATTCCCTAAATGGAGCACGTAACTCCGGCACAGCCAGCGGATTCCTGCTGGTAAAATTCAACGTGCACCAACCATCACTAAAAACCTCGCCGCTCACATCTACCTGAGCCAAACCGTGCAAACGACAGGTAAGTGGCCGATAATCATAGAGCAGACATAGTCCATCAGCACCTAACAATGGACATGGAGTCAGATCATCTTCCGGCATTTCCATCCATTGCTGATTAGGCAAGAGATTAAGAATATATGGCGGCTGCAATTGGGGCCACTGCTGTTGCAGCTGTTCCAAGCGCCAATGTACTCTGGTCAATACCGCACTGCGCTGAGTGGCAGGCAGGTGCTGAAACCCAGATTGCAGCAAATAGGCATCCAGCAAGGTGATATCAAATAGGCCACGGCAACAGGCGCTGCAGCCTTCAGTACAGCTAATATCTAACGGTGCCACTGCTAGGCACTGCCCAAACCAAGTATCAACACGGTGCAACAGCTGCAAATAGTGGTGAAGAGTATTATGCACTCGCCGGTTAACCCTTTAGCCGTTTAAAAAGTTTTACCACCAAGTCTGCTGGTTGCGGCCGACTAAACAGATACCCCTGCCCGCGCATGCACCCATGGGATTGCAGATAAGCACGCTGCTCCTCGGTCTCAATCCCTTCGGCAATAACGCTCAGGCTCATGTTGCGCGCTAAATCAATAATGGTGGTGGCTATAGCGGCATCGTTGGGATCGATAACAATATCATCGACAAAGGACTTATCAATTTTTAAGGTATCGATAGGAAATCGTTTCAGGTAGGCCAAAGACGAAAAACCGGTGCCAAAATCGTCAATAGAGAGTCTTACTCCCAAGTCGCTTAATTGCGTCATGGTGGCTATGGCAGTATCAACATCGTTCATCAACACGCTTTCAGTGATCTCCAGATCGAGGCACTCGGCGGACAGTCCAGTATCCCGAAGAGTTCTTTCTACCATCTCCACTACATTTCTTTGACTAAACTGGCGGGCCGACATATTGACCGAGATGTTAATTTTAGGATAACCAGCTCGTTGCCAAGCTGTCCCCTGCACACAGGCCTGACGCAGCACCCACTCCCCAATGGGAATAATCAGCCCGGTCTCTTCAGCTAAGGGTATAAAATCGGCCGGTGAAATCATCCCCTGTTCAGGATGTAACCAACGCACTAGAGCTTCAACACCAACTATAGCCCCGCTGCCCAAGTCGACCTGAGGTTGGTAATGGACCACCAAGCGATTCAGATCTACGGCTTCGCGCAGAGCCCCTTCCAGCATTAACAATTCCCCAGCACGTTCGTTCAAACCTGCAGTGTAAAAGCGGTAATTGTCCCGTCCAACATCCTTGGCATTAAACATGGCCGCATCGGCACCCTTGAGCAGCGCCACCACCGTCTCACCATCGCGCGGGTAGAGACTAATGCCAATACTAACGGTGACAAACAACTTATAGTTCTCTACATCTATCACTTTAGCTAAGCTGCTACGTATCTCCTCAGCAATAATTATGACATTCTCCACGCTGGTAATCTGATCGATTATCATGGCGAACTCGTCACCGCTGAGGCGTGCCACAGTATCGACATCACGGGCACACAACTGCAGGCGCTTTGCTACCTCACAGAGGAGCTGATCGCCAAGCTCATGACCGAGAGAATCATTGATTTTTTTAAAACGATCAAGATCGAGAAAAAGTACCGCAACCTGTGTACCAGCCAGACGTGCCATAGAGATCGCATGCTGTAAGCGATCGCGAAACAGTTGACGATTGGGTAACTCGGTCAGCACATCGTGATAGGCCAGAAACTCCAGATGACTCTCATTTTCACGCAGGCGCTGCTCCGATTGTTCACGCTCCATCTCAGCACTGATGCGCGCCGCCATGATCGCCAGCACATCTTTAGCCCGCTCCATTCGCCTGATAGGCTAGGACACTCAGCACCCCAACAATAGTGCCGTGATAGTTATGTACCGGCGTGCCCACATATCCCTGCGCGCGCATATTGTTGACCAATTCGCTATTAGGGAAGTGCTCAACTAGACCATCGGAGAACAAGCACACCCCATCATCTACAACTTTTTCGCACGGCGTGCCAGCCATAGCAAAGGTCTTGCCGACAAGCAGCTCTCCATCCTGCACCATAGCCAAAGATAAAATCTTACCATCACCTATTAACTGCCCCACAATTGCGCAATCAGCATCAAACCAAGTACATAACTCCTGAGCAACGCGATGATAACATTCAGCACCGGTAAAACCGACGGTGATCTCTATCAGCCCCTGCATTGCCGCCTCAATCTGTTTCAGCGAGGTAATATCCTGGATAGTTCCTACCAGACCAGCGAGGTCTCCACTGCTATTGTAAAATGGTGCCTTATTGAATAAAACCTGCCGCGCGTTACCATCAGCGCAAATAATCTCATTGGCATAAGTGCTATCCTCACCCGAGGAGAACACCTGCGTATCCTCAGCTTTAGCGAGCTGCGCTCGCGCAGGAGGCACCACCTCGTCTACCTGATGACCTAGCAGTTTCTGACGTTCTATGCCCAACATAGCTTCATAGCTGCGGTTACAACCTAAATAGGCACCAGCAATGTTTTTATAAAAAACTGGATTTGGAATAGCGTCCAGCAAACTCTGTAAAAAATATAACTCCTCCTGGCGCTGTGCGGCAATGGCAAGGCGCTCCAACTCTGCTGAGGCCCGCAAAGCAAACATATGCATGGCGGTTTCCGCCAAAGCCAAATTCTTCAGCGGTTTCCGGCTAAAAACCGCCAGCGGGCCAAGAACTTTGCCGTGAGAATCCTTCAGAGGAATGCCAACGTAGCTATCTACCTCCATCTGCACACCTAGATGGTCAAGAGGAAAAAGCTCAATGACACTATGCGGATAGTGTTTAAAGCCCTCTTTAACCACTACATCACAGGGGGTATTTTTAATCTCAAAATCCATATTTTCGACAGTGTGACCATCAGCATAGACCGCCACTGTACGCACAACTTCTGGATTATCAGGAAGGAATTGGCCGATAAAGGCGTAATCGGCTCCAGCCATTATGGCCAGCTTATTCATCAGGGCAAAGAAAAACTCCTCCCCCACCAGACCCATTAAATCATCACACAGATCACGCAAAACTTGCTGACTACTGGCTACTAATTCATCTATCGGCATTGTTTATCCACAGGCTAAACATCTATCACTAACTCCGCAAGATCTATACAAAGGAGATGATCACACGCAAACACAATAGCACAACCTCATGCACTACATGCTTCACACTAGGATTTAAAATCAGGTTTTCACTAACATACAAATCTTAATAACATTTGTCACGGGTAATCATCTAAATTAAATTAATTAATGCGATGTAGCACCACTAACATTGCGCACGCAGACGACTGAATTATAGTTATGTTTTGCCATAGGTGCTGACTTCCCCGTTAGAAAGGAGAAGGCAAAATAGCGGTGGCCAGCGTTATCTGCGGGAATAGCTGTCCAATATATAGCGCGCTCCACTCGAGCCAAGCTGCGCCGCCTGCCTACCGTCAACTTAGTTAACGCCTGTAGTTCTGCTACAGTCGGCAAGCGCCAATCGTAGTGTTTATCTAAGGTCAACTGGCGGCAATACTGTTCGGCATCTTCGTACCAAAAACGGCGCTCATTGCGTTGAAACTGCCAAAAATCAGCCTCCTTTTGTTCCCACTGCAAATTGCTTAACGATGGAATACTGGGATATAACAGTCGAATAACACCCCACACCAGCAGGGCGAAAAACACAATACCGAGAACATATTTAACTGTGGTGGATACTGTTTTTCTATCCATAACACTCCTTCGATGCGCTTTGACTTTTTGTTATCGTCCTTGTTGCTGCTGACAATGATATGCTACACTTCGTCGCAATTGCACAGAAAAAACTTATCATACGCAACCTAATTGTGAGTAACAACTACTATACAACGCTAATTTTCCAATAATGGTCAAATACTCATGTCTAAAACCAGCGCACTGCTGCAGCAATTACCTGCCATCGACAAACTGCTAAATGAGCCACTGCTTGCCACCGCCACAGCACCACACTGCCTTATTGTCGAAGCGGCGCAAGAGGCGGTCAATTTTTGGCGACAAAACATTTTAGCCGAGCGTCCTGAGTTTCTACAACCCGTTGACATCACCGCCATTAGCCGTAATGCCCACCAACGCTTGCAGCAGAAGCAACAACCTTCGCTGCGCCAGGTTATCAATGCCACCGGTACCTTACTGCATACAAATCTGGGCCGAGCACCGCTTAGCAGTGCGGCTCTTAACGCCATAGAAGATGTGGCGCGCTCCTACTCCAATCTGGAGCTTGATCTAGACAGTGGTAAACGCGGGCACCGCTACAGCCATGTTGACAAACTGCTGTGTCGCCTGACTGGGGCAGAAGCTGCCGCAGTGGTCAACAACAATGCCGGAGCAGTGTTGCTCGCCTTAACAGCGCTTGCTCAGGGCAAAGAGGCGATAGTCTCGCGCGGCGAGTTGGTCGAAATTGGCGGTGCCTTTCGCGTGCCAGACGTAATGGAAGCAGGGGGAGTAATCCTGCGTGAGGTTGGCACCACCAACAAAACCCACCTCAAAGACTACCAGCAGGCCATGAATGAAAATACCGGATTACTGCTTAAAGTGCACACCAGTAACTATCGCATTGTTGGCTTTAGCACTGCCGTAGCCGCAGCCGAGATGGTCGAACTCGGGCATAGTCACAAAGTTCCCGTTATGGAAGATTTGGGCAGCGGTATGCTGTTCGACCTCTCTCAGTTCGGTCTACCGAAAGAACCTACAGTTAAAGAGGGGGTTGCCGCAGGCATCGATGTATTGACCTTTAGTGGCGATAAACTGCTCGGCGGTCCACAGGCTGGCTTGATTGTGGGCAAAAAGTGGGCAATTGACAAAATTCGCCACCATCCATTAGCGCGAGCACTGCGCATAGACAAGCTAACTTTAGCCGCACTTGAAGCTACCCTCACCCACTATCTCGACCAGCATCAGGCTATTCGCGAGGTGCCGTTACTCAATATGCTCAACATGCAGCAGAGCGAGTTGCAACAGCGTAGCGAGGATTTTATGTGTGAGCTGCAACCACTCTTAGAGGGGTTGAGTACTATTACCATTATCAAGGAAAATTCCTGCGTCGGCGGCGGCGCCTTACCCATAACCGATCTCCCCGGAGTGGCCTTGGCATTAACCCCGCTACACATCAGCCCCGATCAGCTGGCCAACCGCCTACGCACCGCGGTGCATCCGGTTGTCGCCCGCATTCAAGATGATCGTCTGCTCATAAACTTACGCACGGTGTTTCCGGCCCAACAAGCGGTTATTGCCCAGACTTTACACCAAGCGCTCACCACCTCCAGCACAGACTAGGGGCAATACAAGCTATGGCTCAAACAGCAACGAAAAATATTATCATTGGCACGGCTGGACACGTTGACCACGGCAAGACCGCCCTAATCCATGCTCTCACCGGTGCCGACACCGACCGTTTAAAAGAGGAAAAACAGCGCGGCATCTCTATCGATCTCGGTTTTGCCAGCTTTACCCTGCCCAATGGTGATCAGGCTGGCGTTATCGACGTTCCAGGGCACGAAAAATTTATCAACAATATGCTCGCCGGAGTCGGCGGCATTGATCTGGTGCTGCTGGTTGTGGATTGCATGGAGGGGGTTATGCCTCAAACCCATGAGCATCTACAGATCCTGAATTTACTGCAAATTCCGCGTGGCATAGTGGTACTGACCAAGGTAGATTTAGCCGAAGAGGAGTGGATTGATATTGTTGAAGAGGAGATTCGCGATGAGGTAGCCACGACATTTCTCCAAGATGCTCCGTTTTGCCGCGTCTCTTCAGTCACCGGCCAGGGCATTGCCGAGCTGACGGCGACTATTGCCAAGGTGGCTGAGCAGGTGCCACAGCGCGACTCCCACGGCCCCATGCGTCTACCCATAGATCGCCACTTTTCTGTAGCCGGATTCGGCACGGTAATTACCGGCACTCTGCTCACCGGCAGTGCCCACTTAGGGGACAATGTCGAGGTGCTGCCAGCGCAGAAGAGAGTACGCATTCGCGATATCCAAGTGCACGGCAAGAAGCACGAGGTGGCCCACTGTGGACAGCGGGTGGCACTCAACCTTGCGGGGCTGGAGCGCAGTGACATCATGCGCGGTAGCGTGGTTGCGACACCGGGAATTTTTGAGCAGACTAATCGTCTGGATGCGCGTTTAACACTGCTTGCCGATGCCCCGCGCGCCGTAAAATTCCGCGATCCGGTACACTTCTATCTTGGCACCGCGCGCGTCGTCGGCCTAGTAGCGCTACTCGACTGCGATCAACTAGAGCCAGGTGAAACAGCCCTAGTGCAGATCCACCTGGATCGCCCACTCGTGGCCCATCGCCAAGATCGCTTTATCATTCGCTCCTATTCACCTATGTTTACTATAGGTGGCGGCGTGGTAATAGATCCAGATCCGGTAAAGCATAAGCGCTTTCGCAGCGAAGTTATGCAGCAGCTCAAAGAGTTGGAATCGGGTGAAGGCTCATTTTTGTTGCAAAAGCTTAGTGAACTACAGTGTGCACGCATCAAAGAGCTGGAACAGATCTCCGGCATGGGACGCGATAAGATAGCCAGTCTATTGGCAGAGATGCAGGATGACAACCGCGTAATGCAACTGGCAGACCAGTGGCTACCCATAACTCAAATCCGCCTCTTTAAGCAGCAGATGGTCACCAGCGTTGAGCAATTCCATCAAGCCAATCCGCTGCTGCCAGGCATCCCCCACGCTACTCTCAAGGCACGTCTGCCCAAGCAGTTATCGGGCAAAGCCTTTGATCAACTGCTCGCGGACACCGCTCTGCAGCGTGCTGGTGAATGGGTGCAGGTAGCAGGGTTTACCCCGCAACCATCGGCGGCCCAGCAGAGCATGCTAGATAAGATCGAGAGCCTCTATCGTCAAGCCGGAGTTCTAGCTAAAGGACGGCGCGAAATGCTCGACCAACTGGGAATAGCAGAGGATGTTCTTGAAGACTGCTTGGGCTTTCTGTTTTTCAACAATATTTTGATCAAGCTCAACGATGAAACTTTTTTTCATCGCGACAGCTACAATAAAGCTCTGCGTCAATTGGTGGCCCATTTCGCCAAAGAGCAGAGTTTAACTCTAGGCGAATATCGTGACTTAATTGGTAGCGCCCGTAAACCGGTACAGGCACTGCTGGAGTATTTTGATCAACTTAAATACACCATGCGTCAGGGTGATGCCCGCCAAGCGTGGAAGTTGCCTACCGCAGATAAAATTGTATAAACTTTTTTCAACAGCACAGGGAGAAGGGTGTGGATAAACAAAAAATTGGTCTAACTCAGTTATCTCGCAGCGCGGGCTGAGCGGCTAAGCTTGGTCCTGAGACCTTGGCACAGGTACTGTGTCAACTTCCACAAAATGATGATCCTCGTCTATTATCACGTAATATCCCCTGTGCCGATGCGGGAATATATCTGCTGACAGATGATCTAGTCTTATTGCAATCGGTGGATTTCTTCACCCCAGTGGTGGATGACCCCTATATGTTTGGCGCTATAGCTGCGGCCAATGCGTTGTCGGATGTATTTGCCATGGGTGGCAAGCCGATAACGGCAATGAATATTGTCGCATTTCCCAACTGTCTGGAAATTGACATCTTAACCAAGATACTCTGCGGCGGCACCGACAAAGTCCACGAAGCCGGAGCTACTGTTGTTGGTGGTCACTCCATTGAGGATGAAGAGCCCAAATATGGGTTAGCCATCACCGGCACCGCCCATCCCGACAAGATGATTACCACTCTGGGCTGTCAAGCTGGTGATCTACTGGTATTGACCAAGCCATTAGGAACAGGGCTACTTACCACAGGGCTCAAAGCCGAAGTGCTGACCGAAAAGCAGATAGGTGTCGCCCTAGCAGGAATGGCGCGTCTCAACCGCTATGCGAGTGAGGCCATGTTGCGCGTTGGTGTTTCTGCCTGCACCGACATCACCGGGTTTGGCCTTATTGGTCATGCATTGGAGATGGCGGAGGCCAGCCAAAAACGTCTGGTTATCCATACCGACAGCCTACCGCACTATCCCAACGCCATCGATATGGCCGAAACGGGGTTGGTGCCAGAGGGGCGCTTTCGCAATGAGCGCCACTATATGCCACGGGTAAGCGGCAGCGAGCAGCATGACACAGCACAGATAGATCTGCTCTGTGACCCCCAGACTTCGGGTGGATTATTAATAGCTGTGGCGGCAGAAAAGGTAGAGCTACTTATGCAAGAGCTACAGGATGGCGGCGATCAGGCGTTCATCATCGGCGCTGTTGAAGATGGCCAACCGGGGACCATGCAGTTGATATAAAAAGAGGTAAACGCAAACGCGGCCCGACAATAGTTACACTGGTGTCGGGCCGCGTTATCGTTATACAAAGATTTAAAAGCTAGAGAAACAGCTAGAACTCCTCCCCAGACCACATGGATGGATCGAAACTTATACTACGATTTCTACCACCCTCTTTCGCGCTGTATAGGGCCACATCCGCATACTTGATCGCCTGCCAGAAACCTTCGGAGTCACGCGGATACTCACTGACCCCCACGCTGATAGTTTTGCGAATTTTTTCCCCTGCGGTGATAAATACCTTCGCTTCAATGTTTAAGCGAATTTTCTCAGCCACCCTGAATGCATCACCCTCTTCTACATCAGTAAGGATAACCAGAAACTCTTCACCACCAAAACGCACCACCATATCCGACTCACGCACACTAGAGGCGATGATGGCCGAACTCTCTTTTAACACCAAATCACCAGCATCGTGGCCGAACTTATCGTTCACCTGCTTAAAGTAGTCGATATCACACATTAACAGACCAATTTTCTTATTTCGCCGCAGGGAGCCTGCTATAAGGTGTGATGCCTGATCCTGAAGAAAGCGCCGATTAAACAGACCAGTCATAGGATCACGCAAAGTCGATTCGCGCAAGGTGTTCATCAAGCGCTTAGCCTCTATTACCGACAGCGATTGCTTTATATAGGCCTCAGCCTTGGCAATTTTATGCTCAATTTCGCTTCGGCTAGCCGCATACTCACCCTCTTTATCAAAGACAAACTGCACCACGCCACCAGCGTGACCGCCTATAATCATCGGAATACACACATGGACTTTATCCTGACAAGGAATGAACTGTTTACACACGCGATCGTAGGTAACCGAACTTATCTGATGACCAGTCTTAACCGCACGGCACAACTCACAACTGGTGAGAATATCAGCCTCACAGGACAACTCTTTATCTGACAGCGCTAGCGGAAAAACCGCTTTCATCCCCTTATAAGTACTATCCACTTCGTATATGCGATAATCCTCAATCCCAACATTAGCGCTAAAAGCTTCTCCCATGCGCGAGTAGACATCCTCCAGACTTGCATCCTCTTCAATGACATTTTTGAATACCGTCATTCCATGCACGGTATCCATCAGATCATTAAATTCATGTGACATTTCGCCGATCTCATCATCGGAACGAATCACAATCTTATCGGTCAGATCGACATGACCAGTAGCCAGAGTGTGAATTTTGGTAATCATGGCGGCAACCGGCAGCACTATTGAGTCGGAGATCCAAAAGGTAAAAATAGCCAACAACCCGCTAGCCAAGACCAGCACCGTGGTCATTATCCAAAAAGCGTAACTGGTAGTGGCTGTAATACTGGTAGAGTAGTTATTCGTCTGCTGAGATACGGATTCGAGAAAGGTTACACTAGCGTTGATCAAATCGGTTTCTATCGCAACAAAGCGGCCACTATGGCTATCGATAGCCGAGCTGTTATCGATGCGATTTTTCACTTGATCTACTTTGAGGTAAATAACTTCATTGAGCAGTTGATTCAATGCATTTGTCGATTTTTTAACCAGCTCAACATAGGCGGAGTTTCCCGCATGGTCTAACCAATCGTTGTGGGAAAGTCTATCCCAGATAAGCCGCAGTGGCGACTGCACATGGGGAGAATTAAGCAGCTCAACGCTCTGAGTTACCGACATTAAGCTGGAGCGCAAGCGTTCAGCTTTCAAGGAGATCACCTGCTCGCTGTCGGCATGTACCAGATCGACAATAAGGTGATTTACTTCGTTGGCTTTGCGCAAAGTATCCTGAGCAAACCACTCATAGGGCAGCAGGGTATCTACGACCTGCGCTGTTTTGATATTTACATCGACCAATACGTAGGTCGATACGCAGGTCAGCAGCACAAACCAAAACAACACGCCTACAGCAAACAGGGTGAATTTGCGCCTAATGGGCAAATCAACAAAGGTCAGCAGACGAATTACCCGTTTGATTATTCCATACTTCTTCACTTGTGGCATTTAGCCTCCCCTGACAAGATAGAGAAACGATAAAGGGGGCAAAACACCACATATTGCGTCATATCACGCTCTAAAACAGAAGTTATTTCTGTTTTTTGACCACGCGTAATCCACAACACGCCAGCTTCATTAAAACTCTTCCCCTTCTAAGAGTTCATTTGCTTACCTATTGCAAAAGCCTTACCAATAAAATCACCGACGCTAAAATAGGCTCTGTTGCCGGGGGAAAATAACAGAGGATCAACCTTGCGAATATCTGGCTGCCCTGCGCTATCCAAGCACTCCTCATCAATTTTCACATCGACGATTTCCCCTATAAGTTGCGTATGCGCACCTATCTCATGGATTGAGCTCAGACTACATTCCAGACTAAGCGGACAATCAATAAGCAGTGGAGCATCGACGTACTCGGCTTTTTCTACCGCTAGACCACTGGCAGCCAACTTGTCACAATCGCGCCCAGAAACTATGCCAAAGTAGTCGGCAGCAACTACCTGACTTGTAGATGGGATATTTATGGTGAACGCCTTACGCGCAATGATATTGGCATAACTGTAGCGTTCGGGACGAATTGACACCGCGACACTAGATGGATTTGAACTACACAAACCTCCCCAGGCAGCGTTCATAACATTGGCGCTGCCATCTGTAGCATAGCTGGCCACCAAAAAAACGGGGGTTGGATAGACTAATGGTTGTGCACCTAACGATTTTTTCACAGCATATCTCCTTATATTTGCGTGGCCGATGGACTGCAGACGCCACAGCGCTGACAATCACTGCTACAGGGGCGCGTCAATGTTTCACTTAGCCCCTGTTGATATTCGTGCCACAAATAGTTACGCTTAACACCAGTGTCGATCACGTCCCAAGGCAACACTTCATGTTGTGAGCGCATTCGATGAGCATAGAATTTAGGCTCCAGCTCCTGCTGGCGGCATGCAGCTTTTAAATTATCCCCAGTACTCAAAGAGGTAAGAATCTGGGCGATGCGCCTATCTCCACGCGCCAACACCGCTTGCAGTTCAGCACTGCGCAACGACTCTACCTGTAGTTTGGTATTATGCATACGATTGACCTGTTTACGTAATGAGGCCACCGTTTTTTTCAGCGTAGCCATATCGGCCATAGCACTCCACTGAAAAGGGGTCTGCGGTTTCGGAATGAATGGGTTTACCGACAGGGTGATAGTCCCTAAGTGTCCATGCGGGCGCTGTGCTGCGCTCCAGACCAGACGGATCTTCTCCGTCAGAGCTAGCAACTGCGCAATATCATCTGGACCTTCGCTAGGTAAACCAATCAAGAAATACAGTTTAAGATTGAGGATCTCCTCCTGTGCCAAGATCTCAACTGCGTTGATAATTTGCTCTTCGCTCAGATTCTTGTTAATCACATTGCGTAAGCGCTGACTACCCGCCTCAGGAGCTAAAGAGAGGGTTTTTTGTCCTCCGCGTTTTAGAGCGCGAACATGCTCGTTAGTCATGGTATCTATGCGCAAGCTGGCCACTGACACATCTGCCCCCTGGTCAATAACCAGTTGGCTAACCTCCTCCAGATGAGAATAATCGGATACTGCGGCTCCAACCAACCCTGCAGTGCTATCGGCCTCAATTTGTGGACGTAACTGCTCCAACACCGTAGCACTACCTTTTTCGCGCGGCGGGAGATAAGCAAACCCGGTAGCACAAAACCGGCAACCACGGCTGCAACCACGCGACACCTCAATCAGATCCATGGTACCAAAAGCAGTGTGAGGCGTTTTTATCAAACTCTGACAGCGACTATTTTCCAAATCAGCTAGCCAGCAGCGCTGCACGGGAAAATTAGCACCGCGCTGGGGGGTAATTGCCGCGATAGTCCCATCGTCGGCGTAGGTAACAGTGTACAGACTGGGCACGTAGTAGCCGGGTACGCGGGCTAACTGCTCCAACAGCTCGATCCTCTCCCTATTTAGCTGTGCTGCATCCAGTAGCCCAGGCAACAGCACCTCAGCCTCACCCACAACAAACAGATCGACAAAGTCAGCAATCGGCTCGGGGTTGAGCATAGCGCAAATACCACCTGCAGTAACTAAGGGATACTCACCTGAGCGCTCAGCACTCCACAGCGGCATTTTAGCCAAGGAAAATATTGTCGGAAAATTTATATAATCATTCTCAAAAGATAGGGAGAAAGCGACTATATCGAAATTTTTCAACTCGCGCCCGCTCTCAAGGGAGACCAGCGGCGTACCTGTTTTATGATATAGCTGTAAATCCTCTGGGTCGGGCAGAAAGAAACGCTCACACAGGCAGTCATCACGTTGCTGGATTATCTGATATACCGCCTGAAAGCCAAGGTTGCTCATAGCATGGTAATAGCTGTTGGGATAGACCAACGCTACACTCAAGCGTCCTCCCCAGGCTTTGGGGGTACATCCTGTTTCGTCGGCAAGCAGTTGTTGACGTTTCTGGCGTAAGCGGTGGGGCATAGGTCACCTGCGATAAGTTACTGACGCGTAAATAGAAACGGGGACCCTAAGGTCCCCGATCTGAGGGAGTTATACATGACAGCCGTCTGTACAACAGATCCAGCTACACGGACGGAGACCGCTGGCTGGATAACTGTTTCGCTGGCAGCAGCAATTGCGGGGTAGCGCCAGCATTAATCCTGTATCAATCGACGCGTTTGCGTAAAAAGGTTGGGATATCGTACTCATCGTCCTGATTGGCCTGCATCCGCATGGTACGCGCGGCATCGCGTTGTTGATTGCGAATTATCGTCGGCACATCTAGATCGACTTTCGAGCCGATCATTTTTGCCGCATCATTTTTGAGATTCTTAAGATGGCACTTACTTTTTTCAAAGGAGTCGCCAAAACCGGTAGCAATCGCCGTGATTTTGATCTCGTCGCCCAGATCCTCGTTGATAACCAGACCAACGATGATATTGGCATCTTCGTGCACCTTCTCGTGAACAATACGTGAAGCCTCGTCAAACTCCTCCATGGTCATATTGCTCGAACCAGAGATGTTCACCAAAACCCCCTTAGCGCCAGAGATGTCGATATCTTCCAACAGCGGACTGCTAATAGCTTGCTGAGCCGCTTCGCTAGCGCGTTTTTCCCCTGCCGCAACACCGATACCCATCATCGCCATTCCGCGCTCACTCATGACCGATTTAACATCAGCAAAGTCGACATTGATCAGACCACTGGTGGTTATCAGATCGGAGATACCCTGCACAGCCTGACGCAACACATCGTCAGATGGCTTAAACGCATCGAGGATACTCATATTCTTACCAGCTAACCCAACAAGACGATCATTAGGAATAACAATCAGAGAATCAACAACCTTTTTAAGCTCTTCAACACCGCCTTCGGCTTTGATCAAACGCTGGCGGCCTTCACGAGTAAATGGTTTGGTTACCACTCCAACGGTCAACGCCCCAATTTCACGAGCAACGTCGGCAATAACCGGTGCAGCACCAGTACCGGTACCGCCGCCCAAGCCACAGGCAACGAAAACCATGTCGGCACCAGTTAACAACTCGCTAATCCGGCTTCTATCTTCCATGGCGGCTTCGCGTCCAGTATCCGGACTAGCGCCAGCACCAAGCCCTTTGGTCAGCTTTGTTCCGAGCTGAACCTTCATAGGAGCAATGCTGCGTTTAAGTGCCTGAGCATCGGTGTTGGCTACAATAAACTCAACGCCGGTAATATTGGCGGTTATCATGGCGTCTACAACATTACTGCCACCGCCGCCAACACCTATAACCTTAATTTTTGCGGTCTGATCTAGTGTCTCATCAAATTCAAACATGACTCCCCCTGCATGTTAATATACTGGGGCTATTCTCTCCGTGAATAACTCCAGCAATCAGTATTATTTTAGCTCAGCAATCCTGCAATCCTGAGCAACGAGTTGTTAAAAAAATTCGCCAAACCACTCTTTCATCCGGCGCATAACTTTTTCAAAAACCTTCTCTTGGCCAATGGAAAAATTTTCGCTGTGCTGATTGTGACTTCCATAGATCACAAGGCCGACACCTGTAGCGTAGATAGGTGAATTAACCACATCAATCAAGCCGCCTACGCCCTGTGGTGAACCACGCCGCACCGGAAGATCAAAGATCTGTTCGGCTAGCTCAGGCATACCTGGCAAAATACTGGTACCGCCAGTAATAACTATCCCCGAAGCGATAAGGTCTTCGTAGCCGCTGCGTACAATTTCGCGGTTTACCAGGGTGAAAATCTCCTCTACGCGCGGCTCTAAAATTTCCGCCAACAACTGACGCGACAGTATGCGTGGTTCGCGCCCACCAACTGATGGCACCTCGATGGTCTCATCTTTACCGATATTGCTCGACAGGCAGCTACCGTAGGTACGTTTAATCCGTTCGGCTTCCGCCATAGGAGTACGCAGACCGACAGCGATATCATTGGTAAGATGGTTGCCGCCCAAGGCTAATACCGAAGTGTGCTTGATTGCCCCATCGACAAAAATAGCCAGATCCGTGGTGCCACCGCCGATGTCGACTATAGCGACTCCCAACTCTTTTTCATCAGCGGACAACACGGCCTCAGCTGAAGCCAAAGGCTCAAGAACAATATCGGCCACATTGACATTAGCTTTGTTGCAACTTTTGATGATGTTCTGTGCGCTGGCAACAGCACCAGTGACAATGTGCACTTTTGCTTCTAAGCGCACACCACTCATACCCAACGGCTCTTTGATGCCATCCTGATCATCAATAATATACTCTTGGGGCAGAACATGGATCACTTCACGATCCATAGGAATAGCTATAGCTTTAGCAGCGTCAATAACCCGCTGGATATCCTCCGCAGTTACCTCGCGGTTTTTAATGGCGATAACACCCTGAGAGTTGAATCCAGCAATATGCGCTCCAGCGATGCCAGCAAACACAGAGTTGATCTCACACCCCGCCATCAACTCAGCCTCTTGCAGCGCTTTGCGAATAGCTTCGACAGTGCTCTCTATGTTGATCACAACCCCTTTGCGCAACCCCTTGGATGGACTGGTACCGATACCCACAATTTCGAGCCCATTTTCCGTCACACTAGCGATAATTGTGCAAATTTTGGTTGTGCCAATATCAAGGCCTACTATAAGGTTTTCCTTGCGGTTGCTGCTCATTCCAATCCTTCCCAAAAGGTTACATCAATAACCTATTGCATCCTCCGGCCAACTCCCCAGCATCAGTTGCACTGCAGCGGAAATATCTGACCTTATCTAAAGCTAAACAACAAGTGTAACTGACAATTTAGTTAATGCGCTCATCGCGACTTGTAGTTTTAACAATCACCTCATCGGGTACAGTTAAATCTATATATTCCAACTGTGGTAAGCGCTGTTTTATCTCAGTAAAAATTTGCTCAAGTCGATCAATTTTAGCACCGAAATCGCTATCCCCTACCCGTATTGGAACTCCCAATGGGTCGGTATATAAAGTGTAGCCACCCTTGGGATCAATATTGATCTGCGCAATCCACTTAGTATTAAAATGTTTGCGCTGCTGCAAATCTTTTATCATTTTAGCTATGTGCTGTAGCCGTGCTGTTGCCTGCTGCGGATCGTCAAGCAACTGCTGGCGACCAAGCCCAGTCACCAATGGATAGTCCAGCGTATCTCCGCCACGCAACACCTTGAAAATTTCTCCGGCATTATCAACATAATATAGATAGTCCAGATTTATTATAAACACCGCCTCACGTTCGCTGATATCAATAACAATACCCTGAGGCAACTTACGCATTATATGTGCACTGCTAATCCAGTCGTTTTCTGCAAGCTTCTGGCCGATAATTTCCAGATCCAAGTCAAAAGTACTAACGCCCTGTCGGATATCTGACAGCTCGATCACATCTTGACTGGCTAGGCGTTTGTTGCCATGCACATCAATGGTCTGCACAGTAAAATGGTCAGAATCTACAATAATTTTAACCAACAGTAACGCACCGCCAGCTAACAACAGAGTACAACTGGCGATCAAAAACCAGCGCAGAATGCGGACAGACAGCTTTTTCCAATCCCAGCGCGGCACCTTGCGCAGGTTACGGGTTTCCCGCTTGTTTTTCAATCGCTGTTTGCCGGTTCCCGGTTTAACATCACGCATATTATCTAAAAGCTACTTTATTAAGTGCAATCAACGATCAAGGCTTGCGTCTACTATTATGCGTTCAACCAATGATGCAAATTCTATACCGGAGCAAGCAGCTGCCTTGGGTAGCAGACTGGTTTGCGTCATGCCGGGGATAGTATTGACCTCAAGAAAATAGAACTCTCCCGCACCATCATCGCTGACAATAAAATCCACTCGCGCTGCACCACGGCAACCCAATTTAGCACAGCAGCGCTGGGCTGCAGCCTGCACTGCCGCGTAGGTTGCCGCCGACAGTGGCGCAGGAACCAGATACTGTGTCGCGCCAGCAGTATATTTAGCCGCATAATCGTAAAATCCATCAGCTGGCACGATCTCAATTGCCGGCAGCGGTTGACCATTTAACACTGACACCGTCACCTCCCGCCCGGCAACAAACTTCTCCACCAACACTCGTTTATCAAAACGGCGCGCCGCGACTATAGCGGCGGCCAACTGTTGCGCATCGGTCACAATACTGATACCCAGAGTTGAGCCCTCGCGCACTGGCTTCACCACTTGGGGATAATCTGCGCAGCTCTGACATAAAGCGTCTATATCACTCTGCTCATCGACAAGAAACGCTGGTGGTGTCGGCACAACATCAGCCACCATCTGTTTGGTAATATGCTTATCTATAGCCAGAGCTGAAGCCAAGACACCGCTTCCAGTGTAGGGGATACCCATAATCTCTAACAGCCCCTGCAGAGTTCCATCCTCACCCTGACGACCATGCACCGCTATAAAAGCAACTTGCGCCCCACAATCTTGCAGTTGCGCAGACAAATTGTGTGCCGAGTCTATAGCAACAGCGTCATAGCCTTTAGAAAGTAGGGCGTCTAATACTGCTGTTCCGGTACGCAAAGAGACCTCACGCTCAGCTGATACACCACCCATAATTACGGCTACACGCTGTGCCTTAAGTTGTTCTATATTCACTTGTTCAAACTCCTGCCACTCCAAGAATCATTGGTTATCAACGCTACTTGCTCGGTCATTTCGGCAAAGTCGCCCAACATCTTTACCTCGGGCTGCAGATGATAGCCCGTGTGCTGAGCTACCTGGTGCTGAACTTTAGCTATCAGGGTAATAATATCCGCTGCACTAGCGCTGCCATTATTGACAATAAAATTTGCGTGTTGCATCGACACCTGTGCTCCGCCAACCTCAGCACCCTGCACCCCACTGGCCGCTATCAACTTCCACGCCTGCTGGCCACGGGGATTTTTAAACACTGAACCAGCATTAGCGCCTGTTACCGCTTGTGCCTTACGCCGATAAACACCGGCGGACTTCACCTCTTCTTGCAGCTTGGCAACCTCACCGCGGCTAAAATTTAGCACTATCTCCAGCAGCGCATGATAAGGCTGAACCGCACTGTGGCGGTAGCTAAAATCAAACTCGGCAGTTGACCAACGCTCCACAGCAGTTAGCTCTGCTACCAGCGCAGAAACCACAGAGTCGCCTATTTGCTGGCCCGAGGCACCAGCGTTGCCGACAACTGCGCCACCGACACTACCGGGTATTCCCGCTAAAGATTCAATACCGGCATAACCCAAGCGTGCCGTCTCAAGTACTAGATGGCGCAGCTTGCAGCCAGCACCAACACGCAACTGACACTCACCGCAGGGGATGATATAGTTCATATCACTGAGCTGAATAACTACGCCGCGCACCCCGTTATCGGCAATTAATACATTGCTACCACCGCCAAGAATTAGCCAAGGCAAGCGATAATGGCGTAAAAAAACAAACAGGGCGTGAACATCTTCTAGATCGAGGGGCCGCACCAGCAGATCGGCACTACCGCCCACCTTCCAGGTAGTCAGCGGCGCTAGGGACACATCGCTCAAACACTCACCGCGAATACCCCACCGATCGCGAATTGTCTCAGCGCACCATTGCATAGCTCAACTCTTCACTTAAGTGGCAGCG
Source organism: Desulfuromonas sp. (assembly GCA_034006225.1). Taxonomy (GTDB): domain Bacteria; phylum Desulfobacterota; class Desulfuromonadia; order Desulfuromonadales; family Desulfuromonadaceae; genus Desulfuromonas. The sequence goes on along the minus strand of JAVETC010000005.1, from coordinate 109,385 downwards.
TAGCAATTAACTGTTCCCCAATCTGCCACACCGATCCAGCGCCTAAAGTTATCACCATATCCCCAGGCTCGATTAGCTCATGCAGTTGCTCCACTGCCTGAGTGCTATTGGCAGCATAGTGCACATTCCGGTGTCCATGCTCGGCGATAGCTTGCGCCAACATCTGCCCATTTATTCCGTCGATCGCCGCCTCTCCTGCAGCGTAAATATCCAGCACAATCAAGCAGTCAGCCTGATAAAAGGTGGTAACAAAATCGGCAAACAACGCCTGCGTCCGGCTATAACGATGAGGCTGAAACACCGCCACAATTCTGCGTTCCCAACCGCTGCGCGCTGCCGCTAGAGTCGCCTTTATCTCAGCCGGATGGTGGCCATAATCATCAACAACCATTATCTCCTGATTATATTTAATCTGAAAACGCCGCTGTACTCCGGCAAATGCTGCAAATCCTTGGCGCACAGCTTCAGCGGTTAGATCCAATTCGCGCGCTACGGCCATGGCAGCTAAGGCGTTAAGCACATTATGTTGCCCCGGCATATCCAGATGCATGCGCCCCATATCCTGATTTTTAAATAAGACACTAAAATCAGTTGCGCCATCCTTGTACTCAATATCCACAGCACGATAATCGGCCTGCGGCGTCAACCCATAGGTCACGTAACGTTTCTCCACTTTCGGCAACATCGCTTGAATATTCGTATCGTCTAAGCACAAAACAGCCAGGCCATAAAAGGGTATTTTGTTGATAAAATCGATAAATACCGCACAGATTTCATCTAAATCGGCGTAGTAGTCAAGATGATCGACATCGACATTGGTAACAACAGCGATAGTTGGCGATAGCTTTAAAAATGAGCCATCTGACTCATCGGCCTCAACCACCATAAATTTACCCTGGCCCAATTTCGCGTTGGAACCTAAAGCATTGAGGCGGCCACCAACAACAGCAGTTGGATCGATTCCCCCCTGCGACAACAGGGTAGCTACCATGCTGGTAGTGGTTGTTTTTCCATGCGTTCCGGCAATGGCAATGCCATACTTCATGCGCATCAGTTCAGCCAACATCTCCGCCCGCGGAATAACCGGCACCAACAGGCGGTGCGCTTCCACCACCTCGGGATTGTCTGCTGACACCGCGGTACTGGTGACAACTACTTGCGCAGCAGCAACATTTTCTGGTGCATGCCCCACGTGGATAACCCCACCCAACTGCTCCAAACGCTGAGTAATATCACTCGCACGCAGGTCGGAACCGGACACTTGATAACCCAGATTGAGTAGCACCTCCGCGATACCGCTCATCCCGATGCCACCAATACCTACAAAATGAATGTGACGAATTTTGCCATACATAGCTATTTCCGTTTCCGTACCAGAACCCGGCACTCGTTTAAAATCAGATCAGCAGCCCCTTTAGCCCCCATGCGCCGCGCGCGTTGTCCCATCTTGCGTAGGCGCTCAGGCTGGCGCAGCAGTTCCACGATGCTTGCTCCCAAGCGTTCGCCGAGGTGCTGTTGCGCGATCAGCACTGCCGCATCCTCATCCACCATAGCTAGAGCGTTGCTGGTCTGGTGATCAGCCGCCGCTTGAGGAAGTGGAATCAAGATTGCTGGACGCCCGCAAGCGGCCAGTTCAGCGATAGTGGTCGCACCAGAACGACACACTACCAATTGGCTGGCAGCATAAATTTTCGGCATATCCTCAATAAAAGGTAACACCTCAACATTGTTAAACCCACAGCGTGCATATCCAGAGACAACTGCGTCAAATTGTTCTCTCCCGCTCTGGTGAACAATTTTCAGGTTCGGCACCTGTTGAAGCACCTCGGGCAACGCCGCCAGCATGGCGTCGTTAATAGCTGAGGCCCCCTGACTGCCACCAAACACTAACAATTGCGGAGCCTCCCCAGCCCAGTCTCGGCAGGAGAACAGCTCTTGGCGCACGGGATTGCCGGTCAAGACCACGGCTTTGCCTTTAAAGGCTGCAGCACCCTGCTCCAAGGACACACAGATGCGCCCTGCCCACAGCGCTGCAACGCGATTAGCCAATCCGGCTACGGCATTCTGCTCGTGCAGCAGCACCGGAGTGCGACGCAGCGCTGCAGCTACGAGAATCGGTAACGAAGCGTAGCCACCCACGCCAATAACAACATCTGGGGCAAATTCCGCGATAATTTTCAGCGCTTGGCGCGTGCTAGTAAGCAACTTCCCCAGTACCACAGCTTTTCTGAGCAGAGTCTGGCCAGCAAATCCACTAAAATCTACATAACGGATAGCAAAACCCTGCGGTTCGACCACTTTGCTCTCAATGCCACGCTTAGTGCCGACAAAGAGTATCTGCGCATCGGGGTCGCTCTGTTGCGCCCGCCGGGCAAGTGCCAAGGCAGGAAAGATGTGCCCGCCAGTACCACCACCGGCAAAAAGATATCTCATAATTATTTTCCTGCGTTAAATTTACTGGCTAATCTACCCGACAACTGTCCATTAACATTTTGCTGCCTATGGCTGGATATATTGAGCAGCACCCCGAGAGCAAATAGGTTACACACCAAGCTAGTACCGCCGTATGATACTAGTGGTAAAGCCAAACCCTTGTTTGGCACCATACCCGTAACTACGGCCATATTGGCAAACGCCTGCAACCCAAATAGCATACTGATTCCAAACGCGCTCAGCCTACCAAAACCATCTTCAGAGTGGATAGCCACCCGCAATCCCAGCAGTACTATACCTAAAAACATCGTGATGATAATCACTACCGCCACAAAGCCAAGCTCTTCACCAACAACGGAAAAGATAAAATCGGTATGCGCCTCGGGCAAGAAAAATAGCTTCTGCATCCCCTCGCCTAGACCTTGCCCCTTTATGCCGCCCACGGCAAAACCGAGCCAACTCTGAATTATTTGAAATCCGGTATCGCGCGGATCTTGCCACGGGTCAATAAAGGCCATAATGCGGCGGCGGCGATAGTCCTCCTGCATAATAAAAAAGATCAGCAGCGGCACCGCTGTTACTGCACTCAGCATCAGGTAGCGTACACGACTACCGGCTACCAGCAGCATCGTAGCAGTGACAATAACCATGGTGGCACAACCTCCTAGATCGCGCTGAGCCAGCATCAGAGTTAATAACAGCACCAGCACCACCATATAGGGCACATAGCCATACTTAAACTCGTGGAGGCGATCTTCCTTTTTGGTGGCAGAGTGCGCAATATAGAAGATCAACGCTAACTTTACCGCCTCTGAAGGTTGAAAAGAGAAGCCAAACAGGCGAATCCAGCGCCGCGCCCCACCGGCTTCGTACCCCAAAGAGGGGATAAATACTGCAGCCATCAACAGGGTAGATAAAAGCAGCAGTGGCACGGAAAATCTGCGCCACCAGTGATAATCTATGCGCATACTAACCGCCAGCGTCACCAAGCCAAAAACAGCAAATAGCCCCTGCCGCTTGAGAAAATAGAAGCTATCGTGATACTTCCTAGCGGCCATAATTGACGAAGATGAGTAGACCATCAACACGCCGAAACAGGCCAAAGCTACGGTCAGAATCAGGATAGTGTTATCAAATTCTCTGCGCTGTTTGTGCTCTTTCATCAATCCTCGAAATCATTTATTGCTTTAAGTTGTCGCCAAGATCTGGCAGCGCAGTTACTCGCCTGGCGCTAAAGCCAACACCGCCGCTGTAAACAGATCGCCGCGATGTTCGAAGCTGCGGAACATATCAAAGCTAGAACAGCCTGGGGAGAGCAACACCGTGCCACCAGCTGGAGTGAGCTCATAGGCTAACTGAACAGCCTGTTCCATTGTGGCAGCTTTATGTATTGGCGCTAAATCGGCCCATGCTTGCTGCATCGGCTCAGCAGCCTGACCTAGCAGAATAAACTGCCCCACCCGACCGCCTAAGCACTCACGCATATCGCGATAATCGCCACCCTTATCTTTACCACCGGCAATTAATGTCAGCTGTGCAGCCGAGTTGGACGGTGCTAAACTGGCAACACTCTTTAGCACACTCCCTGGGTTTGTCCCTTTGGAATCGTTATACCAAGCAACACCATTTAGACTGCGGACAAAAGCCATACGATGCGCCAACCCGCAGAAGTCGCACGCCGCCTGCCAAGCCAAATCAGCATCTAGCCCTTCCAGCAGTATCGGCACCAGCGCAGCCATGACATTTTCGATATTATGCCCACCCTTTAGGCGCAATTTACTTGTGTCAAAATCTAAGCTCTCGCCGTAACCGCGCCAGTGGATGATCCCGTCGTGACAGCTGATCCCCTTTTCTAACCTGCGCGCGCTTGAGAATAGAACCTGTTGCGCTAAACCACCATCAGCCAAACGCATGGCCTCTGGATCATCAGCATTGACAATGGCCACATCTTGCCCATTTTGCTGCGCGAAAATCGCCCCTTTGGCCAGAACATAGCTCTCCATGCTCGGATAGCGATCTAAATGATCGAGTGATATATTCAACATAGCTGCATACTTAGGTTTAAACTGTGCCACGCTCTCCAGCTGAAAAGAGGACAACTCAACCACTGCGTAATCAATCTCAGCGTCTGCACAGGTAATCAGCGGCGTACCAAGATTACCGCCGACAAACACCCGTTTACCGCAACGCCGCAACATAGCCCCAAGAAGCTCAGTAGTGGTCGATTTACCATTGGTACCGGTTATCGCCATAATCGGGCAGCGCAACAAGCGCGCCGCCAGCTCTATCTCGCCGATTACAGGTACGCCAACGCGCCGCGCCGCGGCTAGTGCCGCGATAGTCAGCTTAACCCCAGGACTGATCACAATCAGATCGGCCCCAGTAAAATAGGCCTCACTATGGCCGCCCAAGTCTAAAGTAACTAACTCGACAATATCATCCAGCGCAGTACCACTAGTGCGCAGATCCTGTTCTGTTCTACTATCGCTCAACACCACCTGTGCGCCATGCATTACGGCATAACGACACACCGCTAAGCCACTGCGTCCAGCCCCAACAACAACGATTTTCTTTCCTACTATATTCATCAATTTCAATTCCAACATTGGACGCAATATATTAAATTTTGGTCCCACACCACTTAAGTGCTAGCCGATGTCAACAGCGACTTAGCGTAGCTTCAAAGTCGACAGTGCAACTAGCGCCAGCACGATGCTGATAATCCAAAAGCGGACAATAATTTTTGGTTCCGGCCACCCCTTGAGTTCAAAATGGTGGTGGATAGGAGCCATGCGAAACACCCGTCGTCCCAGCAGACGAAATGAGGTCACCTGCACAATTACCGACAGCGCCTCAACAACAAAAATCCCCCCGACTATAACTAACACCAGTTCCTGTTTAACGATTACGGCAATAATCCCCAAGGCTCCGCCCAGAGACAAGCTGCCCACATCCCCCATAAACACCTGCGCCGGGTAGGTGTTAAACCACAAAAATCCCAATCCAGCACCGACCATGGCGCCACACATGATGACTAGTTCGCCAGCGCCCGGCACTCCAGTTATTTGCAGATAAGAGGCCAGACGCGCATTACCGGCCAGATAGGCAAAGAGCAGATAGGCACTAGAAGCGATGATAACTGGCCCAATAGCTAAACCATCAAGACCATCCGTCAGGTTTACTGCATTGCCACACCCAACGACTACTAGCAGAATTAACGGAATATATAGCCAGCCCAAATTTGGCTGTAGCCCCTTAAAAAACGGCACTGACAGCACCGGTTCAAAAGGCGTGATACTGTAAAGTAAGGCCACAGCCATACCAGCCAGCACGATTAACCACAGCATTTTATAGCGTGCCGACAACCCGTCACTGCTCTTTAGTTTTACCTTTTTATAGTCATCAACAAAACCCACCGCACCATAGCCTATGGTCACCAGCAGGGTCACCCAAATATAACCATTAGTTAAATCTGCCCACAGCAGAGTCGGCAACACGATGGAGATCAGGATCAGCGTCCCCCCCATGGTTGGCGTCCCCTCTTTTTTAAAATGCGACTCTGGCCCCACCTTGCGTATAGTCTGACCTATCTGCAACGCCGACAAACGCTCTATGACCCATGGCCCAAGGAGAAAGGAGAGCACCAGCGCGGTAATGGTGGCATATATAGTTCGAAAAGTAATAAAGCGAAATACATATAGCGCCGAAATTTCAGTGTGTAGCGGATAGAGCAGATGGTACAGCATAAATATCCCTCAGTACGGATTGCGCTAACTTATTGTCCTGCTAACAATTTATTGACCACTTTTTCCATATGCATACCGCGCGAACCCTTGATCAACACACAATCATCCGGCTGCAGATGTTCACGCAACCAGCGATTAATTTCATCATGGTTGAGACATGGCGGCAGCTCGGCAACAGCAGGCGCTGCTTGCAGCATAGTCGCGGCCCATTGGCCCATAGAGAGCAGACAATCAACCTTCTGCGCCGCAAATTGACCGATTTCGCGATGACACTCTTCGGCAGCACTGCCCAACTCCAGCATATCTGCCAGCACGGCAATGCGGCGTCCCGAGCACGGCCAGTCACTCAGAGCGGTAAGCGCAGCCCGCATCGATTGCGGATTGGCATTGTAGCTATCATCTAACAGTGTTGCTCCACAGGGAAGATCCCGCACTTCCAAACGCTGAGCGGTCATCTGCACCTGTGACAATCCGGTGACAATATCTTCTATCTGCACACCGATACTATATGCCGCTGCCGCAGCAGCCAAGGCGTTGTAAATCTGATGCCGCCCTGGCAGCGGAATAGTTACCGGGTAGTCAACCCCATCAATAACTAGATTAAACTGCGTCGTCTGTGCACTAGTGATATCTGTCGCCATAACATCGGCTGGATGTTCGATAGCAAAGCTCAGGCGGCGCACCCAAGCGGGCAGCGGTAGCTTTACCACCATGGCATCATCAGCATTAATTATCGCCGTGCAGCCTGTTGCCAAACTGGCAAACAGCTCACCCTTGGCGTGGGCTACCCCACTAATATTGCCAACGCCAGCCAGATGCCCAGCACCAACATTGGTAATAATGGCAACATTGGGTTGGGCAATAGCTGCCAGCCGTGCAATTTCTCCCGCCTGACTCATGCCCAGTTCGAGCACAATCCAGCGCTGACTATCATCGAGGCGCGCCAACGTCAGCGGTAGACCTATCAGGTTATTATAATTACCTTCGGTTTTAAGGCCAGCTGACTGCTGTTTAAGAATGGCCGCCAACATCTCTTTAGTTGATGTTTTACCGGTAGTGCCAGTAACCGCAAAGACTGGATCGTGGAAATTTGCCCGAATATGTGCCGCGATAGCCCCCAACGCACTAAGAGCATCATCAACCTGAATTACCGGCACAGATAAGCCACCAACCACCTCTTCGCTTATACAGGCGGCGGCTCCATGTTGAACTGCTTGACGCAGATAATCATGGCCATCATAGTTGGGGCCACGTAACGGGACAAACAGATCATCCGGCTGCAAAGTACGGCTATCTGTAGAGATGCCTATCACCATATTGTTGCTGGCAGCAGGCAGCAGCCGTCCATGGACAATAGCTGCGATATCATTGCTGGTAAACTTCATAATCTCTTCCATATTGTGCTATTTGCGCTCAGAGTCAACGTGCTGCAGAGCCTGACAAATCTGTTCCCGATCATCAAAATGATGTTTTTTATTACCAATTATCTGATAATCCTCGTGCCCTTTACCGGCCACCAGTAGCAGATCGCCACTGATCAATTGATCTACAGCAAACTGTATCGCTTGCGCCCGGTCATCGAGCACAATGTAGCGTTTTTCCGTAGCACTGAACTTCTGCGCTGGCTCTAACAAGCTGCACTCTGCGGGAATACCTTGACGCACATCAGCAATTATTTTTAGCGGATCCTCGGTACGTGGATTGTCCGATGTTATAACCACCAACTGAGAATAACGCGCCGCTATCGCGGCCATGACCGCCCTTTTAGAGGTATCTCGATCCCCACCGCAACCAAATACTGTGATTATCCGCTGGGGCTGCAACGCCTGTAGGGCCTGCAGCGCTTTATCTAAGGCATCGCCGGTATGTGCATAATCGACAACAATTAGAGCACCGCGCTCATTGGCCACCGGCTCTAAACGTCCCGGTACTTTGTGCGCACCTGCCAAGGCCTTTTCAATGATTGCCAGCGGCAAACCTAAGGCAATGCCCACCCCAACGGCGCAGGTAAGATTTTCCATATTAAAGCGGCCGATCAGAGGCGAAACAATGTGCACCTCCCCTTTAGAGGTGGTTAGTCTGGCCTCAATACCCTCTATTGACTGCTGAAAATCTTTCACGTACACGTCGGCATATTGCCGCGATCCAACACTAAGACCGTTATCAATCAAAGTCAGCAACTTAGCGCCGTATGGATCATCACTATTAACTACGGCAGTGCTGGAGCCAGCCAAAGCAGGCTCGGTAAACAGCAGGGTCTTGGCGGCAAAATAACTCTGCATATTTTTATGATAATCCAGATGTTCTGGGGTCAAATTTGTGAACACCGTCACCGCAAATTCCAACCCCAGCACTCGCTGTTGCATCAACGCGTGAGAAGATACCTCAATCACCAGCGCATCAGCACCCTGCTGGCGAAACTCAGCTAGCATGCGCTGCAGATCGACCGACTCTGGAGTTGTATGCTCAGCCACGTAGCTGTGAGTGCCCAACCTGTTGCATATTGTACCTACAACAATTGGATTGTAGCCAGCTTGGCGCAACAGCTCTTCCACCAGATAGGTCATGGTGGTCTTGCCATTAGTCCCAGTTATACCCACAGTCAGCAACTCGCGCGCTGGATAAGCGTAAAAAGCAGCGGCCATAAGTGCCATAGCTTGCCGAGCATCTGCCACGACAATCAGCGTTACCTGAGCTGGCACATCAACGCGGCGCTGCGCGACCACAGCTACGGCGCCGTTATCAATCGCAGTACTGATGTAGTCATGCCCATCTACCACTTCGCCGGGCAGAGCAAAGAACAGACTGCCAGCAGTGACCTGACGTGAGTCATAATATAGTGCGTTTATCTCCTGGTTTGGATCACCAAGCACCTCTGTCGCCGCTAACTCGGCTAACAATTTTGATAATTCCATAAGGTTTCTCAGTCCTGTTTCAGGTAGTAAACATAGAATATAGTCAACAGCAGCTAGCGCTTAGACTTTAATCAGCACATAGCTACAGCTAACAACAAAGTTTTACACTTACTGCGGTGGTTGCAATTGCACCCAGACCACGCCGGTATGCGCTACACTCTGCCCGGCCGCTGGCGATTGCTGCACCACCCGCCCTGTTCCTTTCAGCATAATATTTATACCGCTTTTCTCCATCAAACGTAGTACCTGTCTGGCGCTGAGCCCGCTACAATCCGGCATAACTTCAGTCCCAGGATCGACGGCCATTGTTAACCTGTTCAACGCGGGTAGCTCAGGAAAGGGCGTGTCTGCAGGAGACGCTAATATATCCTGTTTATTATAGCGCGCCGGCACATGCAGATAGCGCAGTGACTGCTCGGCAATTTTAGAAAACACCGGTGCAGCCAACAACCCACCGTATGTCTTCTCTACTTTAGGTTCATCCAACATCACCATGATCACTATTTGTGGATCACTAGCTGGGGCAAAGCCGATAAAGGATGAGACCCGCTTATCTACAGAATAGGTACCAGTAACCTGATCGACCTTCTGGGCAGTACCGGTTTTGCCGCCGACACTGAACCCAGCTACCTGAGCACGGGATCCCGTGCCGTCCGAGTCGGTAACTCCTACCATCATCTGGCGTATATGTGCTGCGGTATCGCGACCGATAACTCGACGGACAAACATCGGCCGTTGCTCATCCACTGCCTTAGTGCGTGGATTTTCGGTACGCTGAACCAGATAGGGGCGGTACAGTTCGCCGCCATTGACAATGGCACTAGCCGCCACCGCCATCTGTAGTGCAGTTACCGTAACCCCCTGCCCAAAAGATATTGCCGCCAAATCTATTGCGAACCACTGTTGCGGGCGGCGCAACAAGCCGCTACCCTCACCATCAAAATCGATATCGGTTTTTTCACCAAAGCCAAAATTCTGCAAATAACGGTAAAATGTTTCTGCCCCCATTTTTTGGGCAATCTTAGTACAACCAATATTTGAGCTGTACTTTAAGACATCACTGACACTCAATGGCCCTAGAGCTATGTGGTCATGAATCACCTTGCCCCCAACTCTATACGAGCCACGCCCACAATCGATTACAGAATTAGGTGTTATGGTATTACTGTCCAAAGCGGCAGCCATCAAAAAAAGCTTAAAGGTGGAGCCAGGTTCAAAGGTGTCACAAACTACGCGATTACGCCGTGCGGCGGCAGAATATTTACCAAAATCGTTGGGGTCATAATCGGGATTACTCGCCATCGCTAACACCTGACCACTAAAGGGGTCCAGCACTACTACGCTGCCTCGGCGTGCCTTGGTATCGGCCACAGCCTGAGCCAACTCCTTTTCGGCAATGTATTGCAGTTGGCTATCTATAGTTAGATAGATATCTTTGCCTAGCTGCCCAGTAATTACCTGTTGGCCACTGCCAAGGCCACGTTGTCCACCATCGCGCTGCATAATAAGATAGCTCTTATCACTGGCAAGCACGCTGTTGTAGCGCAACTCCAACCCCTCCAAACCGTCATCATCAAGACCGGAAAAGCCGAGCACCTGTCCCGACACCTTACCGTTGGGATACCAGCGTTCATGTTCCCGAATATAGTGAATGCCCGGCAACTCCAAAGCCTTTAGCGCTTCGCTCTCCTGTTTACTGATACGCCGCTTCAGCCAGATAAATTTCTTCTGTTGCTGCAAGCGTCTTAATACCGTCTGGTAATGCAGATCCAGTACTCTGGACACATCTTTAGCTATTGATTTTACAGTGTGATATTTTTTTTCAGGTGCTGTCACAGAGGATGAACTAGTGTCGTTACTGGACTTCGCTCTTTCGGCCTCAGCTTCAGCTAACAGTTCATACATTTCGACAGGGTTGACATACACCGAATCGGCCGCCAGACTAATAGCCAGTGGCTCACCGTTCCGATCAAAGATGGCCCCACGCTGGGGAGTTAAAGATACTTTCTTCTGGTGCTGTTGTTCTGCAATTACGCGCAGTTGTGCGGCATTATATACCTGCAGGTAGTAAGCTCGGCACAACAGCGCGATATAGACCAGCACAAACACACAAGCAACAAAATATATCCGTCGCTGCACGCGGCGAACTTCTTGCTTAGGATTAAGTGCTTTACGCCGACCAACTTTATCAGATAGAGAGGGTTTCCGTGACTTCAATGGCATCATCCCGCTGATCTACATGAGCTGCAGAACGATTCTCCACAGTTGAAGAGCCCATCTCGATGGACTGCCCTTGGACATGAAGATAAAGTGGTTCCTGATTAGACAGTGCCCCCTTGTAGAGATATACGCCGCCCATGAGCAATACCGATAACAGTGCCACCATACTCAAGCGCATCTTACGCCGACGCATTTGACGGTTAATCCACAGTTCATTCATCTCTGTCCATAAATCTTGTTTTTCGGCATAATCTCTATTCATAGCGGGCCTCCCTACTTTCGTTTCAACACAGACAAACTTGTCCTAGCGAATCGTAATAACCTGTTCTGAGCTTGGTGTGCGTAACCCCAAGCGTGTTGTGGCAATTTTTTCGATATGGCGTGGATTGGTGAGCTGGCCAACCGTTACCGTTAAGCTTTTCTGCTCATATTGCTGCTGACGAATCTGCTGCTCTAAGCGCGACACAGCATACTCGCTTTGCGTGACTTCTATGCGCAACCACACATGAAACACCCCAATTACCAGCAATAGTGCTATAGCGGTCAAGATTGATGACACCCGTGGTCTAGCTAGGCTTAGCCCACCGCGGGGCCAGGTATTCTCCAGCATAACGCCTCCGTTATCTGTTCTATGCTAAGCGGCGCACAGCACGTAATATGGCACTGCGCGCGCGAGGATTTTTATCAATTTCTGTCTCATCAGCGCGGACACCACGCTTGGTAAGCACCTCAACATCGGCGACATGGCCGCAACAGCACACCGGCAGTCGTGGCGGGCAGGTACATGGATTAGCTCGATGTTTAAAAATATTCTTTACTATGCGATCTTCCAGCGAATGAAAACTGATAACAGCCAAAACGCCATTGGGTTTCAGTAGATCAATACCCTGCTCCACGCCAAGGGCCACATGCTCCAGCTCGTCATTTACACAAATGCGCAGCGCCTGAAAGATTCTCGTAGCGGGATGAATGCGTCCGGGAATCATTCCGCCCGGAACCGTCTCGCGTACCAATTCGGCGAGTTGTAAAGTGGTCTCTATCGGCTGTTGCTGACGTACCCGTTCTATCTTCAGCGCTATTTTCCGAGCCCAGCGCTCCTCACCATATTTTTTAAAAATCAGCGTTAAATCAGCTACGCTGTACTCATTTACTATCGTGGCCGCAGTAAGAGAGGAGCTGCGATCCATGCGCATATCCAAAGCGGCATCGGCACGAAAAGAGAATCCGCGCTCGACATTATCCAATTGGTAGGACGAGACCCCTAAATCGAGCAACATGGCATCCACACCAGCAATACCCAGCTGCTGAAGCACCTCTCCAGCCTGAGAAAAATTTGCGTGGCGCAAAATTACTCGGTCGCCGAACGGCTGCAGAACCTGTGCTGCCTTGCACAGGGCATCCTCATCCCGATCCAGCCCAATAAGAACTCCATCCGGGGCCGATGCTTGGAGCATAAGCTGTGCATGACCGCCCCCGCCGAGGGTTCCATCCAGAACAGTTGCGCCAGCATGAATATCCAGCAAACCCAAGGTCTCCTGTGGCAACACCGACAAGTGGTTAAAGGTCAGAGTATCCATATTAGAAACCTAAGTTTCCGAGTTCGGCTTTCATCGTATCCAATTGCATCTCAGCCGCTTCCAGTTGCTCATCGAACAACTGCTGGCTCCACAGCTCAATTTTTCCCGCCATGGCCACAATCACGATATCTTTTTCAAACTTAGCTATTGACCGCAGCGATGCCGGTAGGGCTACACGCCCCTGACGGTCAAAACTGCACTCCACCGCCGGACTAATCCGGCTGCGATAGATTAAATCTTTGGCGTCGCCGTTAGGCATAGCATCAACCCGTGCTTTGGTCTTTTCCCATTCAGACTTCGGATAGGCAACCAAGGCATCTTTGCGTCTGGTAACGACCAACAGATCATCGCCATAAGACTCTTCGAGTACCGCGCGCAACTTCGCCGGAATGCTCAAACGCCCTTTGGGATCGATGCTGTTAATAAACGTTCCAGAAAAACTCATCGCTGCCTCAACACACGAAACGACCACCAACATCTGCAATTTGGTAAGATTTGGTACTGTTTTACACAGATAGGGAAAAATATACTCTTAGATCAGCATTCATGTCAAGGGATTCTCATCTTTTTAATAAGCTCTGCCCACCTGAGCCAAGCAGATATGTTTAATGCAAATTCAGCTAGTTAGCTAAGCTGGCCAGCGGCAGAGACCACCTTAGATATAGCGACAGCAATAATTAGCTAACCAAAAGAGAAAAAAATAGCCCCACTCCGAAGAAGTAGGGCTATTAGTTAGGCTTATGACACACCGAGCGCAGAAACTCAGCGGGATGGACACATAGAGGTTTAAAGGTTAGATAAAACTGTACTCCTGACACCAGGGTTCGCGACAGGTACCAGCACAGACTAGAGCCGTATCTTCGGCATAAATACGTTCGGCATGGGTGGGAACCACCCATATCTGAATAACAGAATCATCGTGGCTGATGCGCTCGGGCTTATTCGACGACGCCGCATTGGCATTACGCTCCACATCAAGCACAACACCAAAGCTCTCCAACCCTGCTAAAAAGGCTTGGCGCGCGGTAACCTCTAGCTCTCCCTGGCCAGGACTGAAGACCAGAGCATCGCAGCCACCCAAGGCGGCCAAAAACGCGCCGATATATTTATTGAGGCTGTAGCTCTCCATAGTTATGGCCAATTTGGCACGGGCATCGCCTGCCAGACTATTTTCCATGACCTCACGGCGCCCTGAGCAGGCACCAACAATCCCCGACAAGCCGCTCTTCTCGTTCAAAATCTCTTCTACCTGCTGCGCACTAAGTCCTTGCCAATCCATAATAAACCCGGGAATACCGGGGTCGACAGTACCGCTGCGCCGCTCCTGCATTGATCCTTCAACCGGGGTGAATCCCATACTGCAATCAACCGATTTACCCCCAGCCACAGCACAGAGTGATATTCCCAGCTCCATGTGTATGGTAAGCAAGCGGCACTCGGTGACCGGTTTGCCCAACAACGCCGCAGCGTAACGCGACATGTACAGATGCGAGGAGCCATGGAAACCGTAGCGGCGCACCGCATGTTTTTTGTACCAAGCATAGGGCAGTGGATAGATGTAAGCATGGGCAGGGATAGTTTGGTGGAAGGCGGTATCAAAGATGGCGACATGCACCACAGCAGGCAGTAGCGCCATCGCGGCGACCACACCTTGGCGATTGGGAAAATTATACTTGGGAGCCAAACGTTCCAAGTGACGGATTTTTTCCAGCACTTCATCATCAATGGCAACCGAATGGCGGAATAGTTCGCCGCCATGCACTACCCGATGTCCAACCGCGGTAATTTTCCACTCTGGACCACGCTCAAATGCCGCGCGCTCCAGCAGTGTCACCAAGTACTCAATCGCACTGTATAGATCATCAAGAACCGGTGCCACAATTGGCCCAGAGATATGATCACAGTTTAAGTCAGCACGATCTCCACAACCGATTCCCGCCAGCGTACCACTGGCTAGTTGGAGAAAACATTCGGACTCAAACAGACAATATTCAAACAGGTTCTGCCGACAGCTCAATGTTAAGATAGCCATTCTAGCTACGCTCCTCATCTACGCACATAACATAATAACCACAACTATCTGACATCTATGCAAGATGCGGTTATTGAATAAATTTAAGCCATACCAGCTCAATAAAATAAAAGTGCCCGACTATTCTTACAGGAAAAGCACAGGATATTAACAGAAATTTTTATATCCAAAAAATTAAAATTTCATCAGTTAAACTGTATTTGAAGTTAAATCATGGTGATCAAAAGTAGGATAAATACATCTGGTTACTGCGCTTTTATGCATTAAATAAACCGCTGCAGCGGATTAAAGAATAAAATTACAGCGCAGCACCTAGCTCAGGTAACTAGCTTATTTTAGCCGCAATATAGGCACTGGTCCACGCGGCCTGGAAGTTATATCCACCAGTTATGCCATCGATATCCAGCACTTCACCGGCAAAATAGAGATTTGCACACAGCTTGCTGCGCATGGTTTTCATATCGACACTATCTAGGCTGACCCCGCCGCAGGTGACAAACTCCTCACGAAAATGGGTGCGCCCTCTGAGCGCATACACATCGTTAGTCAGCGCACTTACCAGCTTATTTAAGCCGACGTTACCCAATTCGCCCCACCTCTTACTGGTGGGAATTTCACTTTTGGTCAGCAGGTGGCTCCATAACTTTGCAGCTAGAGCGTATGGTCGAATATTGGCCAAAAGTTTCTGGGGAGATTGAGCCACCAGTTTTTGCAACTCCGCTGCCACAACCTCCTGATTGCGCTCTCCCGTCCAGTTGATCTGCACGTTGCACTGATAGTTTTGTTCATTGAGATATCTGGCACCATAGGCCGATAGTTTGAGAATCGCTGGGCCACTCATACCCCAGTGGGTGATTAACAGCGCTCCCTGTGCCTTAAACTTGGTGCCCTGCAACGCCACCAGAGTATTTTCCACCACAATACCCATCAGCGCCGCTACTGGTTCATCGGGCATTTTAAAGGTAAATAGCGAGGGGACAGGATCTTCAATGCGATGACCGAGTTTTTCCAGCCACAGGAGACCAGCCTTTTTCGGCGAGCCACCGCTGGCAACGATAACCTTATCGAAGGTACGGCTGGGCTGTGTGCCGCCAATAAAAGAGAGTTGCAACTGCTCGCCAACACACTTAATACCTTTGACACCAGCGTTCAGCTCAATGGCGATATGCATTTTTTTTGTCTGCTGTAAAAAACAGTCGATAACGCTCTGGGAATCTTGCGAACAGGGAAATACGCAATTATCCTCCTGCACCACCAGAGGCACTCCACGCGCGCTAAACCACTGCATTGCTTTCTGGTTATCAAAGCTGCGCAACGCACGTTTCATTGCCGCTGCCCCGCGAGGATAACCCTGCGCCAGCTCCTTTATATCTGCACAGGCGTTGGTGAGATTACAACGTCCGCCGCCGGACACCTTCACCTTAGCCAGAATAGTCGACGATTTTTCCAGAATAACCACCTTGGCATGCGGATAATTCTCTTTGACAGCAATTGCGGCAAAGAACCCCGCTGCGCCCCCACCGATTATTGCTACATTCACTGCTTGCTGCGTATGGCTTTCCGCTATACCCACGGTCGCGATACCTCCCCATTGCTCTCCAAAAATTACGCCTCGCGCTCGGCAAACCAAATCGCGTGTAGATCCCCTTGATTCTGATGTTCGCGCACCCGCACCTGACTCACCTTGTAGCCGATTTTCTTCAACAGCTGCTGAAACTCACGATCGGGCCGCGCCGACCACACCGCCAAAATCCCCGCCGGACGCAGCGCACGATAAGCCTCCGTCAAGCCGTCAGCACTGTAGAGCCAATCATTTTTCTTGCGTGTCAACCCAGATGGGCCGTTGTCCACATCGAGCAAAATCGCATCATAGGTTTGGCGCTGCTCGCGCATAATTTTGGCAACATCCCCGACACGTATAGTGGTGCGCGGATCATTCAACGGCTTACCCGCAAATTCGCCCAGCGCACCGCGATTCCACTCCACCAGTCCCGGCACCAGCTCCGCCACCACCACCTCGGCATTTTCCGGCAGACAACGCAATGCCGCTGCCAGAGTAAAACCCATCCCCAAACCACCGATCAGCACCCGCGGATGCTCGCGCTTGGCAACCTTGTGACAGGGCAATTCAGCCAGCGCATCCTCAGATTGGTGCGCCCAGGTACTCATCAGCACCCCGCCACCGAGAATGCTAATAGAAAATTCACCCGAACGGCGAAATAGCTGCAACTCAGTACCCTGGCCAGGAATTTCTGCCCGATCGACTAACTCCCACTCATCTTCGCTACCATCGCGACCATCGCTACTATATATCGACATATTGCCTCACTACAGAGAACTCGCCACGGCAGTACAGGTTTTCAACCCTTGCCAATGAGGCGAACAAAATCCTCGGGCATGGGCGAAACAAAACTCAGCAGCTGTTTGTTAAAGGGGTGACAAAAACTAAGGGATGTGGAGTGCAGCAGAAGCCTCTTAGCTTTACCTGCGGTCGTGCCATACTTTTGGTCACCGAGCAGCGGATGACCGCTTTCGGCAAAATGCACCCTGATCTGATGTTTGCGCCCAGTTAGCAGCTGGATATTCAGCAAACTGAACTCTTTGTACTCCCGAATAACAGCATAGGCAGTTTTAGCCAGCCTGCCGCCCGTAGCATCGGCACAGGAGTAGACATTTTGCGCTGAGTTTTCGGCCAAATAGGTAGTTATCTGCCCC
Organism: Desulfuromonas sp.; assembly: GCA_034006225.1. Lineage (GTDB taxonomy): Bacteria > Desulfobacterota > Desulfuromonadia > Desulfuromonadales > Desulfuromonadaceae > Desulfuromonas. The sequence goes on along the minus strand of JAVETC010000005.1, from coordinate 91,747 downwards.
TGTTTCTCAGGGAAATGGCCATGAACTATAGCCAGATAGTGTTTCTCGACACTATCCCAATTTCCCTGCAAAAAGTGCTTTACCGCATCGCTCTTGGCAAAGACCAGCAAGCCAGAGGTCGCCTGATCGAGGCGATGTACCACATAAACGCGCTGGTGCGCTTTAGGATTGCCCTTGCGTACATAATTGTTGAGTAGCGCATGCACGGTATGCAACTTATTGTGGTCACTACCCACCGTGAGCAGCCCTGATGGTTTGTCGACCACCAGAATATCTCGGTCTTCGTGGATAATTTTCAGCCCTTTAGGTTGATACTTGGCTGGGGGTGGTTTACATGTGGTTAGTTCATTCACCTAGGGCTATCCGATCGCAACAAGAGGTTATTTCTTTGCCAACAGTGGCGCGATAAAGCGCTCGAATGTTACCTGCTGCTTGGCTGTAAGTAGATCGAGATCACCATCGCAATCGAGTAAAAAAGTAGCTACGCCAATCACCGTGCGCGGCAGATAGCCAGTATCGGCGACGATCTCTTTTATCTCACTGCTGCGTTTGGTAATTAATAGTTTCAAAGCATCTAAGTCGAGTTCCATCAGTCGTTCTCCTGAAAAGTAGCCCCTGTCGCGGGCACAGTACAGACAGTAACCAGCACCATAAAATTGATTGCAATTCCACCGCATCTAGCTCCGGCAGAGCTAGGTAGACAGTGGCTGCAATATGGCAGTCTTTTCTGCGACAATACAACATAAATATTATCCACCCAGAATTTAAACCTGAACAAAAAATATCATTTTTTCTCCATATCCTCAGCGCCACTAAATTGCTACAATCGCCTACCGCTCTCTTGCCCACTGCAAGAGAGACTTATCTGTTTAACGCAACGCCGTTTCAATGGAGAGACCATGTCTGAAAACCTCATTTCGCGCACCATGTCGGCCTACACTTATCCGCTATTGATAAAAAATCTTCTGCATGCTCCGGTAGTTGATGATCCACTGCAACAGATCATCTACCGCGACCAAATGCGCTATACCTATGCTGAATTTCGCCAGCGAGTCTCTAAACTGGCTCATGCGTTAACTGCGCTCGGAGTAAAAGCTGGTGATACTGTCGCCGTCATGGACTGGGACAGCCACCGTTACTTGGAGTGCTACTACGCCATACCTATGCTAGGAGCGGTGCTGCACACGGTAAACATTCGTCTATCACCCGAGCAGATTCTCTATACCATTGACCACGCTGAGGATGATTACATTCTGGTTAATGAGGAGTTCCTGCCCATTCTCGAACAGATTAAAGGGCGTATTGATACGGTAAAAGGCTACATTCTGTTACAGGATGGAGGTCAGCAGCCCCAGAGCTCTCTGTGTTTTGACGGCGAGTATGAAGCATTGCTCGATGGCGCTGATGACCATTTCCCTTTTGCTGATTTCGATGAAAACACTCGCGCCACCACCTTTTACACCACCGGCACTACGGGTTTACCCAAAGGGGTCTACTTTAGCCATCGGCAGTTGGTACTGCACACTCTGGGCGTTCTGGCGGCGATGGGAACCACCACCAAGCAAGGACGTATTCACCAAAACGATATCTACATGCCCATGACACCCATGTTTCACGTCCACGCCTGGGGCTTTCCCTACGTCGCTACCGCGCTGGGTCTAAAGCAAGTTTACCCCGGCAAATATGCCCCAGAAATGCTGCTTAAACTGATCGATAAGGAGAAGGTCACTCTATCGCACTGCGTGCCGACAATTCTCCACATGTTGATGAGCCACCCCAACTATGCCAGCACCGACCTATCGGGCTGGAAGGTACTCATTGGCGGAGCGCCATTGCCAAAAGAGATGTGCCGAACAGCACTGAACAAGGGAATAGATATCTTCTCCGGCTACGGGATGTCGGAGACCTGCCCAGTGTTGAGCATTGCCCACATCACCGAGGACAACCTGACGCAAGACGAAGAGATAGAGGTACGCTGCAAAACTGGACGGCCGATGCCTCTGGTGGATATGCGCATTGTCGATGAAGCCCTGGCACAGGTTCCACGCAATGGAGCCAGCGTTGGTGAAATTGTGGTACGCGCCCCCTGGCTGACTCAGGGCTACCTTAAAGATCAGCGCAACGCCGAGCTGTTGTGGCGCGGCGGCTATCTGCACACAGGCGATGTTGCCCATCACGACAAAAATAACTATGTCAAAATTACCGACCGCATTAAGGACATCATTAAAATTGGTGGGGAGTGGCTATCATCTCTGGAGCTAGAAGATCTGATTTGCTGCCACGAAGCCGTCAGCGAAGCCACAGTTGTCGGTTTACCAGATAATAAATGGGGCGAAAAGCCCCTGGCGCTGGTGGTAAAAAAAGCCGACGTGGAGGTGAACGAAAAAGAGATACTGCGCCATGTCCGCAGCTTTATAGATAAAGGGATGATCTCCAAACAGGTGGTACTGCTCAAGGTAATCTTTGTCGAGGCAATTGATAAAACCAGTGTGGGCAAAATCAACAAAAGAGTCTTGCGCGAACGCTACAGTGCCACCAAAGAGTAACGAGAAATAGAGCGTGCTAAATCAGTATGGGGCTGGCATATTCGCTGTTACCAGCCTAAAGTCAGCCCCAGTCGCCCCCCACTGTCAGCACCAGAAAACACAGCAAAGAGAGTAATTCGACCTACATTAATCCGGCACACACACCTGCGTGACACAGGGACAGTTTTGTGGATCACGCTCGCCAATGCTCGCTTTGAGCAGCCCGATCCAGCTATCAACACGCGCAACATCAAACCCCGCCATCCGCTGTGACCCCACCTGCATCAGCGGACGCACTATCAGCAACGGCTCATCTAACATCAGCGCCAAAGCCTGCTCTTCATCAAGCTCTTGCGGCACAATTTCTCCCGCTTTAATCTGTGGATTGGTGGGGTTAAACCACTGCGCTACCGGCAAGTTGGCAAAAAAAGGCCGCAATGTCTCCACGCTCCAAGATGCAGTCAGCAGATTGTGCACCTCTAGTTCGTGCCCTGAGGCCAGCAGAATCTCTTTCTGTTTGCTATTGCCCTTACAGCCGGGTTTTTCCCAAAACTTTACTTTCGCCATGCTATCTCCTGTATTGATAAAAAAAGGGCTGAACGAATCAATCGCTCAGCCCCAGTGCTTGTGGATGGAATACCTACGGCGTTGTAGGTTGGTGGCAAGTATGCCACAGGTTGACACAGCGGGTCAAATCATCCATTTTCTATCGCGTAGCCCAAAACTAATTTCTGTTGCGTCTCTAATCGGTTAAAACCCAGTGGCACTCGCTTGCCGATGGCTGCCGCGCCACAGATCAGCTCACATTTACATCAATTGTCGGATATTTCAATCACCCCACCATCCGCCTTCACCCCTTTAAAGCTCCGGCGCTTCTCATCTCCACGCGCGAATCTTAACACATTCTTATCCACGCAGCGCTTAAGGGTAATATCTATGTAAGTGGTCTGATTTGGCGCAACAACAGTAAGCGAAGACTGTCAAGAGAAAGTGCTAATTTAGCTTAGTTTATAAAGTTGCCCAGAGGCTGTAACTTGACATAAACTAGCATCACGCAATCCAAACAGGATTAGATCACACAGCCTAAGCACATCCAACTTTATACGGGGGATATGATGGCGTTACCGAGCATGGAACAGCAGCGCGATTTTTTAAAGGATCACCTGCGTCAGCAGATCAACTTCTATCTCACTGATCAAAATGCGGGTATTGCAGCGCCGCCAGTACAGCGCCCGCCGCGCCCCGAACAGGCACTGATCGAACTCCCAGATGCCGCCAGCCGCGCAGCCTTTGCTGGCACCGATCTTCTCGCGGCTATCGCCCAGCGCCAAAGCCAGCGTAACTACACAGCGCAACCCCTATCTCTGGCCGAGGTGGGGTTACTACTCTGGGCCACGCAGGGGATTCGCCAAACCATCAACGCTGGCTGCGCCCTGCGCACCGTCCCCTCCGCTGGCTGTCGTCACGCCTTTGAGAGCTATCTAATTGTTGCCAATGTCACGGGTCTAGCAGCAGGCATCTACCGCTACCTGCCCGTGCAACACGCGCTGGTCTGTGAACAATTAGGCGCTGATTTTCCCAGTCAACTCAGCGCCGCCACTCTCAACCAGCACTTTACCAGCCAAGCACCACTGACCATAGTGTGGAGCGTTATCCCCTATCGTATGGAGTGGCGCTACGCCCAAGCCGCGCACCGTGTCATCGCCATGGATGTCGGCCACGTGTGTCAAAATCTCTATTTGGCCTGCGCCGCCATTGGAGCTGGCACCTGCGCCATTGCCGCCTACGATCAAGATAAGATGGATGCCTTGGTTGGGGTGGATGGTGAGGAGGAATTTGTCATTTATCTGGCTCCGGTGGGTAAGCTTGCCTAGGTCGAGCTGAGATTAATTGACAGGCGCTAGGCGCTAGCGTAGCTTGACTGCCTAGATATTTGAATTGGTTCATTTTGTACTTAATCCCTAAAGTAAAATTTAAGGCTAACGGCAATGCTCTTTGGAAAACTCCCTGATGAAATATTTCGTCCACTGGCAGGACAAAACCGACATATTTTTGAAAAAATCCTCAAGCAGATAAACAGTATATTCGGTGATGAAGAAAACCCTGCATCCGATGCGTTGCGCCGAGATGCGGTCTTGACAGAAATACATCAGGTCTTAATTGCCGAAGAGCATCTGGCGCTAATGGATGAGGATAGTAACATAGGCGAGGTTTACAGTACCCCATCAAGCGCTGCGGATTATATCTATCGGCGGTTGCTGGCTACGGGCTGGCTGGAGGTCGAAGATGAGGGCTATCATCAATACATTACGCCAAACCCCAGCGCGACCTTGCTGCTGGAAGCACTGCTACAAATAGAGAACAGCGAGAAAAAGAGTTACGGACTTATTGTTGTGTCTATCCTGTCGCACATCGAGACGGCGATCAATCAACCTAAAGAGCGGGGGATGGTTTTTCTCAATGCGGTAAGTGCAACGCGAGAGTTCTCTGCGCACCTGCGCGGTATTTTGTTCAGCTTGAAAGAGGTTCAGGAGCTGTTGATCAAAACCAAAGACCCAAAGCAGATCCTCGCCAATTTTTTCGAGGAGTTTGTTGCGGGCATCCTCATTGCCGATTACAAGACTTTGAACTCAACCGACAATCCATTTCGCTTTCGCGGGCGAATCATTGAGTTACTCCGGCAGGCCGAGGGGTTAGCGGAGATAAAACAGCCGCTGATTGAGCACTACCAAGAGCACTACCAGATTGACGAAGAAGATGCTCGTTATCGCCTCACCCGCGATATTGAGTACATCATCAAAATATTCAAAGGCATAGATGGCCGACTCAATAAAATCGACGCCTTTTGTACCAGATTGCAAAATCGCGTTGATGAGACCCTGCGCTTTATTGACCGCACTATGCCGGGCGCTTCCAACCGAATTGCCGAGCTAATGCATAACCTTGGAGAACGCTTGGACGACACGGATGATCTAGATATGCCAGCACCACCGAGAACCCATCAGCTGAAATTATTCAGCGCTTTCAGCATCTACAGCCCCCACGGCAGGAAAGAAAAACCTTCGGCTCAAGTACTGCGTTCAAGAACCCTTAGCCCCGAGGCTATCGCGCGGAAAAACATTATCCGTGAGTACATGAAAAAAAGAGCCTTTGAACCTATGCGGGTGGTTCGTTATCTCGACAAGCAGATGGATAAGCGCACAGTAATGAGTGCCGCAGAGTTTACTATCGCCAGCGTTGATGACCTGATCTGTTTCCTGCTGATACGCCACCTACCCCGAATGCATGGAAAAGGCCAGGTTATGGCACAAGCATTTAGTGTGCAAAAAAAGAGCGCGCGCATCAAAACAGAGTGGGTAGCCTGTTCAGATTTTGTCGTCCAAAGGAGAAGCGATGTTAACTGATTTGAAAAGAGTGTCTGAACGCCAGGAGATAGAAGCAGATCGTTTTCGCTCTGTGGCCGCAACACTGATAACCCGACAATTCATCTATTACGATATGGATAGAGATCGTAAGACCTACTTAACTTTGGCCAACAATGCTACCTACTTCGAGAATCTATTTGATGCGCTGAATCACAATTTTATTCTCGATCAAGAGGTCGGGATGGTTGGGATTCTGCCGCGCAATCGGATGACTTCCATGCGGCTTAAAAAAGTGGAGGCGCTGCTGCTTTTGACCCTGCGTTATCTCTATGAAGAGGCCTTGGAGAGTTACGCGATCAAAAATGGCTGCGCTTACACAAATTCGGAAAAACTGATCGCTAAATACCAGTTTGCCACCGGCGCCGAAGAGCGCCCGGGTTTGACCGAGTTACGCCACATGCTAATTGAGTTTAGGCGCTTGGGTTTAATTGATGATATTAACGAGGTTGAAAGCAGAACCCTTGATTTTCGCATTCGCCCAGCGGTAAGAGTCGTCTTAAACGAAAGTTGGTTCAAAACTCTTGAGCAACATGCGGGCATTATTGCCGAAGAGGAAGAAGAAGATAGGCTTGAGCTCGAGGCTGATATAGAGGCGGAAAACGACGCAGATGAAGAAGAGGTGGATGCGTGAAGCGCTTAACAAAAATCATCCTGGTACAGTGGTATCTGTTTGAGGCCGAGGAACTACCTATAGATGGGAACACCGCTATTGTCGGCGCCAACGGTGCCGGAAAGTCCTCAATCATTGATGGAGTGCAAACCGTTCTGTGCGGTGGGAATAAGAGCATCAGCCTGAATAAGGGGAGTAACGACAAGTCCTCACGCTCGATAAGGGAATACTGCCTCGGGGTGGTCAGTGATCCAAATTCGACCATTCGAGTAGAACCGCGAGCTTCGGCCAATACCTACCTTGCTTTGTGCTTCTACGATGACAAAACAGACGAATATATCAGCGCTGGAATTTCTATCTGGTCAACCGCAACCGACCCCAAAGAGACCATCAATGGTTACTTTATTACTCGAGGTGCGCCTCTGACGATCGACAATTTCACTGAGGACAACCAGGGTGGAGTCGTAACCCTGCCATGGAGTAGATTTCGCGACCAGCTTATCCGGCGCTTCATACTCGGCAAACATGATAAAGACTTCTACGCTGGCACCGCCAATCTGCTCCTGCCCCATAAAGGGCCGGGAGACTTTACGCGCCAGTTTTACACCATCATGAGTGCTGAACCTGGAATGCCATCAAACGCGCAGACGCTGGTTAAGTCCTTGCTGTCGGCAATTGCTTTCAAACCAATTGCTGACCCGACGGAATTTGTGCGGCGCAATATGCTCGAACCAAGCCTGATCAATATCCGCGAGTTAAAAAGCTCTCTCGACTTCTGGAAAAACCTGCAAGAAAAAGCCGCGCTTACGGCAAAAAACATTGAGAAGCTAGCCAGACTTGAGACTCTGTGTGAAAAGGTTAAACAGGCAGAATTTGACATTCTGCTCCACGAATACACCTCTTTGTCGGCACGCATTGAGGAGTGTTATGAGCTAGCCAGCCCCGCAGAAGTTGAAAAGGATGATCTCCAAGCGGACATTGAGGCTCTTGATGCCGCCCTTGTTGATCAAGAGAAAGAATACGAAGAGCGGAAAAGAGAGCGCTGGGACAAAGAAGGAGATTATAAACGCCAGGACACGGCGCAAAAAATTGACAAGCTAAGGGGAGTAATCGATAGCATAACTGGTGAACTAGCTCAGGTTGATAACGCCATCACCACCAGACGATCGGAGTGTCTTAAGCTGTTTAAAGTCGTTGACAGTAAGGCAAATATTCCCGGCGATCTGCTAACCCCCATTAACCAGCTCCTGGCAATGGTGCATATTGAAGATGGACTTCTAGCTGCAGAGTGGTTGAAATTCCCGAAGGATATTGATTCCGCAGTTAAATCCGTTCATGACAAATATCAGAGCCAAGGTAGAGCGGAGCTACTGAATGGGGTTAGCCAGTTATGGGAGAAGATTTCTCCATTAAAAAAAGAGTGTGAAGCTCGCACAAAAATCATTGCCCAGTTGGAGAACAACGAATCTCCACTACAAGCTAAAACGCTGGGATTGATCGAACTTTTGCATAAAAATCGCATCAAACCCGAGCCCCTATGTGATCTTATCGATATAAAAGATGAAGCATGGAGAAACACGATAGAGGCGGTTCTGGGCAATATCCGCGAAGCACTGATCGTTGCTCCAGAACAGGCACGCGAGGCTATCCGCCTGTATCGCTATGAAGGCAAAAAATATCGCGGTGCTCATGTTGTCAATACAACCAAGAGCGACGAATGGATGGGGAGCTGTCAAAAAGGCTCCCTGGCTGAGCTGGTGGTGACCGACAACGCATACGCCCGAGCATTCATCAACCTGCGTCTAGGAAATATCATTTGTGTGGAAAAAGAGACCGAGCTGCTGCAGCACAAACGCGCAGCGACCGCGGATATGATGCTCACCTCTGGCGGGGTCACAAGCATGCTGCACGAGCCCTCTCTTTTGATTCTGGGTCGGGCCAATCGACACAAGCAGCTTGAACGCTTGCGTAAACAGCAACAGGTTCAAAAAGATGAGCTTGATAACCTGCAAGACAGACAGCAGGCCCTAGCTGCAGCAACAAGCAGCCTCGATCGCTTTATTGACGTCTGTGACAGCGCAAACGAGTTTTTTAGTCAAAAATCCGCAGAAAAAAGTCATAAAGAGCTGGAACTGCACCGGCAAAAAAAAGATCTATCTCTGCTGGAGAGCATTGACGATTCAGAATTGAAAAAAGTCATCAAGGCGCTGCAAGAGACCTGTGATTTTCTGGAGGGCGAAATTAAGCAGAAAAAAGCTCTCCGTCTGGAAAAAGAGGCAAAAAAAGGGCGCCTCGCCGAGGCGATCGAGGGCCACTACAAAAGAGCGGAAGCCCTAACCCATAGCCTAAATCTCAAGGTTGCGGAAAACCCCACTTTCGATACGGCGGCAGGGGCAGATCTGCTCGAAAAACTCCGCGATAAGTTTGCCGCAAGTGAAGAGCTCTATCTAGATATCATCAAGCATATCGACAAACATCTGGAAACACGCCGAAAAACTCGTGATAAAGACAATGAAGCTGTCATCGTAGGGGTGCAGGATTTCTTGAGCACCTATTCGGCAACGGCGTACCTAGCAGACAATGACGAGTTGAAATTTGACACCTTCGACAAGAGATACACCTTCATCAGAGATGAAAAACTGCGCCTTGAAGATACCACCTTTGCGAACTATGCCGAGCAGGCTGAAAATGCTCTGCAAAACGTAGAAAACATCTTCCGAGATAAATTTATCAGTCGACTTGCTGAACGCCTCAATGAGGTCAAAGACAATATTGCTGGCCTCAATAAGATCCTCAAAAATCGTCCCTTTCATGGGGAGTATTACCAATTTAAAGCTAAGGCTGATCCCGAGCTAGAGGCAATCTATAAACTGGCGCAAGATTTCGCCAACGACCAGAGTTTGACGCAAGCCGTCGGCGGGTTGTTTGATCCGGCTAATGACCCCAACTCGCCCCACCGCAATGCGATTGTACAAATCAAAAATGCGTTTCAGGATGAGGATCTAGGCAAGGTGATTCAGGATTACCGCAACTACTTTGTCTTCGATGTGGAGATGTTCAACCAGGAGCACCAGAAGGTCGCCAACCTCAAGCACCGCATTGCCAAGGGCTCTGGTGGGGAGAATATGGCACCCTTCTATGTGGCTATCGGCTCATCCCTTGCCTCGGCCTATAAGATTGTCAGTCGCCCTGGCCGCAGCGCTTACGGGGGGATGAATCTAGCCCCGTTTGATGAGGCGTTCAGCAAACTGGACGGTGCGAATATCTACAACTGTATTGAGTTTCTTAAAGAGATTAATTTGCAGATTTTGCTGGCGGCACCAGATGACAAATACACCACCTTAGCCGGCCAAGTAAATACAGTGATCTGGATTACCCGCAATGGAGGAGATATTGAAATTGAAGTTGAATCTCTTTCGGACAAAACCCGCGAGCTACTCCAATCGGATAACCCTTTCGCCGCAGAAGTTCTTTCCCAAGTGGAGCTAGTATAGCGATGCCAGAGCAGATAGAACCGGGGCAACAACTGCTGTTAAAACTTTTCCAGTATTGGGAGCAAAACCCCGCTAGTACCCGGCGCAAATCCTTACCGATCACCAAAAAACGCGCCGCTATCTATTTTGAAACTATAAACCCCGAAGACAAAGACAATCTGCACGCCTGCCTAATCAACGCAGAAAAGCAGGGGTGTGTCGAACTGGTTTGGGGCAAATATCACGATAGCCATTCATTACAAAAGATCTGGTTAGTCAATGGGGAGGCATTAGGCAGATTTCTCAATCTAACCCTAGCAAGTGAGCTGGTGATATCTGCACAGCAAGAGGTTGCACAGGCTTTACCAACGGTGCCGGAGTGGATTCAACGCCTGTTTGAGCGTGTCTATGCAAAGTGGCAGAAAAATCTCTCGGCATATCGCATAATGCCCGGGGACACAGACAGCCTGATCCTGCTGGCTAAAGCACTCATTGCGGTTAGCAACAATGAGCAAGCAGATCTAGATCTGCGCACCTTCAGCGCCAGAATTCTTGGTGATTCAAAGGCGATGGAAAGAAGCCGTGAGCGCTTCTCCACCGTTTGGAATGAGGAGTTCTCCACCGGCTTAAATGGCACAGAGCTGTATGAATACTTAGGCCTGTCGAAATTTCCTGCGGCCATATTTATCAAAGGCCCAGTACGGGTTAAAGTTGGCGGCTACTGGCTTCAGGTTGATCAGGTAGCACCTTTTCTGGGAATTGTACCTGACACCATAGAGGAGATTGCTCCAACGATCAGACCGGACTATATTTTGACGATAGAAAACCTCGCATCCTTTAACCGCCATTGCCGTGAGATACAGGACAATGGGATTATTTTCTATACCGCAGGATTTATGGGGCCGCAGTCAAGGCGTATTTTAAAGTTACTCCATAAACAGTTTGACGATACCATTCGCACCTTTCATTGGGGCGATATAGATATCGGCGGGCTCAATATCGCGGCACATATTCAATGGCAAATGGAGAAAAAAATATCCCTGCACCTAATGACAGAGGAGCTACTTATGCACCATGGGCAAAGCGCCAAACACCCATTAGGTAGACACTCCTCCTTTGCCATCAACAACAACCAACACCTGCTGCATCTGAAGCAAAAAATCATGGATACGGGAATGATTTTAGAGCAAGAAAATATTGACCCTATATCACCAACAAGTATCTCCTAGTCGAGAGCAGAGTTGATAAAGTGCGGATATTGCACCTGCGCTATTGCACCTGGCTAGCCAGCACTGCAGAATACGCTGCACCTGATGATTCTCTGTCAGATACAGATATTTTTGCTATGATTGGTGAATGTTACAGGCTGGCGCTGCATAGGTTTGCACCAACGCAACTGCTGGTTACATTTAAGCCGCAATTAAATAACACCCTACTTAACTAACAAGAGGTCATTGTTTGCATGACTGAACAGCCCCCCACAACAGCCAGCACAATAGAGCCCCTACCACCAAGGCATGGAGCACAGGTGGGACAGCTTGAGATAGTCGAGCTCGACGGTGTCAGCGTCTTGCACCCCAGCGGCGACTGGACTATCACCCACTTTAAACAACTGCGCACCTCAATCGCAAATTTAAGCGCACGAAAAACAGCGCACTTTGATTTCAGCAAATTGAGCTCTCTGGATACTGCTGGTGCCAAGCTACTGCTACAACTCCTCGCCACCACAGAGCTGAATGAGCAGGAACTGTTGTCGGCGGGATTATCCCGCGAGCATTTAGCGTTATTACAGATCGTCAAACAGGCCATTGCCGCACCAGACACTACGCTACAACCTACCCCGTGGCGCATTAGCGATAGCGTCGCCAAACTAGGCACGATGGTAACCGCACAGTGGAATAACACTGTGCAGCTGCTCAATTTCACCGGACTAACGCTTACCACTATGGCTAGACTGCTGTTGCAACCACGGCACTGGCGATTGACCTCACTGTTTTCTCATCTGCAACAGACTGGGCTGAATGCGGTGCCCATTGTCACCCTCCTCACCTTTTTGGTCGGAGCGGTTATTGCGTTTCTGGGCGCTACGGTGTTGGCCAATTTCGGGGTGACTATCTATACCGTCAATCTGGTAGTCTTTGCCTTTTTACGCGAGTTCGGGGTACTACTCGCCGCCATTCTCCTCGCTGGACGCACGGCCAGTGCCTTTACCGCGCAGATCGGTTCGATGAAGGTGAATGAGGAGATTGACGCGCTGCGAGCTCAGGGGTTTGACCCTATCGACATGCTGGTAGTTCCACGCTTGTTGGCACTACTGATAAGTCTGCCGCTGTTAACTTTTATCGCTATGCTTGCGGGCATTGCCGGTGGCGCTATGGTAGCGGTCTTCTCTCTGGATATTTCGCTGGTACGTTTTATGAGTATCGCCCACGAGGTTCCGGTAAAGCATTTTCTTATCGGTTTGGGGAAAGCACCAATTTTTGCTGGGGTCATCGCCCTGATCGGCTGTGTTGAAGGCTTTAAAGTAGAGGGCACGGCTCGCTCTGTCGGCGACCACACTACGTCGAGTGTGGTACAATCCATCTTTATGGTGATTGTCATTGATGCCATAGCAGCACTCTTTTTTATGGAGATGGGATGGTAAAACAACCCCAGCAAGCTGAAGCCGTAATCACCGCGCGCCAGTTGACTAACGCCTTTGGTTCTCACGTGGTACACGACAAGCTGGATTTAGATCTGTTGCGTGGAGAGATTCTCGGCGTTGTCGGTGGATCCGGCACCGGCAAATCGGTACTGCTACGCACTCTGGTGGGTCTGCGCCGTCCCAGTGCAGGCACTATCAAAATATTTGGCGAAGATGTTAATGACGGTGCCACAAGCCAGCAACACAGTACGCGCTGCGGAGTGTTATTCCAAAACGGGGCACTATTTTCATCCCTGACTATCAACGAGAACATTGCGCTGCCCCTGATCGAACATGCCGGACTCAGCCGCAGCGCTGCCATGGAGCTTGCTGCGTTAAAACTAGCGCTTACCGGGCTAGACAAGGAGGTGGGCGCTCTCTATCCAGCAGAGCTTTCTGGCGGGATGATTAAACGAGCCGCCTTAGCGCGGGCTTTGGCATTAGATCCGGACATTCTGTTCCTCGATGAGCCAACAGCCGGCCTCGACCCCATTGCTGCCGCCGCTTTTGACAGCTTGATTCTAACTTTGCGCGCAGCCTTCAATCTGAGTGTTTTTTTGGTGACTCACGATCTGGATACGCTATACACCATCTGTGACCGCGTTGCCGTTCTTTCACAAAAGAGGGTACTCGTAGCCGGAGATTTAGCAACAGTAACCGCCAGTGTTGACCCCTGGGTGCAACAATATTTTCATGGGCCACGCGGGCGCAGTGCCCAGCAAGCAGCCCACCACGAGCACAAGGAGTTTTAAATGGAGACACGTGCACAATATGTGCTGATTGGTCTGTTCACCATCATCGTTGCCGCTAGCGCCATGCTGTTTGGCCTGTGGTTAGCCAAAAGTGGCACCCAGCAGGACTACAAGCAATATGACATCGTTTTTAACGAGGCGGTCTCGGGGTTGGATGTGGGTAACAAGGTGGAATACAGCGGCATCACTGTCGGTGAGGTGCGCCAGCTCTCGCTCGATGAGCACGACCCGCGCAAGGTGTGGGCGCGCATCAATGTCAACGCTATCACCCCGATCAAGGAGAATACTCAGGCGCGCCTAGCCTTAGCTAATATTACCGGCACATCAAACATCCAGTTGACCAACGGCACACCGGATAGCCCAGCGTTGCGCGCTGACGAGGGTGAGATTCCAATTATTGTCGCCCAGCCATCTCCCTTTGCCCAGCTCACCCTCAACAGTAGTGAGATTCTCATCAGCATGAACGAGCTGATTGCGCATGCCAAGCAACTGCTCTCAACCGAGAACATCCGCCATATCAGCACGTTTTTGGAGAATATGGACAGCATCAGCACCAGTATCGTGACGCAAAAGGATGATATTAGCCAAGGTTTGCAGGATCTAGCCAGCACAGGACAGCAGGCCAAAGTAGCCGCAGCGCAGGCAGCCCAGACCATGCAGCAGCTCAACGCTCTTATCGAGAGCCATGGCTCCTCCATTTTCGGCAATGCCGAGGAGACCATGACCAGCCTAGCCCACTCCAGCAAGGCTCTGGATCAGTTGCTAACCAGCAATGCACAAGAGTTCAGCAGCGGCATCAAAGGCTTCAGCGAGTTGGGTGCCGCTCTTCGTGAATTTCGCCAGACCTTAAGTCGGCTGCAAAACATCACCCGCAACCTCGAAGAGAATCCAACCGGCTACCTGCTCGGTGGCGAGCGCATCAAGGAGTTTCAACCATGAAGATTCAACGCTTTATCCTCTGGGTAACAGTTCTGGCCACGGCGGGAATGCTAACCTCTTGCAGCATCATACCGCAGGCGGCGCCAACAACAATTTACCAACTGCCGACAGCAAGCATTGAGACTAACGGCGCCAAACAGCTCAATGTCACACTCTGTATTGCCCAGCCACAAGCCAGCGGATTACTAGAGAGCGCACGCATTGCTGTTATCCCACAAGAGAACATACTCAGTGCCTATCCCGATGTGCGCTGGCAGAGTCCGACCCCAACGCTACTGCAAGAGTACCTGCTCGATGCTTTTCAGCGTGCGGAAAACATCGCTTCAATCATCAGCGACAAGCAGGATCTCTACGCAGATTACCGCCTCGACAGCATACTGCACGCATTTCATGCTGAGTATAACCGCGGCACAGCACAGGTTGAAATCGTGCTAGATGTAACCTTGGCCAATAAAGTGACCAAGCGAATTTTATGTTCCCGCCGCTTTACGGCCCAGCTGCCAGTTAACGCAGAACAGGTGCCGCAGGTGGTAGCTACCCTTGGCCGCGCCTGTAACACCATTGCTAATGAGTTGACAGTTTGGGTTTACCAAGCGCTGCACCAGCAGATATCCCCAGTAACGCCAGAGAAGCAGAACAGCTAACTACAGCAGACAGAGCGAAAACATAAATCACTTCGCGCAGATCAATACAGGAGAAATACCATGGCGACAAAAGTACAGATTGTTTTTTACAGCACCTATGGTCACGTATATCAGATGGCGCAAGCAATTGCAGCTGGAGCGCGTTCGGTTGCCGGAACTGAGGTGGCCCTGTACCAGGTACCAGAGCTGATGGATGATGCTACAATTGAACGGATTGGAGCTAAAGAGGCGCGGCGCAGTTTCGCTACTATCCCTGTGGCCACCCCAGAAACACTGGCCGAGGCCGATGCCATTATTTTCGGCACCCCAACTCGCTTTGGTAATATGGCCGCACAGATGCGCAATTTTCTCGATCAAACCGGCGGGCTGTGGGCCAAAGGGGCGCTAATCGGCAAGGTTGGCAGTGTCTTTGCTTCAACCGGCACCCAGCATGGCGGTCAAGAGACAACACTAACCAGTTTTCACACCACCCTGTTCCATCACGGCATGGTCGTAGTCGGAGTGCCCTACAGCGAAGCGGCGCTGGGAAATATGACAGAAATTACTGGCGGTACACCCTATGGAGCTACGACTCTAGCTGGTGCAGATGGTTCTCGGCAACCATCGGAAAATGAATTGACTATCGCCAGATTTCAAGGGCAACACGTAGCCCAGATTGCGGCAAAACTGTGCAGTTAACATAGCGCCGAACATAGGCAGGTGAGCAGATAAACAAGCGGCAGCAAGGGGCTCTGGCTATTATGGGCTGACGTCGCTATTTCGAGTGCGCTTGCCACTGCAACAGCAGCGTCGCCACACTGCACAGCACAATACCCGGAATGGCCAGCTGCGGTATAGATACCCCATCGACACACCACAACAACAGTGCCACCAACGCCGGATTAAGGTAGACATAAGCCATGACTCGGCGCGGGCCAAGCACCAGAATACTACGCTGGTATAGGTAGACAGTGGCCAGCGTAGCGCCCACGACTAGATAGGCCATAGCCCAAACATGCTCACTATTAAACTGTTGCCAGTCCAGAGAGTAACCGAGCACCAACATGGCCAGAGCCATCCAACCGGCACCGCTAAATAGTATACCGAAGATTAACACCACCATGGAGTCGGAGGGGCGATACAACATTTTCATAGCCAACGAATAGCAACAGATCAACAGCGCCCCAACAAAAAATAGGAGATCCCCGCTATTGAAGCGCAGCGCCAGCAGTTGCTCTAGTTGTCCGGCAAAGATTACCCAGCAAGCCGACACTACTCCGAGAAGATATATCCCCAAATTTGCACGGCTAATTTTTTGTCGCAAGACGACTAAACACAACAGCGCAGTCATAAATGGCACCAGAGTGTAGATTGTCCCAGTATTTAGCGAGGTGGTGGTTTTAAGCGCCTCAAACATGCAGACAAAAAACATGGCATAAAACAGGCTGATCCCCATAGCGCGCGGCAACACGGGTAAGAACTGCTGGCGCCAGATGCGGCGCGACAACAGGCTTGGCAGGAGCACTAACGCGGCGGCGACAAAGCGTATCAGGGTCAAAGAGAACGGGTTTATCACTCCAGCCAAACGGTCAGCAGCCAGAAACGATCCCGCCACCAATAGCGTAGATAGCAGCACCAGAAGATGAGCTTTAACTATATTATTCACAAGTTAGCCGCTGTGCCATATGACAGATTCCACGCAATGGAGTCCGCCAGGGTAGCGCGCACACTGCGCCCTAGTATTTCACCAAACAGCACGTGCTTACCGCAATAACTGACGCAGGGCGCGCCGTTTCCACTGACAATTGCTACAGAGTCGGTTCCAGTACCGGTGGCAATACTGTTGGAGATAGCGCTCTTGATACCGGCATCCTGCAGCGCTGCCGCCTTAGCTTCTGTGACCATGAGCACTGCTTCAATGCTGGCAGCTGCACTAAGTTGTGCCGAGGTGAGCACGACAATATTGATAGTCCCCAGAGTTGCAGCAGGATCAGCAATATAACGGTATTCCGCACAGTCGCCAATGCGCCGAGCATTGCCCAGCCCTGCGGTCACTAGCACTACAATATCGACACCCTGCTCGCTATGCTTAGCCATACGAAATGAGTTCATGGATGCAGCAGTCATCATTCCCACCGTGGTTCCCGCCCAGCCACACTTTGTTGCATATTTTGCTAGAGTTTCGCTGGGCAATTCGCTACAGATATTGTCTTTATGCACCTTTAAATTAACTAGGTGATCGGCGTAAACAACGCCACCATTAAGTACCGCAGAACTAGTAACGCGCAGCGGCGTCTGAAAAGCGATATGAACATGCTGTGCACAGTGCTCTATACTTACATCTGGCAGAATAGTTGTCATTTGAAACGGGTTACTCTCTCGATACGCTGCGGTTACACAGAGATTTAAGTCAGAGCGTCTATAGGATTATTTGGGTGCGCCACCAAGCTATTTACCTAGGTGCGCTCGGTGCGAAACTTAGCTGGCACCTCTGTTTATGGCACCTTTTGGTATGATACAGACATTGATCGGCCTTTTTCAACAGTTGCTCATGCGCGGTTATGTCCGGATCGGGCAGCGCCGCGATACCGTAACTCAATGAGAGCAACAGCTCTCCGGCATCAGTAACCAGCGGCTTGTTGTGTACCACATCTACCATGCGCCGCAACAAATTTTCCGCTTTGTCAAAATCGGTTTCTGGCAAAATCATGACGAACTCGTCCCCGGCAAAACGGGCGACAAAATCGCTTGAGCGGCTTAAATCTTTCAGGTTGGTTGCCAGATGTTGCAACAGCAAATCACCAGCAGCATGCCCATAAGTATCATTGACTATCTTAAAGTCATTAAGGTCGATAAAGACCACCGCTAGCGGCACCGTATATCGCACCGCCCGCTGGTATTCGCGTTGCAAAGCCTGCTCCAGCACCCGGCGGTTGAATAACCCAGTCAACGGATCTAAACTGGCTAAGCCAGACAGCTTTTCATGTGCGGTAACATTAGATAAACAGATAGAGATGATCACGGCTAGACGCTGTAACAGTACAGGATTTAAACTCGGAGAGAAGCGCTGAACATCGTCTGATGCTTGGTTAAGAGTGCCGACCAATTCACCATCAACCACAATGGGTGCCAAAGCCATGGAGCGCACGACTTGCTTGTACTGCTTAGGCAACAAACAGAGGTAGTGGTGAACATTTTCGTTGACGCGCACCACCTCGTCAGTAGTTCCGATAAAGCGCTCTAATAACTCGCGCTCAACGCTATTAACTACGCCTTTCAACTGGCGGTCATAGCGCTCGCGCAGTAAGAGCGCCACCTGGCTATCATCAATCAGCGAAAACCACACTAGGGGGACATCGAATACCGCAGCAACTTCATTTAGCAGAGTCTCGAAGAAATCGGCGTAGTTCAGAGTTGCCAGGATCTTCAGCTCTACCTGATAAAATTTTTCGGCTAGCTGCTCGTTCTCACGCACTCGCTCAAAAAGACTGATATTATGGCGCATCGCCCGCGTCCTCATGTATTCATGTCAGATATGACCATTACAAAAAAAGCACTAGCGGTTAAAATAAACTTAATGCACTGCGCAAGCAAGCATATCAATACTATATTCGACTATTTTTCATGAACTACAGCATAACCGAGCAGTTGCGACCATCATCCTTGGCTTGATAAACAGCAAAATCAGCGCGTTTGAGCAATGTTGCACTATTATCATCATCCAGTGCGGCGGTGACACCAACACTAATAGTAATGGTCAGCGAGCTAATCTCTGCGCCCTCAGCCGACATAGGTAGCGGGGTCTGGGCAACGGCAATGCGAATACGTTCAGCTAACGCACAAGCGCTTTTTGGCGTGCTATCGGGCAACAGCACACAGAACTCTTCGCCACCGTAACGACCAAAACCATCGCTATCACGCAGTTGCAAACGTACCACATCACACACATGGCGCAGCGCCTGATCACCTATCTGATGACCATAAGTATCGTTGACCGCCTTAAAGTGGTCGAGATCAAAGAAGAGGACACTGAACGGTTGCCCATAGCGGTGAAAGCGAGATAACTCGATCTCCAGAACCGAAATCAGCTGACGACGGTTCATGGTGCCAGTTAATTCATCGATTGTGGCCAACTCATTGAGGCGTTTCATCAACAGCACCTGATCGGTAACATCCTGCACAGTACCCACTATGGCATAGGGTTTACCGTCTTGGTCATACTGAATATCACCTTGTCCCTGCGCATAACGGGTTTGCTGATTACGTAAAACTATACGATATTGCAGCGAGAAAGCGCTTTTATCCCGCAGAGCATCGGCAACATTCTGCTCCAGCACCGGGCGATCATCTGGATGCACATAGCCAAGAAACTGAGCATAAGTTGCCAGAGATGCTTGATTATGCTCACCAAAAATACGATATCCCTCATCTGACCAAATTATTTCATCGCTGTTCAAATCCCACTTCCAGCTGCCGATATGGGACATTTGCTGCGCATTATTCAGCTCCGCACGCGCTGCGTCCATCTCTTTTAGAGTGTCATTGAACGTATCAATCAGCGTGGACAGCTCATCATCCCCCTTATAGATAAATTGACGCTGAGCTCCTTGTTTATCCGGCAAAACACGCATATGCGCAGAGAACAAAAACAGCGGCTTAAAAATCAAACGCAACGCCAGCACAACCACGAGCAGGATCAGTGCCGTGGTCACACCAATAATAGCCCACAGAGCAAAACTGCCACTGCGCACTGGAGCGAGCAACTCTTCTAACGGCAACGTGCTACACATCAACCAATCTTTATTTTTAAAGCGTTTTACCGTAAAGAGTACCGAATCTCCGCGACAGCTCTCCCCAACGGTGCTACCTTCAAAACCAGAGATAGCCAGATCAAAGATGAGACTGTCCCCAGCTTCAATACGTTGTTGCGGAAAACGTTCGGGATCGGGATGGACAATCAGAGTGCGATCCAGTGCCGCCACGAAGAAAAAACCCTTTTCACCGAGCTTTTGGTGCGATATGCGCCCGAGAAAGTTCTCTTGATACAGATCGATACTGCCGCCAAGAATAGCCAACAACTCGCCGTGGCTACCCAGCACCGGAACAGTCATCATTAGAGTTTTGTGCCCATGCTCTAAAGACGAAATATATGGATCGGAAATTACCGGCTGCAAAGTCCGCGCGGTCTGCTGAAAATAGGGACGAAAACTGAAGTCCCGCCCGCGGCGACCAGCACGAAATGGAGACTCGACCAGCAGCGCACCATAGGGATCAAAAACGAAGAGACCATTGTCAAAAGTTAACAATAACTCAGCATGGTTATCCAGCCAGCTCTGCACAACCTCGGCATTGGCAAACGCATCTTTGGGGAACATCTGCGCCAACGCCTGTATAGTTGCATGCGCATTAGCCAGTTTACGGTCAACAACCTCGACCATAGCTTGCAAGCGGTAGCTATGTTCCTGATTTAGCTTGTGCAGATAGATTCGTTGCAGATAACTACTTACCAGGCTGCCCTGGAGGACAAAAGCCAGCAAGAAGACGCATAACAGTAACAGAGTGATCTTTAGGCGTAAACGATAGCGTCTCACATTGAATTCCTAAGTTAAGGCCGCGTATAAATAGAACCCCCCTCTAACAGAGTGTAACACACTTATTAAATTCAGCGTAAATTCGTTAAACAATCATTTGAGAGTAGAGCTTATGCGCAAGATATCAGCGCAGGGGCATATGCAACTCTATCTGCTCAATGCGCTGCTGATCCATCTTGCGCGCCAGCAATAACACGCCATCCACATGGCATTTTTCCCCAACCGTAGGAATGTGTCCAAGGCAACTCAACATCAAGCCAGCCACAGTGGTGGCAACATCCTCAGAAAATTTCAGCCCAAGGCGTCTATTTAACGCGCGCAGATTGACACCACCATCAACAAGAAAGCTATCCTCACTGATAGGCACAATTCCCTGCTCTTCGACATCGTATTCGTCCTGAATTTCTCCGACAATCTCCTCCAGCACATCCTCAAGGGTGGCTATACCCTCTACGCCACCATACTCATCCAGTACAACAGCGAGATGGACTCTTTTCTTGCGAAAAGCCAGCAATAGCGCCTCCACCCGTTTAGCTTCGGGGACAAAGTATGGCGCACGCATCAGTTTATGAATATCAAAGTGCTCAGGATTGTTGACAAAGCGCAGCACATCTTTTGAGTGAATTACCCCAACCACATTATCCATAGTGTCTTGATAGACCGGAAAACGGGAGTGGGAAGCATTCTGTACCAGATCCAACAGCTCAGCAAAGGGGAGCTCAACATTAACCCCAGTAACTTCGGTACGCGGAATCATCAGATCGCGCACGCGCAAGTGGGACAATTCAAACACCCCATGTAACATCCGTTGTTGTCCCAAAGCCAAAGATCCAGCTTGCGCCCCAAGAGAAATCATGGTTTTAATCTCATCGGCAGACAACCCTTGTCCGGCATCCCCGCCCTTGAAAAAACGGGTAATCAAGCTAGATACGCGGGTAACCAACCAAATAACTGGAGTTAGCACCAACAACATCAGCTTAATAGGGCGCAACACGGCAAAGGAGACTGTTTCAGGACGGCGCGCAGCGAAAGTTTTCGGACACACTTCAGAAAAAATCAGCAACAGCGGAGTGAGGATGGCAATGGTGAGTAAATCACCGCGCTCACCATACAGATCAACAAAAAAGGTGGTAGCAATAACCGACAAAGCAATATTGACCAGATTGTTGCCCACAAGCAAACCGCCCAGCAGCCACTCGGGGTTGGCCAACAGGCGTTCTACCTCTTTAGCTCCGCGACGTCTCTTCTCTACCAGATATTTAATCCGCAACCGATCCAGCGACAATAGCGCTGTTTCTGAGCCAGAAAAAAAAGCCGACAGAAAAAACAACACGCCCATGGTGAGCAACTGATACCACTGATACTCCGTCATACTTACCCCTAAAACTCCTGTAGGCTAAACATCAAATTATGATAGCCGTATATGATAAACTAGCCACTTGATAAACACAATTGCAACCTCACACCAATTGGCTAAGATACTGGACGCACACTGGCTAATTTTAGCACTAAAAAGTTGACAACTACCCATATTTCTTTAGAGGATATGGCGATCGACCTGAGGCTGTCAAACGACATAAATTAACTACTACTCTTCCAACTAGGCAAAGCTATGTTCTCCGCGCAACAGAAACAACTTATCATTCAAGCCGCACCACAGACATTAACCATCGCCGCTATTGATAAGCTGTGTCATCAGCAGGCGCCAATAGCTGAGCTTAGTGACGAGCAGTTAATTGAATTTCTTACCTTAGCCAACCAGATGTATCGTGCGGGGCAGCAGATAATCTCGGATGCTGATTACGATTTCATCTTTTTACCTGAACTACAACGCCGCCAACCGGAGCACCCATTTTTAGCACAGGTAGAACCGGAAAAGGCCTTCTCTGGCAAAACAGTAAAGCTACCCGCCCCCATGCTATCAACGGAAAAGGCCTACTCCAAAGAGGAGATACAACGCTGGTTAGAACGGATCAAAAAAGCCGCTGGGGAGATCAATATCCCCTTTGAACAGCTCACTTTTCGCGCCACTCCCAAGCTAGACGGCTTTGCCGCCTACGATGATGGCCAGCACCTGTATACCCGCGGCGATGGCAAACGCGGCACTGACATATCACGGGTTATGCAACGCGGACTGAGCATAGCCAACGGCGGAGCACGGGGTTTAGGTGCTGGAGAAATTGTAGTCAGCACCAGCTATTTTAGCCAGCACCTCGCCGAGTTCTACGAAAATTCGCGCAATTTTCAAGCCAGCGTAGTTAAAGAGAAGGAGCTAGAGCCCCAAGCCGCACAGGCAATTGCTGATCATGCCGCGGTATTTTTCCCGTTCTGCCTCCTGCCAGCATGGCAAGGCTCGGCACAGCAACTGGCACAACAGTTGGATGACATTGTCGCTAACCAGCTGCACGCTGTCGATTACGATGTCGACGGCGTGGTCATTGAGGTCACCAACAGCGAACTTAAAACCTACCTTGGTGCAACCCGCCACCACCATCGTTGGCAGATAGCACTAAAAAACAATCTCGAAAGCGCTGCCGTCACCGTTATCCAGGTACATCCGCAAACATCGCGCTCTGGTCGAGTGAATCCGGTGGTGGAAATAGCGCCAACACGCCTGAGCGGTGCTATGATTCAGCGCGCAACTGCGCACCATTATGGCTTGGTAAAAAGCAACAATATCGGCCCTGACGCTATCATCGAGCTTACCCGCAGTGGTGAAGTTATCCCGAAAATTGTGCAGGTAATTAAACCCAGTACCGCGCAGATCCCCGCAGCCTGTCCTAGTTGCGGTGGTGAATTGATCTGGGATGGTGACTACCTGTACTGCACCAATAACAGCGAGTGCCCAGCGCAGATCAGCCACACCATTGAGCACTTTTTTCGCACCTTAGGTAACAATGATGGCTTTGGCCCCGCCACCATAGAGAAGCTCTACGCCTACAATATTCGCAGTGTGCCGGCAGTCTACCAGCTAAATACCAGCGCTTTCGAGCAAGCGGGGTTTGGCCCCAAGCAGTCAGAAAATCTGGTAGAACAATTACAGCGCAGCCGAGCAGAGCAGATCGAAGACTGGCGTTTTTTAGCCGCTTTTGGCATTTTCCGCATGGGTGGAGGCAATTGCGAACGGCTACTACAGCACTATCCCTTAGAAGAGATTTTTTCCCTAACGGTGGAACAAATTATTGCCATCGAAGGCTTTGCCGAAAAAACTGCGCAAGTTGTAGTCAAGGAGTTGCGGCGCATTCGACCGCTGTTTGATCAGCTATACCAACTAGAGTTTAATCTGGAACGCAGCCTGTTGACATCTGAACTACAGACTAGCGGCAAATTGAGTCCAATTGCCGGAAAACTGCTGGTATTCAGTGGCACCATGAGCCATGCTAGCCGCACGGAAATGCAGGCGCAAGCCAAAAAACTGGGGGCAAAAATTGGTACCAGCGTCAGCGGGAAAACTGATTATCTGGTAATTGGCGACAAGGTGGGTGTCAGCAAAATAAACGCGGCTCAGGCCAAAGGGATAGAGATACTGACGGAGCAGCAGTATCGGCACCTGCTCGGAGTTGAGGATTAAGCTGCCGCATTTTTTCTGCTACGAGTTCTTCTGCTTTCTGGTCAACTGCGCCAGAAGTCCTCTCGCATTAACCGCATAAAAATGCTATAAGGAAAAATTATATTTAATAGTTTAAGCTATAACTATTTGAAGCAATATCTACTATCAAGATCTCTTCTATGCGCAAGTTACTTCCGCTACTGATAGGAAACTAATGCACACTTTACTGCTTCTGCTTGTCATGGTCATCTTTTGTTCGCCTACATCTTGGGCGACAAACGGTATGAACATGATTGGTTATGGTGCGGTATCCAGCGCCATGGGTGGAGCAGACCTTGCTTTAGTTGACAATGTTACCGCTATGAACATCAACCCTGCCGGACTTTGCGGCTGTAGCGGTACTGAGATCAGCGTGGGTGACAGCATGATGCAACCCCGCAACCACCACGAGGATCATCACGGTAACGACCTCCTCGCCGAAGAGCAACTAATGCACCTGCCATTAATCGCTTGGTCACATCCTGTTAAAGATACCCCGTTTAGTATCGGCTTAGGTTTATTCGCTCAAGGTGGCATGGGGCTACGTTATGAAAATTTTCACCTACCCTTTGCTGACCTAGTTGATATCCCGCAGGAGTACGACGAGATTTCCAGCTCTATCAGCTACGTAAAGATCACCCCCACGCTAGCCTGGCATAGCAAAGATTGTCGTCTAAAACTAGGCATCTGTTTACAGGGTGGTTATGCCACCGCCGAGATGAACATGTTTCCCAATACCAGTATATCCGTAGATAGTGATGGTAATAACAACTTCTCTTTCATGGGTATGAAGTTAAAAGATAGTCGCGCACTAACAACAGGTCTGCGTCTGGGATTCCAATATCGGTGGGGAGACCTTACGCTTGGCGGCGCCTATCTTACGGCATCCAAACTAACCTACAAAAACGGTAATGCGCAAATTAACTATTCGGCTTTAGGTGAGGGGCGCGTCGATTACGCTGCCGAAATGTCTGGATTCAACTGGCCTCGGCAAGCCGGATTGGGATGTAGCTACAACGTTAGCGACAAATTGAAGTTAGCGGTAGATGTAGACTGGATCAACTGGTCAAAAGCGGTCAAAAAAATTCAAATAAGCCTGCATCAAACCAATAATGACAGTGTTCCACACTCGCTTACCTACAATTATCCCATGGCCTGGCGTGATCAATTCGTCTTTGCTGCAGGGATGGAATATCGTTGTGACAACGATCTCTGTTTGCGTTTAGGGTATAATCACGGCAACAATCCGGTGCCGGCAAAAAATCTGTTTCCCTATTTTCCGGCAATCGTTACCGACCATGTTACTGCGGGGACGGGGCTCACTTGGGGCGAATGGCAGATAGACCTAGCCTTAGAGTGGGCATTAAAGAAAAAGGGTTCCGGCGCTAACGGTCTGTTCTGCCAACACGGCTACAGTGCCGAAGTCTCACAGTTCATCAGTCATATCATGGTCACACACCACTACTGAAGCAACTGCAGCTTCACAGCTAGCGCGACAACTGCTCTAGCGATCTAAATAGCACAAATTCCGCCAGCTTTAGCTGGGACAACAACCGCTTATCTATTCTTGAGATTCAGAGCAATTTTATACACTTCGCTGCCGCTGACACCGTGCAGCTTTGCCACCTGCTTGACAATCTCTTTGGGCGGCAAGGAACTCTCTGCCTCGAGCCGCTGCAAAGATTCTTCAATAGTCTCGGCAACAGGCTCCTCAGGTGCTGGAGCCAGAAGCAGTACGATCTCACCGCGCACCCGTGTTTGAGAAAAGTGCTCCAGAGCCGCGGCGGCACTGCCGCGAAACAGCTCCTCGTGCACTTTGGTCAGCTCACGCGTCACCGCCAACTCTTTTTTTGCGCCGAAGACGCTAATAATATCGCGCAAAGTATTCAGCAGACGATGGGGCGCCTCATAAAAGACGATGGTAAGCTGATTATTACTATACTGGGACAACTCACGGCCGCGGGCACCACTTTTGGGAGGTAAAAAACCGGCAAACAGGAAGCGCCGCGTGGGCAGACCAGCCATGGATAGTGCCGAAATACAGGCACTTGGGCCAGGCACCGGCGCCACCTTAACACCGAGTTCACAGCAGCGTTGCACCAGCAGACTCCCAGGGTCGCTGATCGCTGGGGTTCCGGCATCGCTAATCAGCGCAATGGATTTCCCCTGTTGCATCAAGCTAATCAGATAATCACCCTTGCTGGCCTCGTTATGTTCAAAACAGGAGGTCAGCGGTGTTGCAATTGCGTAGTGGTTAAACAGCTTGCGACTGTGGCGGGTATCCTCAGCCGCGACTAAATCCACCTCTTTTAAGATACGGATAGCGCGCAGGGTAATATCTTCCAAATTGCCAATTGGCGTCGCCACGACATACAGCGTTCCCCATGAGGAAGAATCACTCATCACGTCCCTTTCCGGCACCATCAAGATCAGCTAGCTCATCCAACCACAGCTGAACACAGGCATCACTAGGCATGCGCCAATCTCCGCGCGGTGACAGGGCTACGCTACCTACTTTAGGCCCATCTGGTAGGCATGAGCGTTTAAACTGTTGCGAGAAGAAGCGTTGATAAAATACCCGCAACCAGCGCAACAGGGTGGCATTATCATAGGTATTAGCAAAAGTCTGTTGCGCTAAAAACAGCACCTTGCGCGGAGCAAACTGATTACGCACCACGTGGAACAGATAGAAATCGTGGAGCTCATAGGGCCCGACATGATCTTCGGTAACCTGGCTGATATCACCGCTAGCCGTCGGTGGCAACAACTCAGGGGAGACCGGTGTGGCGCAGACATCTTCCAACACACTGCGTGTAGTGCCACAATAGGCAGTTTGGGCGCACCAGGAGACCAGATAACGCACTAGGGTCTTCGGCACACCAGAATTCACCCCATACATGGACATGTGGTCAGCATTATAGGTGCACCACCCCAACGCCAGTTCCGATAGATCGCCGGTGCCGATGACAATACCACCCACCTGATTGGCTATATCCATCAAGATCTGGGTACGCTCACGCGCTTGAGCATTCTCGTAGGTGATATCCAGCACATTTTCGTCGTGACCAATATCGGCAAAATGCTGACGCACCGCCAGATCTATCGGTATCACGCGTAAGCTCACCCCCAGCAGCTCAATCAGTTTTTCGGCATTACTACGCGTACGTTGACTAGTGCCAAACCCAGGCATGGTCACAGCTACAATGCCACGCAGGTCAAGCTCCAGCACTTTGAATGCCTGTACTGCAACTAGCAGAGCCAAAGTGGAATCGAGTCCGCCAGAGATTCCAACAACCACCTGATGCCCGCCGATATGCCGTAAGCGCCGCGCCAGAGCGGTGCTCTGCAGGGCAAAAATCTCCTGGCAGCGCTGCGTCCGCTCTGCGTCGTTACTCGGCACAAAGGGGCGACGCTCTAAGCGACGTTGCAACGGCAGCTGTTTAGCTTTAAGACTAGGCAGGAAGGTTATATGGCGATAAAGATGCTCGCTGCGACTGGCAGCAAAACTGTTGTTTTTGCGCCGCTCTCCCTGTAAGCGCTCAACGTCAATATCTGCGCTCACCCAACTACTTACGAAGGAGAAACGTTCACTTTCGGTAAGGATAGTGCCGTTCTCGGCAATTAGTGAGTGTCCAGAAAAGACTAGATCAGTGCTCGACTCGCCCGCCCCAGCAGAAGCGTAGGCATAGGCGGCCAGGCAGCGCGCCGACTGCGAACTGACCAGTTGGCGGCGATAATCTGCCTTACCGAGCAGTTCGGGGCTGGCCGACAGATTTACCAGTACCGTTGCTCCCGCACAGGCCATCCGGCCACTGGGCGGGTTGGCGACCCAGCCGTCTTCACAGATTTCTACTCCGATAACACAGTCAGATAGCGCAGCATGGTCAAACAAAAGATCATCACCAAAGGGGACATTATGCCCGCCAATAACAATATGATCTGCGCGGCGTTCGCTGGCCGCTGAAAACCAGCGCTCCTCGTAAAATTCCTGTGTATTGGGAAGAAAGTTCTTTGGCACTACCCCGAGTATGTTGCCTGCACCAATCACCACCGCACAATTGAACAACCGTCCACCCTGCGCAAGAGGAGCACCGACAATTAACAGAGGCGCACCAGAGCCTGTAGCTGCGGCGAGCTCGAGCAACGCATGCTGACAACGCTCAAGCAGTAGATCTTGAAAAAACAGATCACCACAACTATAGCCGCTAATAGCCAGTTCCGGCACCACTAGGCATTCACCGACCTGCTGATACACCTCGTGCAGCAGCAGCTTAATCTGCGCCACATTGTAATTGATATCGGCAACGCGATGCGCTGGTGAAGCCACAGCGAGGCGAAAATACCCCATAGCTGTCAATTTGTTATCCAACATAGCTCAATCTTCCTATCTTATTTATCGGTATTAATCGCTACCAACAGGCTGACTCAAACCTATAGCGCAAAAGCATCGACAATATGTTCAATGCGCGGTTTATCACCCTCCATCTGAATGGCGATAACATCGAAGCGAGGTTGTAACTGTACTGGAGTTTGCGCTAAATAGCGCTGGGCGGTACGAATAATTTGCTGCTGTTTCCGTGCAGTAACCGCCTCTGCTGCAGTTCCACAGGGTTGACCACGCCGAGTTTTTACTTCGACAAAGGACAGGATACCGCCGCGCTGCGCGATAATATCTATTTCACCACCGCGCCAGCGGTAATTGGTAGCAACAATGCGATACAACCGGCGCTTCAAATAGCGCACCGCCAACTCCTCGCCCCTCTTGCCAACACTTAAGCGCTGCAAAGTCATACGTACTCGCGCACCCCAGCAAAGCTCTTGCGGTGGAGCGGACAGGGGCCATGTTGCGCGATCAGTTCACGGTGTTTAACACTACCATAGCCCTTATGCCCAGCAAAACCGTACTCGGGATAACGCCGATCGTACACCACCATCATCCGATCGCGCACTACTTTAGCAATAACTGAAGCCGCAGCAACAGATAGTGAGCGCGAATCACCCTTTTTTATGGTCTGTTGCGCAATAGACAGTGGCAATGGGGTTATCCCATCGATCAATAGATGTTGTGGGGCTATCTTCAAGCGCGCAACAGCCATGCACATGGCACGAATGGTTGCCTGCAAAATATTGATCTCATCTACTTGCGGCGCATGGACAAAACCCACCCCCACAGCCAACGCCTGCTGGCGGATTGGTTTAAAAAGCTGCTCACGCTTTTTAGCACTGAGCTTCTTGGAGTCGGTCAAGCCGGGTAAATCGAAAGTTTCGGGAAGAATTACCGCTGCCGCCACTACGGGCCCAGCCAATGGTCCACGGCCAGCCTCGTCGATACCAGCAATAAGAGCAATATTTTGTTGACGTAATTTTTTTTCGAACAGAAGCGGATCAAGATCTGCCATTTCCAGATCGGCAAACAACGGCAGTTCGTGATTACAACAAGGATGGCAACACTTGGAATGAGACACAGCTAGGCTCCTCAGCACTTATGACAATTTTCCACACCAGCGCCGCCAGTATAGGACAGACTGCGCAAAAGCACTAAGGATTATTTGCTAGGCAAAACATGAGATATTCGCCCACAACAGTGACAATATGCCACCGTTGTGGGCAGGAGTAACTTAGTGCTGACGTACCTCGCGGATACGCGCAGCTTTACCTTGCAGATTACGCAGGTAGTACAACTTGGCACGACGTACACGCCCAACCATCAACACCTCAATTTTATCGATGAGGGGTGAGTGCAGGGGGAAAATACGCTCAACGCCAACACCACCAGAAATTTTACGCACGGTGAAAGTAGAACCGATACCACGGTTTACTCGTTTGATGCATACACCTTGGAAAACTTGGATACGGTGTTTATCACCTTCAACAATTTTCGCATGTACGCGCAGTGTATCCCCAGCTTTAAACATAGGAACATCTTGTTTTAACTGCTCGTTGCCAATTTGATCAACAATGTTCATCATTGCCTCCTTATTTATCTCTTAAAAATCTAACTGTTATTTTTCGATATGTTAATCACTATTTTCGAGCTGGCACCCATGGTGCTGCCACTGTTTCAGCAGCTTGTGTTCCGCCGCGCTTAGCTCAATCTCGGCTAACAGCTCTGGACGGCGCTGCCAAGTACGTTGCAACTGCTGCTGGCGCCGCCATGCCGCTATGCGGGCGTGATCTCCCGACAACAAGACATCGGGCACCCGTTTTCCCATAAACTGCGCTGGTCGCGTGTAGTGTGGATGCTCCAATAAGCCGTCGGCAAAGGAGTCAGCTTCGGCACTGGCATTACTACCTAAAACTCCTGGTAATAACCGCGCTATCGCATCTATCATAACCATTGCCGGCAGTTCACCGCCAGTGAGAACAAAATCACCGATTGAGTATTCACCATCAACATAGGAGCGCACGCGCTCATCGAACCCTTCATAACGCCCACAGACAAAAATCAAGTCAGACTCAGCAGCCAATGTCGCAGCGGCTTGTTGATTGAACCGTTGTCCCTGAGGTGTCATCAGCAACACCTTTGCAGCGGGATGTTGCTGTTTCAAGCTATGTAACGCACTGTAGATTGGTTCAACCTTCATCACCATGCCGGCACCGCCGCCATAGGGAGTATCGTCAGTCACTTGATGTCGTCCCTGTGCCCAATCACGCAAATTGTGGGCACGGATATTAATTAGCCCCTTGTCCACCGCCTTGGCAATAATGCTATCGGCAAAGGGTGAATCAAACATCTGCGGGAACAGGGTTAAAACATCAAAATTCATCCGTTAAGGTCAACCAGTCCAGCTGGCAAGGTAACTTGCATTTGCCCAGCGTGCAAATCTATATCATTAATAAACGCTGCAACTGCTGGAATCATAACCTCGCCGTGATCACCATCGACCACATAGATATCATGTGCGCCAGTTTCTAGCATCGCCACCAGTTTGCCGATCACCCCAAGCTCTGTATCGACGACCTGTAACCCTTCTAGCTCATGCCAGTAGTACTCACCTTCATCGAGTTCAGGCAAATGATCTGCAGCCACCATCAACTTAGCATTAACGAAGTGCTCAACACTGTTGATATGCTCAAAACCTTTAAGATGAAGCAAAGCACTATGTTTGTGCGGCGCAGCCTTGGCAACTTCTACCTCAACCTGCTTACCATCAGCACAGCTTAATACGACCTTGCCTATCTCCAGCAATATCTGCAACCCAAAATCTGCGGGGTGAACTTTGAGATCACCGCGTAAACCGTGGGTTCCAGTGATGGTGCCTATATGTAACAACGGATCAGCCATCACGTTTACTTTTCACTTTTTGTTACTATAAAATCCTAGCTTGCAGCCAACTGCGCCGCTTAAGCCTTCTGCTTGAATTTATCCCAAACACCCTCTTTGCGCAGCAATTGCAGCACTTTGTCGGATGGTTGTGCACCCTGATTCAGCCATGCTAAAGCACGATCGCCATCGAGGCGAACCATAACTGGATCTTGCAATGGATCGTACTGACCAATATTTTCGATGTAACGACCATCGCGAGGACAGCGCTCATCGGCTACTACGATCTGGTAAAAAGGTTTCTTCTTAGCACCACCACGGGCCAATCTGATTTTTACGGACATTTTTTCTTTTCCTCTCTATAACGACACCTGGAAATCAGGTGTTCCTAAATCAAACATGGACGACAGTTAAAAAGGCATACCGCCTTTACCCATCATCGACTTGAGACCTTTTGGCCCCATCTTTTGCATCTTCTTCATCATTTTTTGCGCTTCAGTAAAGCGCTTTAACAACTGATTCACATCTTGAATGCGCGTGCCACTACCCTTGGCAATACGCACCCGCCGAGAACCGTTGATGATTTTATGATTGCGCCGTTCTTTGACGGTCATGGATGAGATAATTGCCTCGATGCGCTTGAGCTCATCATCCGGCAGCTGCATGTTGCCAGCTTTTTTCATCGCTTTGCTGGCCCCAGGGATCATCTTCAACAACGATTCCATGGAACCCATTTTTTTTATCATCTGCATCTGATCGCGAAATGATTCCAGAGTGAAACCATCTTTGCGCATATTTTGTTCAAGCCGAGCAGCTTCATCTTTATCAATAGAGGCTTCAGCTTTTTCGATCAGAGAGAGGACATCGCCCATGCCGAGAATGCGTTGCGCCATTCTATCGGGATGGAACACCTCGAGGGCATCGAGTTTTTCGCCCATACCAACAAACTTGATCGGTTTACCGGTAACAGCACGCACCGACAGCGCAGCACCACCACGGGCATCACCATCAAGCTTGGTAAGAATAACGCCAGTGATATTGAGCTTTTCATCAAAGCTCTTAACCACATTCACCGCATCTTGACCGGTCATAGCATCCGCGACAAAGAGGATCTCGCGCGGTTTGATGACGCTATTGATCTGCACCAGCTCTGCCATCAACTCTTCGTCGACATGCAGACGCCCAGCAGTATCTAAAATCAGAGTATCGTAGCCATGGAGGCGAGCATATTCACGCGCCTGTTCACAAATAGCTACGGGATTATCGGTTGGCTGTGAATCGAAGACCGGCACATCCAGCTGGCGACCTAGGGTCTTCAACTGCTCAATAGCTGCAGGACGATAAATATCCGCAGGAACCAGCAATGGCGTGCGTTTATCGCGGCGCAGTTTAAGAGCTAATTTGCCACAAGTTGTAGTTTTACCAGCCCCCTGCAAACCACACAACATAATGGCCACAGGTGGCTGTTCGGCGAGATCAAGCTCGCTGTTGTCGCCCTCACCCATGAGCGCGCCGAGTTCATCGCGCACAATTTTAATAACTTGCTGGGCCGGAGTCAGACTTTTCAGAACATCGGCACCAACAGCGCGAGCACTGACAGCAGCGACAAAATCCTTAACTACTTTAAAATTAACATCCGCCTCAAGCAGCACCAGCCGTACTTCACGCATTGCTTCAGCAACGTGAGCTTCGGTCAGGCGCCCTTTTCCGCTGAGCTTTTTAAAGACAGCATCAAATTTATCAGTCAGGTTATCAAACATTCACTTCTCTGCAGCTGGAAAAACGTAAATAAGGGAATATAGTGACCTACCCCACCCTTGTCAAGAGAATTCCCCGACCAGTTCAAAGTCGACACCGGCCAAGCGATATACCGAAAATGGGCCAAGACCCTCGGCAGTTAATTGATCTACCACCCCCGAATAATCAGGAGCGTCTATGCGTAGCACCATGCCACAATCGGCAGAGAGTGAGCGTGGCACCGGCATAAGTGTTAACGGATAACTACTCTGCAAACGCAATTCGGCAAGCATGACACGATGCAGCGAGTTAAAAATAATTATCATGTGTTGCTGTTCAATCATCAACATTACTTAATACACCCTGGCACAAAAGATCTAACGTACGTGGAAGCGTAACCAAACCGCCAGTTATTTAATTTACAGGCAGCTGGTTTATATAAAATCACCTCAAGTTTGTAAAGTATTAAGCAAATATCACACAACACAGTGCCGATTGACAGCGCTAGCTCAAGAGGCTATGTTGGCGCAGATATCCTGATTAGCCAGCAGCGGTTGGCATTAGCAGTAAACCATACCATTAACCATAAGTGATGCCTGTGAATTCCAATATCTCTGCTCTAGCGCTGCTTCTATCGTTTGCTCTGTTTAGTAATGTTATACTGGGTTATCTGCGCCAAGGGGTACAAAAACGCTCAGCGCTGTGGTTTCTCTATGTTCACCTATCAATCCCATTTATAATTTGGCTGCGCCTACATTGCGGCTTCAATTGGCACATAATCCCCTTCACCGTTAGCTGCGCAGTAGTTGGACAGATAGCTGGCGGCATCTGGCGGAAACGCAGGATGCAAAATTAACTGCCCATGATAAAGCGTAACCGCACCAGCGATTCCCTTAAAACCACAAGGAGTGTGCTCAGCGGCATACTGGATAATTTAGGCATTGCCAATAAAATCGAGCAACACCGTATCTGGTTGGTATGGGAAGATGCCGTTGGTGAGCAGATCGCCAAAAACGCTATTCCTGCACGTATTCGCAACAATGTGCTAGAGATAAAAGTTGCCCATGCGGTGTGGATGCAACAGTTACAACTGCTAAAGCCACGCCTGATTGAACAGATAAATAAGCATCTCGGCGACACCCCAATAACCGACCTATATTTTCGCCGTGGCCAAGTAGCACCTGAGGTCAAACCAGAGGCAAAACCGGCGCGTGTGCTGCCAGAGTTAGACACCAAAGAGCTTGAAGGCATCCATCAACTAACCAGAAATATCGCTGACGATGAGGTGCGCGCTGCGTTGGAGAGCCTGTTGGCAAAACATCGGCAACTTGACAAGTTAGCTAAAATGGTGCACAGCCAACAGTAGTTCAACTGCGGTACATAGCGGCAACTTCGTCGGTATACTCCTCACCCTGATAGACAAATAGCGGTGGCTCCACCTGCAATCCAGGTCGCCCCTGCTTGCGCCCCTCAACCAACACCAAGCGTGCCGGACAATCTTGGCGGCTATGTACCATGCGTAACCGTTTCGGCTCGACATTCACCGCACGCATCCTCGCTAATATATCCACGCTACGCTCAGCCAAATGAATCATAGCCAAATTTCCGCCGCGCCGCAGCAGCGCACTCGCTGTAGCTAGGAAGTCGTCCAGACCACCGGCCAACTCATGGCGCGACTGTGCCCGCTCATCGCCCAGAGAACAGCGCCCAGTCTGTGCTGCGCGAAACGGGGGATTAGCCACCACGGTATCAAACAAGCCGACATCTTTTTCACGCAGTTGGCGCAGGTCGACCTGACGAATCTCCACTCTTTCATCAAGGCCATTTAAGCGCACATTGCGCTGCGCCCGCTCGACCTGAGCTGGTTGTATCTCCACCGCAACAATATTGGCCGCCCCACTCCACCGCGCAAGCAACAGGGCAATTATGCCACTGCCACAACCTAGATCTAGCACCCGCGCGCCCGAACCAATAGTAGCAAAGTTGGCCAGCAACACCGGATCTATGGAAAAACGGTAGCCTTTTTGGTGCTGTATTATCTTTATCGCCCCACCACGCAGGGTGTCGAGTGTTTCATCGGGCTTTAATAACGGACTGTCGTTGGTCATTGCTTATCATCCAGAGTAACAAGCATGCAGCTCATATTATCGTTGCTGCAGATATAAAAAAAGGAGAGCCTTGATAGCTCTCCTTTTTACTCTTCAGTAGATCTCGTGGCTACGAACCGTAGGAGTGCAATCCTGCCAGCAATAAATTTACCCCGAGATAACAGAAAATAGTGGCGATAAAACCGATTATCGACAAGATAGCAGCCTTACGTCCAGCCCAACCGCGTGTTATGCGTGCGTGTAAAAAGGCCGCATAGATAAACCAAACAATCAAGCTCCACGTCTCTTTGGGGTCCCAACTCCAGTACGTACCCCAAGCATAGTTAGCCCAAGCCGCGCCAGTAATAATACCCAGAGACAGCAGAGGGAAGCCAATCATTATCGCTTTATAATTCAGATCGTCAAGAATTTTAGCGCTGGGGAAGATCCCAACAATTCCGCCAGCTGGAGAGGTATCACCATTATCCTCCTTACGTACCTTGATTAGATACATTATCGACACTCCACAGGCAACGGCAAAGGCCGCATACCCGAGAAAGCAGGTGATGACATGATAGGTTAGCCAGTTACTCTGCAGTGCCGGAACCAGCGGCGCAATGGTATCATCTAAACGCAACTGCGCCCAAGTCATAGCCAAAAAAGCAAAGGGGAGAACAAATGCCCCTACAGAGCGCTGTTTATATTTCCAGTCTATCAGAATATATATCAGCAAAATTGTCCAAGAGAAGAACACTACCGACTCATACAGGTTAGACATCGGCGCATAGCCTTCGCTGCCGGGTATCTGATAGGTTTCATACCAGCGCAGCCCAATTGCGTAGGTCTGTACGGCAAAACCGATATAGGCACAGTAAGATGCCAATTTAGCCACCAGAATACTACGTGTAGCCAGAAACCCGATAAACAGGATCATAGCGGCGAAATAACCGATGGTTACAAAATTGAATAATTGACCACTACTCATATTTATTAATCCTCCGTGCGACCCCTAATCTTTAGACAAGGCATCAAGAAATTTGTTTTTTAACTCATCAAAATACAGCTCAAAAGCAGGTTGATTACGATGGGCACTGCCGACTAAACGCACACCAACTTTGCCTTTTTGTTCATTTATAACCACCCACAGGCGGCGATGTGACATAAAGAATGCCACCATACAGCCTAACACCAACATAGCGCAACCGAGCCAGACAACCCAGACACCAGGATCCTTAGTAACCTGCAGTCCGGTGTAGTACATCTGCTGAAAATCGACGAGGGTAAAGATATACTTACCGTTGCGCTCTTCATCAAAATTGGCAAAGTTTTTAAATACCGTGACTACCTTTTTATCTCCAGTTGCTGATACCACCTCTAGGCGGGCCGCTGGACCAAAATTGCGAAAGGTTGGAGTGAAATCGGCCAGCCGCACCTTGTCACCACCAGGTAGGGCCATCACACCACCGCGCTCCAGGGTAAAAGCATCACTTTTATCCTCACCGCGTACTTTAACTTTTATAACAACTTGGCCATCACCAGCCGGGCCATAGCTGGACTGATAGAAGGTGAGTCCTTTATAACTGAGCGGATCATTAACCACAATGGGGCGGTGATCTACCTTAAGCTCACCCTGATCAACAATACTCAGAACGCTACGAAACTCCTTCGGGCGTTGCGATTCTCCATAGAAACTGACAGAGAAATCTTCACAGCGCACCTCAAAACCTATGGGCAATGGTGTCTGCACATTGCGCAACCAGATCCTGTCAATAGAGCCACCTTCGGGAATATTCACATAACCTTTAAAGCCGTAAATATTGCCAATAATTGCCCCTAAAAAGATCACTAAAATCGACAAGTGAGTAATATACACACCAAAGCGCGCGTATTTTGTCTTCTCTGCGTACAGATAGGTGCTACCGTCCTTTTCATAAGCGGTGGCAGCGGTAAAATTATCCGCTAAAAAAGTAGCCATTTTAGCGCTAATAGATTTCACATCGCCAGCGACCAACTTCTCTTCAACGTTGGAAAAGCTTTTCAGGAACTGTTCACTCGGGGTCACATTGGGACAGTGAACCATGTGCCATACCCGCGGAAAGCGTTTAATCGAACAACAGATCAGATTAATACAAAACAACACCAAGAGACCGATAAACCACCAAGAGTGGTACATATCGAAGAACTGTAGCTTATTGAGCAGGTTGTAAGTATCTTCACTAAACACTGACAGATATTGTTTGCGATCAAGATTTTGCTGTAAAACCGTGCCGATTATTGATGTTGCCGCTAAGGCAATCAACGAAAAAACCGTCAATTTCAAAGAGCAAAACAGATCCCAGACACTGTTTAGCAAACTGCGTTGCTGATTACTCAAAGTGTGTCTCCTTTATTAAGTTCATAACCCGTCTGCAGCTAAACGCTGTTGCAGACTATCGCTTTTCTTAGCCACCTCGGCCGCCATTACCGCGCGCGAATCCTTCAGCTGCTGTGCCAAGGCCGAATCGGCCAAAGCCAACAATTGTATAGCAAAAATTCCCGCATTCTTTGCCCCAGCTTTGCCAATAGCCATGGTCGCTACCGGAATCCCGCCAGGCATCTGCACTGTAGCCAGCAGGGCATCCAGCCCCTTGAGCACGGAACTATCAATAGGCACACCGACAATCGGCAGAGTTGTCTCTGCTGCCACGACCCCAGCTAAGTGAGCGGCGGCACCAGCACCAACAATGAGAACCTTAATACCGCGCTCAGCTGCAGCGGCAGAATATTCGGCGGTGCGCACCGGTGAACGGTGGGCACTGGAAACAATTACTTCATAGGGGACAGAAAAAGATTTAAGCACCTTTGCCGCCTCCGCCATCACGGAATAGTCAGAATCACTGCCCATCAAAATCCCGACAACGGGATTATTGCTCTGTTGAGATATCATTGGCTCATTTCCCTGTTTTTATTGTGCCCAAG
The DNA here is from genome assembly GCA_034006225.1 of Desulfuromonas sp. GTDB lineage: Bacteria > Desulfobacterota > Desulfuromonadia > Desulfuromonadales > Desulfuromonadaceae > Desulfuromonas. The sequence continues at coordinate 53,491 of JAVETC010000005.1, read as the reverse complement.
TAGTCAGCAATTAACGCTTCAAAGCCTTCAGACCGATATCGCTACGCAGCTGAGCACCATTCCAGCTAATAACTTCGGTACCTTCATAAGCCTTGGCGATCGCTGCAGCAACGTCGTTGCCCCAGCCAGTCACTCCAAGCACCCGCCCGCCAGCGGTTACAATCTTGCCATCCTTGCTTGCTGTTCCAGCATGAAAGACCTTCACACCATCTATGGCGTTGGCAGTATCAATTCCGCTAATGACCTCACCCTTGGCATAACTACCAGGATAGCCCGCAGCGGCCATAACCACACACACCGCAGCGCGGTCATACCATTCAAGCGCGCCGGTTTTTAACTCGCCGCGCGCACAATCCAACAGCACAGGCACTAGGTCAGACTTCATTCGCAGCAATAGTGGCTGCGCTTCGGGGTCGCCAAAACGGGCATTAAACTCCAACACTTTAAAATCGTTGTTCTCAATCATCAGACCGATAAACAGAATACCGCAATAGGGACAACCCTCTGCAGCCATGCCGTCAATTGTCGGCTGCACCACTTCTGCAACTATCCGTTTATATAGCGCATCGGTTACCACCGGAGCTGGGGAGTACGCACCCATCCCACCGGTATTGGGCCCCTTGTCGCCATCAAAAATCTGTTTATGATCCTGAGCACTTGCCAGCGGCAGCACATTTTTGCCATCGGTAAAAGCAAAGAAAGAGGCCTCTTCACCGGTCAAAAACTCTTCGATCACCACCGCATCGCCGGCAGCACCAAACTCTTTATCAACTAAGATTGCGTCGATCGCTTCGATGGCTTCGGCTTCGCTCTGCGCGAGAATAACTCCCTTGCCTGCCGCCAGGCCGTCGACCTTGACCACAATGGGAGCTCCGTGCTCACGTACATAGGCGATAGCAGCATCGCGCTCGGTAAATGAGGCATAGGCCGCAGTTTTAATGGCATATTTTGCCATCAAGTCTTTGGAGAAACCTTTACTCCCCTCCAGTTGAGCGGCTGCTTTGCTGGGGCCAAAAATATTTAAGCCGACAGATTTAAATAGATCGGTTATGCCTAAGGTTAACGGCAATTCCGGCCCCACCACAGTTAGATCAATGGCGTTGTTGGTCGCGAAATCACAGAGCCCCTGAATATCATCAACTGCAATAGCTACGTTTTCGCCCTGCTCAGCAGTCCCAGGGTTGCCTGGGGCACAATAGACTTTATCCACCAATGGGGATTGAGCTATTTTCCACACCAAGGCATGTTCACGTCCGCCACCACCTACAACCAATATCTTCATAGTGTTAACACCTTTTATATTGTCTTTTCAGAACCATATCTAGCTTGGCTGGCAAATCTACCTTTAATTAAAGAAAGGCTCTAGCGTCAAATAACCACAGAGGACAGGGTAATTTGCACAGTTAGCCCATCTGTGACACCAGAGAGAGACCTCGCCAGCGTCACAGATGCTCAACAATTATTTTTAATGGCGGAAATGGCGCATGGAGGTGAAGACCATAGCAATATCATGCTCATCCGCAGCGGCAATAACTTCCTCGTCACGGATGGATCCACCTGGTTGGATTACTGCAGTTATACCGGCAGCGGCAGCACTATCCAGTCCATCGCGGAAGGGGAAGAACGCATCCGAAGCCATTACTGATCCCGGCACGGCTAACCCAGCTTGTTCAGCTTTAATTCCCGCAATACGCGCGGAGTTAACCCGGCTCATCTGCCCAGCACCAACACCAATAGTCATGGCCTCTTTACCGTAAACAATAGCGTTTGACTTGACAAACTTGGCAACGCGCCAGGTAAACAGCAGATCGCTCATCTCCTGCTCAGTCGGTTGACGCTTAGTTACCACTTTAAGTTCGTTATATAGTTGCTGGTCAGCATCCTGCACCAGCAGGCCACCGTTGACCCGTTTGTACTCAAGACGTTCTGCCGCTTTTTCACTCCAGCTACCACACTCGAGCAAGCGCACATTTTTCTTCGCCTTGACGATCTCAACCGCTTCGGCACTAACGGCAGGAGCGATGATAACTTCGACAAATTGGCGATCGACAATAGCCTGTGCTGTTTTGCCATCGAGTTCACGGTTGAAGGCGATAATGCCCCCAAAAGAGGATTCAGGGTCGGTGCTAAAAGCGCGCTGATAGGCATCGTAAATATTATCGCCCACGGCCACACCGCAGGGGTTAGCGTGCTTAACGATTACACAGGCCGGCCCTTCATTGAACTGTTTCACACACTCCAGAGCGGCGTCGGTGTCACCAATATTGTTATACGACAGCGCTTTGCCCTGCAACTGCTTAGCCGTTGCTATAGAGGCATCACTGACATTTTTCTCTACATAAAAGGCGGCATTCTGATGGGGATTTTCCCCGTAACGCATAACCTGGCTCTGGTGAAATTGCAGGCTCAGCGCGGATGGGAACTGCTCAACCTTATCGTCCACGCGGCTACCCAGCCAGTTAGATATAGCGCCATCGTATGCAGCGGTATGCTGATAAACTTTTACCGCCAGTTTAAAATTGGTCTGCTCGGATACGGCACCCGCATTGTCTTTCATCTCCGCCAGCACCTGAGCATAATCGGCACAATCAACAACAACGGTGACGAAGCGATTATTTTTTGCGGCACTACGCAACATGGTAGGGCCACCAATATCGATATTTTCAATAGCGTCAGCTAGAGTACAATCCTCTTTGGCAACAGTGGCTTCAAACGGATACAGATTTACTACCACCATATCTATAGGCTGGATATCGTGTTCAGCCATCTTCGCCACGTGGGCAGGATTATCCCGCACGCCCAGCAAGCCGCCATGCACTTTAGGATGCAGGGTCTTAACTCGACCATCAAGCATCTCGGGATAGCCGGTATAATCAGAGACATCAACTACCGCTACCCCTTGCTGACGCAGCAGGCTAGCCGTACCTCCAGTTGAAAGAATTTCCACTCCGTATGAGCTAAGTTCACGAGCAAAATCGACAATACCATCCTTGTCAGATACGCTAATCAGGGCACGTTTAATGACAGACATTTGATTACCTTTCACCTTCTACGGACGCGACAAAAGCCGCATTTAATTTATTTGCTGCCCACGAGAAATATAGCTACTAATCTCTAAGCAGCGCCAACTTAAAACTTTTCTTTTACGCTGTTGCCACTAACGGCACAAGCAAAAACGACTACAAGCTACGCGAGGGGAAGTTCAGCGCGGCGACGAAAGCCTGCTCGAAATGTGGCGTGCCCGACAACGGATAGGGATGCAGAGCAGTGGTTAAGCGCTGAAGACTCTCAGCATTACCCCTGATTAAATAGCTGGACAGGCCAGCAATTACCCCACCGTCACTAAATATAACCTTTTTTATCATATTTTCCGGCAACAACGCAACGTCTTTCATGGCGCGCCTTCCCATAGAGAAGCCCAGAGCGCCAGTTACTATCACAGTATTCAGAGCATCAACACTCATGCCAGCTCGCGCTACCAAACATTCAGCTCCTGCGTAAATCGCCCCCTTAGCCAACTGGAATTGACGAATATCGTCTTGAGACAACTGCAACAATGTTTTAGCATCACGGTACAAGCACAGGGTTCTCCCCTGCGCATCATGGCCCAGATAGCGGGTTAAATTATTATCCACATCGTCCATATCGGCGATGGTGCCATCAGCGGCTATCAATCCACCTGCGATCCCTGCACTAATAGCCTCCACCAAGCCGCTGCCACACAGCCCCTGCGGTTGGCCACCCCCGCGCACCTGCAATTTCAAGCGCTCTCCATCCAGCGCGACACCTGTAACCGCACCAGTTTGAGCCACCATACCGCAGGAGATATTCCCCCCTTCAAAGGCTGGCCCAGCGGCAACCGAGGTTACCCACCACTGCTCACCATTAAAAAGAGCCATTTCACCATTGGTGCCAACATCGACAAAAAAGGTTCCGGCCGCACAGTCGGCATACTGATACAGTACCGCCACCAGATCCCCCCCGACATAACCACTGACCAGTGGAAACAAAAACAGCGGCACCGGCAAGCACTCAAGTGCCACCCAGGCCGCTGCCAACGACGCAGGCCGATGTGGCGGATAGAGCAACTTATCCACCGCCAGCCCTTGCAACAGGCAACTTATAGCCGGATTACCGGCAGCAGCTGCGGCGCTTATCTGCTCGCGCTGAGCCTGACACTGGTGCAATAGGCGAGTAACTAGAGCATCAATCCCTTGGTGCAGATCCTGCTGCAGTTCGGCGCCACAACCGGACATAGCCGCCTCCATGCGGCGCACGACATCGGCACCATGACGACCTTGCGGATTAAACAGAGTCGCTTCCGCGCACACCTCACCCTGAAGGTTGAGCAGTCGACCAGCCAGAGTGGTGGTACCTAAATCAAGAGCCAGCAACAACTGTTGTTCATCCTGTGGCATAAGCATCTCTCTAATGGTTAAAAAGCAAAACTAGCGGTGTTTATAGTAGCGTGGCACCCGCTTACTGATCTGGCAAAAAACCTCATACGAGATAGTTCCAATCTGTTGCGCCCACTGCTCTGCAAGTACGGACTCATCGCCATCACACCCCAGCAACGTCACCTGATCTCCAGCACTTACACCCTCTACGTCGGTAACATCGAGCAGAGTCCAGTCCATACACACCGTTCCCGCTACCGCCGCGCGTTGCCCACGCACCAGAGCACAGCCCTTATTAGACAACAGGCGATTATAGCCATCAGCATAGCCAACCGGAATGGCGGCAATCAGCGCAGGACGATTGGTGGTAAAACGCAGGCCATAAGAGATACCACACCCGGCCGGCATATGTTTCAGGTGTGCAATTTTGGTGCGTAGACTCATCACCGGTTGCAGATCCAAGCTGACCCCAGCACCAGCTTCAGTGCTAAAGGGCTGGCCGCCATACAGAGCAATACCAGGGCGCACCAAATTACAGCCGTTAGCAACGGCGCCAAGAGCAGTATCAAAACAGGCGGCACTATTAGCCGCATGGATATATGTGGGAGCAAAACCGGCGGCACGTACTTGCGCAACAGAGTGTAAAAATATCTCCAATTGCCGTTGGGTATATGGGTTGCCGGGTTCATCAGCTACGGCAAAATGGGTAATCACCCCATCTAAGTTGAGGTTAGGACAACGGCGCAACAGGGTCAGGATCTCGGGCAAATCTGCGGGCAGCACCCCTAGACGTCCCATGCCACTATCAATTTTCAGATGACAGTGGCACTGTTTGTTCAAGGCAGCTCCGGCTATCTGCAAACGCTGGATCTGATCGGCTTCAAAAACAACAACCTGCAGATCGTTGTCGATCACTACCGCCTCTTGCCCCGGCGACGCGCCACCCAACATCAGCACCGGTGTGGCGATACCCGCTTGGCGCAGCTCTAAACCCTCTTCGGCGATAGCCACGCCGAGCATATCGGCCCCAGCACTCTCTAAGGCCTGAGCTATGGGCAGTGCGCCATGCCCATAGGCGTCGGCCTTAACCACAGCAAGCAGGGCGCAAGATTGTGGCAGGCGCTGGCGCAGCAGATTATAGTTGTGCCGCAAAGCAGCAAGATCGATCTCTACATGGGTGGGTCGGTGAGCGTACATCACAATATCCTGATAATTAGCATGGGCTGCTACGGTTATTTACCGCGCTAAAAGTTGTTACACCAATAGAAAAGGCCGCAATTGCGACCTTTGTAAATATAATTTTGAAGAGGTTATCTATTACCATGCAGACAAAAAGCTGTAAAGGCGATTGCTACTCTGGTGTTGCCTTGCTGTGCTTATGCAGCCACTTTTCCTGTACTTCGTCCACGGAGAGAGGTTTGCTAAAATAGAAACCTTGCACCTCATCACAGTTACTCGCATGAATAAAACCGTACTGAGCATCGGTCTCAACCCCCTCGGCAATTACGCCCAAGTCGAGGCGTTTAGCCATCTCAATAGTTGCATCAACAATGGCGCGATCGTTGGCATTATTGCTCAGATCGGCGATAAATGATTTATCGATTTTCAGCCGGTCTACAGGTAAATTCTTCAGGCAACTAAGGGATGAATAGCCGGTGCCAAAATCATCTACAGCCAGATGAATACCCATCTGGCGCAACTGTTCCAGCGTGTTAACCGTGCTCGATAAATCACCCATCAGCACGCTTTCTGTAATCTCCAATTCGATAAAGTGCGGATCGGCTCCGCTCTCCTTTAGCAACCTACTAACTATGCTAACAAAATCCCCCTGGGCAAACTGACGACCGGAGACGTTAATTCCTACGCGATACGGCAAGCGTCCCTGCTGCTGCCACTGTACACACTGTTCAAATACTTTGCGCATGACCCATTCACCAACTTGCAGAATCAAACTCGACTCCTCGGCTAGCGGGATAAAATTGCACGGCCCAAGAATGCCCAACTGAGGATGTTTCCAGCGCACCAAGGCTTCGACTCCGGCCACCTCATTTGACAGCAGATCAATCTGCGGTTGATACTCGATAAACAGCTCGTCCTGTAGCAGCGCGCGGCGCAGATTGGCTTCCATATCCATGCGAGAGACCGCGGTGGTATTCATCTGCGCTGAATAGAACTTATAGGTATTCCCCCCGGCATCTTTGGCTGCGTACATGGCCATATCCGCACACCGCAACAGCTCGGTGGGATCGTTACCATCTTGTGGATACAGCGCAATACCGATACTGGTAGTACTGACTACGCTGCGCACGCCAAGATCAAAGGGTTGCGCTACCGACCGTAGAATCTTCTCCGCGATACGCGGCAGATTGGTGTCGTCACGATACTCCGAGAGAATAATGACAAACTCGTCTCCACCCAAGCGGGCAACAGTATCGTTTTGGCGCAGACATTCACTTAAGCGCCCAGCTGCCTGGCACAACATCTCATCTCCGATAGAGTGACCAAGGCTGTCGTTGACCACCTTAAAACGATCCAGATCAAGGAACATTAGCGCAAAATTCCCCTGGCGACGGTGCGCTTGCGCTACCGCCTGTTCTAGGCGATCTTTGAGCAGGCTCCTATTCGGCAACTGGGTCAGACTATCGTAATAGGCTAAATTGCGAATCTGTAACTCGGCCTCTTTGCGACAGGTGATATCCTGAATAACCGGCACAGTATATAGCGGCTTATCTTTAGCATCAAAAAACCATGTAGATGACAGTTGCGCCCAAAACACACTGCCATCCTTGCGCAGATAGCGCTTCTCACACACAATTGCGCGCGAGCGACTGGCTTTAGAGATGTTACGCCGCGCAAAAGTATCGTCGACATCATCAGGATGGGTTACAGCGGTGATAGTTAATTGGCGCAGCTCCTCTTCGCTATAACCAAGAAAACGGCAAAAAGCTGGATTAGCTTGCAGAAACCGGCCATCTGGAGCTACCATCGCCATACCGGCTACTGATGATTGAAAAATTGTCCGAAAGCGCTCCTCGGAGGCGATCAATCTACTCTCGGTGGCCTTACGCGCAGTTATATCACGGAAAAAACCTTGAATACCAACCGGCTCGTTATTCTCGTAATAGAGTGAAATACTCCCCTCAGCAACAATTTTTCTCCCGTCACGCGCTCTAAATTCGGCCTCAAAACGGGGGACAGCAGTACCAGCCAACAAGCGCTCAATGCGCCCCTGACAATCACAATGAAAGTCTTCGTGGAGTAGATCAAAAAAATTCAGTTGTCCTAAGTCCTCCTCGCGGTAACCCAAGGTTTCGCGCCACATCCGATTGACATAGATCACTCTACCCGCAAAACTTACCACCTGAATTAAATCATTACTATTTTCCAACAACTGTGCGTATTCCAAAAAAAACCTCCACAAATATGAACACTAGCCATGTTCATTTTATGTGTAGCACTGCCAAGTTATAACCTAAAGCAGTAATCTACTCCCCAAGATATTGTATTATTGCATTTATGCGATGCATGCAAAGATCATACCCCAGAGATACACTGACTAGAATCACCCCATGCGCGCCTAAACAGCCATATAGTGTTACCAATATTAACCCACGCCCCGCTCAGGATATAGTATATTTTAACTAATTGCTTATTTCTAATTTTAATACCTTTCTGTCAATTCACCGACAGGATAACTATAAGCGCGAAAACAAGATCGTTGACATAGCAGCATGAATCCACTAGTCTCTCATCACCACGCCTATTAGCGCAATGTAGGCTGGTTTGCTAGGGGCGTGCCACACACTGAGAACTCTAATCCTAGAGTGACCCTTGGAACCTGATCCGGATGATGCCGGCGTAGGGAAGCGACCACGCACATATCGTGTTTTGACCGCACCTATTCTGGCTGTGGTTATTTATGACTGACAATAAGCACCAGAGACAACTTACCTGCGCGGCAAAAATCAGCGGCATATATCTTATCACTGATGATAGCCCCAAAGAACAGCTCTTATCTACAGTACAGGCGGCTCTTAGCGCAGGAGTGCGCGTGGTACAGTATCGCGATAAAAAGCGCTGCACTGCGGACAAACTGCAACTAGCCATCGAGCTACGCCAACTCTGTCACCAATATCAAGCTCTATTGATAATCAACGACCAAGTAGAACTGGCGCAACAGTGTCAAGCAGACGGCGTTCACCTCGGCCAGAGTGACGGCAGCGTCAGCGCTGCACGTTCTGTCCTCGGAGACAGAGCGCTTATCGGCGTATCCACCCGCACACAGCAGATGGCCTTGCAAGCACAACAGCAAGGTGCCGATTATATCGGTGTCGGCAGTGTCTACCCCACCGCCACTAAGCAGGATGCGGTACATATTGGCATCGCTGGGCTCCAAGAGATTCGCCGCGCCGTGGATATTCCGATAATTGCCATCGGCGGGATTGACAGCAGCGGTTTGGCAGCGGTAATTCAAGCCGGAGCCGATGGCGCCGCAGTTGTCTCTGCCATAATGGCCGACCCACAGCCAGCATTGGCAGCACGAGAATTAACACTTCAGTTCAACCAACTGCTGCCACTACCCTGTGGCAAAGTCCTCACCATAGCCGGTTCTGACAGCAGCGGTGGTGCTGGCATTCAGGCCGACATTAAAACCATTACCCTACTCGGCAGTTACGCTAGCAGTGCCATTACTGCCTTGACCGCACAGAACACTCATGGAGTCAGCGCAATAAATGCTCCACCGGCAGATTTTGTCCGTCAACAGATAAGCGCTGTGCTCAGCGATATTGGTGCGGACGTTATCAAGACCGGAATGCTGTACAGTGCCGAGATAATTGCCACCATTGCCGACACCTTAGGTAGCACCGCAGAGTATAGCGCACTACCCTGTGTTATCGATCCAGTAATGATCGCTAAGGGCGGCAGCAATCTGCTCCAACAGCAGGCCATCGACACCTTTATTAAGCGCCTGCTTCCCACAGCTTACCTTCTTACGCCTAATGTACCTGAGGCTGAAGTCTTGACCGGCATGACAATTGCCGATTTAAGCTCAATGGAACAGGCAGCGCAGCAACTACATGCCATGGGCGCACGTAACGTTCTGGTTAAAGGCGGCCACCTCGATGGCGATCCTGTAGACGTACTGCTGCACCATGGGAAAATTTACCACTACCACGCGCTACGCATTAACAGTGCACACACCCACGGCACTGGCTGTAGCAGCGCCGCCTGTATAGCTACGCTCCTCGCTCAGGGGATTGAGCTAACCCAGGCACTGGAAATCTGTAAAAAGTTTATTACTCAGGCCATAGTAGACGCCCCCCATTTAGGTCATGGGCATGGGCCTATCAATCACTATACCGCCGCACTTTCCGTTGGCGATCGTCGCAACGATTGCCACCAATAAAGGATTAACACCATGACGTTGATGGAAGCAGCCCGCAAGGGGATCATTACCGATATACTAAGCCAAGCAGCAGAAGCAGAAGGGGTCGATGCCGAGTGGCTGCGCGCCCAGGTTGCTAAGGGCACAGTATGTATATGCCACAACGTAAAACGCAAAAATGGCATCCCTCTAGCCGTTGGCAAGGGGCTGAGCACTAAAGTAAACGCCAATATCGGCACCAGTAAAGACGACACCAGCATTGATAACGAAATGGAAAAAGCCCGCGTAGCAGTCGCTGCCGGCGCCCACGCCCTGATGGATCTATCCACCGGTGGCCCTATCGATGAAATCCGTGCTGCCATCATTGGCGAAACCGAAGCCTGCGTCGGCACTGTTCCGCTCTATCAAGCTGCCGTTGACACCATCGCCAAAAAGAAAAAGGCCATGGTACAGATGACGGTTGATGAAATATTCGACGGCATCAAGAAACACCTTGACGATGGTGTTGACTTCATCACCGTACACTGTGGCGTAACTCAACTCACCCTCGATCGCATGGATCGTGAAGGGCGCATTATGAACGTGGTTTCTCGTGGCGGTTCATTTACCGCCAAGTGGATGGCGTACAACCGTGCAGAAAATCCTCTTTACGAATATTATGATCGTCTGCTGGAGCTGGTACGCCCCTACGATGCGGTGCTTTCGCTAGGAGATGGTTTCCGTCCGGGCTGCCTGCACGACGCTACCGACCGCGCCCAGATTCAAGAGTTGATCATTCTCGGTGAGCTTACCAACCGTGCGTGGGATGCGGGGATTCAGGTCATGATCGAGGGACCAGGCCACATGCCGCTGAATCAGGTACAGGCCAACATTGAGTTGCAAAAGCAACTGTGCCACGGTGCCCCATTTTACGTTCTTGGCCCACTAGTAACCGATTTAGCAGCTGGCTACGATCACATCACCTGCGCTATCGGCGGAGCAATTGCCGCTTCAGCCGGTGCTGACTTCCTATGTTACGTGACTCCGAGTGAGCATCTGTGCCTACCTGACGTACGCGATGTCCACGAGGGCGTAATCGCCAGTCGCATCGCCGCGCATGCCGCAGATATCGTCAAAGGCATTCCCGGTGCGATTGAGCAGGATCACGCCATGGCGCAAGCACGCAAAGATCTGGACTGGGAAAAACAGTTTGAACTAGCACTAGACCCAGCAAAAGCTCGCGAAAGACGTGGCTCTAACAAGGCCGCCGATGAACATGGTGCCTGCACTATGTGTGGCGATCTGTGCGCAGTAAAAGTGATGGATGAACGGCGCGAGGAGCTAGATAAACAATAGAGTATCTGCTGGGAGGGTATCTGGAGCAAACGCAAGCGACTGTGCAGATACACAGAGAGAGGTTGTGCTTAGCTAATCAAACAAATACGCGTCTCACCCTATTAACTGCTGACACCACCTGCTAGTGTAACGACCATCAAGGCTTGTTGTGGCAGACAAAATTTGATACCTCCTTTCTTCCCTAGGTCATAAAACACAAAGCCGATTCGAATGCCTCCTTCGAATCGGCTTTGTTGCGTTTAGCCTTTATCTACAATTTCTCTATGCCACACCTACTACTCCAATAAGCCCTGCGGATCAAGACCGATGCGCAAGCCTCCCCAGTGGCGGCCGTTGACAATGATAGGCAGGGACAGATCGCTGACCACGTTTCCGGTATCGCGGCAGTAGGTCTGCAGCAAAAACTTTTTCTGATTGCGTCCGGCCGCTAAACCAACCTGATCGTTAAACAACCGCTTGTCGCGGCTATTGACAAGATCGCGTTCTGCATCCCCCGTGAGAGGTTGGGAATAAAAGCTGTTGTGCGTAGGCGCGTAACCATTTTTATCGACACACAAGCAAAATATCCCTCCTTGCACCCGACTCACGGTCTCATCATATAAGGGCTGAAGCTGCTGCTCAAAAGCGCCATCGTAGGCAGTTTTATACTTTGGGGGATCGGTGTCGTACACAGGTTGATAGTTGACATCAAAGACATCCATGCCTCGAGCAGCACAACTGGTAATGCGCTCTTGTAGTTTGTTGCGCACCTGCAGAGCAATATCCAGCGTGCGCTCGAAGCTACCCTGACCTACCTTGAAGTTAGAGACGGTCTCCTGCATACTCTGAGTGGTATCATTAAGCTCACCGGTAAATGCTGCGGCCTGATTCATCGCCTGAGCCACGGTAGCGCTCAACTGCTTAACCTGGCTGATATTCTGGTGCACCATGTTGGCAGCAGCCGACAACTCCTCAACCGAGGCACTGATACGGTGCAAGCTATCGTGCGTTGTTTCAAAATCATGCACCATGACAGTAAATTTGGCGCAAGAGTCCTCCACCACTTCCCGTGTAGAACTAATATTCTGCGCAATTAATGTTGTACCCTGTTGGGTATGCTTCACCCCTTCAATCATATCATGCAAGGTGTTACCGATGTTGTTGGCCGCGTTATTGACCTGATTAGCCAAATTTTTTACCTCTTCGGCTACCACAGCAAAACCTCGCCCCGCTTCGCCCGCCCGCGCTGCCTCTACAGCAGCATTCAGCGCCAGCAGCCCAGTCTGGTTGGAGATGCTTTGAATCAGGGCTACAACAGTCTCTATGCCCTTGGATTTTTCATCTAGCCCCTCAACTGTGTGCACAAAGGCGTTTAAAGTAGAGTCGACCTCAATTATATATTTATTTGCCTCCTGCAAACGTTCTAACGAAGAGCGCGCCTGATCTAACTGCTGCGAAGTACTCGCTTGAATGGTCTGCGCGTTATCTGCGATTTCACCGGTAGCAGCGGTACTCTCTGCACTGCTTGCATATATGGCATCGGCCAACTCGCCTTGGTGGCTAGACATCTTATTGGTCTCTTGCACCTGTTTACCAACAGAGGCGGAACGCACAGCTATCTGCACCCCCTGCTGACGCACCATGCCAATAATGGAGCGCAACTTAACCATAAACAGGTTAAAACCCTGAGCTAAATCTCTTATTTCATCGTTGGTAGTACAGGGGATATCTCGCGACAGATCTCCGTCACCGCTACCAATATCTTCAAAGATTGAGGTGATATGCCGTATGGGACGCACGATCATGAAGCGCATAAAGAGTATCTGCACTATGGAGATAATCACACTGAGCAGCACTATAGCCAACAACCACAGTTGACATCTAGCATGAATAGCCGCAATTTGCCCAGTTGCCGCGTCTAACGAAACTCCGTTGCGCAGCACCTGCTCTACAGCTTGCTGCTCACACAACACTACTGCCGCAACCGCCGCGACCGCTAGCAGCATAAATAGCAGGTTACCAGCAATTTTCTTGGTAAGAGAGTTGAACATCTGCCCCTCTACCCAGCGATAAATATCCTCCAAAAACCCCATGCCAAGCTCTCCCTAATGATATTAAAATTTAATCTGTCTGATTATATATAAAACCGGGACAAAATCAAACACTGTTATCACTGGTGCCGTTGCATTGGGATATAAAAATACAATCTCGTAAAACAGCGGAAGATTAGCACTAAAACATGGGTACAAAAATAGACAATCAACTAGGAGAAATAAAATCGGAGTGTTTATCGAGAAAATCTTTCAACTCGGCAGGGAGCGGGCTCTCAATCTCTATTGTGGCAGCGCTGAACGGATCGACAAAAGCCAAACGCCTGCAGTGTAAAAACATCCGTGCCAATTCAGTTGGACAAGCACCGCCATAACGCCGGTCACCAAAGAGGGGATGTCCTAGCTCTGCAAGTTGACGCCTAATTTGATGCTGGCGACCGGTGTATAGAGTCAACTCCAGCAACGACATGTCATCGTTACGCTGCAAGGCACGAAATGAGGTGGTTGCCTCCTTTTCTGTTCCTTTGGATGACAACATTGAGCACAGCATACCGCTACCACCGGTGCGCCCTTGCACCAAAGCAAGATAACTCTTCTCTACTTCGTGTTGCATAAACATTTTGCCAAAGACACTACAGGCTTTTTTCCCCTTGCCATACAACACTGGCCCAGAAGTATCTATATCCAAGCGGTGTACTGGCGCACAGCTAAAGGAGGAACCGCGCTCGGTCAGTAAGGCAATAACCTGATCAGTTAGATTCTGCTGTTCATGACCAACGCTGCTATGTACCGCCAAACCTGCGGGTTTATCTACAATTAGTATCTCGCGGCTCTCATATAAGATAACGACAGGTTGACTACCATCCGCTTTTCTACCACTCAACAATTCGCATAAGCGCCCACTCTGCGGTAGTTCAATCTCCATCCCCGCCTGCAAAACACTGGTCTCCGTCAGGGGGGCACCTGCTGAGACTATTTTCCCCTTTTTTAATAATTGCCGCAGATAGCTGCGCGAGGCTGCGGATATATGCCGCTGCAAAAATTCCAAGATTGAAAGTTTTACTTCATTGTCCCCGACCGTTAATTTGTACATATCCATTGTTGGTAATATTCCTTTTAGTTACGCCATCTCGTATAAATAATTATCTGCGCGCACAGCGTACCACAGGGAGCACGCATCTTCGTGCACAAAAGTTGCCCACCCAGCACCAGGCTCAGGTATAATCTGAGCGCTGTACAAAAAAGGTCAACTCTGCTATTGAATCAGCTCTTTTAATACGCGGGAAAGGTTCCACATGGTAAAGAGCAAACGCCGCTGGTTATTACGGCGAGCTGAATTTAAAAGACTGACCACCCTCAGCCTACCATTGATCTTGGCCCAACTGGCACAATCAAGCATGGGTTTTGTGGACACCGTTGCGGCGGGGCGCGTAAGCGCTAACGACTTGGCTGCAGTTGCCATTGGTTCTAGCGTATGGTTCCCGCTCTTCCTGCTACTGCTCGGAGTGCTCAGCGCCCTGACCCCAACTATCTCTCAAGCCCATGGCGCTGGACAGCTCGATGTTATCCAGCAGGTTACCCCGCAGGGTATATATCTTGGCGGATTAGCCGGCCTAGTCATGATGCTGGCGCTACAACAATCCAGCATCATCTTGCCTTGGTTGCAAATCGCACCAGAACTAATCCCGCTAATTAATGGCTATCTCTGCGGTGTCTCTTGGGGCTTCCCTGCCATCGGCATCTGTTTCGCCCTGCGCTATTGTAGTGAGGGTTTATCTTTAACCCGGCCCAGTATGGTTGTTAGTTTTATCGGCCTAGTGGTAAATATCGCAGCTAACTATGTATTGGTCTTCGGCAAATTGGGTTTTCCGGCCATGGGCGGCATAGGTTGCGGCCCCGCCAGCGCTTTGACCATGTGGGCCATGTTTTTAGGCATGTTAATAGTGTTCTGGCGTGGCAACATCTATCGAAATCTGAAGATGTTACGCCTCACCGCCCCTTGGTGCTGGAGCACGCAGAAGCAACTGCTAAAGCTCGGGTTACCTATCGGTGGCGGCATGTTTATTGAGTGCAGTATTTTTGCCATAATAGCCCTGCTGCTGGCGCGCTTTGGTGCCCAAAGCGTAGCTGCCCACCAAATTGCCCTAAATTTTACCTCGATGATATTTATGATTCCATTGAGCATTGCCACAGCTCTTTCAGTGCGCGTGGGTTACACCATTGGCAAGCAGCGCCGTAGCCAACTGCTGCGCGCTATTCGCTGCGGCGTGGTTGGCGCCATCGCCCTCGCTCTTATAAGCGCACTGATCATAGCACTGCTACCGCTGCAGTGTGTCTCCATCTACACCACAGACCCACAACTGCGTTTTGCCGCAGCAACACTGCTATTTTTTGCCGCCATCTATCAGGTGCCAGATGCCATACAGGTTAACTGTGCTGGGGCCTTGCGTGGCTGCAAAGACACCCGCATTCCTATGCTTATACAGACCGCTGCTTACTGGGGAATAGGTATGCCGATTGGGTGCTACCTTGGATTGTCTCACCACTGGGGGGCACAGGGTTTCTGGATCGGTTTAATTTGCGGTTTGACAAGTGCCGCGATCATGATGGTACTGCGCTTACGCTACATACTGGGCACACTCAAGTTCCCACCATCTCCCTGACCAGGCACCTGTTTTCCAGCCTGAAATCTTGGTGCAAAACACAGCTAAAAAAATACCTATCTGACGCGCAAAATAGTGCGTTATTTTTCTTGTTCTCCAATTGAGTTTGTGCTCTTATGAGCGCGTTTGGCGAAATCAAACATCTACCAGGCAATAATGTTTTGCCTTCAGCAGATAATACAAGACAAACAGCAGTGCTGCTTGTTCAAAATCGACATCAACCAGGGTGTCCGTTTTGGGTTTCCCTCGTGGAGACCGCGGGTCATAAACACTGACCTGCAGAAGGAGTTTTCAGCCATGTGTGCAAAAAAAGCAAATCGCACCAAGCGAGCCCCAAAAATCAAACTACGCGGCTTCAACAATCTAACCAAAACCCTATCCTTTAACATATATGATGTATGCTATGCTCGCGAGCCCCAGGCGCGTAAAGAGTATCTTGAATATATCGACGAAGAGTATAATGCTGAGCGACTTGAAGCGATTCTTGCTGAGGTATCTGACATTATCGGTGCCACTATTCTCAATGTCGCCAGCCAAGACTATGACCCTATGGGAGCCAGCGTTACGGTTCTTATCGCTGAGGAACCAATAGAACCAAAACCTGAGCAAGTGCTTGCCCATTTGGATAAAAGCCACCTGTGCATCCACACCTACCCAGAAACTGACAGTAAGTTGGGCATATCCACCTTTCGCGTTGACGTTGATGTCTCCACCTGTGGCAAGATCAGTCCGCTGAAAGCACTCAACCATCTTATCGAATCATTCGAGTCCGATATTGTGCTTATGGACTACAAAGTACGCGGATTTACCCGCGACACCAGTGGGCAAAAACACTATATAGATCACCGTATCCATTCGATACAGCAGTTCATCGCCAAAAAAACGCGCGACCTGTACAACTGTATAGATATAAACATCCATCAGGAGAATCTATTTCACACCAAGATGATGCTTAAAGATATCGACCTAAAGAAATATCTTTTCGGTACCGCCATGCAAGATTTTTCAGATGCTGAAAAAGAGCGGGTCGCAAAAATGCTACATCAGGAGATGACAGAGATTTTTTACTCCAAAAACATTTTTCACTAACCTAGCTAAAAGTTAACCATTTAAACGCAAAATAGCCCGGAACAGTCAATGCTCCGGGCTATTTTTTTACCTTGTACTAGATAAAGCTTCTACTCTTCTGGGGAAAAGTTGTCCTTGGATGCACCACACACCGGGCAGCACCAATCATCAGGGATATCCGCAAAAGCAGTACCTGGAGCAATACCACCGTCAGGATCTCCAACCGCCGGATCATACATATAACCACAAGGACCACAAACAAATTTTTCCATTTCAGCTCTCCTATTTAGGGGGGATAAACTACTAAACAACGGGCAGCAGAGCACCTGATACCCGTGGGTTGAGCAACTACGCTGCTGCCGTTGGTGCAGGGCGCAAACCTAGTTCGCGGTTAAGCATAAAAATACCATTACCGGAACTCTCCACCAATTTTACCTTGTCGATAATACTATTCAAGGTCGACTCTTCTTCAACCTGCTCGTTGACAAACCACTGCAGGAATGAATTAGTACCATGATCGCGTTCTTCCAAAGCTAGATCGACAAGGGCATAAATACGTTTAGTAACTTCCCTCTCGTGGGCTAGGCTGGCCTCAAAAATTTGCAGCGGCGTACCAAAGTCTCCTGCGGGTTTAGGGCAGGAATCAAGTTCTACTCTATGATCTTGATCCAGAAGATAGTTGTACATCTTCATGGCGTGAATCTGCTCCTCCAAATATTGGTTGTAAAACCAACTACCAAAACCATCTAACCCCTTGTAGTTGGCATACGCGCTCATGGAAAGATAGAGATTAGCCGAGAGAAATTCAAAATTCATCTGCTTGTTGATAGCCGTTGCCATTTTTTCGCTGATCATCGCTAGCTCCTATGTTGAAGTAATTTATTACCAATATGGTCATGTTTGATACACTATACGAAAATAGTTTTTTTCTCAAACAAAAAATAGTCTGCACAGAAGGTAATCTGTACAGTTACTTAAGCATTGCCGGCGCTGCCTAGCACAAACTCATTTTTGTGCTTCATAAGCGCAACCAGTTCACTGCGGGCTGCTCCAAGATATTTGCGTGGGTCAAACTCTTCGGGATTGTTCGCTAAAAATTCGCGAATTTTTGCCGTCATCGCCAAGCGGCCATCCGAATCTATATTGATTTTGCACACAGCACTCTTCGCCGCTTTACGTAGCTGCTCCTCTGGCACTCCAACTGCGCCATCCATTTTGCCGCCATATTGATTGATTAGCTGAACATATTTCTGCACCACGCTGGATGCTCCATGCAACACAATAGGAAAACCGGGAATCCGCCGTTCAACTTCAGCAAGAATATCGAAGCGCAAGGGTGGCACCTCTTCACCTGGAGCTAACTTAAACTTATAGGCACCATGGCTGGTTCCAATTGAGATTGCCAAAGAGTCAACTCCGGTTTTAGCAACAAAATCCTCAACTTCATCGGGCTGGGTATAGTGCGACTTTTCCGCCACCACATCATCCTCAATGCCAGCTAAAACACCTAACTCCCCTTCAACTGTTACATCGAATTGATGAGCATACTCCACCACCTGACGTGTTAGCGCCACGTTATCTTCATAGTTATGATGCGAACCATCGATCATAACCGAGGAGAAACCGTTGTCGATGCAGTTTTTGCACAGCTCAAAGGTATCACCATGATCAAGATGTAAGCACAGAGGAATGTTAGAACCCATCTCGCGAATCATACCAATGGCTCCCGCAGCCATACCGCGTAACATGGCGCTATTAGCATACTTACGCGCTCCACTGCTGACCTGAACAATAACAGGAGAATTTGTTTCGCTACATGCGGTAACAATAGCTTGTAACTGCTCCATATTGTTAAAGTTATAGGCAGGAATCGCATAGCCACCATGAACGGCTTTGGCAAACATCTCCCGAGTATTAACCAGGCCAAGCTCGCTGAAGTGAGTCTTTTTTTCCATAGTCTATCCTCCTTAAATTTAATTTAGTTAACCATAATTATAACTACTTTTAATATCAGCGCTACCACTGAAAGTCCAGTGCTAAGTCGCTTTGCACACCTAGCTATCGATCTAAAGCAGTCACCCTCTGTAAGATACACGCTACAACAGATATTATCTATCCTTGTAAACAGGGATATTTTCTATTAGGATGCGGAAAATTTTATTACCGCTAAGTAGCCAAAGGACAACAGCTCGTTCTATAATAGCAGCAAAATAATAACCTACTCGACAAAGGGGCCTGAGCATGGATTGTAACAAACCGGAGAAGTATTTCAATGACTGGACAGAACGTCTCGACTTGGCAGAGAGCATGGTACCAATCATTGGCAGCCTGTATCGTCACCATGGAGTAAACGTCAGCATTTATGGACGCAGTCTGGTCAATCGTACTCCGCTGAGCATCCTGCGCGCACACCGTTTTGCCCGCCTTATCCTGGACACCGAAGTTTACGTGCGCGATAGCTTTCCTCTGCTTAAAGCTATGAGCAAACTCGATTTAGCTCCAGGTAAAATTGACCTCGGTAAACTCACCGTGCGCTATCAGGCACAAGGAGTTGGTGTATCTGTCGAAGACTTCATCGGTCAGGAGTTGGCCGGCCTCAACACTGGAATCAGCACCGTGCTCGACGAACCTCGCGATGTTATCCTCTACGGTTTTGGGCGCATTGGCCGTCTGCTGGCGCGCATATTGATTGAGCAGACCGGTGGTGGCAACAAATTGCGCGTGCGTGCCGCAGTAGTGCGCAAAGGCGGCCCAGATGATCTGGTGAAGCGGGCTAGCCTGCTGCGTCGCGATTCGGTACATGGCCGCTTTAAAGGGGTTATTCAGGTTGATGAAGAGGAGAACGCTATCATCGCCAATGGCAACATGATTCGCATTCTCTATGCCGATTCTCCTGACAGCATCGATTACACCCAATACGGCATTAACGATGCCATACTTATCGATAATACCGGTAAATGGCGCGACCGCGCGGGGCTGGGCCTGCACCTGAAAGCCAAAGGGGTTGACAAGGTGATCCTTACCGCTCCAGGCAAAGACGATATCCCTAACATCGTTTTTGGTGTCAACAACGAGCTTATCTCCCCGACGGAGAATATCTACTCTGCGGCCAGTTGCACCACCAACGCTATTGTCCCCATTCTCAAAGCGGTAAACGACAAATTTGGCGTCTTCAAAGGGCACGTTGAGACCTGCCACTCCTATACTAACGATCAAAACTTGATAGATAATTACCACAAAGGTAACCGCCGTGGGCGCAGTGCCGCTCTAAATATGGTTCTTACCGAAACCGGAGCTGCAAAAGCTGTAGCCAAAGCACTGCCGGAGCTAGCTGGCAAACTAACGGGCAACGCTATTCGCGTGCCTACACCTAACGTTTCGATGGCGATTCTAAACCTAACGCTGAATAAAGAGACTACTGTTGCTGAGCTCAACACCTACCTGCGCGATATGTCCCTTGATTCCCCCTTGCAGGATCAGATAGATTACACCAAATCTGCTGAGGTAGTATCTACCGACTTCGTAGGGTCAAAATTTGCGGGCATTGTCGATTCAGTGGCCACTATTGTTGATGGCGATCGCTGCGTACTCTATGTGTGGTACGACAATGAATATGGCTATAGCAACCAGGTAGTTGGCTTGGTTAAAGAGATAGTTGGCCTCAATTTACCTACTCTACCTCGCTAAGCGGGGTAAAGCATCTCCACTATAGATAAAACGCAAAAAAGCGGAGCCCTTTACAGGGTTCCGCTTTTTTTCTACTCTATTATGACTGAGGTGATCAGTCTACACGCATCAAACGCTGCTTCTTGCGCAAACGACGCTGTGCTTCTTTCTCTTTACGTTTACGCTTTACGCTTGGCTTTTCGTAAAATTTACGTTGCTTCATTTCACGGAAAAGTCCCTCCTGCTGCAGCTTACGCTTGAGCACGCGAATCGCTTTTTCAACGTTATTATCCAGAACTTGAATTTCCACGAACAATCACCCCACTTTCAGTAAACTATTTACCCTGCCTAAGCAGAATGCGAACCATAGCCATGCACACAACAAATGTCAAGCCATTCATTCACTAACTGCCCCTTTTTCGTCAAAAGAGGTCGATACTTCGACTGGGCGCAAATGCCAAACATCTTGATTGTACTCAGCCATGGTACGATCAGTAGAGAAATAACCGCTGCGAGCACAATTGAGAATACTCATGCGCGTCCAACGCTGCTGATCCTGAAATGCCGCAGAGACAAGCTCCTGAGTATCGACATAACTGCGAAAATCGGCCAGGGTTACCCAGGGATCAAACACCGACTTCAGCGAGGCAATAAGGTCATCAAATATGCCCGCTTCAAACTGATTGAAGTAGCCGGACTCGAGCAGATCCATCACCTGCTTCAACTGAGGATCGCTATTTATCAGCGCAACTGGATCATAGTGCGTTTTCAGCTCCTCCACCTCATCGGCACGCAAACCAAACAAGAAGAAGTTTTCCGCGCCTGCTGCGGCGTAGATCTCCACATTAGCGCCATCATAGGTGCCAATAGTCACAGCGCCATTAAGCATAAACTTCATATTGCCGGTACCGGAGGCCTCTTTGCCGGCAGTGGATATCTGTTCAGACAGATCACTCCCCGAGCAAATTACCTCCATGGCGGAGACATTGAAGTCGGGCAGAAACACCACTTTTAAGCGCTCCCCAACCCCAGGGTCATTATTTATCACCTGAGCAATATTATTTATCAGCTTGATGGTACTCTTGGCCAAAGCGTAGCCAGGAGCGGCTTTACCACCAATAATCACACAGCGATTAGTCCAGTTGTGCACAGAACCAAACTTTATTTGGACATAGAGGTTTATGATATGCAAGGCATTGAGCATTTGCCGCTTATACTCGTGAATCCGCTTCACCTGTACATCAAACAGTGATGTCGGCGGTAAGATGATTCCCGTGCGTTCCAAAACCAGTGCCGCCAAGCGCTCTTTATTATGCTGGCGCATCTCTAACCACCGCGCAACAAAATCAGCATCGTCGACAAACTGTTCCACACGACTTAATTGGCTGAGATCGGTGAGCCAGCCATCTCCTAAGCGCTCACACAACAATTGGCGCAACTTCGGGTTTGCCACCCCCAGCCAGCGCCGGGGAGTAACTCCATTAGTTTTATTATTGAACTTATCGGGCCACATGGCGTAAAAATCACGAAATAGCCCCTCTTTCAGCAAGCGCGAATGCAGAGTCGCCACACCGTTTACTGAATAACTGCCGACTATAGCTAAATGCGACATGCGAATATTCTGCTGCTCATCTATAATTGACATGCTCTGCCAACGCGCCTGATCGGTAGGCCAATTCATAGCAACCTGTCTCATGAAGCGGGCATTAATTTCGTAAATTATCTCTAACACCCGCGGCAACAACCGCTTAAACAGGGATACTGGCCAAGTTTCAAGAGCCTCAGGCAGCAGGGTGTGGTTAGTGTAGGCCATAGTGGCGCTGACAATTTCCCACGCATCATCCCACTCCATCTGCTCCTCATCCAACAGCAAGCGCATCAGCTCAGGAACAGCTAAACTGGGATGCGTATCGTTGAGCTGAAAAACATTATTAGCGGAAAAAAGGCTGAAGTCACTACCGTGGCCACGTTTCCAATGACCAAGGATATCCTGCAAGCTGGCTGATACCAGAAAATATTGCTGTCGCAAGCGTAACTCTTTACCACATTCGCTGCTATCGTTAGGGTAGAGCACCATGGTTATATTTTCGGCCTCATTCTTCTCAGCCACGGCCTCAAAATAGGAACCGGCATTGAACTCGGACAGGTTGAACGCCTCTGCCGAGGCTGAAGCCCACAGACGCAGGGTATTAACCGTCTGGTTGCGATAACCAGAAATCGGCACATCGTAGGGGACAGCCAACACCTCCTCATCGTGCTCCCAATGGACAATCAAGCGACCGTCGCCATGGGTATCTTTGTACATACGCGTATAGCCACCAAAGCGCACTACGCAAGTGTAATCAGGTCGGCGTACCTCCCACGGATATTCGTCAAAGCCCAACCACTGATCGGGCTCTTCTACTTGGTAACCATTTTGAATACGTTGGCGAAACATGCCATATTTATAGCGCAGACCATAGCCCATTACGGGTAACTGCATGGTGGCACAGCTATCCATAAAGCAGGCGGCCAGTCGCCCTAGTCCACCATTTCCAAGCCCGGCATCACGCTCCGCATCCTCAATATTCTCCAGAGCCTTACCTACCTCAAACAGCGCAGCATTTACGCTATCATTGAGACCAAGATTGAGGAGATTATTGCTCAATGAGCGCCCAATAAGAAATTCCATAGATAGATAATAGGCGCGTCTGGTATCAGCCTGATAGTCGGCAAGCCAGGTCTGTTTCCATTGCGCCATTAAACGATCACGCACGGTATAGGTCAGAGCTTTAAACAGATAGTAGCTGGGGGAGTCCAAATGGCGCCCGAAGGTGTTGTACAGATAATGCAGGAAGCTAGTTTCGACACTATCCACATCATTACCTAAACAGCGCAGGGCTTTGCGCATCGCTGCAGCTGATTTATCGTCTACAGGCAGTATCGGCATCAGGATCTCCTTAATGGGTTACGCGATAATACAACTCCAGGTAGGTCTGCGCACTGCGCTGCCAGGCAAAATTTTGCACCATGGCATTTTTTTGTAGTGCTTGCCAACTGCGTGGTTGGCGGTACACAGCTAAAGCACGCTTTACCGTCAGCAGCAGCGTGCGTGCATCTAAGCCATTAAAGACAAAGCCGGTGGCGGTTCCAGCTGCAAGGGTAGCAGCACTGGTATCAACCACGGTATCCCGCAATCCTCCGGTGCCATGCACAATAGGTGGCGTACCATAAGCCAAGCTATACATCTGGTTCAAACCGCAGGGTTCAAAGCGCGACGGCATAAGAAACATGTCCGCACCAGCCTCAATCATGTGCGCCAACTCCTCTGAATAGCCCAGAGTAACCAGCAGGCGTTGGGGGAACTCCTGCGCTAATGCCGCAAATTGTTGCTCAAATTTAGCATTGCCCGAACCAACAATGACCAAGCAGGCATCAGTCTCCGCGACCAATTGCGGAATAATCTGCAGAATGAGGTCAACCCCCTTTTGTTCTACCATCCGCCCAATAAAACCGATAAGAGGCGCAGCAGCTATACCGCTGGGATTCTCCACACCTAGCTGTTGCAACAGCGCTAGTTTATTGCGCTTTTTCTGCGCCACACGACCATTTTGCACCGAGTAGTTATAGGGTAGATATTGATCAATCTGCGGGTTCCACACCTGCGCATCAATCCCATTTAATATCCCGAGCAGACGCCCCTGGGCGCGGCGCTGTTGCAACGCGCCATCTAAACCAAAGCCGTAGGCGCTGGTACATATCTCGGCGGCATAGCTGGGACTAACAGTGGTGACATAATCGGCAAAAACAATTCCCCCCTTGAGCATGGACATAGAGCCATAAAACTCCAAAGCATTAAGGTTCCACCAGTGCTGCGGCAGATTCAAACCCTCAAACAACGCATAGGGAAAATAGCCGCCATAAGAGAGATTATGGATAGTAAAAATAGTTTTAGGGCGTTGATCGCGGTGCTCCAAACTTAGCAGCGCGGGAACTAGACCAGTCTGCCAATCGTTGCTGTGTACCACGTCCGGCTTCCAGTTTAACCCACACCTATCCATAGCCACATCGGCCACAACCTGAGCAAAGAGGCCGAAACGCTCCCCGTTATCTGGCCAATCATCTCCTGCTGGTGTTTGATAGGGATTGCCCGGGCGCGCAAATAGATCTTCAACATCGGCCAACAACAGGGTGCAGCCGCTCAAAGCCTCGGCCTCAGCGCAGTTGGCTCGGTACAGGCGCAATTGACGCTCACGTCCACAGCCGAATACCTGTTTACTCCCTACCAGCTTTAAATCGCTAAAAGTTGCCAGCACCGCTGCATATGCCGGCATGATCAAGGTCACATCCTGATCCAAGGCGCTCAATGCCGCAGTTAATCCAGCTGAGACATCAGCTAAGCCACCAGTTTTAATCAGAGGATATATTTCTGAACTAGCAAATAGTATTTTCATCACTACTCCTGCAACCGTAGCACCAATGCTGCCAGCGGTGGTAGGGTTATGCAGGTACTAGCTGGCCGCCCCATCCAACTGACATTTTTGCCCTCTATCCAGCCCGCATTACCAGCATTGCTCCCACCATAGGTAGCGCTATCTGAGTTAAAGATCTCCTGATACCTGCCAGCGCATGGCAAACCGATGCGATAATCAAGACGCACCACTGGAGTAAAATTAAAGACACAGATCAACTGTTCACCATCCGCCTGACGCATAAAACTCAGTACCGACTGCTGACTATCATTGCAGTCGAGCCACTCAAAACCTGAGTTATCAAACTCATAGCGATATAGCGGTGGTTGTTGCCGGTAGAGCATATTCAGATCGCGCGTCATCAATTGAACCCCGCGATGACTCGGGTTATCGCACAGCGACCAGTCCAGTTGAGTGCGCTCACTCCACTCCTGCCATTGGCCAAACTCGCCCCCCATAAACAGCAGTTTTTTCCCCGGGTTGAGCATCTGGTAGCACAACAACAGACGCAAATTAGCCAGTTTCTGCCACGCATCGCCAGGCATCTTACTCACCAGCGACCCCTTGAGGTGCACAACTTCATCGTGCGATAGAGGTAAGATAAAGTTTTCGTAGTAGGCGTACATCTGACTAAATGTCAGTTTATTCTGGTTATAGGAGCGATATACCGGATCTTGAGCAAAATAGCTCAGGGTGTCATTCATCCACCCCATATTCCACTTCATGCTAAAGCCCAAGCCCCCCATCCATACCGGACGTGACACCATCGGCCACGAGGTTGACTCCTCAGCCATCAGCACAGCACCGGGGAACTGTGAGTGGACTTCGATATTCAGGGTTTTGATAAATTCTATGGCCTCTAAATTTTCATTACCCCCGTGGACATTGGGCAGCCACTCACCATCCTTGCGATCGTAGTCAAGATAGAGCATGGAGGCCACGGCATCGACACGTAAGCCATCAATATGAAACTCGCGCACCCAATACAGGGCATTGGCAATAAGAAAATTACGCACCTCGTTGCGGCCATAATTAAAGATATAGGTGCCCCACTCCTTATGCTCACCCTGCCGTGGGTCTGCGTGTTCATACAGCGCCGTGCCATCGAACCGCGCTAAAGCAAAGGCATCTTTAGGAAAGTGCGCGGGAACCCAATCGAGAAATACCCCAATGCCATTTTGGTGACAATGGTCAATAAAATAACGAAAATCGTCAGGATCGCCAAAACGCCGCGTCGGCGCATAATAGGCGGAAGTTTGATAGCCCCAGGATTCATCCAGCGGATGTTCGCTAATCGGCAAAAGGTTGATATGGCTATAACCCATCCACAGCACATACTCAACTAAACGGTGAGCGATCTCCCTATAGTTGAGGAAACGGCCATCATCGCGCCGCTGCCATGACCCTAAATGCACCTCGTACATGGATATGGCGGCATGCTGCCAACCGTAACTACGCCGCGCAGCTAGCCACTCAGCATCCTGCCAATTGTGGGAACTGGCGTAGACAATAGAGGCCGTGCGCGGGCGCATCTCCATAGCCCGAGCATAGGGATCGGACTTCAGAATACAGTCGCCATTCAGTGTGCGCAGCTCAAATTTGTAGCGATCGTTCGACTGCAAACCGGGGATAAACAGCTCCCACACGCCACAACGCCCCCGCGAACGCATGGGATGACGTAGACCATGCCAGCCATTAAAGTGGCCAACCACAGATACGCGTGCCGCTGAAGGAGCCCATACAGCAAACTGCACCCCGGCAATACCGTCGATAACGCAGGTATGTGCGCCGAGTACGTCATATAGATTCCAGTGCCGCCCCTCAGACAACAGGTGCATATCCAACGCACCGATCTGCGGCAAAAAAGTGTAGGGTGACACCATCCGGTAAACTTGGCCACTAGCTTCAGTCCACTCTACCCAGTAGTGCTGAGGCATATTCTCTTTTTGTTCAGCAGATATAAAAGCTCTGAACATACCGCTAGAATTGATGGACTGCAGCTCAATTCCACCCTCGATTCTGGCGCTTAGCGCAGTTGGCAGCCAGACGCGAACCACCCAGCCAGTGTCAAGCTCGTGAAAGCCGAGCACAACAAATGGGTCGTGGTGGCGACCTTGTTGCAAGCACTTCAGATCATAATCATCCGCATTCAAAGACAAAGCAGACATTCTATAAAGTCCCCCCTGTGGAGTAGCGTTTACTGCGCAACAATCTGGAGCGAATCTGTTCAGAAAGATGTGGCGGCACCTGTCGCCAGATAAAACGCCAGCTCCAGTTATCCTCTGTGGTACTTGGGGTATTAGTCCGATGCTCAGCACCTAGAGCCAACCAATCCTGCATAGGGATTATGGCCATCTGCGCCACCGATTGCAGTGCCGCCTCGATTAGCGGCCAGGGCATCGAACCTGCCCCCTGTGGCAACTGCTGCAATACCTGCTGCTGCACCTCAGGTTCTAAATCGGCGAACCAGCCACAGGTAGTATTGTTGTCATGCGTACCTGTGTACACCACCGAATTTTTCACCTGATTGGCCAAAC
Organism: Desulfuromonas sp.; assembly: GCA_034006225.1. GTDB lineage: Bacteria > Desulfobacterota > Desulfuromonadia > Desulfuromonadales > Desulfuromonadaceae > Desulfuromonas. The sequence goes on along the minus strand of JAVETC010000005.1, from coordinate 25,958 downwards.
TATGCGGATTATCCGCGCTAGGGGGAAAACCGAACTGCAACACAGACAAGCTCGGCAGAGAAAACTCTTCACGCAGTGCTACCACCTCAGCGTTAATCACCCCTAAATCCTCTGCCACAAATGGCATAGAGGGAAAGTCCTCTTTAAGAGCTTGGAGCAACTGTCGTCCTGGGGTTTTAACCCAGGTTCCATGCATGGCAGTTGTCTCGGATGCCGGGATCTCCCACAAAGCCTGCAGCCCGCGAAAATGGTCAATACGCACTAGATCCACCTGACGCAAAGCACTGGCCATGCGCCAGCGCCACCAGGCAAAATCATCCTCCGCCATCAGATCCCAGTTGTAGTGCGGATTGCCCCAGCGCTGGCCTGTTGCAGAAAAATAGTCCGGTGGCACTCCAGCTACAACCGTGGGCTGCAGTTGGTCATTGAGCTTAAACAGTTGCGGCTGCGTCCAGACATCGGCGCTATCGTAAGATACCGCGATAGGCAGATCGCCAAACAGCACAATATTGCGCTCATGGGCGAGGCGTTTTATATGTTCCCACCGCTTAAACAGCAGACATTGATCCCACTGTAACTGGCGAATGATGGTTTGATTGTCACTGGCAAACTGCTGCAGTGCCTGTGGTTGGCGGCAGCGATACTCCTGGGGCCAATCTGACCACTGTTGATTGTCATAATGTTCATGTAGCGCGACAAATAACGCGTAATCATCCAGCCATTTAGCTTCAGCCTGCTGAAAAGCAGCCAGTTCATCTTCGTCGATGGGGACAAAAGCCAGATTGGATGGCAGCAGGGCAGGATTAAGAGCATGAGAAGAGTACGCCTGATAGGGAGACCGATCGCGATGCGGCGCGCCAAGGGGCAGCATCTGCCACACGGATAGGCCTGAAACCACCATCCAGTCGAGAAAACGCTCTACATTCTCATCCAAGACACCATTAGGTAAGGAGGTCGGATGCAGTAGCACTCCAGCGCTACGTTTGGTCTTGCTAGGTAAAATATTCACAGATTTTCCTCAAAGCAACCAGCTCAATTTCTAATCATCGTCCCAGCATTGGCACGCCCATCACCGCCACCATGTGACACCGGACTTTTAAGCTTTTGGGGTGGCACCTTCTCCAGCAGTTGATACAGCCGCACCAGATGACGGCGGAATAGCTGATCAAAATCTGCCACACTATCGGATGGGTTGTGTTCGCTAAACCACCAAAACCAGTCGGAACCTTCGCACACCGCCAACTGTTGTTCTATCTCGGCCATACGCTCTGCCGATAATATTCCAGAGTCAACAACACGGTCGTAGCAATTTTTTGCCTCGACCAACAGATCCCAAGCACTGTTTTTATCCTTGTCGCCAATCCAGGTAGAAAAAGAGCCATACACCCAACTGCCAGCACGCACCTTTTTAAGCTCAGCCACCGGAATTTGCTGGGGATTATCCACAACATCACTAAAAGTAGCCATCTCTAAACTGGGGTGGCTAGTCAACTTACGATACAGGGCTTGGAGAAAATCGAAGGCGTTATTGGGATAATACTCCCAAGCATTCTCTCCATCGAGAATTACAGTAACCACCTGCGTCCCCGCTTCGGATTCAAGATAACCGGCAATATTTTCCAAATTGCGGCAAAAATCATTAGCAGCGTCTTGCGCATTCCAATCTTTATATTGAAAACCTATCAAATCCGACAAACCATCGTCGCGGAAAAATAGCGTGCTGGCATGCGGCGGATTTATTATCGGTTTATAGAGCATTTTTTTGTGCTCCATTTGCCCCGCTGCAACTTTGGAATCTTCGCAGGAACCGCGCCACACCCCTTCCCCAGAGGCAGTCCATTCAAAACCCAGTTGATCGATTAGATCCAAAGCGGCACTACTGACACCACCTTCCGACAACCACACTCCGCGCGCAGCTTTGCCAAAGTACTCCTTAAACACCTCAACCCCGTGGCGCAAATGCCACAACGCACGCTCTTTACCATTGGGATAGTTGGGATAACTGGGCAGAGTTGCCTCAGGATGCACAGCGCGCATGGCCGAAAAATCGAGCAGTAATGGCACAATCGGATGTCCATAGGGCGACATGGAGAGCTCAATGCGTCCAGACTCCATCAGGGCACGATAGCGCGGAATTATGCTTTCGATGGTCTCGGTCATGATCTCCATCAACAGCATCTGGTCAACGCGGGTGAAATTATTTTTCCGTTCCATCAAGCGCGCCACACGGGCATCGCCCTGCCGTACACTGGCCCCTAGCCAGGCGAGGTGGTACCACATCAGCAGATCGACGAAAAACTGTTGACTCAGATAGCTGATGCGCACCACATCTAGCTCCCCAGAAGTGTACTGTTCCATAGCAATATCAACCAGAGAGCGAAAAGCGGCGTAACGGTTAATAGTCCGTGGTGCATAGGCGCGCTGACACGCCATGATGATCTCTGCCCGCGCCTGTGGCGCTGTAGGGATAGGTTTCTCACCGGAGACCAGATTCAGCAACGGATCGTGCATCGGCAAGCCATCTTTAAGCCAACCACGCATCTGCCGACCGTAGTCATCCAGTTGCTCCAGTAACACCGGAGCAAAATTTACCACCACGCGCGCGGTTGGAAAAGATTCCAGGTGCGCAGCCATGTCGGCATAATCCTTAATAGCGTGCAAATACACCCAGGGTAAGCGATAACAATTATCCAAACCATCACGATAGTACGGTTGATGCATATGCCAACAGAGAACAACTTTGATCTTTTTTGTCATGAATTGATTACCTACCCAAAAATTAACGTACTACATGCAGTTGCTGCCCTAACATCTCTGGAGTTACCAAGACAATACCGGCATCATCAACATAGAAACGTTTTCTATCTTCCTCCAGATTTTCACCGATAATCGTGTTTGGTGGCACAATGCAAGCTTTATCTATTATCGCTTTGCTGATACGACAATTGCGCCCAATCTCCACCAGCGGGAGCACCACGCTATCCTTTACCGAAGCATAACTGTGCAAAAAAGTACCGGTGGAGATGACTGAACGTTTCACGCGCGCCCCAGAAAGAATGCACCCCGCAGACACCAGTGAGTCGATTGCTTCACCGCGGCGCCCAGCGTCATCAAAGGCAAATTTAGCTGACGGCATCTGCGCCTGATAGGTCCAGATCGGCCACTCTGAATTGTACAGATTAAGCTCCGGAGTAATGGAGCACAAGTCCATATTTGATTTCCAGTACGACTCAATATTCCCAACATCGCGCCAGTACCCAGGCGTGCCATCTTCTTCAACAAAGGGGTAGGCCATAACGTGGCTATCGCCAATAATCGAGGGGATAATATCCTTACCAAAATCTTTGGAGGATTGTGGATTGTCCTGATCCTCAATTAACTTATCAAAGAGGAAATCTGGCGAAAAGATATATATCCCCATGGAAGCCAGAGCATAATCGGGTTTGCTCGGCATGGCTTCTGGATCCTGTGGTTTTTCCGTAAAGCGGGTGACTCGTAACTGGGGATTTACCGACATTACACCAAAGCCCTTAGCCTCCTCGCGTGGTACTTCAACGCAGCCAACGGTAACATCCGCGCCAGAACGGGCATGGGTCTCAATCATATTGCGATAATCCATAGCATAGATATGATCACCACCCAGCACCAACACATAGCGCGGTTTGTGTTGGCGAATAATATCCAGGTTCTGATACAGCGCGTTGGCTGTGCCCTGATACCACTGGTTACCTAAGCGCTGCTGGGCTGGCAACAGCTCGACAAACTCACCGATCTCGTAGCGCATGAAGTTCCATGCCCGTTGTACATGACGAATAAGGGAGTGCGACTTATACTGGGTCAAAATACCGATATGGCGGATATCTGAATTTACGCAGTTGGATAAGACAAAATCGATAATGCGGTACTTTCCACCAAAGGGAACTGCTGGTTTTGCCCGCCACTGCGTCAATTCGCGCAAACGGTTGCCTTCGCCTCCCGCTAGAATAAGAGCCAGAGTGCTGTGGGTAAGTTCGGTAATACTTGGATAATTTTTCATCTTTACTCCCCTACTCGTGCCAATTACACACCAAAGACCTATTTAATAGAATATTTGCCTCGGCCTATTACACCAGGGCTGTTGCCATCCTTTGAGCGCATGAAAAAGCGCCTTTTAAACCCAGCAACGGATCCAGCACCAGATAGACTGGCATCTTCTCCACTACCGCACGCATGTTATCCTTATCGAGAAAATATTTTGTGAAATAGTCGCTAGCCATCCACTTAACAATCTTCGCCCCAATGCCCCCAGCTAGATAGATACCACCGCGAGCTGGCCACAGCAGAGCCGCATTACCGACAAACTCACCATAGATATTGACGAAGATTTTTATCGCGGCCAGTGCCGCACTGTCACCAGCTTCGGCCTGAGCGTGCACCTGCGCTGCGCTTAGGCAGGGAATCTGCGCGCGCGGCAGTTCTGGATGCTCGCGATTAAAGCAGAACTGGTAAATGTTCTCCAACCCAGCCCCAGACAGCAAATTTTCGTAGGTGACCCGCTCAAGGTTGGCGTGAAACCACTGCAACAGCTGCTCCTGCTCCACATTCACCGGCGCAAAATTCATATGGCCACCTTCGGATGGCTGCGGATAAAAGTGCCCAGCTAGTTGATAGACCGGAGCTACGCCCAAACCAGTTCCGGCTCCGATAACTAGCCGATTGGCGCGCGCGTCATAATTTCCCTTATGCAGGCAGATCACATCATCGCTATGCAAATGCTCCAGACCAAGAGCTGCAACCTGAAAATCGTTGTCCAGTTTCACGCGTGCTAGAGGCAATTTAGCCTCAAGCTCGCATGCAGAGATAGCCCAAGGCAGGTTAGTCAAGGTAACTTCCCGGTCAGCAACAGGCCCGGGCAAGCCAAAACAGGCGTAGTCGACGTGAGTTAAATGTTGATCCTCCAGCAAGGTTTTCAGCAGATCAGCAAAGCTGGAAAAGCGCGCGCTCTCGTAGTAGGTAACTACAGGAGCGCAATAGGTGTTTGCCGAATCCCACCATTGAAAACGCGACGTTGTACCGCCGATATCTCCTGCAAGGAATATCATTTTTCAACCTCCGAGCACAGCAAACAATATCACATAACATTCAATAAATAGTTGTGCAGCAACACACAAATATTAGTAAAAACAAAACTTTTTATGGACAACCAAACTTGACAAAAACTTGCTCGCTAGCAACAGACCCTAGCGCAAATTAACGATCCACTGTCCTGATACGACTAATGATATCACAAACCGAGCAGCAGGGCATACTCACCCAGCGCAGCATTAGTTATCGCGCCAGAGAGCACCTGTTTAGTTAGCAACTTACCCAACTGCACCCCCTCTTGATCGAAAGAGTTTATATTCCACAAAAAACCCTGAAACATAATCTTGTTCTCAAAATGTGCCAACAACGCTCCCAGCGCCTGTGGAGTTAGAGACTCACCGTAGATTAAGCTAGCGGGGCGCTGACCGGGGAACACCTTATTGGGATCGTCACTACCCTGGCCGCTGGCAAAAGCGACTATTTGCGCGATCAGGTTGGCATTAAGCTTTGCTTGGCTGCACGAGCCATCGATCTGGATATCGGTACTGCCCTGCGCCTGTTTAAACCCGACAAACTGCAGTGGCACAATATCGCTCCCCTGATGCAGAAGCTGATAGAACGAGTGCTGGCCATTAGTCCCTGGCTCACCAAACACCAATGGCCCTGTCGCATAATCGAGAAGCTCTCCACGACGATTGACCCGCTTGCCATTCGATTCCATATCCAACTGCTGCAGATGCGCCGGAAAGCGACTCAATGCTTGGCTGTAGGGGAGAATTGCCGTCGCGCCATACCCCAGGCAGTTGCGCTCATAGACGCCAATTAAAGCGTCCAGCAGCGCGGAATTTTGCTGAATATCCGGCGCCAGTGCTAAACGATCCTGAGCATGAGCACCAGCGAGCAATTCGTTAAACAGATCTGGGCCAAAAGCCAAGCTCAACACCGTCGCACCTACAGCACTGGTAGAAGAGTAGCGCCCACCGACAAAATCATCTATCAAAAAGCTCTCTAAATAGTCCGCGTTATTCGCCAGGGGACTGGTAGCACTGGTGACCGCGACTAGATGTTGCGCCACCGCCAACCCCTGTTGCTCCAAGGCACGCCGCACCAGCGCTTCATTGGTCAGCGTCTCCTGCGTAGTACCAGATTTCGACACCAGAATAAACAGGGTAGTCTCTAAATCGCAGGCAGATAACACCTGTTCGGCATCATCGGGGTCGACATTAGAGATAAAGGAGGCCTGCATGCGTTGCAGACCGCGACTTTTCGCATAGCCGACTAAAGCCAGATACAGAGCGCGCGGGCCCAAATCGGAGCCACCAATACCGATCTGGCACACATGCTGAAACACCTTACCGCTGGCGCCACGCAACTTACCGCTATGCACTAGTTGACAAAACTGCTCAACCCGCTGCAGTTGCTGCATATAGAACTGGCGCACGCTATAGCCGTTAAATTCGACATCAGCACCCAGTTGCCCGCGGGTAAGATGGTGCAGCACCTTGCGCTGCTCGCTAGCATTCATTACCGCACCCGCCACCAGGCGTTGATACTGGGCAACAACGCCCATCTCGTCGGCTAGCTGTTGTCCCAACTCCAAGTGCTGCGCGCTAACCGCCTTGGCCGCATAGTTGTAGGTTAGCTGTGCAGCCATAGGCACCTGTGCGCTGCGTACCCGTTCGGCAGTTAGCAGCGCCCCTAAATTGTCGACGCGCTTGAACTGGTTCAACTTAGTAAATGCTGTAGTCGCCGTAAGATCTTGATAACTCTGTGGCATATTACTCCTCCAGATATGCTAAAACAGCTGCGGTTAGCTCCTGGCTCCTATCGTCAAAACCACAGCTATCCAGAGCCTGCGCTAATGCTTTGAAGGCTCCATCGAAAAGATTTTTTTGAAATAGATTCATGGTGATTGGCCGCTGTTCTCCTAGGGCGCGCATCGCCAAAGCATCGCGGCAGTCGTTGGCATCAATAGATGTTATAGAACGACACATCAACGGACGCACGGGGTAGATGGAGCAGTTGCCATCCACGCTAAGAAAAGCACAGCTTTTATTCAGAGCAATGCGCTCCTCTTCATTGAGATCGCTAATAAGATAGGTTAGCTGGTGCAGCTCTTGCTTCAATTGCGCCAACTCGACGACACTACGCGTTTGGCGTAGGTGGGTGCTGATATTAAACGCTTCTGGTTGCAATACGGCAACATTTACCATGCAGCAGCTACCACATCCGGCAGCGCACGCCAGCATTTCGTGATCAAATGGGGTAAGGTTTTGCGCTAGTTTCTCTTCAACTTCATCAATGAAACTGGCCATAACTTCGGAAAAACAGGACTCAGCACCACTATTGAGACCACAGCTCAATTTCTGGCGCAACTGCTCATTGTACTGGTCAAAATCAAATGATTGCATACGCTTCCTCCCTCGCAGTCAAGTTGTTAAAACATAACAATTGGAGCTAAAAGTGCGTAAACTAGAATCAACAATATTCAATATTAATCAGCGAATAGCAACCACAATCCCCATAAACACTAAATTGACAATCCTTTCTCCAGCGCGGCGCAAGCGCAGATTCTGCGCGAAAGTTGGGATTACGGGTTTACTTTACCCCAGTGGATACCTATATTGACGCTATTAGCTAGTTAACACATCAATTCAATCTCTTAAAAACAAACCTGTCTACCCATCAAGGAGTTTAAACAATGTTACGCACAATTACCCTGTTACTCTTAGCAGTGCTGCTCAGCAGCTGTGGTTACAACCAGATCCAAAGCAACGAAGAGGCAGTATTTAGTGCCTGGGCTGACGTAGAAGCCACCTACCAGCGCCGTGCCGACCTCATCCCCAACCTTGTTGAAACGGTAAAAGCCTATGCTGCCCATGAGCAGGAGACTTTGCAAAGTGTCACTGAAGCACGCGCCAGCGTCGGCAAAACCAACGTAACCGCTGCGCAACTGAGCGACCCCCAACAGATGGAAAAATTTGCCCAAGCACAGCAGCAGATGTCCGGTGCACTCTCCCGCCTGCTAGTGGTTGCCGAGCGTTACCCCGATTTAAAGGCGAATCAAAACTTTCTCGACCTGCAGCACCAGCTTGAGGGGACAGAGAACCGCATCAATGTTGCCCGGCAGCGTTTCAACAAAGCCGTACAGACGTTTAACAGTTCAATTCGCAGTTTCCCGGGAAATCTCACCAATAATTTCCTGTTAAAGCTCGAGCGCAAAGAGCCGTTTAAAGCGGTGGCTGGCAGTGAAGTTGCTCCGACGGTGAAATTTTAATGCGGCGGATTCTTGCAAGCATATTACTGGTACTGCTGTGTGTAGTCAGCGTTCAGGCCGAGCTGGAAATTCCGCAGCTGCGCGGCTATGTAAACGATGGCGCCAATATGATTCCCGCAGCAACAGAGCTAAAACTTGAGCAGTTTTTAGAGCAGTTTGAAAATAGCGATTCCACACAGGTTGTGGTATGCACCCTACCTAGCTTGGAGGGTGAAGACCTAGAAGGTGCGGCAATCAGAATAGCTACGCAGTGGCAACTTGGGCAACGCGATAAGGACAATGGCGCGCTACTGTTAATCGCGCAGCAGGAGCGTAAAATTCGTATCGAAGTCGGTTACGGGCTCGAGGGCAAACTGACTGACCTGCTAGCTGGGCGTATCATAGATAATGAGATCACCCCTCGCTTTAAGCAGGGCAACTTTACCGATGGCATAGTTGCCGGAGTCCTCTCAATTACTGAGGCAGTACGCGGCGAGTACACTGGCAGCGGTAAAAGTAAAAAGGGACGCGGCAGTTCGTTGGGTTGGCTGACACTGCTACTGTTTCTGGCTCCGGGGCTTCTGCCATTCGGACGTCGACGCTCCATTTTTTGGATGGGCGGCGGGTTTGGCGGTGGCGGCTTCGGCGGCGGCGGTGGTGGAGGCTTCAGCGGCGGTGGCGGCAGCTTTGGCGGCGGTGGTTCCTCCGGCGGCTGGTAACACAGCTGCGCAGCTACCCAGTGTTAATCTCATGCTTTTTTAGCCTAGTATCCCAGCGAAAGAACAATAGATGACAGCATTTACCCCACAAGAACAGCAACGCATAAAAGATACCGTCGCCAAGGTTGAACTGACCACCAGCGGTGAGATAGTGCCGATAATTCTTCCTCAAGCCGACAGCTACACAGCGACCAGCTGTAGAGTTGGGGCTCTAATCGCTCTGGCCGTTACCACATTTGCCAGCTGGTGGCATCCAGAGCTAGCCTACTGGAGCATTGCCTTAACCCTTATCGGCAGCTTCATCCTTGCCACTCTGCTATTGCGCGCACTACCAGGCGTGCGCCGCTACTGCATTGGCCGCGAGGAGATCAATTTTCGTGTCGAGGAGCAGGCCCTAGCATCCTTTGTTCGCCATGGTCTGCACCATACCCGCGATGCAACCGGAATTTTAATTCTTGTCTGTATGTTTGAAAGACGAGTACAGGTTCTAGCCGACCGCGGCATCAACGAAAAAGTGGCGCAGCAGCAGTGGGACGACATAGTGCTGACCATAACCTCAGGATTAAAAAGCGGCAACTCCTGTGACGCCCTGTGTTCAGCCATTGAAAAATGTGGTGCTTTAGTTGCACCCCATTTTAAACGTCGCACTGATGACACTAATGAGTTACCTGATTTGATCCATCACTAGAACAGGCTCAACGCCAGCGGCTAACAACGATGCGGCTGGTTAAAGTAGTTCCACTGCCGTGAACCACCCTGCCAACCGGGCAGCAATAGCGTATATAAACGTGTTGCCCGGTTTTCCAACGCTACCATCCACTCGGCCTGCTGTTTCCGCCGCCTATCTGTTGCATAATGTCTGTTTAATTGCGCGTTGATGCGGGAAAAATTGTTTATGATTGGCACCGGCATAGCGCGCCGACATTGACGTAAAAATAGTTCGCCGTCCTTAGTCGTACCCAATAGCTGCAGATAGGGCGGCGTTTGCTGTAAAAAATCCTCCGTTGCTCCGGCCGCCATGTGCAGCAGCTGATAACACAGCAGACGTTGCACCCGCGTGCGCGTGATATGCCGTGCCTTTATCCCAGCAATTAACTCCTCCAAGCATTCGGCCACCAGTGCTGCTTGAAAGATACGCTGCCCCAATCCCGGCTGAAACTGATAGTAATCAGCAGCCTTATCTTCCGCTAAACAACTGTGTAACAGCATTGAAAACCAGCGCGCGTAATCGACATGTTGCTGCTGGTGCAGCAAAGGTTGCAACACCTCCCAAGCAGCCTCTGGCACATACGGTTGCACGCTAGCATCCTCAGCGACAAGATTGCGGATGGCGGTCGCACTGGCAATAGCGCTACTAGCTGGAGTTGCATCGTGGTAGCCCGCACCGTGGCGGGCAATAGTAAAGGGGCGCATCTTACTGCCTAGGCTGGTCAGTGCACGCAGGTAAGCCAGAGATAGAATATTATTTGGTTGGTTCAAACTGGCGACATCACCGCCTAACTGGGCCAAATTTTGAGCGCGCGCCTGAGGAAATGTCTGCCCACTGCGCGCCGGTAGATCCGGCTGGCCATCCTCCGCATAGCTATCAAGCAGTTGCGCCAACTTAAATAACTGGTCGATATCGCCACTTTCACTGCCAAAACACAGCGAGTCCAGATGGGGGGCAAACAGATCGAGCACCTGCACCGCACCGCGCGCAAAATTTGGCGCACTGTTACAGGCACAGGGTAGTGGCAGCTCCACCACCACATCCACTCCGCAGCGCAGAGCCATCTGCGCCCGACTCCATTTATCGATAAGAGCCGGTTCACCACGTTGCAAAAAATGGCCACTCATGACCGCAACGACAACATCGGCACCGCTAATGCGCCGCGCCTGTTGAGCATGGTAGTGGTGACCATTATGAAATGGATTGTATTCGGTGATAATGCCGACGGCGCGCATTTTACACCACTACCGGCAAACGGCGCACAATCTGCGTAGAGTCCGGAGTTGTTGCACTCTGGCCAGCATAGACCTCAACACCTGCAACCAAAGCATCACGCAACTGCTGTGCATAAGCGGGATCGATATCCACCGCTGGGGAAAATAGCTTCGCCTCAGCACGTTGTATTAAAAAAAATATCACAGCACGATCGCCCTGCTGCCGCGCTAGTATCAACTCCTGCAGATGTCGCCGCCCGCGTTCGGTCACGGCGTCGGGGAAACAGGCACAGACGCTACTGCCCATCAGAGTAACGTTCTTTACCTCCAGCCATACCCGCTGTTGCTGACTGTCCTCTTCAGGTTCGAGTAAAAAGTCGATGCGACTGGCAACGAGTTTTTTTTCACTTAGCACCTGATAACCCGCAAGCCCCTCAATAGCACCAGAGATAAGCGCCTCACCCACCACTTTATTACTCCGCTGAGTATTGATATCCACCCACGAGCCGGCAACTTCTATCAACTCCAGCGTACAGGGATATTTGCGTTTTTCATTACTACTCTGTGAGAACAGCACCTTAGAGCCAGCGACAGCACACTGAGTCATGCTACCAGTGTTCGGCGTGTGAACGGTAATCTGGCGGCCATCCTCCAGCTCTATATCTGCTAAAAAACGCTTATAGCGCCGCAGCAACCTGCCTGCAGTGAGTTCTGGCAGCTTCATGAGCCGATCTCTGCCATTTCGCGCTCCGACAACCCGAGCAGATAGAGGATCGAGTCCAGCCCCTGCTGATTTATATGGGTATCGGCCTGCTCGCGCACCCGCGCTTTAGCGTTAAAAGCCACCCCTAATCCGGCCTTACCCAGCATTGGCAGGTCATTGGCTCCATCGCCGATAGCGATAACCTGGTCGAGGGTGATGCCCTCGCGCTGGGCAATCTCTTCCAACAACTGCGCCTTGCGCTCACCATCGACAATAGGCCCAGTGGTGCGCCCCGTAACTTGTCCCTCAACAATCTCCAGTTGATTGGCAAAGGCATAATCCAGCCCCAGGTCCTCTTTCAAACGCTCGGTAAAAAACTGAAAACCACCGGAAATAACCGCCGTGCGGAAACCAAGACGGCGTAAGATACGCACCATGTTGTGCGCTCCGGCAGTAAAGGGGATATTCTGATACACCTCCAGCAGCGCTTCCTCACTGAGCCCCTTAAGCAGCGCCACGCGTGCCGCTAAAGACTCCTTAAAATCGAGCTCGCCATTCATGGCACGTTCTGTTATGGCCGACACCTCGGCACCAACCCCGGCCAGGCGCGCCAGTTCGTCAATCACCTCCACCTGAATCAGGGTAGAATCCATATCCATCACAATCAAACGCTTGGCGCGGCGGTACAGACTCTCCCGCTGAACCGCGACATCGACATTAATGCTACCTAGCTGCAACAGCTGACGTTTCAGAGTACGCATATCCAGTTGGCCATCGCTGCCAATTAGCAGCTCCACGCAGCGCAGTTCGCCCTGGGTTAGTTTGGAAATACGCTCAATATTAGCGTGACAATCGACCAAAATAGTTGACACCTGCGCTAGAGCGGCAGCATCTACATGACTACCTAAGATGGTCACTACATAGCGATTCATAGCGTTTTTACGCCGATAGTCCTCCTCATTTACCACTGAAAAATCGAGATGTAACTCCATCTCTTTAGCAGCAAACAGAAGATCTTTTATCAAGGGTTTTTCGCAGCTTTCACCGCTGGATAGATCCAGCAACAGAGTTAATACCATCTGCGGATGGGTGACAGTCATCTCAATATCACGCATACGCGCCCCGTCAGTCTGCGCTATCAAACTGGTAACGGTGGCAAACACTCCCGGCCGATCCGGCCCGGACATAGTAATTAAAATTAATCGCTTCGACATAGTATATCCTCCGCCCTGCATCAGCTCCACAAATGTTCGCTGAGTATTTTTATCGCTAAAGCACACAAAATAAGGCCACCGAGCACTTCCATTCTTTGCCCCCACATGGCCCCAATACGCCGCCCCAAATACATACCGCCCAGAGTAAACAGCGCCGCCACAATCCCAATAACCAACGCAGGATACCACACATTGACCTGCAATACGCCCAGAGTGAGGCCAACGACCAGCGCATCAATACTGGTAGCAATGGATAGCGTAACCAGCAACCAACCCCGAGTCGGGTCGCGCCGTGGCCGCTCTTCGTCATCATCGGCTAGCGCCTCGTACACCATGTGCCCGCCAATAGCCATCAACAATAAGAAAGCCAGCCAGTGATCGTAAGCAGAGATAACCTCCTGCATACGCACCCCAATCAGCCAGCCAATAATAGGCATTAACCCCTGGAACAAACCAAAATGAAAACTCAAGCGAAACAGGTGCCGTGGCGTCAATTGGGGCAGTACCACCCCAGCCGACATGGCTACAGCAAATGCGTCCATGGCCAAAGCAACAGCCAAACCAAGCAAAGTATAGGTCGACACGGCTACTTATCCTGATCCAGCGGATCAGTCGCAGCGCGCATCAACGCCTCCAACTTACGCCGCTTGCGGGTTACCGCCTCATCCACACGCTGGGCACCAAACATCCACTTCAGCTGCCCCGCCATCAGGATAACATCGGCTAATTCATCAACAACCTGCTGATCAGATACTTTTGCGCGCCGATAGTGCATAAGGGCGGTAATGAGCTCTGCACACTCTTCCGCTGCCTGGTCGTACTGTGCCTGTTCCCCCCACACCTCCATGGTGCGCTGATAAAGAGTTTCTTCCATCGTTTCTCCATAATGCGAATATTAACAACAGGATTAGCACCATAAACTATTTGACACTGTTGTTCTTTTAAGGTAAATCTCACTCGGTTAAAAAATTAAGCCGTTATAGCTCAGTTGGTAGAGCACTTCACTCGTAATGAAGGGGTCAACGGTTCGACTCCGTTTAACGGCTCCAATAAAAAACGGCAGGTATCGTCAAGACGATACCTGCCGTTTTTGTTTATGTCTAGAGCTCATCTCAGCTAGCCACATCCAGATGGACGAAATTGCGTCCACTCTCCTTAGCAGAATACAGAGCACGATCAGCTCGACCAATCAAGCTCTCTGGGGTATCGCTGGAAACAAATTCGGCCACACCAAAACTACTGGTTATTGTGCGCTCCACGCTAAAATTGTAATTTTCCACCAACTTACGCAATTTTTCCATTACCTTATACGCCTTACTTCCATTGAGTTGCGGCAGAATAATCAAAAACTCTTCACCGCCCCAACGACCTAAGTAATCACTGCTGCGCAGACTATTAAGTAGTAGCTCGGAGAAGTCTTTCAGTACCTCATCACCAGCTAAATGGCCAAAGAGATCATTTACCCCTTTGAAGTGGTCGATGTCAACAATGGCTATGGCTAGCTGCGTATCATAACGCAACGCACGCTTGAGCTCACCAGCCAAGAGGTTATCAATCTTCAAGCGATTGTAGATACCGGTAAGGCTGTCTGTGGTAGCCTGTTTTTCCAGCTGCTGATTCATGTTGCGCAACTGCTCTTCGTAGTATTTTGGCGCGCTGATATCATGAAAAGCGACTACAGCACCGGTATAGATGTCATCCTGCCAAACTGGACGAAATTCGAGGGCTACGGACAACTCTTCTCCACTGTGATGCACCACCACCATATCGCGCGAATGGAAATCCACCCCTTGCTCTAACGCACTTTCCAACTGATTTAATACAGGATCTTGAGCAGGAGCACTAGCAACCGACTTGAAGATAGAAATTATTGGTTGGCCGATAAGGTCGGCACTACTGCGTTCCAACAGTTTTTCCCCTTCGGGATTGATATAACTCAAAGATCCTGAGATATCGATCAGACAGACGCCCTCTCCAAGAACTGAGGTGATAATATTCAGCCGCTGCTCTATCTCACGTTTGTGCTTTAACGACTCAATCATATTGTTAAAACATGCTGAAAAATCGCCAAGAAAGCGCACCTGCTGGCTAAGGTCACCAGCCGCAACCTGTCCAACCTGCCACTTTAGATGGTTGAGATTGCTCTGCATAACTTTAAGCGGCATCAGGAGTGGATTTGTCCGTGGCAGTGTCACGTTCAACTCCCCTTCAGCCATGGTTGCGCCGAGCTGGAAAGATTCATGTATTTGCAGTAAAAATTGATTAACAGGTTGGCATATTGCGGCTAAATCGGCATCGACATCGCTTAAATCTAGTTGGAGGGGCTCACGCGGCACACCTGAGCGCATAATCTGCTGAAGATACGTACTGAGGGTCGTAAGTATCTGGCTAGCATCATTCATAGTTAGGCCGGTTGTACTTCAAAGCGGCAGGTTCTCCCGCCGGTAGCCCAACAATCAACCTCAATTGCCTGGAAAGGCCGCCCAAGGTAGGTCTCGAAAATACCGGCAATATAACCTTCATCATAGCTGCAAACGGTTTCTCCAAAGGGTGGCAACCCTGAGCAGTCGAGATCTTCTGCTACCGTCAACACAAAGGTCAAATTTTCTAGGTCTGTCTTCTCAAATCGTAACACACCAATTTTCAAATCTACCAACACCTGCTGCAATGCAGCGATAAACTCTTCTGGTGGCAACTTGATATCAAGCATTTGGTTACACAGATGCATGCCAGCTACGCGACCAGCGGCGACGAAAATCTCTTTTGTTGCTTGAGCTCCAAATTTTTTCGTCAGCACATCTTTAAAGGTAAACTGCATCAGACGGTAACTTAGCACCGTTGTTTCCACCCCGAGGTTAGGACGGCCATCGGCGATATCACCCAAATCGCTCCATTTAAAATCGTAGTTTTCACTCATCTGCTAGCACCCTATTAATATTTAGTAGCCGCTATATATCTGAGATAAACCAGAGAACAGGCAGCAAATTTTATTGGTCATTAGGAACGGCCGACTTGCGCATCATTATGCCATCGCGGGTGGTCTCTTTGACTTGATACATTAGATTATCGGCCAAACGAATAAGATCTATTTTGTTGTCAACATCTTCGGGGTAACTGGCAATACCAAAGCTAGCCGTAACACTAACCTCGGCACCATCTTCCGTTGTCAACACAAAGGCACGCACCATGTCACGCAGACTACAGACTAACTCGTAGGCACCTTTTTTGTCGGTCTGCGGCAGGATCAATACGAACTCATCCCCACCATAACGGGCGCCATAATCGACATTGCGAATTCTATTCTTAAACAGTTGCCCGATCTCCGCGAGCATGCGACTGCCAATCAGGTGGCCATGTTTGTCGTTCACCAGCTTAAAGAAATCCAGATCGATAAACACTAGCGACAGGCTGACCGAAAAACGTTGCGCTCGACTAAGCTCGATATCGAGTAATTCATCGAAATAGCGCGCATTGTACAGACCGGTCAAATCGTCGGTTATCACCAATTCGCGCACGCGACTAAAATTACGCGCGTTGGAAATGCCAATGGCTATATAGTCGGCAATTGCCGAGAGCAGGGCTAAATCCTCGGCATTAAAGGTTACATCATCAGGCCCATTGACTAGCTGCATTACGCCCAGCAGTTGATCCTGAAATTGCACCGGCACGCACACTAGGGATTTAGTCTCAAAACCAACCTGACGATCAGTGGCACCACTAAAACGCGGATCGACTAAGACATCTGGCGCAAGAACAGGCTCACGGTTTTGCGCCACCCAACCAGCGATACCCTGACCTATCGGCAGGCGTGTCCCTTTTAGGTCATCGGCAACATCGGAGACAACAACATCAAAGACCAACTCGTGGGTTACTTCGTCAACGAGCAGCAGCGACCATGAGCGCGATTTGAGCAGCAGATTACCTTTTTCGATAATTAGGTTAAACAACTCATCAGTGTCCAAGGTAGAGGTCAAAGCCTTGCCAATTTGTACCAGAGTCTGCAGCTCATTATTGCGCCGATGCAACATCTCCAGCAGCTCTTGATCGCTTTTCAGCTTTGCCATTAACTTCCTCCACCTAAAAATCGACTAACCTAACCTTTTTTGCACACCTTAGCATGAAAAATCAGTGCGTTACAATTCATTCTTTAACAAACTATCAGCAAATAGGTGGTGTAAATCCCATTTGTTAAAATTATGTGAGCTAAATGTCAACCATAGAGTAAAAAGTGGTTTACTTTATATTGACAACTATAGCCACTCTCAGTAAGGTGATCGCGTCAACTAAACATTTAATTTAAGTTTACAAGCCGGGGAGGTTTCATGTTCCAGGGCAACTCAGCCTACGCTACTGTCGTTTTTACGACCATAGTTTTCACCCTACTTATCCCATTTTTCAGCGCAGCCCAAGCCATTGATGAGCTTGAGCTGGAGCAGGTGGTAGTTACAGCCAAGCGCGCCAACGACCAGCTGCACAATCAAGCTTTGGCCGTTGAGGTTATCGAGCGCGCCGATATTGTTGCAGCACCAGCAGACAACCTAGCCGAACTGCTTGAATATATCGGCGGAGTCGATGTGCGCCAACGTGCCCTTCATGGCGTTCAGGCAGATGTGAGTATTCGTGGGGGCAGCTACGAACAGACGCTGATACTCCTAAACGGTATCAGCTTAAGCAATGCCCAGACAGGGCACCACAATATGGATATTCCGGTAAACTTGAACGACATTGAACGCATTGAGATCATCAAAGGTTCTGCCGCGCGCGTCTACGGTGCCAACGCCATGGCTGGAGTTATCAACGTTATTACTCGCAAAAGCACAACACCAGCGCTTGCGGCGCAGCTAAAAGTTGGGGAGTACGATTATACTGCGGCAGCACTCCAAACAGATTTTATCAGCGCCAGCTGGAACAACCACTTAGCGCTGGCCCAGCAATACTCCAGTGGTTTTGCAGAGGATGAGCCAACTGGCTGCAACCTTAAAACAGCAAGCTATACCGGCAATGGCAAGATAGGCGCTAATGAGCTGGAGTTAGGCATCTCCTATAGCGATAAAGATTTCGGTGCCAGCCGCTTTTATTTCAATGACCCTTATCAAACAGAACACACCAAAAGTACTCTAAGCTATTTAGCTGCCGACCTACACTCTGGTCGCCTCAACTGGAGACCACAGCTAGCGTGGCTACAGCATCAAGATTCATACACCTCAGCCTATGGCACTAACGATAGTGACAGTGATAAATACACCATACAGGTAACCGGCGAGCTTACTACCTTTTATGGTCAGAGCAATTTTGCTTTAAGCACTGAACGCGAATATCTGGATAGCAGCAATATGGGCAATCACGCCCGCCACAGTTACAATCTCCTATTGAATCACCAGATACCCGTAACCGCGGCACTCAGCTGCGGTGCGGGTCTCTCAGCGGTATACTACTCCGACTGGGGCTGGGAGCCTCTGCCCGGGGCAGATATCAGCTACAATCTGACCGAGCAGCTACGCTGGTTTGCCTCGGTGGGAAGATCGGTGCGCATCCCGACCTATACCGAGATGTTTTACACCATTGGCAACATAGGCAACCCCGATCTCAAAGCGGAACAGGCCTGGTCGTGGGAGAGCGGGCTGCGCTGGCACAGCAAAAGGACTAGCGCCAATTTAAGTATTTTTCGCCGTGACAGCGACGACCTAATCGACTGGTCACGCATTCCAGGCTCGACGACATGGCAGGTACGCAACGTCGCCAAATGCACCACTAGCGGTATTGAGGTGGGCTTTGACATCAGGCAACCCTTTACAGCGCTGCCACTAATCGGGCGCACCACACTGAGCTACACCTATCTCAACCACGACGCAGACAGCGGTGGCATGGAGTATAAATATATTCTGGATAGCTTGCGCCACCAGCTGCAAGGAGCCGTCTACCTGGACTGGCAGCAACAGCTAAGCCATGTGATCAAGGTACGCGTGGAGGAGCGCATGGCGGGAGAGACCAGTGTTATTGTCGATACTAAGCTTACCTATGCCATCAACAACCAGTGTGAACTCTCTATCGAAGGGAATAATCTATTTGATGAACAGTACGTTGAGTCTGGCGATACCCCCATGCCGGGGCGCTGGATTATGGCGGGAATCAATTTACAGCACGATTTTATTTAATAAGCATTAACGCAAACGGGAGAGCATCGCCGACGCTCTCCCGTTAACTAACCACAAATTTAATGCTGCACCATATTACTTGCGCAGCACTTTAACAATAGCTGAGAAATCCTCTTCACCACGACCATCGGCCACCGCTTCGGCGTAAACACCGAGAACAGCTTCCATCCCCGGTAACTTCACACCGGTTATGTCGGCAGCATTTTTAACCTTGCACAGGCCCTCATGGACATATTTAAGCGCTAAATTACGGCTAAAATCTCCCCTCGCCATCGAGCGGCCTTTTTTGTGCAACAGCGGAGATGCCACGCCACCGGCATCGAGCACTTCGAGAATCTGATCATTACTGAAACCGAGACGATCGCCAAGTACTAAGCCCTCAGATAGCGCCTCCATCAGCTCAGCCTGAACCAAAGTAACGATAAATTTCATTTTGGTCGCATCGCCAATATCACCCACATGGATTATATTTAGCCCCACCAGCGACAGCACTTCACGGCAATGGCTGACAACTGAGTTATCGCCACCGACTAAAATAGTCAACAAGCCATGGGCAGCATGCTCCTTGGTGCCCCAGACTGGAGCATCGAGAAAACGTAGTTTATGCTTAGCAGCTTCATCAGCCATATCTTTAGTTACATCGAGCGAGTGGGTGCTAAAATCGCAAATAATAGTCCCTGGGGTAATACCGGCAAACATCCCCTCTTCGGTGGATAACGCCGTGCGCATACCATCCTCATCCGGCAACACAGCCATCACCAGATCTTTATTTTTTGCCGCATCCAGAGCAGAAATCGCCGCCTTGGCCCCTTTGTCTACCAAGCTCTTAACTACATCAGCGTCATCATCAAAAACCGTCAGGTTAAAGTTACCCTTCAGCAGGTTGATAGCCATAAACTTGCCAACTGTACCCAAGCCAATAAAGCCAACCTCTTTGATCATAATACCCTCCTTGAAATCTTTTTTGTATGCCAGCAACTTATCCCCTGTGACATACCCCCATATATGAACGACCTGTAGAAAAAACTTATTTTTGTCTCTGCATAAAACGTTATTGAGTATACCCCATAACCTATCCTAGACGCAGCTAATTTATTCCCCAACGCCTAATGCGCTTCACACCAGTTGTCACCCCACCCCATAGAGACCGCCATAGGCACCTGCAAAACTACCGCCTGCTCCATCTCCTGCTGCACCATCTGCTTAACCTGCTCCAGTTCACTGGGCGGAACATCAAAGATCAACTCATCGTGCACCTGCAAAACCATCTTAGTCGCCAAGCCTTGATCCTGTAAACGCTGTTGAATTTTAACCATGGCCAGTTTAATAATATCAGCAGCAGAGCCCTGAACCGGATAGTTAACCGCATTGCGCTCGGCATAACTGCGCACCTGACCATTTTTACTATTGATATCGGGCACAGCGCAGTGGCGGCCGAGCAGGGTGGTAACATACAACTGCTGGCGCGCCTGAGCTTGGCATTTTTCGATAAAGTCACTGACTTTAGGGTAGCGGGCAAAGTAGCTGTCGATATACTGTTTCGCCTCTTTGGTGGAGATACCCAGATCTTTGGCTAAACTGAACGCCCCCATACCGTACAATACCCCAAAATTGATCGTTTTAGCTCGGCGGCGCATCTCGTCGGTTACCATCTCAGGGAACACCCCAAAAATTTCGCTAGCGGTACGCTGATGAATATCCTCATGGGCCACAAAACTGCGTTGCAGCGCCGGTTCATTGGCCAAGTGCGCCATGACGCGTAATTCGATCTGAGAATAATCCGCCGCCAGCAATATTTGCCCCGGTGCGGGAATAAATGCTGCGCGAATAGCCTTGCCCGCAGCACTACGGATAGGAATATTTTGCAGATTGGGATCGCTGGAGGACAAGCGCCCTGTTGCAGTAACAGCCTGATTAAATGAGGTGTGAATCCGGCCAGTATCGGGATGAATCAAGCGCGGCAAGCTATCGGTATAGGTGCCTTTCAACTTTGCCAAAGAACGATACTCCAACACCAGTGCGACAATCTCGTGCTGATCGGCAAGTTTTTGCAACACATCCACAGCAGTTGACCATCCGGTCTTGGTCTTTTTCCCGTGCGCCAGCCCCAATTTATCAAATAGAACCTCGCCCAACTGCTTCGGGGAGTTGATATTAAATTCACCGTCGGCAAGTTGATAGATCTGCTGTTCAAGCACCTCAATCTGGTTAGCGAAGTCCGCACTCAAAGCATCAAGCTGAGCACAATCGACACCAACCCCCACCCACTCCATCTCGATCAACACCTGCAGTAACGGCAATTCGACGTTATCAAACAGAGTACGCAGTTCTCCTTCTAGCTGCGGCTGAAATAGGTGGAACAGTTGCAGAGTAATATCCGCGTCTTCCGCCGCGTATTGTGTAGCACTATCTAAGGCAACTTCGGCAAAACCTATCTGCTTTTTACCGCTGCCAGTCACATCGCTGTAGGCTATCATCTTGTGCTGCAAAAATTCGGCAGCCATGCTGTCCAATCCATGTGAGCGCGACGCCGGATAGAGCAGGTACGACATCAGCATGGTATCGGCAACAATTCCTGCCAGACAAATACCGGCACGGCGCAAAACCAGCGCGTCATATTTTAGGTTCTGTCCTACCTTGGGATATTGAGCATCTTCGAGCACAGGACGCAGAGCTTCCATCACTTGATTGAGCGGCAACTGCTCCTCTGCGCCCGCTCCGACATGGGCAACCGGCACATACCAGCCGTGGCCAGCCTCGACAGCAAAGGAGAGACCAACCAAATCGGCCTCCAACGCCTT
This sequence comes from Desulfuromonas sp., assembly GCA_034006225.1. Lineage (GTDB taxonomy): Bacteria > Desulfobacterota > Desulfuromonadia > Desulfuromonadales > Desulfuromonadaceae > Desulfuromonas. Next base: position 4,123 of record JAVETC010000005.1, on the reverse strand, counting down.
TAGTGACGTAGTCTCGGTATCCAAACTTATATAGGGAGCTTGCCGCAGCTGTTCCAGCATAGCGCTCAACTGCTCAGGGGTTGTTACGCAGCTATAGGTGCCACTCAACTGCGCAGTAACAACCTCAACTGGGGCAAATTCATTGTACAGTTGTGTAAACTCCAGCTCTTTAAACAGCTGCGCCAACTGTGCGCTGTCCGGCTCGCGCAGAGAGAAATCTACGCTATCCATCTCGAGCTGCATATCATCTACCAGAGTAACCAGGGTGCGCGACAGCCGCGCTTGATCAGCAAAATTACGCAAATTCTCCTGACGTTTAGCCCCTTTGACCTCAGAGATATTGGCCAACAGGTTCTCTACGCTACCAAACTGAGCAATTAGCTGCTTAGCGGTCTTTTCCCCAATACCAGGTACGCCGGGAATATTATCGGCGCTATCGCCAGCCAACGCCTGCACCTCTATCACTTTGTCAGGCGTGCCACCAAAACGTTCTGCCACCTCATCAAGACCGGACAACTTATCCTTCATGGTATCCAGCAGCCACACCCGCTCGCTGACCACCTGCATCAGGTCTTTATCACCAGTGACGATTACAACTTCACAACCCTGTGCCGATTTTTGTCGTGCCAAGGTGGCGATAATATCATCGGCCTCAAAACCGCTGCGTTCGATACTGGCAAAGTTAAACGCCGCTACAACCTGTTTAATGTAGGGAATCTGTGGCACCAGATCTTCAGGCATTTTGGCACGATTGGCCTTATACTCCGGATAGAGATCCTTGCGAAAGGTCGGCCCTTTAGCATCAAACACCACCACCAACTGGTCGGGATTGTGCTCACGAATCACCTTGAGCAGCATCTTGGTAAAACCCAACACCGCATTGCAAGCCAACCCCTGCGAGTTGGACAGGTGGCGAATGGCGTAGTAGGCACGGTAGATATATGAGGATCCGTCGATGAGAAACAGGCGCTGAGGTTTGGTCATGTAAACATCACAAATTAGAGGTTTATGGAGTTGGAGCTAGCAGAGTACCGCCAGCGCTGCCAGGGTACTTTACAACAGACCAAATTTTTTCATGCGGTAGCGAAAGGCGTCGATGCCCAGATGTAACTTACGTGCCGCTTGCGATTGGTTGCCATTGCTCATAGCCAACGCCTGCTGAATCAACTGCTTTTCCACCACCTCTATATCAATTCCCTCCGGTGGAATCTGAAAACCGCTGCCATGCGAACTATTGGTTTGCTTAGCCATCTCACAGGGCAACAACTCCAACTTGAGCAGATCGCCACTTTCAAGAATAATTGCCCGCTCAATAACATTGCGTAGTTCGCGGATATTGCCCGGCCAATCATAGTCGAGGAGATACTTTTCTGCAGTGCGGGAGAAGCCTTTAACGCTTTTGCCAAATTCAGCATTGAAATGGCGGACGAAGTAGTGCGCCAGAGGCAAAATATCATCGGGGCGTTCACGCAGTGGTGGTAAGAATATGGGAATCACCTGAATGCGATAGTAGAGATCCTTGCGAAAGGAGCCATCCTCAATCGCCTTGAGCAACTCTTTGTTGGTAGCAGCAACAATCCGGATATCGACGTGAATATCCTTAGTACCACCGATGCGGCGGAACGAGCGCTCTTCGAGAACTCGCAGCAACTTAGCCTGAGTTCCCATGGGCATATCGCCTATTTCGTCCAGAAAAACCGTGCCACGATTTGCTAGCTCAAACAGACCTTTTTTCTGCATTTTGGCGTCGGTAAACGCACCTTTTTCATGCCCCATCAACTCGCTTTCCAGCAAGGTTTCCGGAACCGCGGCACAGTTAATCGCCATAAATGGCTGCTCGCTGCGATTACTGTCGTAGTGCAGTGCGCGCGCCACCAACTCCTTGCCAGTGCCACTTTCGCCCTGCACTAACACCGTGGCGGCATCACTTTTGGCAATTTTGGCGACCATCTCCATCACGTTGGCCATATGGTCACTCTGCGCCACAATCTTTGACTGCCCCTGGCTACGCTTTTTCTCCGTGCGCAGATGCTCAACCTCTTTTTTTAATGATTGAGTTTCCATCGCCTTGCGCAGCACGACTGACAGCTCATCCAGATTGAAGGGCTTATTGATATAATCGTAGGCACCAAGTTGCATAGCCTTAACTGCCGTCTCCAATACGCCCAGAGCGGTAATCATAATTACGCTGATAAAACTATCGATCTCTTTTATCCGCTCTAAAGTCTCAATGCCGTCGATACCGGGCAACTGAATATCCAGCAGGACTAGGTCGGGAGACTCATTATGCACATATTCTACAGCCTCTTCACCTGAAGCTACCGTGTGCACCTGATAGCCCTGTTTTTTTAGGCTCTGCTCCAGTGACCAGCGAATTAAATGTTCATCATCAACGACTAAAATTCTGTTTTTATTCATCTATATCCTCTTCCCTCTGAGATAGAGGCAAAGCCACTGCTGGCAATATAATCGTAAAGGTAGTCCCCTTGCCCGGAGTACTCATGACCGCAATCTTCCCACTGTTCTGTTCTACCAACTGTTTGCATATTGCCAAGCCTAAGCCAGTACCCTGATTCTTAGTTGTAAAAAATGGGGTAAAAATCTTTTCGATATGCTCTGTGCTCAGTCCTGTCCCTGTATCGATGATACGAATACGCACATAATTTTTTGTATCAGAGCCACAGTAGTTATCCGTCTGGATAATTAACACCCCACCACCAGACATGGCCTGCAGCGCGTTGATAATAATGTTCAGCAGCAGTTGCTGCACCTGTTTGCGGTCTGCCCACACACAGGGCAGGTCAGCGCTCAGCTCGGTAACTTGCTTTACTGACTTAGCCTCGGGGTGCTGGGCGACAAAAAACAGCGTTTCCTTAACTATTTCATTTATATCTAAATAATCGCACTGCGGTAAACCGGGCCGACCGAACTTGAGCAGATCTGTTGCCGTTTTATTTAACCGAGCAATCTGCGCCAAAATATCGTGCACCACCTGACGCCGCTCATCATCTGGGGGTAAATCATCCGCCAAAACGGTAACCGCACCGCTAATACCCGCGAGAGGATTCTTAATTTCGTGAGCCATACCGGTGGCCATCTCACCAATAGAGGCCAAACGATCGGCTTGCTCCAACTGACGAAAATGCACCTGCTCCAGCTCTTCTTTCGCTGTGGCCAATTTTTCCACCATAGAGTTGAAGCTCAACATCAGCGATGAGATCTCGTCCTGATGTTTTGGCACCATCCGCACACTCAAATCTCCCGCTTCTACCAGCGCCATGCGCCGGGCAATAACCCGAATAGGATTACGCACAAAGCGCACAAGAATGGTGGCAACGCCAAAGGATAACAGCATGGTTATAAAGACCATAGACATGGTAAAACACTGAGATGATTGCGCAAGGCGCTCCACTGTACCGCGCATGGAGTAGTTAATGTTCAACACCCCCAGCACCTGTTTATCGGGCGCATGACACTGCTGACACAGCGGACGAGAATTGATCGGTTTGACTATACTCAACACCTCTTCACCGCGGTAGGTGAATATCCCCGAGCTTTTCCCTGCACTGAATATCTGCATATCCTGTACGTCAATCTGCTGGGATATCTCCTCAATATTAGACGAATTAGCTATTCGACCATCTTGGGGATCAAAAATGCGGATACTTAACAAACTCGGGTTATTGGCAATAAACGCCAAGGTCTGGTGTAACCGTGCTGGATCACCCTTGCACTTGGAGTTGAATATCGCATTTTCAATAGTTGCCATCAAAATTTCGGCACCATTGGTGGTCATCTCAATCATATTATCGCGGTCGCGCTGGTAGTGAAAAGCGGTAAACACCCCAATTCCCACCGTCAGCAGTATGACATTCATCACCACAATCCGCGTGATTAAACTATTTCTAAACACAGCTGTTCCTAATCAGTATATTTTTAGTTGCCACTAGCAGCGCCCCGCAGTCAGATAGGCTAAAATAAGATGCTCCAGATCTATTTTTTCGGCGGCCTTCTCTGGTTGCTTCTCTGGTTGCTTCTCTGGTTGCTTCTCTGGTTGCTTCTCTGGTTGCTTCTCTGGTTGCTTCTCTGGTTGCTTCTCTGGTTGCTTCTCTGGTTGCTTCTC
>JAVETC010000064.1:0-6676 GCA_034006225.1 Desulfuromonas sp. | reverse complement strand
CTTTCCTCCTTTTAGAATGCAGAGTCTCATCTAAGACTCGATTCTAACCGGAGATGTTTGCTCATGGTGGTCAATTTTCTGTTAGCACAACCCCTGTTTACTGATCAATTTTAGGTTAGCATTACTACGCCTAGGTCCTGAATAAAAAAAGGGGGGGGGATTAAATAGTTTTTTTTCACCCCGCGACAACAAAAACCAAATAACCTAACTTAGCCCCACATGGAGACAACAACACCATGTGGGGCTTTTTTATTTCAAAAAAGCCTCCACGCTACATACAAGGAGGAGTCTATGCAAAACACTACCAATCAAACCGCACGCCTATTACGAGTACCACAAGTGCTAGAGATTGTTCCTATTGGCAAGAGCACTCTGTGGAGTTACGTATCACAAGGCAAATTTCCACAACCATTACGCCTAAGCAGCCGCTGTACCGTATGGAAAGAATCAGATGTTCAGGCTTGGCTCAATAGTCTAACGGCATAAAAACCCCGTTCCCCCTGTGATGATCAAGGCGACCCAACTGACATTTATCAATGTCAGGCGCAATAAATCGCGGGTCCTTTTGAACATAGGCGCTACTACGGGAGGCAAAGCCCCAATATTCATATCCATTTAATTTTTAGTATTGACTTGGAATTTTGGAAAAGTATTACAAATATTACCCAAATATCCCAGATACGGTAAACCATGACTGATAAAAAGATTGAAATAGGCGAGGACTATCTTCGCAGCTGTTTTTCGCGAAATGAAGCGGGTGACGCGGATCTGTTCGCCCGGCTGCACCTCGGCAAAGTGTTGTGGTGCAGCGACCTCGAACACTGGATGGCTTTTGCTAACCACCATTGGCAGGAAGATCAGACCAAGTTCGCCGAAAGCCTCGTTGAAGGCGTGGCTAGTGAATATGAAATGATCATGCCTGGCAAAAAAGAAGATATTGAAATGTGGCGAATATTCAAGCGCCGGATCAACCGCCTACGCTCAGTGGCTGGAATCAGAAACACCCTCGAACTATCCAAGATGGCCCGCGATCCAAAAACCGGCGCACCACTGATGACCGTCACCAGTGCTGTGTTCAACCGAGACACAACCCGGATAGCGTGCCCGACTGGTGTAATCAACCTCAAAAACGGGCAGCTACGCGATGGCCAGCCAGATGATTACATCACGCTGTTCATTCCGACGCCGTTTCTCAGCGTCGAGCAACCAAGCCCTACCTGTGATGGCTTCATGGAGCAGATTTTTCCCGATGCCGCCCTGCGTCACTACATGCAGAAGGTGATCGGTAGTGCACTGTTAGGCTTGCGCCGTGAGCATTTTGCTTATGTGCTGTTGGGCAGCGGACGCAACGGGAAATCTGCACTGGTCGAAGAGTTGCGCCGGGCACTCGGTGATGAGATATGCACATCGGTTCCGGCCTCGTTATTCATGGAACAACGCTTTCAGAGCACCGGACCAACACCGGAGATGATGGCACTATCCGGTACCCGCTTGGTGTTTGGCGCTGAGTTGCCTGGGCGCAGTGCCTTTGACACCGCCAAGCTAAAATTGGCGACCGGCGGCGACACCATAGCGGCGCGTTACGGTTACGCCAAAAAACAGAGCACGTTCCAGCCGAAATGCACCTTGTTTCTGGCCTGTAATTCGGTACCACATTGCAGTGGCGATGATGCCGCCGGGATGGATCGGTTACGGATTATTGACTTTGTGTCCAAGGTGGTGATGGATCGACCACCGCGCCCGGATTCAAACGAAATTGCCTATGATCCCGACCTTGAAAAAAAGTTTGCCACAGAACGATCAGGCACACTGGCGTGGATTGTTCGTGGTGGTCTGTTGTATTTGCGCGAAGGTCTCACGCCACCGAAGTCAGTACTTGACCGTGGCGCTGAATATGTCCAGGCGGAGGATGTTCTCGGTATGTGGTTGGCGGATCGGCAGGACACCAGCAGCAGCGGTTGGACGGCGGCAACCCCATTACATGATGACTTTTGCCTGTGGGCAGAAAAAACCCGTACCTGTAAACCATGGGGCAGCAAAACATTCTTTTCCGACCTGAAAAAAAGGGTGAAATACAAAGCGGGGGCAAGGTGCAAAGAATACGAAATAATCCTGCAATCAAACTCATTTTTCACTTTGCCGGATTGATTACACTTCAATTAAGCAAAGTGCCACAGTTAAGTATTTGATTTTATTGCTTTATTGTACTTTATTTCACTTGTTTCGCTTTACTAGAAAAATAAATAAATAAATAAGTAAAAAATATATAAAAAGGAAAAGGTGTCAGAACACCAAGTGAAATGACAACCTGTAACAGTATTGTAATTTCAACATGTTACGAAAAAAAAGAATTTCGCTTGTGTCGCTTGGTCAGTGGTTTTAACGGTTTTTCCTCAAAATGGGCAAAAAATGATCCTCGGTTTTCTCAAAAACAACCACGGCATTCACGCCAAAAAGGTCAGTAGCGCCAAGGGCGGCGAATATCACAGCCCATGCCCTCGTTGTGGTGGAACGGATTGCTTTCATGTGTGGCCGGAGCAAAACGAGGGGGAAGGGTCGTTCTGGTGTCGGCGCTGTGGTATCGGTGGTGACTGCATCAAGTTTTTGATGCACTTCAACGGATTAAGTTTTAAGGAGGCAGCAGCCCGCACAGGTAAGAAGTTGGAAAAACAAAAAGTAAGGCCACACTATACCCCAATAGAAAAACAACCGCCTGAGCCAAATATGGAGCCGCGCAAATGTCAACAACCTGTTCAAAAGTGGCAACAACAAGCCCTTGAACTGGTTATGAACGCTGGACAAGCCCTACAGGAGAATAAAGAGCAGCTTAATTATCTGGCAACGCGCGGAATCAGCGCACAGCAGGCCGCCAAGTGGGGGCTAGGTTTTATTGGTGGTCAGCGTGATTGTTTATATTCGAGCCGTTCTAAGTGGGGGCTTGATCCTAAAACCGACAACAAAAAACCCAACGCGCTATGGATACCGCGCGGAATCGCGATCCCTAATTTTATCAACGATCGTGTTGATAGTATTCGGATTCGCAGACCAAAAAAAGACCGTCAACGGATTATGCCAACGCTGAGCTATCACGTTATGCCGGGATCAGGTACAGCGCCGCTGTTAAACCACAGGGATCAACCTGTGATTGTCGTCGTTGAATCTCAGCTTGACGCTATTTTGTTAGATCAATTCGTCGGTGATCTTGTCGGAGTGCTCGCACTGGGCAACAGTAGCGCACGACCTGACGACCGCGCGCACGATGCCCTCAGCCGCGCCAACCTGATTTTAGTTGCCCTCGATAGTGACGAGGCAGGGCAAACCGCCGCCGAAAAGTGGCTGAGATGGTACGACACAACTATTAATTCACCTGTACCGACTGGCAAAGATCCCAGCGAAGCTTATCAACAAGGCGTTGATTTGCGTCAATGGATCATTGATCTGTTGCCCTCGGTATGGATTCCAACAACCCATTGAAAGGAAATTTAAACGATGAGTGAACAACCCGCAAAAACAGCAGGACCAAGAACTAGAAAGATCTTTTACAGTGGAGCACTGCAGGCTTATCGACGAATTATCGCCACTGTTGAAGCTGGGATGGTCGATATTCAAAACAAGATAGATCTGGCCGAAGAGGAAATTAAAAACGAAGTGGAGGATTAAAGCATGGTCGAGCAGGAATACATGGTTGCAATTGCCGCGCCTGGTTGGAAGTGCCCGCCGGGGGCACAGGCAACAGCTGAGCAGCGTGTGATTTTTTTCAGTGGTGCAATGGCTGCATTAAGCCAATATCGCGAATCACTGGAAGATAAAAAGAAAAAAAACGGGATCAGTAAGTCAACCATAAAGGCGGCAATTTCAGAGATTGACCGCCAAATGAAACAAATGAACGAGCTACTTAAAGATGCCGTCGATATCGCACAACCAGATTTTGACATCGTTGTTGACCACTGCATTAAAACACGAACTAATCTCTAAGGACAAGCCATGACCACAAAAAATAAAATAATCGTAGATGCTGAAATTAGCGACAACCTAAAAAAACATTGCAATATTCTCAATAAATCAACCGGTCGGCGCGCTACCGCACTTGCCAAGCGACGAGAGATTAAAGAACGGCAAGCCGCTATTCGTACCGTACAGGCAGAGCTTGAAAAAAACTTAAAAAACACAGCTACTGATCTATCAAAAAGCCTCATGTCGGGTGGAGATTTAAGCGTTAAATCGCAAACAGCAGCACGTGAGCAGTTAGACGAATATAAACAAGAATTATCGTTGTTGGACGAGACCGACAGGAAGTTGCTAGATGAAGTATTATCGTTGCCGGAGCTCGACCTTTGCCAATGGAATTTGGATAATGCGCGGGCGCTGTATCTTAATTCAGCAGCTAGATCAGCCCTTACAAATCAACAACAAGATGAAGCTTTAGCAAGTGCCTGTGTATTGGCTTATGCCACGAGCGGTAACGCGGTTATGAAGTGTTTAGCAGAGTGCTTTGATGCTGAGGCTGTGCAAATAGCACAGGCAAATATTAAGCATAAACTGGTTGAGGCTTCTGGTGTCGGTGAATATTTCGCATGATAAGAAGATCTGTTCACGCAATAAAAAAAGACCGTTTTTCTAAATTGGCAGAATCTCGCCATAAAAGCTTTATCGCTGAAATTAAATCCGAGGTTGATAACGTAGTAGTAAAGCGGCTAAAGGGAGCAATTCTCATTGATGATTTACGTGTGAAGTTGTTCCCAGCTAGGCCACTTGATATTGATGCTAGTTGGGTCAATGCGTTATTTGAGGCCAATGTAAACGAATGGGGCGCTATGGCTTGGCTTGATAGTGATGGTGGTTGGATTATCAAGCTATCACTATTAAGGCTAGATTCTAACGCCAAGGGCGGCCTTAATCACAATGTCACTATGAATATGGCCACTTTTGCTTTATGGCTACGTTCGCAGCAGTGGTAAGAAAGGGTATTTATGTCTGACGAATTAAGAGAATTATTAATAGGCTGGCAAGAGATCAGCGGATATACCGGAGTGACGCAAGCAACATTAAAAGTATGGCGCGAACAACTAGATTTTCCGATTAATCGTATCCCTCAGCCTAACAGTAAAAATAGATCAGTTGCCACCACTAAAACTGCAATAAATGAATGGTTAAAAACTACTTTTGCAACAGATGGTGGTGAATATTTGATCAACAAGGGGCTAGTATGATTTTTAGCAACTCTAGATCTAGCGATCTGCTAAAACGGCGCAATCTAGTATTGTTTAACATCGTCGATGCAGACTCAGCTAAAGAGATAATTACACAGGCTCTATTTTTGGCCAGCAAGAGCAGCGAACCTATAACCTTGAATATTTGTAGTAATGGTGGAGAGGTTCCCGCTGGTCTTGCAATCGTGGACGCCTTACATGCGACAGGCTGCACAATTAAAACTCTATGCCTAGGGCAAGCTTGCAGCATGGCTGCAGTACTATTGGCCGCCGGAACAAAAGGAGAGCGTTATATTTCAAAGCATAGCCGCGTATTACTTCACCCTGTTAGTGGAGGATGTTATGGAGCCGCGCCAGACTTGCAACGCCAGTGTCAAGAACTACAACGCAGCAATGAACTGCTAGCAGAGTTGTTGGCAGAGTTTACTGGAAAACCTGTAGATCAGATTAAAGCCGATATTGAACGTGATTTTTGGCTAGGTGCTGTACAGGCTGTAAAATATGGAGTTGCTGATCATATTTTACAGGAAGAAGAGATTGTGTAAGGTGCTCTATAAAATAATTTGTTGGTATATATGTTGGTATGCCATAAAAGCACTATTTGTAATATTCAGTAATTACAGTAATTTATTACTAAAAATCGATTCCCGCCGCCATTGACAAAAGAGGTCTCCTATCTAGCTGATAAGAGGCCTCTTTTTGTATCTACGCTAGCCATTTACAAGCTTTGCCACAATCTTTGCCACACGACTTTTAATCACGGTAGAGCTTGTAAGTGCTAGTTATGAAAAAGACGCTTAAATTAATATAGCTAAAAGACTTTCGGCGAGAGTTGTTCAGGCTTTGGTTCGATTCCCGCCAACAAATTGAAGTCCAGATTTGTTGTAGATAGTATATGCACCTGTGATTACAGGCTTTTTATTTTAAGCCACTGTAGTGTAATCTGTTTATCCTATCATTGCTTCCCCGTTTCATTTTCTGCTTTATCAAACCGCTATTAAATATATCGCACTAACAGTCTTAGTTTGTGTCTTGCGTCAAGTAACTTATACGGTTTGACGCCAATTCTGATGGCGGGTTGAGCACGTAATGGGCGCTTTATTAGTGTGGTGATGCTTTAATTAGCCAAGAATAAAGCTTTATTTATTGTCCTGCTGTGACTAATGGGCTAATTTAAATTCATTATCTATGGAGTTTGGGCCACTTGACAGGCCGTAACGATTAATCCCTGTTTTAAACAAGGTTTTGTCCAAGTAGGCTTCTTGCAGCGTAAAACGGTTGGGTGGGGTGTAACGAAATCCAACGCAAATCATAGTAGAGATCAGTAGCTTTTATATTTCTGATCACTACTGTCCGGTTAATAGTTAAACAGATTCAACTGGTTAGATTCGAGAGGTTCTGATATATGCTTAAGAGCATCAGTAACCAGTGATGAAATTGGCTTTTTCTCGAACAAATTGACCTCC